>QKFD01000093.1 GCA_003251535.1 Chromatiales bacterium | reverse complement strand
GACCCCCGCCAGCGGGACATCGCCAGCGTCGAAGAGGCCGTTACCGTTCATATCCTGGTAGATGGTGCCACCCACGCTACCGGTGGCCGCCGAGACGTAGCCGGTGTTGTCGGTGACGCTGCCGTTGGCCGGGACATTGACGACGGTGAAGTCGCTCCCCTCGCCGCTGGCATCGGTGGTGAGACTGAGGCCCGCCGGCAGGGTGCTATCCACCACATCGACGATGGTGCTACCCGCCGGTACGACGGCGCTGAAGTGGCCCGACCCATCGGTGACGACGGTGATGAGACCACCCTCACTGGTGGTGATCTCCACCTCGACCCCCGCCAGCGGGGTATCGCCGGCATCAAAAACGCCGTTGCCGTTGACGTCCTCATAGACCGTGCCATCGACCGTGCCGGTGGTGCCGGCCGGGGCCGCCACATAACCGGTGTTGTCGGTTGCACTGCCGCCGGCTGGGACGGTGACCACGGTGTAGTCGCTGCCCTCGCCATTGGTGTCGGTGGTCAGAGTCAGGTTGGCCGGCAGGGTGCCGTCCACCACATCGACGATGGTGCTACCCGCCGCCACCGTGGCGCTGAACTGGCCAGCGGCATCGGTCACTAGGGTGAGCACACCACCATCCGCGGTGGTGACGATCACCTCGACCCCCGCCAGCGGGACATCGCCAGCGTCGAAGAGGCCGTTACCGTTCATATCCTGGTAGATGGTGCCACCCACGCTACCGGTGGCCGCCGAGACGTAGCCGGTGTTGTCGGTCGCACTGCCATTGGCCGGGACATTGACGACGGTGAAGTCGCTCCCCTCGCCACTGGCATCGGTGGTGAGACTGAGGCCCGCCGGCAGGGTGCTATCCACCACATCGACGATGGTGCTACCCGCCGGTACGACGGCGCTGAACAGACCGGCGCCATCGGTGACGACGGTCATGACACCGCCCTCGCTGGTGGTGATCTCCACCTCGACCCCGACCAACGGGGTATCACCGGCATCAAAGATGCCGTTGCCGTTTACATCCTCATAGACCGTGCCATTGACGATACCGGTGGTGCCGGCCGGGGCCGCCACGTAGCCGGTGTTGTCGGTGACTGAACCACCGGCCGGGACGTTCACCACAGTGAAGTCACTCCCTTCGCCACTGCTATCGGTGGTGAGGGTGAGACCTGATGGCAGGGTGCTATCCACCACATCGACGATGGTGCTGCCCGCCGGCACGGTGGCGCTGAACTGGCCGGAGCCATCGGTGACGACGGTGATGATGCCGCCTTCACTGGTGGTGATCTCCACCTCAACCCCCGCCAGCGGGGTATCACCGGCATCAAAGATGCCGTTGCCGTTTACATCCTCATAGACCGTGCCATCCACCGTGCCGGTGGTGCCGGCCGGGGCCGCCACATAACCGGTGTTGTCGTTGGCACTGCCACCGGAGGGGACGGTGACCATGGTGTAGTCACTGCCCTCACCGTTGCTGTCCGTGGTCAGCGTGAGGTTGGCCGGCAGGGTGGCATCGACCACATCCACCTTGGTCAGCCCGGACGGCACCGGCTGCGAGAACTGGCCAGCACCATCGGTGGTTACGGTGATGGTGCCGCCGACGCTGGTGGTGATCTCCACATCGGTACCGACGATGGGGGTATCACCGGCGTCGTAGAGGCCATTGCCGTTGTTGTCGATATAGAGCTGACCGGTGATGGTGCCATCGAGGGCCGCCGTCACATCATCGGTATCGCTGGCGCTCAGATCGGCCGGAGTGGGATCGGTCGCGCCGGCCGGTAGGGTCAGGCTGGCGGTGTTGGTCACCGTGCTGCCAGATGCAGCCGTGACATTGGCATCCACCGTGAAGGTGACGCTACCCCCTAACGGCAGGGTGGGGATGGTGACCCCACTCTCCAGAGCGGCAATGCTGAGCGCCCCTGGGCAGGCAGCCCCACCAGCGGCACTACAGCCCACTGCGGTCTTGGTGAGACCGACGGCAGCGGGATCCGTCACCACGGTACCGTCAGCGGCGTCGGGGCCGACGTTGCTGACCACAATGGTGTAGGTGGTGGTGCCGTTGGCGGCCACCGAGGTGACCCCATCATCCTTGGTCACCGCGAGATCGGCCGTGGAGGCCCCCAGGTAACCGGTGAGGTCACTGGTGGAGGCCTGGTTGGGCACAACCACGGTGGTGGGGTCGGTACCTTGGTGGTTGAGGTCGGTGGTCAGGGCGAGGCCAGCCGGGAGCTGCACCTCGTTGACATCGACATCGGCGTTACCCGCCGCCACTACCCGGATGAAGTAACCGCTGCTATCGGTGTAGACCTCGTAGGGGTTGGGCTCCACGCTGTCGGTGATCTGCACCAGCACGTTGGCAAAGGCGGTATCGACGGCCGGGTCAAACAGGCCGTTGGAGTCGTTGTCGCGGTAGACATAACCCTCAATGAGACCCGTGCCATCGGCCAGGATGGTGACATCCTCTTCCTTGGTGATGAGGGGATCGAACGGTGTCACCGCTGCGTTGCTGGAGGTGACATCCACCCCGTTCTGATAGGTAGCGGCCCCTGCACTGGCGGGTACAGCGGCGGTGAACTGGATCACCAGCGCCTCACCGGCCGGGATGGAGAAGGGTCCCCACTGCGGCTGGTTGGCGTCGCCACTGGCGGCTGGCGCCCCCTGCGAGCTACCGCCGATGGAGACATCGGTGGTGCTGGCCCAGGTCCAGCCGGACGGGAGTAGATCGGTCACCACCACCCCGCTGGCCGTCACCGCCAGGGTGTTGTGGACGGTGATGGTGTAGACGGCGCTACCACCTGGAATGCTATAGGGGGTAGAGGTCACCTTGGTGGGCACCAGGCCGCCGATCCCGGTAACAACAGGGTCGCTGAGGTTGATGCCGCCATCGGCCGTCAGGGTAGCGGTATTGGTGTAGCTACCGATGGCCGTGGGGATCACCTCCACCTTGAGAGTGCCGCTCTCACCGGGTGCCACAGTGCCGAGGTTCCAAGTCACCGTGCCGCTGTTACCCGGCGTCGGTGCCGTGGTGGCAGTGGGGGTGGCGGTGACGTAGAGGAAGCTACCCGGCAAGGTATCGCTCACCACCACGTTGGTGGCGTTGGCATCGCCGGTATTGCGCCAGGTAATGGTGTAGGCAATGGAGCTGTAGACAGGCGTTCCCGCCACAGCGGTCACGGCACTATCCAAGGTGACATTTTGGCCACCGAGCGCGGTGATGCGGGCGATGGTAGAGCCGATGCGCACCGCTTGGCCGAGGCTGAGGCGACTGATGTCGTCAACAAACAGCAGCGTGGCGGCCGAGGCGTCGCTGGTCAACGTGGCAGCCGGTAGTGGTGCTGCGGCCGGACCACTCTTGTCCAGGAAGAAGGCGGGCGCCGCCTGGGCCGAGGTCGTCACCGTATCTTCGCCGCCACCGGCGTTGGAGGCAGCCACCGCGGCGGTGTTGCTGAGGGTGGAGCTGCCGCTGGTCAGCGGGGTGTCCACCGTCACGTCAAAGGCGACGCTGGCAGTGGCACCGGCGGTGAGCGTGCCGACATCGTAGACGATGCGGTTGTTTACGGTGTCGAAGGTCGCACTGCCACCGCCACTCACCACGATATTGCCGGAGAAGCTGGTGTAGGTGGGGATGGGGTCGGTCACCACCACACCGGTGGCATCACCTGAACCGGTATTGGTAACGGCCACGGTATAGGTGAGCAGATCACCAGGTGCGGCGGTACCCAGCGGCGCGACCGACTTGGCGATGGTGAGGTAGGGGTTGGTGGTAGCGGTGATGGTCACGGTGTTGCTATCCACCGGCGTCCCCACCTCGGTCGAGGTGACCGAGGCGATGTTGTCCACCACGGTGAGGCCACTCGGTAGACCGGAGGCATCCGCATCCATGATGAAGCTCAGGCTGGCGCTGGCGCCCGGTGCCAAGGTGTTGATGGTCCAGCTCAGGGTAGAGCCCACCACGTTCCGGCTGTCGCCACCGGCAATGGAGGCGACGCGGTAGTGGTACCAGCTGGTCTCCGGGGCAATATCCTGCACATTGACGCTGGTGGCATCGCCATCGCCGGCGTTGAGCACGGTAATGGTGTAGGTCACCGCATCGCCCGGCTGCACCAAGGTCAGGTTGGCACTCTTCTGGAGCACCAGTACCGGACTACCACTACCGCCGCCCGCGCCGGTGATATTGGTGGTGGCGGTCACCGGGGTGGTGGGCGAGGTCTGGTCGCTCTCTATGTAGCCGTTATTGGTAACGCTGGTCACCGCAGCGGAGAGACCGGCATCAATAGTGGCGTTGATGACCAGGGTACCGCTGCCATTGGCCGCCACACTGCCCACGTCGAAGGCGTAGGCGTTGCCACCCAAGGCGCTTTCCGCAATGGGCGAGCCGTTCAGCGTAGCGCTGACAAAATTGACGCCCGCCGGCAGGGTGTCGGTAATGATGGCGTTGGTCGCCGCAGTGGTACCACTGGTGTTGGTGAATACCAGGGTGTACTGGAGTGCATCACCAGGCAGGGCAGAGAGCTTATCCACCGCCTTATTAAGGGTGAGGTTGGCCGGCGGCGGCGAGCAGATCTCGGTGTTACTGCCGGTGCTGTTCACCTGCAGCTCCATGGTGGTGGCCTTGTTTTGGGCCATTACCACGGAGACCACCCACAGCAGGCGGTGCCCCTTCGGCAGACTACCTGACGGGGTGACCGCAGCGAGGTCCACCGGCGGTGTGGGGCTGCCGTTATCTACGTAAGAGGTGGAGCCCAGCAGGGTCTCGCTACCATCCCCCGGATTGAAGTCATAGAGCCGCACCCAGAGGGTGAGGTTGGAGTTAGCGGCTCCCCCAAGGGCGCTGGACTTGGTGTAGTCAATCTGACCGGAGAGGGTCGAGCTGCCGTCAAAGGTGACCAGGTAGGGAGAGAGCGGGTCCTGATAGAACCGTGCCACCTCGATCTCCGGCACAGGGGCGGCGTTGGGCGGGATGTAGACCTGAAGCGTGGTGCTGCCACCGCTCGGGACATCGGTGGTACCGGTGTACTGCGAACCCACCAGCTCGATGGTGGCCTGGGTATCGGAGAGGTAGTAGGTACGGCAGAGCTGGGCGCCCTGGTTGACCCCGACCTGGGCCTCAGCGGTCACCCCAGCGGGATTTTCGGTGGCGGTGATAGTGGCGCTATTGATGGCCGGGTTGGCGTCGGAGTAAGGCGAGCTGGCGGTAGCCGTTACGCTCACGCTCCCTGTGGCGCCAGCGGCGACACTGCCGATATTCCAGATCAGCGTGCCGTTGGTGCCCACCGTCGGGGCGCTGTCCGCGGCGGGGGAGGAGGAGACGTAGGTAAAGCCAGCCGGCAGCGGATCGCTGATCACCACGTTGGAGGCGGCGCCGGTGCCAGTATTGGCGTAGCTGATGGTAAAGGTGGTGTTCGCCCCCTCGTTCACCAGGCTCGGCGAGGCGCTCTTCTGCAAGGCGAGGGTCGGCCGTGGCACATCGACAAAGATGGAGCTGGAGGCGTTGGCCGGCGCGGTCTGGTCCGAGGTGATGGAGGCCGTATTGACGAGCGGCACCGTCGCCACCGCCGGGTAGGGGGTGGAGACCATGGCATTGAAGCTGACGGTGAACGGGCCGTCGCCCGGTGCCAGATCACCCACATTCCAGGTAAGGGTGCGGGTAGCCACGGTATAGCTACCACCGTTGGCGACGTTAACAAAGTCGAGGCCAAGGGGCAGGGTATCGGTGATCACCGCATTGGTCACCGCCACCGAGGCGTCATTGGCGTAGGTGATGGTGTAGGTCACCGCGTCGCCAGGGGAGGCGCTCAGCACACTGGAGCTTTTGGCAATGGTGAGGCGCGGCGCCCCTACCGCAACCGTCACCGGCGGGGAGGTCACCAGACCGAAGCTGGAGTCGGCGTCCACTACGTTGTTGTAGGTCCCCACCACCGAGGCCGCGGAGGCGGTAAAAATGAGGGTCTCGGAGCCACTGGCCGCGACCGTCGTGGGATTGGTGAAGGTCCAGGTGATATCACCGCTATCGCCACCGGTGGGTGCCGTAGCAACGGAGCCCAGCAAGGTGCCGCCGGTGGTGTTGATGTAGTTGAAGCCGGCCGGCAGGTGGTCAACCAGCGACGCGAGGGTGACCGAGTTGGGGTTGCCGGTGTTGGCGAAGGTCACCGTAAAGGTGACGGTCTCACCGACGGTCGGGTTGCTCGGGGTAGCGGCCTTGGAGACGGTGGGGGCGACACCACAGGCGTTGATGGCCACGCCGATGGGGGCGGTCTGTACCCCAGTGACCGTGGGGTTGCCATACCAGTTCTCGGTGGCCGAAGGGGTCATGCTCGGGGAGTGGGCCGGGAACAGCACATCTTGCCCCGCTACCCAGGCACCATTCAGGTAGATGCCGTTGTTGCTGGCATCGCCTGACAGGTAAGAGAAGGTGCGGTTGTCCACCCCTGACGGGACCATATCGTCGTCCACCAGGGTGTTGTCATCCACCGCCTGCACCGCCACCAGATACTTGCCCTTGAGCAGTGCGGTGGCGTCCCAGCTGGCGTTCCAGGTGTTGAGCGTGCCGCTCTTGAGGCTGGCGCTGGGGGTAATGCGGGTCCAGGTGCTGCCGGCATCGTTGGCCAGGCCGTCACCATCGGCGTCATACCAGTAGTAGAAATCGACCTGCTGCACCGACGGGATCACCACGCCGTTTTGCAGGGCCAAGGTGTCCTGCACCTTGGCGGTGAGCTGGTAGGTCCCAGGGCAGGTGGCCGGCCCACTGGCGGTGACGCTGGAGACGATGGGCTGGCTGTAGGGCTCTGCCTGATTGAAGGAGAGATAGTCGCCAAACGGTCCCGGCTGGCTGGCGTCAGCACTCCAATCTTTGTTGAGCGAGCAGTCCTTCTGGAACGGATTGTTGAGGCTGTTAGCGGTGCAGAACAGCATCGAAATAGGGGTGTCACGGGTGATCTTCGGCCCGTTCAGCGCCGGATTGGGACCGGTCGGTGAGGCATCCAGCATCCGCACCGGGATCTGGTAGTCAACGAAGTACTCGTTACAGGCGTTGCTGGAGACCAGCTTGGCACGGGTGGTGCCGTAGTCCCACACCGTCTCATGGGCGCCATTGGGCCAGGTGGTGGTGGGGGTCAAGCTGTCCTGGAAGTTGAGGATGGTACTGCCGGAGGTAAAGGCCGTCGGGTTGTGGGCAATGAGGTGGATCGAGGGATCCGACAGGTAGTCAATGGACTGCGTGGGGATGTTGCCCCAGATACCCGCCAGCATATCCACCGGATGGGAGGGATCTCCCGAAGAGCCGTTGAGGTGGGCGGCAATGTCGCGGTATCCGTCCCCATCCACGTCAAACAGCACCGTCCAGAGGGCGGAGCTCCAGGGATCGGTCGCGCCAAAGTTACCCGCGGAAGGGCCGGTGGCGTAGTTATTAGCGATCTGCTCCACCCGCCAGCGGAACATGATCACATCCTCTTCCGGCGTCGCCCCGTGGTACAGGTAGTAGTAGATGCTGGGGTAGCTCTTATCGATACAGGAGGAGGAGACGTTGACGTAGTTCTGCGGCGAGGTACCGCCGTTGGAGGGGTCCTGTACCCGGGGGTCGTTGATATCCCCTTGGAAACGGGTATAGGGCTTCCAGTCACCGCAATTCAGGGCGCAGTTAACGGGATCAGCAGGCTCGTTGGGCCAGAGCGCCGGGGCAAAGTGGATCGGTCCAGTCGCCTCATTGGGCACCCCCGCACCCCAGTCCGGCGGATAGGGATCGGCCGAAACCATGAGTGGTTGAGCAGTGGCCAACCCAAGCAGAGCGGCGACCGTAAGGGTCTTCAGACGAGCCATGGTAAACATCCCCCGGGAAGCACAAGCTCCCGTTACGATTCGATTATTTAGTTCACTTAAGCACCCGCGGAGAGGTGCCAAACCCACTAAGAGGTTAAATCTCTGATGAATGCTTTTGAGTAGCAATTAAGATTGGCCACTGACGCTGCGGCATTCTGTGTGAAGCTCATCGCAGTTGTCAAAGCGCCACTTGGGCCAATACCCCTGGAATGGGGCGATGCTAAGGGAAACTTAAGCTGTGGCTCAATCACGCTACATATATTAGTGGTTACCGAACGCTCACAGACTTGTTACTTAAAAGTGTCTTCGGGCGGATACGGGTTCCATCCCACCTATCCCTTTCTATACACCCTTCTACCTAATCCCTTGGCCACGGCTCCATTCTGGGCCCACTACCCGTCCCCAAACCTTCCGGGGAGGCAGGGGGGATGGCTAAACAAGGGGTGAGGTGGCAACCCAGCCAAGGGGCGGGCTATGATCGAGCGTATTCAATATAGTCGGCCGCCAGCGGTGTCACTATGCCGCGCAAGCACTGGCTAGACCGTGGCTAGGCACAGTTGGCCAGGGTGACCTGGACCCGCCCCACCCACGGCCCCCTCAGCCCCCTGGAATTTTGGATCCACACCGATCACCATGCGCACAGCCCTATCTCTGCTCTTCGCCCTCATCGTCGCCCTCCCCACTTCTCTGCTGGCAGCCCCTTCCTTAGAGGCCCAGCGTGATCAGTTCCGCGCCGCCGCCAAGGCGCTGGATCAGGGTCAGCTGGACGATTTCTGGCGCATTGCCGCGACCCTGGAGGGCTACCCGCTCTACCCCTATTTGCAGTTCGACTACCTGCGTACCCACCTCAAACAGACGGACGACGCCACCGTGGCGGCGTTTATCCACGCCAATGCCGGTGGACCGCTGGAGCGGCGGATGCGCTACGCCTGGTTGGTCCACCTGGCAAAAGAGCAGCGCTGGGGTAAATACGCCGAGGTCTTTGACAAGGCAGAGCGCACCGACACCGAGCTGAACTGCCACTACCTCCACGCCCGCATCGCAGCCAGAGATATCGACGCCGCCCTCTGGCGCGAGGTGGATGGACTCTGGCTCGTGGGGAAGTCCCAACCCGATGCCTGCAACCCCGTGTTTGATGCCTGGCGGGCCGCCGGTCAGATGAGCAGTGACAAGATACGTGGGCGTATCGAGTTGGCGATGGATGGTAAGCAGATCTCCCTCGCCCGCTGGCTGGGCCGCTCATTGACCAAAGGGGAGCAGGATTGGCTGGCCCGCTGGATTAAGGTCTATGACAACCCCAAACGGGAGCTGCCCCAGCTACCGCTGAATAAAGAGTCGCCGATGGCGGCAGCGGCGTTTGCCTACGGGGTGCGCTGGCTGGCCCGCCGTGACCTCAATAGCGCCGACCAACTCTGGCAGCAACGGCGCGACCACTACCGTCTCAGCCGCGAACAGCGCAATCGCACCGAACGGACCATCGCCCTATATAAGGCATACCGGCGCGACCCCGACGCCAGCGCTCGTCTGGCCGCCCTGATGGCGGTCATGCCCGATGCCGACGACGATGTGCGCCACTGGCGCATCCGTAGCGCCCTATGGCAGCAGGCGTGGCCTGCGGTGTTGGAGGGGATCGCCGCCCTGCCGGCCCAGGAGCGGGATGATAGCCGCTGGACCTACTGGCGGGGACGCGCCTTTGAAGCACTTGGTCGGCACAACGAGGCGCGCACCGAGTTCACCCGAGCGGCGGCCGATCGCTCCTACTATGGCTTCCTAAGCGCCGAACAGATTGGCCAACCACCCGCCATCTCGGCCGCTAGCGTCACGGCCACGGAGGGTGCGCGACGCAGTGTTGCCGCCCTACCGGCAATGCAGCGGGTCAGTGAATTGATGGCCGTGGATCGGGTATTGGATGCGCGGCGTGAATGGCGCGATGCCACCCTTCAACTGACCGGCACCGAGCTGCGGGCAGCTGCGGAGATGGGGCAGACGCTGGGGTGGCACGATCTCGTCATCATGACCATCGCCAAGACCGAGGCCATCGATGACCTGGAGCTGCGCTTTCCGCTGCCCTTCCGCGCCACGGTCGTGGAGGAGGCCAAGGCGCAGGAGCTGGATGATGCCTTCGTCTATGCAGTGATGCGCCAAGAGAGCGCCTTCAACGCCGCGGCCCGCTCCCGCGCCGGCGCCTTGGGCCTGATGCAGCTGATGCCCGCCACGGCGCGCTTAACGGCCCGCCAGATCAAGTACCAGCTGAGCGATATGGGTGATCTGCTGGTGCCCCGCCACAATCTGCGCCTGGGCACGGCCCATCTCAAGCACCTGCTGGAGCGCTATAACGGCAACCGTGTCTTCACCATGGCGGCCTACAACGCTGGCCCAGGGCGGGTGACCCGCTGGCTCCCCAGCAGTGGCCAGCTCCCGGCCGATATCTGGATCTCCGGCATCACCTTTGATGAGACCCGCGAGTATGTGAAGCGCATCCTCGCCTACACCACCATCTACGAGTGGCGTCTAGGCCGGCAGCCCACCCCGCTGTCACAGATGCTGCCGCTAGTGCAGGCGGCCACGGAGGGGGAGGGAACCCTCCAGGTGAGCGCGGCCAACAGCCGCTGAGCCTCGCCCACCTGGAGAGAAAGAGGTGCTGTTGCCTCCCTACGGGGAGGGGCAGCGGTTGGCGATGCTCTCGTAGGAGTCGAGCCAGAGATTCACGGAGGTGGTGGCGTCCGACTTGTAGCAGATTTTCTTTCCGCGCCACTCGGGGTGGGTGGCAAGGGTCTCGTCCAGGGCCTGTTTGAAGCGAGTGAGCTGGTCCGCCACCGTCTTGCAGTAACACGCCTTATAGTCCTCCAGCGCGCCACTCTCCAGCGCTGCACACTGCTCGCTAGGCCAGTTGGTCAGCTGCTCCATCTGGCCCTGGAGTGTCACCAAGTCGGGCTCGGCCTGCGCCTTCTCAATCCAAGTACACTCCTCGGCCACTGCGGCGCCAGCGGCCGTACAGAGGGCGATGAGAAGAGGAAGGGATCGATATATTTTCATTGTTGTTCTCCTTTGCGGCACGCCCAGCCCTCCAGCCATAACAGGACGCGCTCGGTCTTGGGGAGGCTCCTTGCGCAACGGGCAGCTATCCCAATCCCTAGGAGAGCGATTGCTAACACAGCTAGGCACTGGGCTCAAAGGTCTGTTAGCAGCAGCGCAGCGGGTAGTGGTGCACTCACTCCTCTACGGCCACCACTAACACGACACCATCGACCCCCGTCACCTTGACCTTGGCACCACGCTCCAGAGGCTCACCACGGATGCGCCAGGTGGTGTCATCCACCCGGATCTTGCCGTAGCCGTTCTCGATAGGTTCTGACAGGGTGAAGGTGCGACCGATGTACTGCTCGCCGCGCCGATTGAGCTTGGGCTGATCGCTGCTTTTGCTCTTGTCGTAGAGATAACGCCAGCCAAAGGCGGCGCTGACAAAGGTGGTGACGGCAAACAGCATCACCTCCACCTCCCATGAGAGCCCCGGCAGCAGCAGGGCCAAGAAACCGAGCAGGACCGCGGCAATCCCAAGCCAGAGGAAGAAGATCCCGGGCAACAGCATCTCTAGCACCACAAAGACGACCGCGGCGATCCACCACTGCCAATAGTTGATGTGCTCCATCGTTAAAGCTCCTCGGCCCCACGCCCCGTCTGCTTCAGTGCATCCTTGGCCAACTCGGCAATACCGCCAATGGCACCGATCACCCCGCTGGCCTCCAGCGGCATCAACACCAGCTTCTGGTTGGGGGCACTGCCGATGGTGGTCAACGCCTCGATATACTTCTGGGCGACGAAGTAGTTGACCGCATTGAGATCCCCCTTGGCGATGGCCTGGGAGACCATGATGGTGGCCTTGGCCTCCGCCTCAGCCAAGCGCTCCCGCGCCTCTGCCTCACGGAATGCCGCCTCTTTACGCCCCTCCGCCTCCAGGATGGTGGCCTGCTTCTCACCATCGGCCCGCAGCACCTCCGCCTGCCGCAGCCCCTCTGCCTCCAGCACGGCAGCGCGCTTCTGCCGCTCGGCAGTCATCTGCCGCGCCATCGCCTCCACCAGATTGGTGGGCGGGGTGATGTCCTTGATCTCGATACGGGTGATCTTGACCCCCCACGGCGTGGTGGCGTCATCGACCACGGCCAGGAGCTTGGCGTTGATCTCATCGCGCTTGGAGAGCAGCTCGTCCAGATCCATAGAGCCCATGACGGTACGGACGTTGGTCATGGTGAGATTGAGGATGGCAAACTCCAGATTGTTCACCTCGTAGGCCGCTTTGGCGGCATCGAGGATCTGGAAGAAGACCACGCCATCCACCTTCACCATGGCGTTGTCGCGGGTGATCACCTCCTGTGAGGGGACATCCAGGACCGTCTCCATCATATTGATTTTGCGCCCAACATTCTCGAAAAGAGGCGCAATCAAGCTGATCCCTGGTTCCAGGGTGCGGACATATTTACCTAGCCGCTCTACGGTGTACTCCATCCCTTGGGGTACCGTCTTCACCGCCAGAAAGGCAAAGACACCCACAAGCACAAGAAACCCAATGACGAAGCTCCCAAAACCCATAATGGCGATGCCTCACACGTAGTAGTTTGAATGGGGTCCGGGCAGGGTACACCGCACAGATTATCTTTTGCACCTGGCAGTTATACGAGGGAAGAGGGCCGCACCGTCGCCCACTCCAGGCCAAAACGGGCGAGGTATTTGCGCAATCGGTCGGCATCGTTGACCGAACTGCGCCCCTCACGCGAGACGGCGAACAGCCGCCGCCCCGCAGCGGAGAGGGAGGGGCTACTACGGCAGACACGCACAACCTCCGCCAACTGCACCCGATCAAATAGATCCAGCTCCCCCAGCGCCAGACCAGCGAGGGGGTCGTCCTCCACCCCATGGGGTGGGGTGGCCGCCCACAGTTGGCGTAGGCGGTCGATCTCCTCAGCCACCTCTGCGGTCGTGATGCGCCCGCCAGGGGCGAGGGTGGCCATACGGGTGACCGAGGCGTTGAGATCGCGGAAGTTGCCGCGCCAAGGGCAGTCAAGCGAGCGGGCAAAGGCGAGGTAGGCACTACGCGCCTCACGGCTAAAGGTGACACGGCTCCCATGGCGAGAGGCAAACCGCTCCAGCTCATAGTCCAGATTGGGCTCGATATCCTCGCGCCGCTCCGCCAACCCCGGCAGGGTAAAGCTCCAGCAGTTGATACGGGCGAATAGATCGGCGCGAAAACGCCCCGCCGCCACCTCGGTTGCCAGATCGCGGTTGGTACCGGCGATGAGCTGAAAGTCGCTCCCCACCTCCTGGTCCTCCCCCAGCGGCAGGAAGCGCCGCTCCTCCAGGGCCCGCAGCAGCATGGTCTGCTCGTCCAGACCCAACTCGCCGATCTCGTCCAGAAACAGCAACCCACCATCGGCAGCCCGCAGCAGACCAGGCCGATCCCGCTGCGCCCCGGTAAAGGCCCCTTTGACATGGCCAAAGAGGGTTGACATCGCCCCATCGCCCCGCAAAGTGGCGCAGTTCACCTCCACAAAACGCCCCTCCAGCAACCGCCGCCCCTGCTTCACCTCATAGACCCGGCGGGCGAGATGGGACTTACCGGCACCGGTCGGCCCCATCAGCAAGATCGGCTCGCGGGAGCGCATCGCCACCGTCTCGATACGCTCGATCATGCGGTTAAAGACCCGATTGGCGGTGGCAATCCCCGATTTGAGGTGGGTCGTCGCCTCCCTCTGCTCCTGCTGAAAACGGGAGGCCAGGCGGTCGTAACGGGAGAGGTCGAGATCAAAGATGCGCAAGCGGCCCGGCTCTACCGGCAGATGCTCTCGCCTGCCTGGGGGTGAACTCTGCAATAGGCGCCCGGGCAGGTAACGCGCCTCGGTGAGGAGAAAGAGACAGATCTGCGCCACATGGGTGCCGGTGGTGATGTGGATCAGGTACTCCTCCTCCTCCGGCTCAAATGGATAGCGGCGGGCGAAGTCATGCAGCGCACCATAGACCTCCTCCAACTCCCACCAATCGGCCACCGCCAACTCATGGATGCGCACCTCGGTCTCCGGCGAGGCGCTGCCGATATCGGTCGCCAGTTGTTGTGCCATGGCGCGGTGGCGCGGATCACACAGCAGCTCTAACCGATCCACCACCAGCGTCTCCTGTTGGCAGATAGAGAGGGTGGGGCGCCAGCGCCCCCAGCGCCCCTCCACGTCTCTGCTGTAGTCGAGGGTGGTACCGAGCAGACCGATGACAACGGTACGGGGCATGGCGCGCCAATCCTATAAAGCATTATCTAAAAATCTATATTGGCATAGGGTGGCTCGTCAGGCAAAACCCCTGCCCAGCGGCCAAATCCACAATAAAATGCTTTTATAACAATTAGATACACCATTAACGCAAAACTTGGCACGTCTCTCGCTATTACCCGAGCAGAACACCCATGCTCAGCAGGAGAGCACCATGGCCAACAAAGCACTGTTTAGCTCCCTCCGCGGACAGCCATTGCCAAAGACGGATACCCGCAACGAAGCGGGGGGTGTGGCCTACCGCCTGACCCCACAGCAGGCATTGGCACAGTACGCGGTGACGGGTTGCCTGAACGGTACCTTCTACGCCGATGCCCAGACCCAGCTTGGCACCCTGCTCAAGCTGTGCGACGAGGTAGCGCCGGAGTTCATCGCCCGCACTGCGCTCTATGCGCGGGAGCAGGGGCAGATGAAAGATATGCCGGCCCTGCTAGCCGCGGTGCTCTCGATCCGGGATGGCGCCCTGCTGGAGCGGATCTTCCCACGGGTGATGGACAACGCCCGGATGGTGCGCAACTTCGTACAGGTGATGCGCTCCGGGGCGGTGGGCCGTAAGTCCCTAGGGAGCCGGCCGAAACGGTTACTCCAGCGCTGGCTCACCGAGGTGGATGCGCGGCGCATTATCCAAGGCATGGTGGGCCAGTCCCCCTCCTTGGCGGATGTGGTGAAGATGGTCCACCCCCGGCCGGAGACGGCCGAGCGAGAGGCCCTACTGGGCTACCTGATCGGTCGGCCGGTGGATGCCGCCCAGCTGCCGGAGGAGATCCGCGCCCTGGAGGCGTTCAAGGCCGGGGATCGTGCAGTACAGGCGCAGGTACCGTTCCAGCTCCTCACCGCCCAACCACTAGGCCGGGCGGAGTGGACAGATATCGCCCGCCATGGGAGCTGGCAGATGACCCGCATGAATCTCAACAGCTTCACCCGCCACGGGGTGTTCGACGAACCGGGGATGGCCCACCTCATCGCCCAACGATTGGCCGATGCCCAGCTGGTGCGCAAGGCGCGGGCCCTGCCCTACCAGCTGCTGGCCGCCTGGACCAACGTCGGCAAAGAGGTGCCATCCATAGTACGGGAGGCCCTGCACGCGGCCCTGGAGGCAGCACTCGACAACGTGCCGCGCTTTGCCGGCAAGGTCTATCTGCTGGTGGATGTCTCCGGCTCTATGAGCTCACCCGCCACCGGCTATCGGCGCGGGGCCAGCAGTACGGTGCGTTGCATCGATGTAGCGGCGCTGTTCGCCGCGGCGGTGGTGCGCAAAAACCCAGGGGCGGAGGTATTGCCGTTTGACACCCATGTGCATCGGGTACGGCTATCACCACGGAATACGGTCCTCACCAACGCCGAGAAGTTGGCCCGCTTCGGCGGGGGAGGCACCCACTGCGCGCTGCCGTTGCAGGAGCTGAATCGACACAAGGCGAAGGGGGATCTGGTGATCTACCTCTCCGATAACGAGTCCTGGATCGAAGGTAACCGCCGCGGCGCCACCGACACCATGGCCGCCTGGGAGGCGTTTCGGGCCCGGAATCGGCAGGCCAAGCTGGTCTGCATCGATATCCAGCCCTACGCCACCAGCCAGGCGCAGGAGCGGGCGGAGATCCTCAACATAGGGGGCTTTAGCGATGCGGTCTTCGAAGTAGTGGGCCGGTTTGCGGAGCCCGGTAGCAGCCACTCCAGCTGGGTGGAGCGGATCGAGGCCATCACCTTATGAAGAGAGCGGCCGGATGGTTTTAGGAGACGGGTAACCCCGTTAGAAGAGGCAAGGGGTGGCAATGGGGCCTCCCCGCCGAGACAGTTTCGCGCCGAATGCCGGTGGAACTACATCGCTAACGACGACCTGGTCGCGGGTTCAAATCCCGCCGGCTCCACCATCGACGGAGCCGTAGCTCAGGGGTAGAGCAGGATGTTTCACCATCCCCTTGTCGGCGCACTTTTTAGATCTAAGGTCACCACGGTGGCCATGTTGGGTAGATAGCGGGGTGGCAATGGGGCCACCCGCAAGGTGGTTTAGCGTCGAATGCTAGCGGAACTACATTCCAGGCCCCCAGCAGGAGGCCCTGTTTCGCACCTCTTGTCGACGCCCATTAGCAACCCCCTTCGCACGTGCTGCCGCTGCGCTGGGGAGAGCCGGGTTGAGACATGACCGGCAGCGGCTTGGTGAGGAGCGACATGCAAGATATTTCGCCCCGCTGCCCAAGCCACCAACTGCCGCTGCGGTCACGCTCCTTCCCGAATGAGTAGGTGATGGGGTGGCAATGGGGCCACCCCAAAAGGCAGTTTTCGCGCCGAATGCCAGCGGAACTACAGGAATTGCCCTTAGACATCCCCTCATTTCAAACGACAAAAAAGAGCTGGGAAAGGGCGCGCTGTGCGCGAATCAGCTCGACGAAAGCGAGCATGATCTTTTCGGCCCACTCCTCGCGCATATTCGGCAGGAGGTCGTACACCATCTGGCCTTGCCGGAATAGAGAATGAGTGCGTCGCTTCACGGTGTTGACTTTGAGATAGCGATCGTAACCGACCTGC
>QKFD01000044.1 GCA_003251535.1 Chromatiales bacterium | reverse complement strand
GCCGCCTCCCCCACTCGCCGCCCCTGTGGCAGACAGATCGGGAGTAATGAGCACTGCTCGCAGCGCGGTCCATACTCCGCCAGCGGCGTCTCCCCCGCCTGCCATAGCCGATGCATCTGCGCCGCCAGCTCGGTGGTGGCGGCGCGCAGCGAGGCATCAAACTCCACGGCCTGGCGCCGGCGGGTCTGGCCGTAGTAGAGCGCTCCACGGGGGATGGCGACCGCCAACATCTCCTCCAGGCAGAGGGCCTGGGCACAGAGTTGGACACGATCATGCGCCCCTTTTTTGGGGCGCCCGCGCTTGTACTCCACTGGCTCCGGCCGCCACCGCCCCGGCCGACCGGGCAGCGCCACCCCGGCGGGGTCCAGGTGGAACTCCACCACGTCCGCGGTGCCGGAGAGGCCCAGGCGCAGTGAGTGGAGACGGAGGGAGCGGGCCAGATAGAGTTCGCCACGCTGCTCCGCCGCACCGCTGTCGCTACGCCGATGCATGAGGTTGCCCTCGGCGGTGAAGCGATTCTCACCCCACTGCTGCTCGATATGGATGAGGGCCCACTGCCGCGGGCAGTAGGCCAGGTGCTGTAGGCCGGAGAGGGGTAGAAGCTCCTCTTCCGTGTACAGCTCGGCGCTCCCTGCCGCGACCATCGGCGCGGGGCTCAGCCGAGCCGACGGATGAGACTCACCCCGGCGGGGAGATCCTCCTCCATCACCGTCACCTGAAAGTCCTCAAAGCCGCGGGCCGGTTGCTGGAGCGGCTGCACCTTTACCCGCTCCAGCAGGGTGTGGGCCGGGGCGCAGCCGAGTTTGCTGTCGTGGCGGAAGACGTAGAGGCCGCGACAGGCCATCTCGCCCCGGGCGGCGGAGTGGTCGTGGTCAAACATGTTGGTGAGGGCCTCAAACAGGAGTTCGAGATCCGCCTCGGAAAAACCGGTATGCTCTGCGAGGTGGGCGGAGATAAAGCCATGGGCACGGTAGAGGCCATAGGGGATGGTGTATTTGCGCCCCATGGTGCGGTTATCCCCCTGCTGCTTCTCCGCCTCCTGCTCGGTGGCCACCGCCATGCGGGTGATGGAGTGCTCCAGGGTGAGCACCGGCGTCACTGACTGGGCAAAGGTGAGCTGCACTGGGCCGCGCACCTGACCGGCATTGACGCCGGTGGACATCACCGCGCCGAAGGTCCGCACGTCGTAGAAGTTGTCGCAGATCCAGCGACGGGCCAACTCCACTGTATCGCCCTTGCCCTTGCGCTTCTTCCCCTCCCCCGCCAACTCCTCCTCCGCACCCACCGCCTTATAGGCCCGCTCGTGGGTGCGATTTAGCACCGCCTTCTCTTTGATGTAGATCTCATAGGGCGGCTGCTCCTCCTTGGCGATCCCCACGTAGTTGCGCACCTTGCGCTTGAGGCTCACGTCGGTCACCAGACCGCGGCCGGTCTCCGGATCGAGCCGCGGGAGATTGTCGGCATCGGGATCGCCGTTGGGGTTGCCGTGGGTGACATCAAACAGCAGAACAAATTCGTGGCGCTGGGTGAGCGGCGTGCTCATGGTCCTTGCTCCTTCGAGGCTCATCTTTAAGCGTGGGTGGTTTCTTCCGCGGCAGCCGGCTTCTCTTTTTTCTCAAAGAAGCGGGTGCGCTGGTGGTAGTAGCCGATGGCGAAGCGGCCTTGGTCCTCTAAGGCGAGGGTGACGGGGAAGCCCGCTACCTGCTCCATCACCTTGCCGATCTCCCGATCCAGGACAACGGCCAGGCCGGGGTGGTTGGTCTCCAGCTTGGCGCTGTAGTGCTGGTACATGCGCAGTAGCCGCGGGAAGACCGCTGCCGGGTTGGTGGAGGCGACGGCGAAGTAGCGCTCCCGCAGGGTGCGGCGGGAGCCGATGGCGCTGGCCTGCGCCTGCTCCAGTAGCAGAAACAGCCGACCTAGCAGATAGCCGATGTTGTGGTTGCTCTCGTCCAGACTCACGTCGATCTCCTTCTCCTGCGTCAGGGGTGTCTCTTGGCCGTTGTCCCGCTCCCACTGCTGCTGCCGGTTGAGCCACGCCTTGAGGAGGGCGGCGCGGTGGGTGGTCACCTCCTGCTCGGCACGGTTGCGCAGGATAGCGGCGTTGAGCAGGGTGCGTGGGTAGTACAGCCCCGCCAGGATGGCCCGCAGGGTGTCGCCGGCCAGGTTGGGCGGGATGTTGGCATCCTCGTGGCGCACGGCGATGGCCCGCAGCAGGGCACGCATCGAGGGGGACTCGTGGTGGTCACCGCCATGGTCCAGCTGTAGCAGGTCAAAATGGCGATAGATGCGCTCGCCGATCTGGCGGGTGGTGCCCTGCTGCCACAGCCGCACCGAGAGGCGGGCGGCGTTGGGGGCGAGGCCAAGGATAAAGAAGCGATCCTCGTCATCTGGGCGCGGCGGCGCGCCGCTTTTATAGGACTCCAGTATCGCCTTCACCGCCGCGGCGTGGCGGTCGGGATGGTCCCCCAACGCCTCCGTGAACAGGCACTCCTGCTCGCCATCCCCCTCGGACCAGAACACCACGGTGGCGTCCGCCAGGGTGAGCCGCTGAGGAGAGCCGTAACGCAGCAGGTGGTTGAGGGCGGTGGTGTAGGCGAAGGCGGCGTGCGCCCCCACTGGGGCGTTTTCACCCTGGGATTTGCCGTAGGAGGTGAAGGCATCCAGGTTAAAGGAGACCACGCTGCAACCGGTGGTGTGGCCCCCGGCTACGCCTTTGATGGGGGCGTGCAGGCGCGCCACCGCCTCCCGCTGACCCGTGACCAGGCAGAGCCCAGCGGCCCCCTCCTCCTGGGCGACGGCCGCCCCCAGCGCCACTTGGACGCTAGGGCGCTCGCAGACCAACATCCCATCACCGGCCAGCTCAAAGGTGAGATTGCCCCCTTCGTCACGCAGGGCCGGCCAGTTGGGGTCCGCCTCAACGGCTTGCAGTGGGTCGTTGTGTAGAAAGCGCAGCACCGCCTCCACTGCCGTATCGCGTGGGGCTGGAAAGGTGCTCTCGATACGGTCGATGAAGGCGGTGAGCTGCTTCTGGGCACGCTCCGGTTTGCCTTTGCTGTCGTGGCCGAGCACGTAGCCGGCGTGGTCCCACAACAGGTTGGCCGCCACCCCGGAGGAGCGGTTGACCGCCTGGGGGAGGCGGGTGGGCCGGCCCACCAGGCGCTTGCCGGAGGGCTCGCGCTGGTCGGTTAGGGCATCCAAGCTGCCGTCTGGATTGACCACGATAACGAAGTCGATGGCGATTTGCTGAAAACCGTACTCCGGCAGCACGCCCGGCTCGGCGGCGTATTTACGTCGGTAGTAGTCGGCTAGGGCCTGGAGGATCATCCCCGCACCTCCTCGCTATCGCGGCCGGGGATGCGTAGGCGACCCTGTTCCAGTTGGGCACGAAAAAAGAGCGGGCGGGGTTCGGGGCCGGCGTGGTCGATGTCGTAGAGCATCCAACCAAGGTCGCCATCCACCTCTGCGCAGGGCGGCTCGTTATCGTCGGCCAGGGCAAAGTGGGCGGAGAACTCACGACAGCCGAGATAGGGTTGGTTGAAGCACTGCCCCTTCTCCGCTCGGCGGCGGAACATCTCGGAGAATTTGCCGGGGTTGTCGCCGGGGCCGGCGCGCTCGGTCAGCTCAAAATGGGCGTGGATGCGGTAGGCCACCTGGCGCAGAAACAGGCCGGCCCGTTGCTGACGCTCATCTTCCACATTGAGAGCGAGCAGACCGCTGCCGCGCTTCATCGCCTGCTGGGCGCTGGCGGTGGAGATGACCGCCCCCACCTCATTGCGCCGCACGCTGATCCAGCGGACCGGGGCGAGGACATCGATGGCGGTAACCACCCAGCGGATGGCCGGCTTCCACAACACCGCCTCCAGGATGCCGCGGGCGGCGGAGGGGGTCATCACCTCGTAACTGACCCGCTCCACCTTCATCTCTGGACGGGTAAAACAGGCGAAATCGCCCCAGACTTTCAGCTGTATGCCGGGGTGGTCCATGGGGCCTCCTTGGCGAGTATTAGGAGGATTATTATCGAATTTTTTTGATGGCAGTATAGGTGGTAAAGAGCGCCAAAAATGCAACTGCCAATGCACCGATTGAGATTGCAGCGACGGTATTGTCCCGTATAAAAAACATAATGTCGTTAACCATCAGTTCGATCATATTATTTCATCCTAACTAAAGAAGAGAGGCCCTAACTAAAGAAGAGAGGCTGCCTCCCAAACAGGAGGCAGCATGTCGCATCCTCATGCTATTCGTGTATATAGCTCTAGTTTCAATCCAACGTTCTGACCCCTCCTAGAACTGAACAGGGCCCTAACGACGAGGGCAATGTAAGCCGTGAAAGGGAGCGCTGTCAACCCCAACGCAATCCTCTACTATCATGAACATAACTCTAGAAGTTCAATAAGACCACTCTATGACGAGGGGGAAAACCTGGGAAAGGTCGTAAATGACAGTACCTCAACCGCCCGAATCCTACTCTTCAGATCGGTTTCAAGGAAGAAATCAAGACCAGAGATTTCATTCTCAAAACCGCTTTGAAAGGTCTCGTGGATAGATTACT
>QKFD01000051.1 GCA_003251535.1 Chromatiales bacterium | reverse complement strand
GTCGGCGTAGAGGGCGCAGGGGAGTTGGGCGGCACGCGCCGCATAAAACTCCTCTGCAAAGATCTCATCTGGTTGTTTGCTGTCCCCCAGTTGACTGGGATAGAGCAGATACATACTGGCCCTTCTCCTGCGCTCCATGAGGTACATCCATAATCCGTTGGCGGCGGGGAGAGCACGGGTTTGCCGGCGTCCCGAACACCACGTCTGTGCCCTCCCCTCGCCTCTCACACCCCGCGGCGCAACAGACGCTGGGTCACCTTGCCCAACCGACGGGCGGCCCCCGCCAACGCCGCCTCTTCGACTAAGCCGTAGCTTAGGCGCAGGTGGTGGGTATAGTCCCCGCGGGGTGAAAAGATGACACCGGGCGTCACCGAGAGCCCCTCAGCCAAGGCGGCGTCATGTACCACAACCCCATCCAGCTGCGGCGGCAGCTCCACCCAGAGCGTCACCCCCCCTTGCGGTTCGGTAATGCGGGCGCCGGCCGGGAGATAGCGAGAGAGCCAGTGGCGCAACTGCTCGCTACGGCGCTGGTAGACGCGGCTGGCGTGCTGGATGGTGCGCTCATAGTCACCCTTTTTGAGATAGCTGGCTACTGTCGCTTGTGACAGGGTAGCCGTGGCGATATTGGCCAGTAGCTTGCCGTGCTCCACCCGCTCCGCATAGCGACCGGCCGCCACATACCCCAACCGCAGACCTGCCCCCAAGGTCTTGGAAAAGGATGAACAGAGCAGGATATTGCCGTCGCGGTCGAACGCCTTCACCGCCGGCGGCCGCGGCCACTGAAAGCTGAGATCACCGAATACATCGTCCTCGATGAGCGGGATCGCCGCCGCGGCCAACAGCTCTGCCAGAGGGGCCCGCTGCGCTACGGGTAGGCAGGAGCCGAGGGGATTATTGAAGCTGGGGATCAACAGACAAGCGGCGATACGGTGACGGCTGATGGCCCGCTCCAGTGCCCCTAGATCGATCCCATGCCGTGGATGGGTCGGGATCTCCAGCGCCTTCATCCCCGCCGCCTCCACCGCCTGGAGCACACCGTAAAAGGTGGGTGACTCAATGGCGATCGTCGCCCCCGCTTTGGCCACGGCGCGCAGGGAGAGGGTGAGCGCCTCCATGCAGCCGTTGGTGATAATTACCTCGTCAGGGTCGCAGTGACAGCCGGCCCGCCGCAGATGACGGGCGATCTGGTGGCGGAGCGCCGGGTGGCCTGCGGTCACCTCGTACACCCCGGCCAGCTGCGGCTGTTGGCGGGCCCATCGGGCCTGCTCCCGCAGCAGCGGCTTGAGCGGCAAGAGCTGGGGATCGGCCCAGGCGGCCCCCAGCTGGATCACATCGGTACGATGGGCCTCTTTCAGGATGTTCAGGGCCAGATCGGCCACTGCGATCTCCCGCGCCACCATGGTCGGACGGGAGATCTCCGGCTCCTGCCGCGGTTGGGGTCGCGCCCGCACAAAATAGCCACGCCGCGGACGCGCCTCCACCCACCCCTCCCGCTCCAACAGCAGGTAGCTCTGTACCGCAGTGGTCAGGCTCACCCCATGGGCGGCACAGAGCGCCCGCACAGAAGGCAGGCGCTCGCCAGGGGCGCGCAGACCACTACGGATCTCCGTTGCCAGGGTGTCGGCTAAACGACGGTAGAGCAGTGGCGAGGGAAGGCTCATCTGTTATGGCCCGGATAACCCATGTCTGTTGCTGTATTGGTATGGCTATGCAGGTTAATGTTGCCCCCCCTCCCATCGCAAGGGTGTCCGGCCATGACCGCCGATAGCCAATTTGTCACCGCTGACTACCTCCGACGCAGTGCCGATCGCATGGCCAGCCTGAAGGGGCTGAGCTACGACCGCATGGCCATCACCCCCGGCGACCATGTGCTGGATCTGGGTTGTGGCCCAGGGATCGATGCCGTAGCGCTGGCCCACCGGGTGGGCCGCGAGGGGCGGGTAGTGGCGGTGGATATCGATCCCACCATGTTGGCCGAGGGTGAACGCCACGCCACGGCGCAGGGGGTGACGCAACAGGTAGAGTTCTACCGCGGATCGGCGCTGGAGCTGCCGCTGGCGGACAATAGCGTGGCCGCTAGTCGAGCAGAGCGGCTGATCCAGGTCCTCCCTCCGGCGGACGCCCCCTGGGTATTGGCAGAGCTGCGCCGAGTGACCCGTCCCGGCGGCCGAGTGGTACTCATGGATACAGATTGGGGCTCGGGCTCAGTGGAGTGTGACGACAACGACCTGGAGCGCCGCTTGATGGCCTTCTTTGCCCGCCAGATGCGCCCCAATGGCTTTGCCGGACGGCGCCTACTACGGCTGGCGAGAGAGGCGGGCTTGATGGAGATCAACGTGGAGTCGATGGCCCTACTCCACCATCAGTTGGAGAGCACTCCCATCGAGTGGCTGGCCGACACCGCCCGCCAAGCGGGTGAAATGAGTGAACAAGAGCACCGCGTGTGGTTGGATAGCCTGCGGGCACGGGAGGCGACGGGGGCCCTCTTCATCCAAACCAACATCGTGATGGTGACAGGCGTCGTCCCGGAACCGCAGTCGCTCATCTAGCCGCTGCGCCCCACGGGGACGGCTGTATAACAGCAGAAATATGGGCTGTGCGGAGAGGCGCAAAAGAGGGAAAGGCCGGATCCAACGGGTTTGGCCAGTGCGGGGGGATGAAAAATCCTATGAGGTGAGCCCCCCGCAATCTCAGGCCACCGGCTTGGCCCCGATCACCCTCCTATGGAGGCGAGGCGTGCATGAAGAAGTGGCCCCCCCCAGCGTGCCGATCCTCAACACAAGCGCTTGATGGATGCCGGCGCCGCTAATGACGTTGCCAAGGTCATGGTGTTATTCAACAGCGGCTATGAAATCCCTGAGTTGTGGCTCTGTGATCACGCCCCACTGTTCTTTGCCGCCGTCCACAACAACGTTGAGCTGGCCGCCTATCTCATGGCGCAAGGCCACCCCCCGTTTGACCACGCCTATGGTGCCCAGAAACTCCATCCAGATAGCGATCCCCATCAGTTCACCCTAGCGGGGGTGTGGGCGAAAGAGCGCCACGCCGCCACGCTGTATCTCCTCACCCACGGCGCCCCGGCCAATTCGAGTGGTTGCAACAACACAAAAAACAGCTCAACGTCCAAGGCGCCTTGGATCGTATCGTTGAGCAGCTGTTGGCCCGGGGCGCACAAAGCTACCGGCAACTGCTGGGCGAAGGCTGAGCCCTCTCCAGCAGCGGCGTGCCACTACCTGGGCCAGTAGACTCGGAAGGTACTCCCCACGCCGGGGGTTGACTCCACCTCTACGCGCCCCCCGATGCCTTGGGTCAGTTTACGCACCAGGCTCAGGCCGATGCCGGGACGACCGGCGCGATCCCGCGGCTCCAGGGTTTGAAACAGCTCGAAGATCTTCTCGTGATACTCCGGCGAGATCCCTTTACCGTCATCGCTGACGGTAAATAGATAGTGGTGGCGCTGACGGGTGGCGCCAATGCGCACCCGCCCGTTGCGGCGAGGATGGTGATCGATGGCATTGCCGATGAGATTGGCGAGCACTTGGCCAAGACCGATGCGATCGGTCACCAGGAGCGGTAGGTCGGGGGCGATCTCTATGTTGAAATCCGCCGGGACGGCGATCCCCTCCAACAACTCTCGCACCAGCCGCCCACTATCCACCGTAGTCACCTGCACCTCACCACCGGCCTGGGCATATTTGAGCAGCGCCTGAAGCAGGCTGTGCATCCGTTTGACCCGCTCAGAGAGCAGATCGAGGGTGTGGCGCTGCGGTCCCCCGAGGGCCGGTCCCAGATCCTCCTCCAACCAGGCGGAGAGGTTGGCGATGGCCCGCAAAGGCGCCTTCAGGTCATGGGCGATGACATAGATGAACTGCTGCAACTCCGTGTTGACCCGCTCCAGATGGGCGGTCTGCTGTCCTAGGCGACGGGCGCTCTCCCGTAAGCGTCCTTCAATCCGCTTGCGCCCAGTGATCTCTTGGGCCGTACCGTGCATCCGCCGCGGCCGCCCCTCTCTATCGAAGGTGACCGTGGCCTCGCAGTGGACATGGCGTTCACGCTCGCCCCTGAGGGTCAGCACGCGAAACTCGGCACTGAGGGTGCGTCGACCACGCACGGCCCGCTGCACTCGCTGGGCGAGGCGGGTCCGATCGGCAGGGTGGATACGGTTCAAAAAGGCGGTGTAGCCCATTCCATCGATCGCTGGCCCCAACAGCTCATCGAGCTGCGCAGACCAGGTGATGAGATCCATGGCGATATCCCAATCCCAATACCCCATGTGCGCCAGCCGCTGCACCTCTCGCAGCTGCATATCAGAGTGGTGCAACGCCTCCGTCAGCCGGCGGTTCTCCTCCTCCAACAGCGCGATACGCTGACAGCGGCGCTCCAAGCCAGCCACCGGTGTTGGCAGCAGACAACGCTCCGCGATATGCCTTAGATCCCCCATGCCCCCCCCTCAACCCTCCCCTACATCCGCTCTCCATCCTCAATCACCTATCGCGCCAGCGTGGCGAACACGGGGCGTCAACGGTGCTGGATAGAGGGATCTGGACCGTTACCACAGCCTGCATACAACGAATGTCTAGCTCCCGGTTAGCCCAATGGGGCCCACCGCCGACGACTCACAAAAAAAAGGTGTTATTGCACCCCGAATGGGCCTTGCGGCACACGGTTGGGTAACGAGATGCCAGACCCCCGCGCAGGCGTAGTGCTCTCCCAGTTAGGCGGGTGGTATGCAGCGGATGGTCCCCAACGACTCACTCTGCGGGCGCCCCTCAGGAAGGTTTTAAGCGTGCGCTAATGCACGTAGCCCCAACTGCCCGAGGTCAATTTGAGTGTAGAAGAGTTCCCCGCGATTGCTCGTTATCGCCCCATTGGGTAGCGACTCCAAGTTACGGAGAGGGGGGAGCGGCACGGCCCAAGAGGACCGTGCCGGCGGGGGTGGTTAGTACTTGTAGTCGGCCTCAAGCATCTTGGCGTGGGCAGCGGCGAGACGTGCCACCGGTACCCGCGGCGAGGAGCAGGAGACGTAGGAGAGGGCGATATGGTGACAGAAGCGGATGGAGGCGGGATGGCCCCCCTGCTCACCACAGATCCCCACCTTGAGTTCGGCCCGGCTCTTGCGACCCCACTCGACGGCGATCTGCATCAGCCGCCCAACCCCCTTTACATCCAGCACCTCAAACGGATTGTCCTGCAAGATGCCGTTCTCGTTGTACATCGGCAGGAACTTATTCTCCGCATCCTCGCGGGAGAAGGAGAAGGTGGCCTGGGTGAGATCGTTAGTGCCGAAGGAGAAGAACTCCGCCGCCTCTGCCAGATGACCGGCCCGCAGACAGGCCCGCACCACCTCGATCATAGTGCCGAACTTGACCGGGACCTTGACGCCATAGGCCTGCTCCACCAACGGCATCAGGGTATCCATGAAGGAGCGCACCACATTCAGCTCCTGAGCGGTGCAGACCTGCGGCACCATGATCTCGGGATGGACATCGATCCCCTCCTTCACGCACTCCGCTGCCGCCTCCAGAATGGCGCGGATCTGCATCCGATAGATCTCGGGGTGGGTGATACCGAGCCGGACACCGCGATGGCCGAGCATCGGATTGACCTCATGTAGCGCCCGCACCTTCTCCAGCATGAACTCCTTGCGGGTCAGGATCTCATCAACCAGGTGGCTATCCTTCAGCAGCACCAGGTTGGTGCCGGCCAGCTTCTCCGGCTGGATCACCCGCAGGGTGTCGGCCAGGGTCTCCATCCCCTGCACCGCTTGGCGCAGATGCCTGAGACGCTCGATATCCTCGATGAGCTGCCGCTCAGTGGGCAGGAACTCGTGGATCGGTGGGTCCAACAACCGCACGGTGACCGGCCGCGGCGCCATCACCTTGAAGATCTCTTTGAAATCGCTGCGCTGGATCGGTAGCAGCTTATCGAGGGCCGCCTGACGGTCTTCGCCCGTCTCAGCCAGGATCATCTCCAGCACGATGGGTAGCCGCTCGGGGGCGTTGAACATGCGCTCGGTACGGCACAGACCGATCCCCATGGCGCCATATTTAGAGGCGCGGGCGGCGTCGGCCGGCGTATCGGCATTGGCCATCACCTTGAGCGTGGCCACCTCATCGGCCCAGGCCAACAGCGTTGACAGCTCGGCCGAGAACTCCGGCTCCACGGTTGGGATGCTGCCCTGGTAGACAGCGCCGTTGCCACCATCGATGGTGATCACGTCCCCTTCATGCAGCACCTTCTCCCCTAGCACCGCCTTGCGCTGGTGGACATCCACGCGGATCCCCTCGGCCCCGGTGACGCAGGGTTTGCCCATCCCTCGTGCCACCACCGCGGCGTGGGAGGTCTTGCCGCCACGGGAGGTGAGGATCCCTTGGGAGGCGAAGAAGCCGTGGATATCCTCCGGCTTGGTCTCCTCACGCACCAGGATCACCTTCTCGCCCAGCTTGCCGCGCGCCTCGGCGGTGTCGGCGTCAAAGTAGATCTTGCCGCTGGCGGCCCCCGGTGAGGCGCCGATGCCTTCGGCCAGTGGGATCCCCTTGTAGCTCGGATCGATGCGCGGGAAGAGTAGCTGTTCCAGCAGCTCCGGCTGGATCCGCAGCAGGGCACGCGGGCGATCAATCAGCCCGGCGTTGGCCATCTCCACCGAGCTGCGCACCATCGCCTGGGCGTTCATCTTGCCGTTACGGGTCTGGAGGCAGTAGAGGGTGTTGCGCTCGATGGTGAACTCGAAGTCCTGGACCTCTTTGTAGTGGCTCTCCAGCTTGTTGCGCAGCTCCTCCAGCTGGCGATAGAGATCGGGCATCTCCTCCTGCATATCGAGGATCGGCTTGGGGGTACGGATCCCCGCCACCACATCCTCACCCTGGGCGTTGACCAGATACTCGCCAAATAGCAGGTTCTCGCCGGTGGCAGGGTTACGGGTAAAGGCGACGCCGGTGGCGGAGTCGTTGCCGAGGTTGCCAAATACCATGGTCACCACATTGACCGCGGTGCCGTTGGCCATCTCCGGGGTGATGTGGAACTCGCGCCGATAGTCGATGGCGCGCTTACCCATCCAGGAGTTGAAGACTGCCTTGATGGCCAGCTCCAACTGCTCCATGGGATCGGTGGGGAACGGCTTGCCGGTCTGCTCCTCCACCACCTGAAGGAAACGGGCAGTGGCCTCCTTCAGGTGGTCGGCGGTGAGGCCGACATCCACCTTGACCCCCGCCTTGCGCTTGATCGCCTCGAAGTGCTCATCAAACAGCTCATCCTTGACACCGAGGGCGATCTTGCCGAACAGCTGAACAAAGCGGCGGTAGGCATCCCAACCAAACCGCTCGTTGCCCGTCTGCTGAATGAGACCGGCCAAGGTGGCGCTGTTGAGACCTAGATTGAGGATGGTATCCATCATGCCCGGCATCGACATTGCCGAGCCAGAACGGACCGACACCAGTAGTGGGTTGTCCGCGCCACCAAAGCACTTACCGGTCTTGCTCTCCAGCAGGGCGATATGCTCCTTCACCTGATCCAACACCCCAGGTGGCAGGCTGTGACTGGAGTCGGCCAGATAGGTGAGGCAGGTCTCGGTGGTGATCACAAAACCGGGGGGAACATTGAGACCGATCTGCGTCATCTCGCACAGGTTGGCCCCTTTGCCGCCCAGCAGCTGTTTGTTCTTGCCATCGCCCTCTTCAAACGCATAGACGTACTTCATCGCAACGATCTCTCCGTTGTGGTGACTCGGTTCTTGTTATAGGCCCCGTCCGTGACGGGTGTGCAGCTCCCGAAGGTATCGCCAATGGTGCGACCGGTTCAACGGTTGCAAGGCCCCTGGGGTGGAATTTCTCTCCCACCACAAATTTCCGTTACATCGACGGCACCTTTCGGTAATATTCCGCGCCCCGGCGACCTTGCGAAAAGACCCACACGGGGTCTTTCCCCAAGGTGCTAAAGCCCATGCAGGCCCCCATTGCGGCCAATCCCGCGCTCCTCGCCATCGCCCACACCCTGGCCACTACCGGCTGGTGCCAAGTAACCAACCTAGTACCGGCTGACCAGTTGGCCGCACTCATTGTCGAGTCAACGGCCGCTTGGCAGCAGGGCGACCTGACTGAGGCACGGGTGGGCCGCGGAGCCCACCTACAGCGTAGACCGGAGATCCGGGGGGATTTCGTCCAGTGGCTCGACCCCCACTCGCCCAGCCCCGCCCAAGCCCCCTACCTCGCCCTCTTGGATGAGCTGAGGGTGACCCTCAACCAGGCGCTCTACCTCGGTCTATGGGAGTTTGAGGGCCATCTGGCGGTCTACCCACCCAACACCCGCTACCAGCGCCACAACGACCGCCATCACGGCAGTGAGGCACGCACCGTGACAGCGGTGCTCTATCTCAACGAGGGGTGGGAGGCGGCAGATGGCGGTGAGCTGAGGCTATTTCTGCCAAGTGGCGAGACCGTGGAGATCACTCCCCAGGCCGGTACCTTGGCCTGCTTTGTCACCGCCGATTACGACCATGAGGTGCTACCAGCGCGCCGCTCCCGTATGGCCATCACCGGCTGGTTTCGGTTGCGGGAGTGAGCGGTACCGGTCGAGAGAGGGTAGAGAGAATCCGCACGATAGCGCTGGCGGAGCGGTACGCAAGATAGCGCCCTGCCCGCCACCACCGTTCTGCGCTATTGGGGTGACCTCGCCTGGAGGGATGGTATAGAGCGGTGGGTACCCGCCGACTGGATGGGGGTACCCAGTGATCTGGCAAGCTTACGCCCGGCCGACGTTGGCGTCATTCGGGGAGTGGAAGTAGTCGCTATCGCGGGCATACTGCTCCACTAGCCGCAGCAGCTCCGCCAACCGCTCTTCGGCGGTACTAAAGGGACCACAATCCTCGCAGCGCGGGTCACCACAGGGTTGGCGGGTATAGAGCCAGTAGTGGATGGCGCCCGAGAGGAGACCATCGGAGATATCCCACAAATCGGCCTGCTGGTCATCCTCGGCCAGCCGATTACCGAGTTCGACCGCCTCCCGTGCGGCCTCGTCGTAGGCTGTCACCTCGTCGTAGGACATGGACATGGATGTCGCTCCGCATACACGTATGAAGCGGCGAATGGTACCAGAGGCGGGGTAAAGAGGGGGAAGGCTACACCGCACCGGCGGGGCCAGCAGGCCACTGGCCCCATCCTCTCCCTAGCGCCCGCTCAACCGGCCATCGCCGGGGTGGGCGTTCACTTAAAGCGCCCGGTTCAGGCCACCACGTTGAGATTGCGGCCAAGGTTCTCCGGCAGCTTATCTACCGGGGTAGGTTGCGGCACCGACTGGATCAGGCTCATAGCGGCCTGCCCTTGGGCATCCAACGCCTTGCGTAGCACCGGAATGGCCACGGCATCACCCACCTGGGTGGCGCTATTGGCGATGGTCGCCACGGAGATCCCTGCATCAATGTTCATGGCAAATGCCCCCTATCACAGCTCTCTGTCACCATAGTAACCCCTCACCATCGGGATTACAGTCGGTGTTTGTCCTACCCGATCCGGGTGGCTACTCATTGTTGTAAGGGTAGAGGTGTGTAGCTGCCTCCGCCACTGCGGATCCCTCGCGCCGCAACGCCTGGCGCATCCGCGCCTCCACTAGGGCGGCAGTCACCCGCGGCTCATCCACCACCTTGGGGTAGAGGCGGTGGTGGATGGCCACCGCGCTGGCGGCCCGGCGACAGGCCCCCTCCTCCAACCTGCGGCGGGTGGCGTCTGTCAGCCGTTGCAGCATCAATAACTGCGGGGCCTGCCACTCCAAATAGGCGGCGACCAACGCCTGCTCCGCCGCTATCGACCAGCATCCATCGGCCAACAGTAGCTCGGGGAACGCCGCTGGCGGCAGCGCCCGCCCCACTAGGGCCTCCGCCAAGCCAATCCCCCCCATGCCAGCACCGTGGCCGGTGCCGCTGCGCACAAACCACTGCGCCTGAGGGGAGGGGCCGGCCGCCCCATTGACCAGTTGAGCCAACTGGAGGGTGATCTCCTCCCCCAGTGCCCGCGCAGCGGCCTCGCCGGGGCGCCAGCGCAGTGAGGCGGAAAAAGCCAGCTCGTTGTCGTCGCAGGCGGTGTCGATCAGGACCAGCGGTTGGGCCGCGGGGGCATCCAGCAGCCACAGCTCATAGCGATCGGCCTGCGGGAAAGGGAGCTGAGATTGTGCCCCCTTGACCACTTCGAGCAGGGTGCAACCGATGGCATCAAGCCGCTGGTAGTCGGTCACAAAGCGCACAGGGGCGCGCTGCAACCCCTCCTCCGGTGACCAATTACCAAACTTGATATCGGGGGTCTCTACCGTGGTCAGGCGGCCATCATCGGTCCGTTCATACTCCACCTCACCCTGGATATAGAGCGTCCAATGGAGCCCATCCCGGCTCACCGCATCGGCCCCGGGGATCTCTACCACCTGCACCAGACCGTGGTAGGGGTTGAGCATACGCCGGCTATAGCAGTGTGGGTCCATGGGCCCCTCCGCAGGTCTCTCTTTCGACAGTGGTGCCGACGCTGGCGCGAAACAATCCCTAGGGGCCTAGGCGCCGCCGTAACCGAGGGCAACTGCCCCCCCGAGCAGCAAAAACAGCGCCGCCGCCACCCGCCGGATGAGGGTGAGCGGTAACTTCTGCGCCGCCATGCCACCCGCCAGGACCACCGGTACATTGGCCGCCAACATGCCGAGCGTGGTGCCCAGCACCACCAGTGGGAGATTGCTGTAGTTGGCCGCCAATACCACCGTCGCCACCTGGGTCTTATCTCCCATCTCCACCAGGAAGAAGGCGATGAGCGTGGTAAGGAAGGCGCCAAAACGGTACTGCGCAGCGGCGTCCTCCTCTTTGTCGGGGACCAGGATCCACAGCCCCATGGCGATAAATGCCACCGCCAAGACCCCCCGCAGGAGTTCCGGCCCCAGCAGCGAGGCGAGCCACACCCCAACCCCTGCCGCCAGGGCGTGGTTGGCCAAGGTAGCGAACAGGATGCCCAGGATGATGGGCCACGGTCGGCGGAAGCGACAGGCGAGCAGAAGCGCCAGGAGCTGGGTCTTGTCACCGATCTCGGCGATGGCAACGGAGGTAGTAGAGACGAGTAGGGATTCCAAGGCTGAGATCTCAGGGGCGGGGACGTTGGCCATATGGCACGCCCCTCCCCCGCCCCGGGACAGTAGGGATACGTGCCATAGGTCTCGTCAAGCGCAGTTGCCGCACGCGCCATGGCCTGCCGGCCAAGGGTGTTGACGCGCGCCCCCCGCCGCGGCGGGGGCGACTACTCCCCTAAGAGCGGCGCCGATTATAAGAGGCATTGGGCCACAGCGCAAAATGGCCGCCCGATCTGCGGGCCTAGTCGCTGGGTGCTCTTGCGTTACCGGGGCGGTGAGCTTACCGTTACCGGTTTAGGTTCTGTCGGGATAGCACAATGACCCAGCCCCAACCCCGTGATCGCTATGTCACCTTTGAAGGCCTCGACTGCGATGAAAATGCCCGCCTGGTGGTGGATCGCGTCCTTGCCCTAAGCAGTGACCCCGCCCACGCCAACGCCTTCTGGGAGCGCTTCCGCGCCACCCGCGAGGGGCGCAACGGGCCGCCGCGGGACGACCTGTTCCTGGTCCACTCCAACGTCTACTACATCCGTGAGCTGTTCGAGCAGTGTGCCGATCAAGAGGCGTTGGCGATGTTGCAGCAGGTGGAAGAGGAGTGCTGCTGAGGCGCTGAAGGTCCCCGTCTACCCACCGCCGCCCGTGCCATGCCATGCGGCGGTATCCGGCCCTCTCCCGCAGTGGCCGTGCCATCCGACGCACTACATTAATCTTCACCCTGAGCGCGCTAACATGGGCGCCCACCGCCCTAAGACCCAACCGCTCCGATGACCAACGCCCTGGAAATCAGCCAGTTGAAGAAGACCTACAGCCATGGGGTCGATGCCCTCAAGGGGATCGATCTGACCGTGGAGGAGGGGGACTTCTTCGCCCTGCTGGGGCCCAACGGTGCCGGCAAGTCCACCACCATCGGTATCATCACCTCGCTGGTCAACAAGAGTGGTGGCACGGTGCGGGTGTTTGGCGCCGATCTGGATCAGCAGCCGATGGCCGCCAAGCGCGCCATTGGACTGGTACCCCAGGAGTTCAACTTCAACATGTTTGAGCCGGTGGAAGAGGTCTGTATCAACCAGGCCGGCTACTATGGGGTCACCCCCCCCGTCGCCCGCCAGCGGGCCGAGCGCTACCTGCGCCAACTGGGCCTCTGGGAGAAGCGTCGCACCATAGCCCGCGCCCTCTCCGGCGGTATGAAGCGGCGGTTGATGATCGCCCGCGCCCTGGTGCATGAGCCCTGCCTGCTGATCTTGGATGAGCCCACCGCTGGCGTAGATATCGAGCTGCGCCGCTCCATGTGGCAGTTTCTGCGGGAGGTGAATAGCCGGGGCACCACCATCATCCTCACCACCCACTACCTGGAGGAGGCGGAGAGCCTCTGCCGCAACATCGCCATCATCGACCAGGGTCGGATTGTCGAGCACTCCAGCATGAAGGAGCTGCTGGCCAAACTACATCGGGAGACCCTGGTGCTAGACCTGCAAAGCGCCTTGACCACCCCACCGACACTGACAGGCTACCCCTGCCGTCTGGTCGATCCCCACACCCTGGAGGTGGAGGTGGAGCGCCAACAGGGGATCAACGCCCTGTTCAGCAGTTTGAGCCAACTGGGGATTGAAGTGACCTCGTTGCGGAATAAATCCAATCGGCTAGAGGAGCTGTTCCTCTCCATGGTGAAGGAGGTCCAGGAGTGAGTATGGGTGGCCAGTGGATCGCGTTCCAGACCATTGTTATCAAAGAGATCCGGCGCTTCATGCGCATCTGGGTGCAGACCGTGGTCCCCCCTATGGTGGTCACCACCCTCTACTTCATCATCTTCGGCAATCTCATCGGCAGTCAGATCGCCCCGGTAGAGGGCCACAGCTACATGGACTACATCGCGCCGGGCATCATCTTGATGAGTATCATCAACAACGCCTACGCCAATGTGGTCAGCTCCTTTTACGGCGCCAAATTCCAGCGTTATGTGGAGGAGCTGCTGATCGCCCCCATCTCCGACTGGTTGATCTTGACCGGTATCGTGGTCGGCGGTGTGGCGCGTGGTCTGGTGGTGGGGGCTGCGGTCACAGTGGTGGCCATGTGCTTCACTGACCTTCAGCTCCACTCGCCGCTGGTGGTGATCGCGGTCGTCCTGTTGACCGCCATCCTCTTCTCCCTGGGTGGCTTCATCAACGCCATCTATGCCAAGAGTTTTGATGATATCTCCATCATCCCCACCTTCATCCTCACCCCCCTCACCTACCTGGGCGGCATCTTCTACTCCATCGAGATGTTGCCGCCATTTTGGCAACAGGTCTCCCTGTTCAATCCTATCCTCTATATGATTAATGCCTTCCGCTACGGCCTCCTCGGTGTCTCGGATGTCAGCCTAGCGGGCGCCTTTGCCATCATCAGCGCCACCATCGCGCTACTCTTTGGCATCAGCGTCTGGCTGCTCCATCGGGGTGTAGGGGTCCGCAGCTGAGACAAGGGCCGGGGTCTAATGGTGATGGCGGTCCCTGGTAAGAATCTTTAAGATTCGTCATTTCCCCTCTTGGCTATGTGTCTGATTCCGTGACCTATCCCATCGTTTCAGCACAAGGCGGTGCGGCCCCATCCAGAAGCTTCGCCCAGATCTTCCATAACGAAGTGACCGCCTGGGTAGTGCTGGCCATCTCCCTGGTCATCACCGCCTTGGGCTGGTACGTCTCTAATCGCTATGTCACCCAACGTGCCGAGGACCGATTCCACTACGAGGTGGAGGATGCCCACTCCCGCATCGTGGCCCGAATGCAGGAGTACGAGCAGGTATTGAACGGCGGTGTGGGGCTGATCCAGACCTTGGGCCAGCTCCCGAGCCGTGCAGAGTGGCAGCGCTATGTCGAGTCGCTGAGGATCGACACCTACTATCCCGGGATCCAAGGGATCGGCCTCGCCCTCATGCTGACCCCCGATGAGTTATCGACCCACGAGCAGCAGATGCAGGCAGAGGGCTTCGCTGACTATCGAGTGCGGCCAAAAGGGGAGCGGGAGCAGTACAGCTCCATCGTCTATCTGGAGCCCTTTGACTGGCGTAATCGACGCGCCTTCGGCTATGACATGTTCTCCGAGGCGGTGCGCCGCTCCGCCATGGAGCAGGCCCGCGATAGCGGCCGACCGGCAGTGTCCGGACGGGTGATCCTGGTCCAGGAGACCGAGCAAGATATCCAGCCCGGTTTTCTGATGTATCTGCCGGTCTACCGGCCTGGGCTCCCCACCGCCACGCTGGAGGAGCGACGGGCCGCCCTATTGGGGTTTGTCTACAGCCCGTTCCGTATGCACGACCTGTTGCAGGGGGTCCTGGGCTCTGGCCTGCCACTACTCAATTTCGCCCTGTTCGACGGTACCGAGGCGAGTAGCGATACCCTGCTCTTCCACTCCGCTGGACCGTGGGAGAGCTGGGCCGATCTGCCCGGCGACCATCAAGATCTCCCTATCGAACTCCCCGGCCGCTCCTGGCTGGCGCGCTTCCACGCCACCGCAGCCCTGGAGGCGGACACCGCCAGTGCCCAACCCACCCTCATTGCGGTGGGTGGCATCGTGGTGGATCTACTACTGTTCTTTATTATCTGGTCGCTCTCCACCCAGCGTACCCGGGTCGAGCGGCGGGCACAGGAGATGACGGTAGAGCTACACGATGTGGCCGAGCGGCTCCAACTGGCCGCGGACTCCGCCCACATCGGCACGTGGGATTACGACCCCATCAGCGATCAACTCCAGTGGGATCCACGCCAGTTTGAGATCTTCGGCCTCTCGCCCCAGTCGTTTAGTGGTCACCTCGCCGACTGGTATCAGCGGCTCCATCCCGATGACCGGGTGGCCGCCATGGCCCTGTTTCAGGCCTCCCTCAGTAGTGGCAACAGCTACCACGAGGAGACGCGGATCCTCACGGAGGCGGGTGAAGAGCGCATTGTGGAGGGCCACGGCCTCATCCAGCAGGATGGAGAGGGACGGGCGATCCGTGTCACCGGCATCAACATGGATGTGACCGAACGGCGCCACAGCCAAGAGCGGCTGCGGCTGGCGGCCGATGTATTCCAATATGCCCATGAGGGGATCCTCATCACCGACGCCGCCCAGCGTATCGTGGAGGTCAACCCGATGTTCTGCGAGGTCACCGGCTTCTCGCGGAAGGAGGTGCTGGGAGAGAGCCCACGGATCCTCAAGTCGGGCCACCAGGGTGGGGCGTTCTACCGCTCCATGTGGCAGACCATCGCAACCAACGGCCATTGGCGCGGTGAGATCTGGAACCGACGCCGCAATGGTGAGCTTTACGCCGAGTGGCTCACCATCTCCGCCGTGCGCAACCAGCTGGGCAACGTGACCCACTACGTGGGCATCTTCTCCGACATCACCATCCTGAAGCGGCAGGAGCAGCAGCTGGAGGAGCAGGCCCACTACGACCCGCTCACCCACCTCCCCAACCGTCTGCTACTGGCCGACAGGATGCACCTCGCCCTTGCCCAGAGTCGCCGCAATGGCCGTCTGTTGGCCATCTGCTATCTGGACCTGGATGGCTTCAAGCCGATCAACGACCGGCTCGGCCACGCCATTGGCGACGAGCTGCTGGTGGCCGTAGCGGTGCGCCTACGCACCATGCTGCGCGACGGGGACACGGTGGCGCGGCTGGGGGGCGATGAGTTTGTTTTACTGCTCAATGAGCTGAGTGATCCGGGCGAGTGTCGCACCGCCCTCGACCGCCTGCTCTTCACCATCGCCGAACCCTACCAGGTCAGCGACGGTGAGTGGGTCCAGATCTCCGCCAGCATCGGCGTCACCCTCTTCCCCATCGACGAGGCCGATGCCGACACCCTGTTACGCCACGCCGATCAGGCGATGTACCAGGCCAAACAGGCCGGCCGTAACCGCCACTATCTATTCGATCCCTCCCATGATCGCCAGGCCGCTGCCGTACAGCAGGCGCTGGCCCGTTTCAATCTCGCCCTGACTGAAAACGAGCTGGAGCTGTTCTACCAGCCCAAGGTCAACATGCGCCTTGGGACCGTGGTGGGGGCAGAGGCGCTGCTCCGCTGGCGTCACCCGGAGCGGGGGCTACTCCCCCCTTCTGAATTCCTCTCGCTGGTGGAGAACGGCGATCTGGCAATACGGGTTGGCGAGTGGGTGGTGGAGCGGGCGCTGCGGGACATGACCATGCTGCAACGGCAGGGGGTGGAGTTGGCGGTCAGCGTCAATGTCTCCGGCAGCCACCTCCAGCGGGTCGATTTCGCCGAGTGGTTACGGAAGGTGCTGGCCCACCACACCGAGGTGGCACCAGAGCGGTTGGAGCTGGAGGTGTTGGAGACCGCCGCCCTCTCCGATATCGATCGAGTCTCCAAGGTGATCGACGAGTGCCGCACTCTTGGGGTGGCCTTCGCGCTGGATGACTTTGGCACTGGCTACTCGTCGCTCACCTATCTCAAGCGGCTCCCCGCCGATCTGCTCAAGATTGACCAGTCGTTTGTCCGTGACCTGCTGGTGGATGGCGAGGACCTCGCCATCGTCGAGGGGATTATCGGCCTCGCCCAGGCCTTCCATCGCGGCGTGATCGCAGAGGGGGTGGAGACGGTGGAGCACGGTGTGCGGCTACTACAGCTCGGTTGTGAACTGGGGCAGGGTTACGGCATCGCCCGCCCCATGCCGATCCAAGCGCTGCCGGCCTGGATCCACAACTATGGTGGCGAGCGGGCATGGCGTGAAGTCGATAGCCACGACTGGGACCCACAGGACCTACCCATCCTCTCCGCCGCCCTGGAACACCGCCGCTGGGTGGATGAGCTGGTGGCCCACCTGACCGGCCAGGATGGTGCCAGACAGCTGCCACCGCTAGATCGCAGCAGCTGCGAACTGGGGCGCTGGCTCGCCACTGTCGGCCAGCAGCGCTATGGCCAGCTCACTGAATTCACCAAACTGCAACCCATCCATAACCAGATCCACCACCTGGCAGATGAGCTGGTGGCCTGGCACCAAGCGGGCCGCGATAACGAGGTGCAGGGTCGCATCGGTGAGCTGATGACCCTACGGGAGCAGGTGCTGGCGCAGCTGGGCCGGCTACGCCAGCGCCTGCGTGAACAGACCCTAGGGGGCGACCTCAGCCAGCCTATGGCGAGCCATCGCCACTGACCATCGGCCCCTTCCCGGGCGGCTAAGCGTCGGAGGGGGCCGACAGAACCAGATCGACAAACTGGAAACGCCGACCATCAAACAGGCCGCGATCACTCAGCTTCAACTCTGGGATCACCAGCAGGGCGAGGAAAGAGAGGGTCATGAAGGGGGCCCTAAGTGGAGAACCGAGGGCGTGAGCGGCGCTATCCAGCTGCTGATAACGGCTCGCCACCTCATCCCCTGGCAGCAGGCTCATCAGACCGGCAAACGGCAGCGCCAACAGCGCTACCCCATCGTCATCGGCCACGGCAAGCCCCCCTTGTGCCGCCACCACCGCATTGACCGCCCGACACAGTGCCGCCCCATCGACCCCCACTGCCACCACGTTGTGGGAGTCGTGGGCCACGCTGGAGGCGATGGCACCGTGGCGGAGCCCAAAACCATGGACAAAGCCCACCGCCGGTGCCGCCGGTGCGTAGCGGTTGAGCACACAGGCCAGTAACAGATCCTGTGCAGGGTCGGGCAGTAGTCGGCCATCCCGGCGCAGCGGCCGCATGGGGCGGGCCTGGGTCACTAGGGAGCCGTCGGCCACCACAATGGCCCGCACGCTCTCACCCTCGGCCACCACGTCGAGGTCCGCCAAGGTAATGGGGCGGGCGGCAAAGCGGTTGTCCCCCTGTTCCGGTCGATGGGGCAGCGAGGAGTGCCCCGCCTCCGCCACCAGGTGCCCACCGATCCAGGTGGCGGCCACCCGGAAGGTAGAGAGGTCGTCCACGGCAATGGCATCGAACCGATCCCCCTCTCGCAGCAACCCCACCGGCAGTTGATAGTGGCGCACAGGGTTGAGGCAGGCGGCCCGTAGCACCTGCCACAGCGGATAACCGGCGGCCACCGCCCGCGCCACCAGGCGATCGATATGGCCCGCCACCAGGTCATCGGGGTGCTTATCATCGGAGCAGAACATCACCTGCTCCGGGTAGTCGCGCAGCAGCGGCAGCAGGGTGTCGAAGTCCCGTGCCGCGGAGCCCTCGCGGATGAGGATATACATCCCCAGCTGCGCCTTCTCCCGCGCCTCAGCGAGGGTGGTGCACTCGTGATCGGTGGAGATCCCGGCGGCGATATAGCGCCCTGCCGCCTCCCCACTGAGCCCCGGGGCGTGACCATCCACCACCACCCCCGCGACCCGCGCAGCGGCCAGTTTGGCCATCACCTCCCCATCCCCGGCCAGCACCCCCGGGAAGTTCATCATCTCGGCGAGGCAGACCACCTCCGGCTCCTGTAGTAACGTGGCGATCTCTGGCGCCCGCAACACCCCACCCGCACTCTCAAACGGCGTGGCCGGTACACAGGAGGGCGCGCCAAAAAAGAGATGGAATGGCGACTGGCGCGCACTGGCCAGCATCTCCTGCACCCCATCGAGCCCCAACACATTCGCCACCTCGTGGGGATCGGCCACCACCGCCACAGTGCCATGCCGAGCGGCAATACGACCAAACTCGGCCGGTGGTAACAGTGAACTCTCGATATGGACATGGGCATCGATGAAGCCCGGGAGAAGGTAACGCGCACCTGGCCGCGCCGCCCCCAATTCGGTGATGGCGGCAATCCGCCCCTCGTCAATGGTCAGCTCACCGAAGTAGCTACGCTCGGCGATCAGATCGAGCAGGTTGGCCCGCATAGAGTGGCGCATAGTGGGTGACCTCGCAGCGGCTGTCCGCTAACGCGGATGGAGTGGGTTAACACTTCATTCACTTCTTCTGCCAACAGGGTTACCCTACCCCTTGCTGACCGGGGAGAGGCCATCGCCCGGCGGGTGAGGCAAGGTAGCGCGGGCCCTATGCCAACGGCGCAAGCGATGGGTCGTTGCCCCGGGCACCAATACGAAACTTTCATATCCCCAACCCCGGCTCAGCGGATAGTATCAAGGATTCGGGGCGCTGTTATTAGCGCCCGGCCACCGTTTCACACCTCAACTAGGAGTGCACTACCTCGATGCGGATTACCGCCCTCCCTGGACTACTCCTCTGTCTATTGGTTGCCTTCGCCACTGGCCTTGCCACCCCGCTGGCCGCGGATGCCGCGACCTCCGCCTCACAGCAGACATCACAGAAAAACACCCCCTCCCCCAAGAGCACGACCCCAAAGACCCAGGTGGCCCTGGCGACACACCGCACAAGCAGCAAAACCCCGCCCAAGAAGACGACCAAAAAGTCGTCCAGCAAGGTGGATGATCGCCCCCCCTATCGCCACGCGATTGTGGTCGATGCCAGCAACGGCGCAGTGCTCTATGAAGAGCACGCCCATGAGCCGGCCGATCCCGCCTCCATCGTCAAGATGATGGTCACCTTGCTGACCCTGGAGCAGGTGGAGCTGGGCACGATCTCCCTCGATGACACGATTGAGGTGACCGATCGTGCGGCCCGTATCGGCGGCCATCAGGTCTACCTCAAGACGGGCGAGGTGTTCACCCTGGAACAGCTACTCAAGGCGGTGATGATCACCTCCGCCAACGATGCCGCCTTTGCCGTAGCAGAGTATGTGGCGGGATCCCAGCAGGCATTTGTGGGACTGATGAATGAGCGTGCCGCCCAGCTGGGCATGACCGACACCCGCTTCGTCAATGCCCATGGCCTGCCCCCGGAAAACCGCCGCTTTGAAGACTCCAACCAGACCAGCGCCTACGATCTGACGCTGCTGGCGCGGGAGCTGCTGGATCGCTTTCCTCTGGTGTTGCAGTGGACCTCCAGCCAAGACGAGACCTTCCGCGACTCCCCGCTGATCAATACCAACCACAGCCTGCTCGATAACTTTCCGGGGGTGGATGGCTTGAAGACGGGTTACCACCGTGGTGCCGGTTTTAACCTGGTGGCGACGGCCACCCGCGATGGGCGCCGCATCATCTCAGTGGTCATGGGGGCCAAAAACAAGGGTGAACGGCTCAAGGCCACCATGCACCTGCTCGACCTCGGCTTTACCACTATCCAGACCGCCCAAGTGCAGCAATAACCTGCCAGCGGCAAGGGCCACCCCCTGAGGGGATGGCCCTTGCCGCCACTCACTACAGTCACCGCACGGGAGACACGACAGCTAGGGGTGGTTCTCCCACAGTTCGTCGGTGATCTCCCCCTCATCACAGAGCCACACCAGACGGCCGATTGCCTTGAAGCGGGCCACGGACATGGCACCCCGCTTGGCCCGTTTGCTCTCCCCGCCCTCGGCCAGGGCGGCCAGGAGGGCGGGGCGCTCGGCCTCCCAGATCTCGGTGGGCTCGAACGCCTCATCCATCAGGACCAACAGCACGCTATCCCAGGGCTGATCCAACCGCAGTTGGCCGATCCGCTGGCCCCCCCGGCCCTCATCGAGGATGGCACGCCCCTTCACCTGAAAGCGGCGGCCGGCCCGCTCACCATGGCGCCCGACGGCATCGTAGCCACCGGTAGCGGGTGGGGCCGGATCGAGATCCAGCAGCCGCGCCGCATCCTGCTTGGCCAGCTCAGAGGTGATGGCTAGGGGTTGGCCGGTCGCCTTGCGGTACTCCACCGCCAACTTGCGCGCCTCGGCCAGCAGTTTTTCCAGGGAGTAGACGCCCATGGTTCATCATCTATTAGATCGAAGATCCTATTATCCTGGAATCCACAGTCGGCCGGACAGCTGCGCCATCACAGCCCTGTCACGAGACTATCGGCCGCAGCTAAGGCAAGCTGTAGCATCGCCAGCACAGGAAGCGCCCCATGGAGCCCGGTTACACCCTCGCGCAACAGCAACGGCTAGCTGCCGCCCTGGCCCACTCCGATCTGCTCGGTGCGGCGCCGGTGGAGACCATCGAGACCCACATCTCCTGGGTGTTTCTCTGCGGCGACTACGCCTTCAAGTTGAAAAAGGCGCTCGACCTTGGCTTCCTCAACTACGCCAACCTCCAGCGCCGCCAACTCTGCGGTGAGGAGGAGCTGCGCCTTAACCGTCGCACCGCCCCGGATCTCTACCTCGACCTCATCGCCATCACAGGGGCGCCCGACCACCCTAGTTTCGGTGAACCGGCCCACGACTACCTGGTCCGGATGCGCCGCTTTCCAGCGGGCTCACTCCTCGCGGAACGCCTGGCGGCCGGTGAGGAGATCGCCCCCCACCTTGACCGCCTGACGCGCCACCTGGCCCACTTCCACCAGCAAGCGGCGGTGGCCCCCGCCGCCTACGGCAGCCCGGCCCAGGCGCGCTATCCGGTGGTACAAAACTTTGCGCAGATCGAGGAGCGCCTACCCACCCTGCGCGCACGCCTAGCGCCACAACAGGCCTGGGCTGAGCAGCGCTTCCACACCCTGCAACCCCTCATGGAGCAGCGCCGCCTCGCGGGCCGGATCCGCGAGTGCCATGGCGATCTCCACCTCGGCAACATCGCCTTGATCGGGGATGAACCGGTCCCGTTTGACGGTATCGAATTCAACCCCGAGCTACGCTACATCGACGTGATGAGCGAACTGGCCTTTCTCACCATGGACCTGGCCGATCGCGGCCGTACCGATCTAGCGGCACGGGTCATCAACGGCTACCTAGAACAGACCGGCGACTACCGTGGCCTACCCCTACTCCCCTGGTATCAGGCCTATCGAGCGATGGTGCGGGCCAAGGTGAGCGCCATCCGTCTGGGGCAGGAGGGTCTCGCTGCGGCCGAGCAGCAGTCGCTGGAGAGGCAGTGTGACGGCTATCTCGATCTTGCCGCAAGTTACGCCCAGCCGCGGTCGCCGGCCCTCCTCATTACCCACGGTCCGTCAGGCTCTGGCAAGAGCACCCTCACCTTACCGCTCCTTTGCCAGATGCAGGCGATCCGTCTGCGCTCGGATGTGGAGCGCAAACGACTCTTCGGCCTCGCGCCAGAGGCGGCGAGCGGCAGCACCTTGGCCGAGGGGATCTACACCGCGGTGGCCACCCAACGCACCTACAACCAGCTCCTGCAACTGGCCGCAGAGGTGCTTGCCGCCGGCTATCCCGTTATCGTTGACGCCACCTTCGCCACCGCTGAGCAGCGTGCCCCCTTCCAACAGCTGGCGAGTCAGCAGGGGGTCCCATTCCGCATCCTCCACTGCCACGCCGCGGCCGAGGAGCTGTACCGCCGTGTCACGGCCCGCCAAGCGATGGCGGGTGAGGCCTCAGAGGCCGATGGCGCCGTGCTGGATCGGCAGCTGACACAGTGGCAACCACTGACCGCACAGGAGCAGCACCTGACTATCGACATGGGCCAAGCCGACCCTCACAGCGCACTCGTCCGCTCCCTAGCAACCCCCTAGCGGGTTTGCAGCCACTTGGCACGGCCAGCGGGATCAGCGATGTAGAGAAACCCTCGCCAACGGGGCCATCGCTAGAAAAATTTGACGAGCAAGGGGGTTAGAATGGGGCCCCTGTCCTGCTATGCCATCTCAAATTGCCCCCCATGTCCGCTACCCTCAACCTGGCCTGTGAGCTCATTGCCCGCCCCTCCATCACCCCTGCCGATGCCGACTGCCAAACCCTGCTGGCGGAGCGGTTGGCGGCGTTAGGCTTCCGTATCGAGCCGATGCGCTTCGGTGCCGTAGACAACCTCTGGGCCCGCCGCGGTGATGCCGAACCGCTATTTGTCTTTGCCGGCCACACCGATGTCGTCCCCACCGGACCGCTCAGCGCCTGGCGTTTTCCCCCCTTCACCCCTACGGTGCATGAAGGGCAGCTCTATGGCCGTGGTGCCGCCGACATGAAGGGCTCCATCGCCGCCATGGTGACCGCCTGCGAGCGGTTCCTGGCCCGCCGCCCTGACCACCGCGGTGCCATCGCCTTCCTGCTCACCTCGGATGAGGAGGGGCCGGCGGTGGAGGGCACGGTCAAGGTGGTGGAGACGCTCCAAGCGCGCGGCGAACAGATCACCTGGTGCCTGGTGGGCGAGCCCTCCAGTGTCGAGCAGTTGGGCGACGGGGTTAAGAACGGCCGGCGTGGCTCACTCAACGGCCGCTTGGCGGTTAAAGGGGTACAGGGCCATATCGCCTACCCCCATCGGGTAATCAATCCTATCCATCGCTTTGCGCCAGCCTTGGCAGAGCTAACCACCATTGAGTGGGATCGTGGCAACTCCTTTTTCCCCCCCACCTCGTTCCAGTTTTCCAACCTGAACGCCGGCACCGGTGCCACCAATGTGGTCCCCGGCCGCCTGGAGGCGCTATTTAACTTCCGCTTCTCTACGGAGGTCACTGCGGCCCAGCTACGGGAGAGGGTGGAGGAGGTGCTAAACCGCCACGGGCTCGACTATGAGCTGGAGTGGGAGCTATCAGGGGAGCCCTTCCTAACGGAGACCGGGGAGTTGTTGAGCGCGGCACGGGAGGCCATCCGCAACGAAACCGGCCTGGAGACCGACGTCAATACCGCAGGCGGCACCTCGGACGGTCGCTTCATAGCCCCCACTGGGGCCCAGGTACTGGAGATAGGGCCCACCAGTGGCACCATCCACAAGGTGGATGAACGGGTCGGCGTGGAGGAGCTGGAGGCACTGTCGCGCATCTATGAGGCGCTGCTCGACCGACTGCTAAGTTGAGGCGTCCCATCCCTTCGGCCAACTGACCCCGCGAGAGGGGGGTTTAAAGGCCAGACTGAGCGGTGAGCAAACGAGGCAGCGGGAGAGGCGTTATCACTTTAGGGACTCGATCCAACACCAAACAGCGGGCAGAATAGTGTACACATAAACACATACCAGCCCCCTATGCAGCTCGACACCCTGCTCCAACGTCCCGATCTCTGGCGTGGTGGCCAACCGCCATCAGCCGCGCACCCCACCCTCGCCACTGGCCACGCCACCCTTGATAGCGCACTAGGGGGTGGCTGGCCCTTGGGCGCAGTCAGCGAACTGCTCACCGACCACAGCGGTATCGGCGAACTCTCACTCCTGCTACCGAGCCTAGCCAGGCTAACCCGCAGCGGGCGCTGGGTCATCTTCATCGCCCCGCCCCATATCCCCTACGCCCCGGCGTTGGCCCAGGCGGGCCTGGATCTATCCCATGTAGTGGTAGCGGAGTGCAAGAGTGAGCGGGAGATGCTCTGGGCACTGGAGCAGTCGCTACGCTCCGGGGTGTGTGGGGCGGCCCTCGGCTGGCTACAAAAGGTAGAGTTTGTCGCCCTGCGGCGGTTACAACTCGCTGCCGAGGCGGGCCGGGCGGCGGCGCTGATCTACCGCCCTCACAGCGCGCAACACCACCCCTCCCCCGCCGCCTTGCGCCTCGTACTAAGAGCGCAGGCCGACGCCCTAGAGCTGCACCTGATCAAGCGCCGTGGCAGCAGCCGCGACCGCCTGATCACACTCCCACGCTGGCCCCGACCGGGGTAAATCAACGGGCTGGCGAACAGGCCGGCTGCGACCACGGATCACGGTCATTGGTCAAATGGTCGTGGCGTAGTGAGGTCTACACCATTTTTTGCAGTTGCGCGACAGTGCTTGCAAGCTCCCCCTGGGTTTTGCGGTACTATCCCGCTCACCGCAAAAGCGGAGCAACAACAAGGAATATCAAAAAATGAGAATCGTGCTGCTGGTCGCAGGCCTTATCGCCTCCTCGCCCCTCCTTGCTGCAGACGCGGACGCCGACCGTGTGGCTACCGAGCTGGTCAGTGCCAGCACCCATGGTAGCGGCGTCAAGGCCCAAAATGAACAGGCGTTCAAAGAGAAAACAACGACCTGTACCCGTGAGCTATTCGCACAGAACCACTACAACAGCGAAGAGGTTAGCCTCATGCGGGAGTTCATCGCCCATACCGGTAGCCACACTAGCGGCGATCTGATGGCGCGCTTCCAACAGAGTCCACGAGTGGTCGCCTTTTTCCGAGATCTCTCGCTCTGCCAAGATCGTTAGCCCCAACGTGGGCAGCTCCGCACGATCACCTGTGCAGTTGTTAGGCGACACGCCCACCCGCCAGGGCGAGGTATAGCAGTACACCATCCTGCTACACCGCCGCCCACCGGTGGTCTTACGGAGTCTGCCCACTTGAGAAGTAGGCCCCCAGTGGTGCCCTCTTCACCCCTTCTGCCGACGCGCCCCACCGGCCTTGGCCGGCGGAGAGGTTACCCGTGTAGAGACCACCTCCGCCTCCCCCTCTGAGGTGGTTGAGCGGCTAGTACGCCGCCGCCGCCGCTTACCGCCCGCAGCCAGCTGCTTGACGTACTGCTCCAACACCACAACTGACCAGCCGCCGGCATCGAAGATGACCTCAAGCGGTACCCCTAAACGGGAGTAGGCCTCCGACTCTAGGACGCTCAGATAGTCGCGCAGCCCATTTTCGCCGTAGTGATCGATGGCATCGCACAAGACATAAAACACGCGGTAGGAGAGGGGACCCGGTTTACCATTGCGACTCAACCAACGGTAGCCATTGGCGCCGTTATAACCACAGAGAATGGCAAAGGTCTTAGGATTCAGCTCTTCCCCCCGTGAGTAGGGCAAGATCCGCGGCCAGATGGCCGCAACCTTATCGTAGGTCGTCTGTGCATCCGGTAGCTTGGGCAGGATATCGCGGTCGGGAAAACCGAGGATGTAGCGGATGAGGATGGCTCGATCTGGCTCTTTCAGCTCCACTTTGGTGGCACTGCGGAAGTCGGTTCGCTGATAGGGGTGGACCCCCATGACCCAAGCGGTATCCATCTCGGTGCGGTGGCCGGCGACCCCTGCCAGGCGACGCACATCGCCGCCGATCATCGGCTCGGCCCCAAACCGCAGAGAGCGCTCTGGGATGCGCTGCATGGCCCCTTCAAACATGGAACGGACCTTATCAGCGTCAGCACCCGCCATCTTGTAGAAGTAGTCTCGACGCTCCGCAGGGGAGGCCCCCTCAAACGGAATCACAATACTACTACGCCGCTTACGCCGCTCTTGCCCCGCCTCTCCACTCGGCTCGCGTCGCTTACTCTCGCCGTCGCTCTCGTGGGCCGCCAACGCAAATTTTTTCATGAGTCTCCTCGCATCCCGTCGATTCTGTCACAAAAACCCGATTCCTAAACCCGGCCATTCTTGCTATATTCGCGCCGATTGGAATTTCTATATTATCAACCAGGGAGAAGTTTATGCTAGTACTGCGCTCCTTTCACTTGGATGGGGATACTGCGCTCCAACCAGTCTTGCCCAGCGGCTTTGACTGCACCCCACCCGGAGCGCTACTGCTCCTCACCTCCGGCCGCGCCGATAGCCGGCTAGTACTGCAAGATGTTCTACTCCACTACGGCCCGTCTGAAATCAATCGGGTCCAGATCATATTTCTATTTCTGCGCTACATCCCCGCGGAGACCTTTCATCAACGCTTAGTGGTGACCCCCGCGGTCCATGGTCTCGGGCCAGATGACCTATCCCAGATCAGTCTGCTCAGCACCAAGACCCTCAATGTCGCCGCGCAGAATACCGTAAAGAAACAGTTGGGGATCGGAAAACGTTCTCTGGATGAGTTTCTAGATGAACATCCTGAAGCCATGGCCGAACTGGTCCACGGACCTGTCACCCCCCATGTAGGGGCTATCGTCTGGAGCAGCCGCCGCCATAGTCACCCAAGTGGCAATCCGATCCAGATCGCGGCGATCTTCGATGGCTCAGTGGTCAGCCATGCCGCCTTCCGCCAGGCCAAGGAGAAAGAGTCGGAGATCCTTGGAGTCCAGGTCCAAGGAAGCGGTTTGACGCTAGTTCCTTGGCAACGGGAGATGGGCGAGGCGCGCCCCACCCGCACCAAGAGCCGCACCAGCAGCCCAAAATCCAAGACCAAAGGGGCCAGTACCTCGGCCTAACGCCCTCCGCACCACCACGCTGACTGATAGATAGGGAACACCTGGCTAGGTCAGTGGGAGAGAGGGCACCCATTACCCTGCCCAGGGGATTTTTAATCTTGGGACACACCCGCCACCGACCCCATGCCCTGGCCCGGTCGCGCTGCCAGCCGTGCCAGGGGGTTACTCCCCGCTTAACCCCCCTTTGCCACCCGTTGCAATCGGCCGAGTCAGCCGAGCGGGAGGCTAGAGACGAGGGGATGGGTACCCCAACCCGCCACACCGCAAAAATACCGCTGCGCTGTTCCCAACCAATCCCTAACCCCACGGCAACACCTCACCCACCCCGCTCATCCTGGTTAGCTCATCCAGAGAAACCACGGTATGGCCAGCAGCGGTTCTGCTGGATCTTGCGCTGGCTACCTCCATCTCCTCCTCTACCCCCCTGACTCCGGTAGAAGGGTGTAGAGACCTTGCCCCTCATGGAAGGCAATATCCTCGGCGAATAGTTCGGCGGCGTGTTCCACTGCCCGCACGATGAAATCCAAGAAGGCCGCTAGATCCCCTTCACCATACTGTCCACACTTCAAACGCATCACCACAGATCGCGCCACCAACAGATCCTGTTGTACCTGCTGGCGAACCATCCAGTCGTCTCCCTTCAACTCATCGAGTGCCATCTCCCTCTCCTCATCTATCCATTGATCTAGCAGGCCTGCATCACCACCACTCTCCTGGATAAGACCTCTTACAGGTGGGGAGAAAGCCCCTCCCCAGAGGGAATGTGCGATGTCACCCCTCCCTCACTGCGACCCTCACTGCCGAGATCTGTACCAGCTCCCGCGTACCACACCCTGCGCCTGTCAAAGCGGCTAAGCCTGGCCTTGAGGGCGGCCCACCATGCGCCTGCCCTCCCTAAACTGACCATACCGCGCCTCCCTGGAGGGACAGCAGCAGCACCAACCGCCTCCTCCACAGAGGCAACGCGACCACTATCCACAGGAGATCGCCCTCTCTCCCCCAAAAATCCTCTCATCCGATCCCCACCAATATGGTGGTCTCTCACACCCCAAACGGTTGGCCTCGCCATTCAGCACGCCGGGAACATCGCTGGCCCCAGCTCTGCCACCGATCCCTATCAGTGGTCCCCTGGTGCCCATGGGGAGTGCGCCCTTTGGCGCCGCCAACCAAGCATGACGGTCATGTGGCGGCGATAGAGTGGGTGAATACGCTCCCCCGGGAGATATCCCATCCCCGCCTCGGCCCACAAGGGCATGGTGATCCCTGTGACCCTCACCAACCCACCGATGCCCGCCCATTCGGGGTCGCTATCTCATGACACTGGGTGGGAGTGGTATCCCCTCGCCCGCCTTAGCCCTCTATTAATGAGGAGAGTGGACTCCCCCCACTCACGCCCGTTGACGCTCCACTATCTGAAATATCCCCATCCCATATCGTTTAACAATCAAAATTTAGACTCTAATTTCCCCCTTATCTTCCTCATCAGACCCCCCTTGAAGGGAGGTGATTCACCCGGGATCCAGCTAAATTACTCCCAGCGCGTCAGAGGAACTACGGAATCGGATCAGGGGAAATTCGCTACCCAACCATGAAGGATAGGGTGCCGCACGGCGGAGGGCCTTGCCACCGCGAAGCCTGCCCTGTTCCAGGGAGATATCGCATGGGCGGCAAGCCATGGGGATACATAGAGGAAAACGATATGCCTCCAAGCCCGCGACTCCGTTTGCTCTATCACCACCGAACGCAGCGGTGGTGCCTCTCTCCCAGTCATCCCCCACCTCCAGTGCAGGGATTCACAGGACTGCATTTTCATTCGTCACGCCAATGATGTCAATTGGACTCGTTGGATTATTTACAATTCCCTGCCGGAGCCGTCCCCCATGGATAAATCGAATAGACCCCCCCGCCCTTCCGCAGAGCGCACCGCCCCCTCCCGCGATATGCCCTATCCGCTCCGTCTCCCTCCAGAGCTACGCGCCCGGTTGGAGGCGGCAGCCCGGGCAGAAAAGCGCTCACTCCATGGTGAAATCCTCCATCGACTCCATGGTTCACTCGAAGCGGAGCAACCCACGGTCCCCCCCTCGCCGGTGGCCTCCCTACTCGATCAACTAGAACAGACAACGGCCCAGCTACGGGTCGCCTTGAGCCCCCATGGGGAGCCCCTCGAAGGGCAGTAACCACCAAGAATCCCACCACGGCTCTCGACAATAAGGAGGGGAGCAGAGGGGTACGATCACCCTCTGCCTACTCCAACCAGTAGCCCATTCGAGCCCGAGACGGAGAGAAGGTTAGCACAAAATAATTTCCTTACCATACAATAAGGAGATCAAAATATCCTGATACCGCTCCCATCCACGGCCCTATCACACCCCCCTGAGATCTTCTCGCTACAACCCCTCCCGTTGAGCCTTGAGGCCCCTCACCCGCTGACAGGATGTGACATGACAGTCATCTGTCACCCCCTGCCACTTCTCACGGCTATCGCTGTATGGGGCCCACCATATCCACAGTATGTAAGTGGTTTTAGCCCTGGCACACCCCTTGCCCTCTCTGGCAGCCGTGGAGTACGGGATTCGAATGATCCCCATCTCCTCCTCCTTCTACACTGTGGTGTGTTCACCGCGTCCTCGGGCGCGGTCTTTTTTTGACCACTATTGCCCATGAATGGGCCATTTCTGTTCACCACTCCGCACTTCCACCCATGGGCACTGTTAACTATTTGCTTATCCTGCCCAGTTTCGGGCAAAGTAGCCCGATTCCCATGCAAACCATGCCCCTATTGCGCGCGACCCCACGCTGATGCAGACCAACCACAGCCCTGCGGGGCGCAGCGACTCCCCCTATCGCGTTGTCTGGGGCCCTCAGCGTTTCTACCTCTCTATCGGCTGGAAAACCCTGATCGCCTTCGCCTTGGTGGTCTTCATCCCGATGTTGGGGTTGATGCACATCACCGACCGCACGCTGCGTTCGGCCATGGAGGCCGAGACCCTGCGCAGCCTGGAGGCCAACCTGCGAGGGGCCTGGCGGGTCTATCAGGAGCGCATCAACGCCACCCGCTCCGCCCTACTCCAGTCAGCCGCCAGCCCCGAGGTCAAGGCGGCCCTCAGTCGAGGTGACCAAGCCGCCCTGTCCCATCTGCTGGAGCGCCATGCCGCCTTACTCCCCTATGGTGACGTCTGGGTCGCACTGGATCGGGAGAAGCGGGTGGTCGCCCGCCGCAACGGCAAGCGGGGTGATCAGATCTTCCTCAATGATCTCCTGGCGCGTGCCTACACCTTCAACGAGACCGTCACCTCCACTGAGCTGCTGCCCAACGAGCTGTTCATTGAGGAGAATCCCCTTAAATATTCCAATCTAGAGCCACAGGTGATGGCCCAAGTCACCGTGGTGCCAGTGCAGGAGAAGGGGGAGCTGGTGGGGGCCCTGGTGGGCCTCATCTTGATGAATAACAACAACTGGCTGCCCAACGCCATCCACGACTACCTCTCCATTGACGCCGCGCTGTTTGGCTCAGTGATCCAGGAGTCGCGCATCATCTCCGCCTCAGAGCGCCCCAATAACATCTGGGCAACGGGCCTGCTTGCCCCATCGATCCTCAATGACTTCATCCGCAAGGGGGAGGTCTACCGCGGTCGTCTCACCATCAATGAGATCGACAGTTTCATCATCGCCGAACCCATTTATGACCTGGCGGGCAACCCCGTCGGCGCCCTCTCCATCGGTGTCCGCAGCACCAATATTGAGGAGCTAATCGCCAAAAACACCCAGAATATCTATCTCTTCATCCTGCTGGGGGTGGTGCTCTCGCTGCTGGTGGCCTACCTCGCCCACCGCGACACCATGACCCCCATTCGGGCCATCATCGGCGCCATGAACGAGTTTGCCGAAGGGCAACTGCGGGTGCGTACCGAGATCCGGACTAAAGATGAGTTTGAAGAGTTAGGCCGCGGCTTTAACCGCATGGCTGCTGCCATCCAGGAGCAGAGCGAACGGGTAGAGAGCTTCAACTCCCTCACCTCGCTGCTCATCACCAGCCTCAAACCGCAAGAGCTGCTGCACAAGGTGCTGAATAAGGTGGTGGAGCTGACCGGCTCCCAGTCGGGGGTGATCTATCTCACGGAGATGCAGGGCGAGGAGCGGATCCTCAACCCCTATGTCGCCTATGCGGTGGATATCAACTCTATGCACCTGCTGCGCTTCGGCGAGGGGATGCCAGGGGAGGCGGCTCGCCAGAAACGGGTGGTACACGTCAAGCACATCCCAGAGGATTGCAAGATCAACGTCAACTTCGGCCTGGCAGATGCGCTACCGAAGGAGATAGTGGTGATCCCCATCATCTATCAGGAGCGCGTCCTCGGGGTGATGTTGCTCGGCACTTTACGGGGCTTCCGCACCAACGAGATGGCGCTGCTGGAGTATATGGCCACCCAGATCGCCGTTGTCCTGGAGAACGCCCTCACCCATGAGCAGGTGGAGCAGCTCTCGATCACCGATGGCCTCACGGGCGTCTGGAACCGCACCCATGTCACTGAGCGCATGGAGCATGAGTTCCAAAAGGCCCAGCGCCATGGCCACGAATTGGCAGTGCTGATGCTCGATGTGGACCACTTTAAACGCATCAACGACGGCTTTGGCCACCAGGTGGGTGATCTGGTGCTGGTTGGCGTTGCCCGTGCGCTGAAGGGGAGCCTGCGCAGTACCGATCTCATCGGCCGCTACGGTGGTGAGGAGTTTATCGTGATGCTGCCCCACACCGGTCGCGCCGATGCCATCGCCACAGCGGAGAAGTTGCGCAAGGCGATCGCCGCCCTCCAAGTAGCCGTTATGGGCGAGCAGCGCATCACCATCTCCATTGGACTCAGCGCCCTCCCCGATGGCGGTGCCGAACACCTGGATGACCTAATCAAGAAGGCGGATGACGCCCTATATGCCGCCAAAGATGGCGGCCGCAACCGCGTGGTCAGTTCGAGCTGATCACCGTCTCCTGGTGAGGTCCCGGCACCATTCGCGCACGGCGAAGAGATACGTTTTCACCCGCGATGCGGAGACCCATACCATGTTGCGCTATCTACTACTGCTATCCCTCCTCTTTACCCCTCCGCTGCTGGCCGAGCCACAGCCGGTTCGTATCACCCAGGACCTGCTGGAGCTGCCGGTGATGCACGACGGCCAGCGCGTAGTGATACGCCGCAACCAAGAACCGAGTCACCGCATCAATCCCGTCTACTCCCAGACGGCCCGCACCTGTCCCCCCTTCTGCGTACAGCCGGCCCGGGCCGCCCCTGGGGTGGAGACAGTGGCCGAGCTGGAGGTGCTAGATCTACTCCGCCGCCTCGGTGAGGGGGAGACGGATCTCATGCTGGTTGACTCACGCACCCCCGATTGGGCGGTCCGTGGCACTATCCCCGGTTCGGTCAATATCCCCTGGACCCGCCTATCCACCGAGCGCGGGGTCTCCCAGCGGCAGATTGCCGAGCGGGTTGAGAGCTGGTTTGGCGCCCGTCGCACCAACTACCAGTGGGACTTCAGCCAGGCCAAGACCCTGATCCTGTTCTGCAACGGCCTCTGGTGTGGTCAATCGCGCCACACCATCGATGCGCTGCTAGAACTAGGTTATCCGGCGGAGAAACTGAAGTGGTACCGCGGCGGGATGCAGGACTGGACCAGCCTCGGCCTGACAACGGTACGCCCTCAGCGCTAACCGGTCCCCTTAACCTCTAACAGCAGCGGCGAGACAACCATGTTTACCGGTATCATCCAAGGCACCGCCGAGGTAGTGGCCATCGATCGCAAAGAGGCCTTTAGCACCCACACCATCCGCCTACCCGCGGCACTCCTGCCCGGTTTGCAGCCGGGTGCCTCCGTGGCCCACAACGGCTGCTGCCTGACCGTTACCCGCATCGAAGGCGAGCTGGCCACCTTCGATCTCATGGGGGAGACCCTGCGCCTGACCAATCTGGGTGAAGTCACACCAGGGGAGCGGGTCAACGTGGAGCGCGCCGCCCGCTTTGGTGATGAGATCGGTGGCCATGCCATGTCGGGTCACATCATGGCCACCGCACAGGTCACCGAGGTGGTGGAGAGCGAGAACAACTACCGTCTCTGGCTTCAGGTCGATTCAAGCGTCCGCCGTTATCTATTCACCAAGGGCTACGTGGGGGTCGATGGCATCAGCCTCACCATTGGCGAACTAGAGGGGGATCGATTCTGCGTCAATCTGATCCCCGAGACCCTGGCACGCACCAATATCGGCACCCGCCGCCCCGGGGATCGCATCAACATTGAGGTGGATCCGCAAACCCAGGCCATTGTCGATACCGTAGAGCGGGTGCTGGCCCAAACCCCTCGCCCCACCCACTAAAAGGGCGACACAGGCCATCCCCAATGATGGGGATGGCCTGTGCTGCATTGCCCTACCCACCGCCCCCCCATCCATGGATAATCTCCCCTCACCCCTCCGACTACGCCTAGCCCATGTCCCGGATTTTTCTCTACGACACTACCCTGCGTGATGGTAGCCAACGAGAGGATCTCTCCCTCTCCGTCGAAGATAAACTGACTATCGCCCGCCGCCTTGGCGAATTTGGCATCCAATACATCGAAGGGGGCTGGCCCGGCTCGAACCCAAAGGACGCCGAGTTCTTCGCCCGTGCCGGGCGTATGAACCTGGGGGGCGCACGCCTAGCGGCCTTCGGTAGCACGCGCCGGCGGGGCAACGACTGCCCAAGCGATCCCAATCTAACCGCCCTGTTGGCTGCCAACACCCCGGCCGTCACCCTGGTAGGCAAGAGTTGGGATTTCCACGTCACCCAGGTCCTCGGCGCCACGCTGGAGGAGAACCTGCGGATGATTGAGGAGAGCATCGCCTACATGAAGGGGCAAGGGCGTGAGGTGCTATTCGATGCCGAGCACTTCTACGATGGCTTTCGTGCCCACCCGGAGTATGCCCTCGCCACCCTAGAGGCGGCAGAGCGCGGTGGCGCCGACTGGTTGGTGCTGTGCGAGACCAATGGTGGTCAGTTGCCGTGGGAGGTGGAGGAGATCACCCGCACCATTGCCAGCCACTGCCGGACCCCCATTGGCGTTCACTGCCACAACGATACCGGCTGTGGGGTCGCCAACTCCATCTCCGCCGTACGCGGTGGCGCCACCATGGTCCAGGGCACTATCAATGGCTATGGTGAGCGGGTAGGCAATGCCGATCTAGTCACCATCCTCCCCAACCTTCAGCTCAAGATGGGACATGAGGCGGTCCCCCCAGAGCAGCTGGGGGAGTTGACCCACCTCTCCCGTTTTGTCGCCGAGGTGGCCAATCTGCGGCACGACGATCACCACCCCTACGTCGGTCATAGTGCCTTCGCCCACAAGGGGGGGATCCATGTTGCCGCGATCCTCAAAAATCCCGATACCTACCAGCACATTGATCCGGCGCTGGTGGGTAACGAGATGCGTTCGGTGGTCTCAGAGCTATCTGGGCGCGGCAATATCCTGTTTCAGGCCAAGGAGCTGGGCATTGAACTCGATAGCGAGGCGGCCCACCGAGTCCTGAACCACATCAAGCAACTGGAGCATGAGGGTTTTACCTTCGAAGCCGCAGAGGCGAGTGTTGAACTGATGCTCCATCGGCTCCAGAGCGACTACCGCCGCCCATTCGAGCTGATCGACTATCTGGTCCTCACTGAACGGCGGCACGGCCGCGGCCTGGTCTCAGAGGCGACGGTCAAGGTGCAGTTGGGCGATCAGGTACGCTTCACCGCTGCCGAGGGCAACGGCCCGGTCAACGCCCTCGCCTCCGCCCTACAAGAGGCACTGGTGGGGGCCTACCCAGTCCTACGCACCGTGCGCCTATCGGACTACAAAGTACGCATCCTCGACAGCGCCAACGGCACCGCGGCCGGGACTCGGGTATTGATCGACTTCCAAAGCGGTAGCGAGAGTTGGACCACCGTGGGTGCCAGCACCAATGTCATCGACGCCAGTTGGCGGGCCCTCTCCGAGGCCCTGGAGTACGCCCTGCTCCGCCTCGCCCATGAGGGGGCCGGTGGCGCGTGACGGCCGATCCAGGGCGTCACCTACCCTTCGAAGGTGCCTATAACTTCCGCGAGATCGGCGGTATTGCCACCCCTGAAGGGGCGCGTCTGCGGCGTGGACTGGGCTACCGCTCCGACCACCTCAATACCCTCTCCCGGCGCGATCAAGCGCGCCTTGGAGAGTTGGGGCTACGCACCATCATTGACCTGCGCGGTGAGGCGGAGCAGCGCTCCCGCCCGAGTCGGCTACCCAACGCCCAGCCACCCCAGGTACATCGACTGCCCTTGGCCACCGCCGAGGGCGATGAGGCCCCCCTCCGCCGCGCCCTCCTGCGCGGCCGCTTGTGCGCCACCCAGTACGATCAATTTATGCGTCAGCAGTATCAGGGCTACATCGCCCAACAGCAGGCACAGTTCCGGCAGATATTTGCACTGCTCAGCGATGCCAACCGCTACCCACTGCTGATCCACTGCACTGCGGGCAAAGATCGCACCGGGCTGGTGGTGGCCCTCCTCCAGCTGGCCCTGGGGGTGGGGAGGGAGGAGATCGTGGCCGACTACCTGCTCAGTGGCCCCTATCTCCAGGGCCTGATCCGACGTCACACCCCAATGTTGCGCCTCCTTTCGCTCTTCCGACTACGTTCGGAGCAGTTACAGCTACTGGTAGAGCCGCGCGCCGAATACCTGGAGTTGGCATTTAACCGCATGGCCCAGGAGGCGGGCTCCAGCACAGGCTATTTGAGTGCGATCGGACTTGATAGCGCCGCGTGCAACCGGCTTCGCGCCCTCTGGTTGGAGCCGGCAACCGCTGATTGAAGCGCTCGCGCCACGTATGATCTCAAAATGACTGATAGTGGCAGAGTTGTTCCCCCATCCAGGGGGTGTAACAATCAGTATATTCGCAACTTTTGCCACCCCGCCCACCCCGTGTCTGTACACCTATGGCCCCCAAGGATCCGACCATCGGGAAGAGGTCACCACTGAAATCCACGGCATGAAGGCCAAGATCCGCTCCCCCCATCCAGCATTCTCTTTCAGGGCCCGACTGACGGCCCTCACCACCCTTGCCCTCATCACCTTGGCGATCGCCATCTCCTCGATGATTGTGCTGGTGCTAGAGGATCGCACCGCCCGGACCCTGATCGGCCAGGGGCAGCAGGTCGTGCGATTGCTGGCTGATGAGAGCCGCCTGGCGCTGCTCTATGACAGCAGCGAGAATGGCAAGGAGGCGGTACGTCGAGCCCTACGCTTCCCTGGGATCCATGCCGTCGGCCTCTACCGCAACGACGGCCGGAGCCTGCTCCTCTCCCCTCTTGATGCCGCCCTCCCAGCCCTCTCTGGGCCACCACTGCCCCAGTTTTTGCTAGTTGCGGAGAGCAATAGCGATTGGTATTTCGCTGCCCGTGTTGACACAGGCGCCAATGGTGGCGTCAACCCATGGAACCCGCTTATTGACGCGGCTCACCCACCTTCCGAATCCATCGGTTGGGCGATGGTGCAGATGTCCAAGGAGACCCTGCACGAGGTCCAACGTGATGTCCTGCTCACCGCGGCGATCTGGACCGTACTATTGAGCACCCTGATGGTGGGGGCGTTGCGGGGCGCCCTCCGGACCCTCTCGCAGCCGCTCACTGATCTCGCCAGTAACATGCGCGAGGTCCACTCCGGTGCCAGCTACTCCGCCGCTCCGCTGGAGGGGGCGCGGGAGATCCGCGAGATAGCCGACGCCTACAACCACATGATGATCGCCCTAGCAGAGCGGGATCGGGCCCTCCGCAACCACGCCGAACGGCTAGAGAGCGAGGTGCTGCGACGCACTGCCGATGCCGTAGCGGCCCAGGCGTTGGCAGAGCGAGAGAGTCGGGCCAAGAGCGATTTTCTGGCCATGATGAGCCATGAGATCCGCACCCCTATGAATGGGGTGATCGGTATGGCCTATCTGCTCCAGGAGACCCCCTTAGAGATGGATCAACGCGAGCAGCTGGAGGTAATCATCTCCTCCAGCCAGACCCTGCTGGCGATCCTCGATGACGTGCTTGACATGTCCCACATCGAGGCCGGCAAGTTAAAGCTGGAGCGGGCCCCGCTGGCACTACGTCAGCTCATCGGCGGTATCCAACAGCTCATGACCCCCCGTGCCGCGGAGAAGGGGCTCTCGCTCATCACCGCGGTAGCACCCGACACCCCCCCCTGGCTGATGGGGGATGCCACTCGGTTACGCCAGATCCTGATCAACCTGGTGAGCAACGCCATCAAGTTTACCGATAGCGGTAGCGTGCGGATTGAGGTTGGGGATTCAGAGGAGATCGATGGCCACTGGCTCACCATCAGCGTTATCGATACCGGTGTTGGTATCGATGTACGCCAGCACAACCGCCTGTTTGAACCTTTCAGCCAAATAGATGGCAGCATCCGTCGGCAGTATGGGGGCAGCGGCCTGGGGCTTGCCATCTGCCGCCGGCTGGTCACCGCCATGGGCGGCGAGATCACCCTCAAATCAGCCCCAGCCCGAGGTAGCCGTTTCAGTTTTCGGGTCCCCTTGGAGGTGACGACGGCCCCCGTTGCAGCGGTCCCCGGCCGCCGCTGGCGCCACACCACCTTGCAGGACCTACGGGTGCTGGTGGTGGACGACAACCGCATCAACCGCCGCGTCATTGTACAGCTCCTGGCTGGGCGCGGCTGCCAGCTGGTGGAGGCCGGCGATGGCCGCGAGGCGGTCACGGCGGTCGAGCAGCAGCTGTTTGATGTCATCCTGATGGATATCCATATGCCGGAGCTGGACGGCATTGAGGCCACCCTCCACATCCGCCGCATGGCCGATATGGAGCGCAGCCATATCCCCATTATTGCCGTCACCGCCGATGTCCTGCTGGAGGAGCGGCAGGCATGCCGCAATGCCGGCATGGATGGCTTCATTGCCAAACCCTTCACCCCGGAAAAGCTGCTACAGGAGCTGGCTCAACGCTTCACCGACCATGCCGGACTCCTTCCCTCCTCTTCCTCCTCAGCCGCGACCGACGATATCGCACCACCCGCTACCCACTGATGGGGTGGGCACTCGACTACAGCTCCCACTTATAACCGACGCCATAGATCGACTTCACCGGATCACACCCTGACACTGCCTCCGTCAGTTTGCGGCGGAGATTCTTCACATGGCTATCTACCGTCCGGGTAGAGACCACGCGGTGGTCGTCATAAAGGGTATCCAGCAGCTTATCGCGGGAGTAGACGTGGCCAGGGTGGCTGGAGAGCCGTAGCAAGAGCTGAAACTCGGTGCGGGTCAGCGGCAACAGATGGCCATCCAAGCTGGCCTCAAACCGGTCAGAGTCCAGCTGCAACCGCTGGGCGACGGCAGGGTCTGGATTGAGGCGGCGGAGCACCGCCTTGACCCGCGCCACCACCTCGCGCGGGCTAAACGGTTTGCAGATGTAGTCATCGGCCCCTAGCTCAAGCCCCAACAGCCGATCGATCTCCTCCACCCGCGCCGTCACCATAATCACCGGCAGAGTGGAGAAGGTGCGCACCTCTTTGAGGATGGCGAGCCCATCCTTGCCCGGCAGCATGATATCCAGCAGCAGTAGGGTCGGCTGCGCCTCCTTAATCCACGCCACGGCGGCCGCCCCGTCGTGGATGGCGTGGGCCTGGTAGCCCGCCTGGAGTAGATAGTCGTGCATCAAGGCCGCCAATTTTGGCTCGTCTTCAATCACGCCGATCAGTGGTTGGCTCGTCGTCATGGTGCTCCCCTCTAACAAATTGGTCGATGCCCCGCGCCCCTCATTCAGCCCGCCACTGCGGGTAGGGTCACCCGCACCCGAAGCCCCCCCAAGGGTGACGGCAGCCCTTCGATGGTGCCGTGGTGGGCACGCACAATCTCAGCGGCAATGGCCAGACCCAAACCGGCACCCCCGCTGGCACGACTGCGCGAGGATTCGCCACGCCATAGGCGCTCGAACAGCTTGGGTAGGAGTTCCGGGGCGACCCCCGGGGCGCTATCCTCAAAATCGATGGTGACTCGGCCTGCCACGCGGCCGGTGCGCACCGCTAGCCGTCCGCCACTGTCGGTGTAGCGGGCGCTATTCTCCAACAGATTGCCAAACAGCTGGCGCAACCGCGCGCTGTCGGCCATCACCTCCCCCACCTCGCTGATCGCACTACCATCCAAGGTCAGACCCACCGTCTCGAAACGGTGACCAAAGGTGGCCAGCGTTTCGTGTAGCAGCTCCGCCGGATCGACCGGGCTCATCTGATAACTGAGTGCCCCCAGATCTGACAGGGCGAGCTGATAGAGATCTTCCACCAGCTGCCCCAAGCGACTGGTCTCGGCATGGAGGGAGTCGAGGGCGTAGTGATCGAGCTTGCGCACCCGATCTTGGAGCGCCTCGATCTCTCCCCGCAACACCGCCACTGGGGTCCGTAGCTCGTGAGAGATGTCGGCCACCCAACGCCGACGCGCCTGCTCATTGGCCTCTAAGGTCGCGGCCAGATGGTTGAAATCGGCCGCTAACTGGGTCAACTCATCGCTCCCATCCACCGCCACCCGGGAGGAGAGATCGCCCGCAGCGAGGGTACGCGCCCCCTTGGCCAAGGCCCGCACAGGGGTCACTAGTCTACGGGCCAATAACAGAGAGCCGAGGGCCGCCAGTAGCACCATGGCCCCCGCGATAAACCACAGATTGAGCCTCTGGCGCCGTAAAAAGCGCTCCCCAGGCCCCTCCGTCGGGATCCGCAGCGGCCGCAGGCCCAACCAGCCAACGGTGTTACCCGCGTGAGTAAGGGGGGTCAGTTGCAGCTCATCGGACGCCTCACCGCGCCCAAAAATCCGCTGGTGATCGGCGTCAAATAGGGTGAGGCGCGGACCGATCTGGAGAGGATTACGGGACGCCCCACCGTTCTCGCGGGGAGGGGGTAGCGGTGGCGGTGGCGGCGCCGCTGGGCCACCACGCCTGACAGGGGGAGGTGGCTGGGGTGGCATAGACGGCCCCCCATAGCCCCACAGCGACCCCAACGGATCCCGGGTCAACTCGACCCATATCTGCGAATTGTGGCGCAACGGCTCGAAGCTGCCGGCACCGGCATAGAACGCCTCCAACCGCGTTACGGTACCCGTCAACTGCTCCAACTCCAGGGAGTTCAGGTAGTCAACGAAACCGCGATCAAGGCTCACACGCAGCAGCGACACCATCAGCAGTAGCACGACGCTCATGGCGGCCAGCAGGAGCAGAAACAGCCTGGTGAGTAGGGAGATACGCATGGTGCAAGGTTATCGCTCCCCCGATGGGGGCGGTAGCGGCAGGGGGTGGGTTCCTCGGTTTCTACACGATTATTGCGATCTGGCGCCGTAGGCTCTCTCTCCAGGTAGCGGGGCGGCCCCTCGGTAGAGAACCCACACCCTCTACGCAGAGACCACCCGACGCCACGCCTTATGCAAACAGAGGAGATGCGCCATGGTGCACAAAGCGATTGTATTCGGACTACTGCTGGCCACCACCAGCGCCTTGGCGGCCCCCATGGAGCCGCCTTCTGACGGCAAGGGCGGTGGTAACAGAAACCATCATGCCGGCCAGCAACAGGGAGATGAAAAATTTGAACGCCTGGCCCAGGCGCTGAAGTTGCGACAGGATCAGAAGGCACCGACCCGCCGTATCTTGGAGGAGCAGCGCGCCCGCGCCCGGCAGATGCAGGGCGAGCAACGCGAGCAGATGGACACCATACACCAGGAGACCCTGAAGCGATTGGCCACCATCTTGGATCCCGAGCAGGTCGCCCGTTTTGATGCCTTCAGCCAGGCGGTGCGGATGCGCCCACCGCCGCCGCCGGGTGAAGAGCGCTAGTCTACAACGGCAGCAGACCGTAGGTGGGTCCGGCTAACGCCTCTGCCGGACCAACCCCTCCCACCCGCTAGCGGGTGAGCTGCTCCTGCTGTTCGCGGCTCTCACGGGCAGTGTCATAGACCGCATTGACCTCATCGGTGTAGCGCGTTACGGCATTCTCTGGGCGTTTGGGCGCCGCCTGCGGTGCCGCTGCCGCCTGCCCCCCCTCTGGCTCGCCCCCACCACAGCCGGCCAGCACCGCCAACACCACCCCCATCACCAACCACCCGCTTCTCATAACCCAGCACCTCCATGCCTCTCGATATGGACCCAACAGCCCGGCCGTCCTAGCTAAACCGGACAATCCCCAACACACCAATCACAATAAGATAGATGGCCACGATGTAGTTGAGAAACCGTGGCACCAGCAGGATCAAGATACCTGCCGCCACGGCCAACAGCGGTTGCAGGGAGTGCAACGAGATGGAAATCGTCATGGGGTCCCTCCGAGGACAGCCAATCTTTTGTCCTGGGAAGTGTACGCGAAAGCGCTAGGTTATCGAGCCAGACAGGGCCACTGGGCGACCTGCCCTAGAGCGAATCGAGGAGAAGGGACGACAGGATGGTGTAGCAGAGGCGGCCGGCGAGAGGAGGAGAACCTTCCCGTTCCCCTCCTGGCCGCTGCGCCTTATGGGCAGTGAGGGGCGATGGCAGGCAGCGCCTTACGCAGTGCCACCCACCCCATGCCCAGATTGGCCTTGGTGGAGGTGATGAGCACGGCCAAGGCGTCCGGCTTGCCCGGTACGACTGACATGAAGTGGTAGGTGCGCTCGGTGCTCATCTGGATCTCCTTGATGGAATTGGAGACCGCGGTACCACGCTGCTGGGAGAGCATCTTCTCCACCCCAAGCACCCCCTTACCACGGAACATATCCACTGCGGCAGCGGCGACCGCATCCAGATAGCTCTGGGTGAAATACGGGACATTGTGCGCCACCCCCAGCAACAGGCCGGTGGAGAGGTCCACCACAGCAAGGCCGAGACCACCATCGACGCTGTTGACGACCTCACTGCATACATCATTCAGGCTCATGTCTGATTCCTCTTTTTAGGTTGTTTATTTTGTCGAAATTCCGCGACTTGGAGCGGACTCAACCCGCTAGTTGGGCCGCCATTTCGCGGGCCAGGGAGGAGACCCGCTCTGCTGCCCGGCGAGTCTGCGCAAGGGTCATACCGAGGTTGGGTTTCACCCCGGTAAAGACGGTGAGGCTCATATTACTCCCGGCATGCATGAGGTAGATATTTCCCTCTGAACCCTCAAGGATGACGTTGGTGGTCTGCCCCTTCCGCGCCTCCCGCACCGTGGTGTCGGAGAGCGCCAACAAGGCCGAACTCATGGCGGCAAAGCGACGCTTATCAAACCCGGAGGGCAGGACCTCCGCCCAGGCATGGCCATCGGCGCTATTGAGTAGCGCCCCCGTCAGGTCTTCAGAGCCGTCCACCAGCTCTTGCAGCACCGCAGTGAGACCGGTACGGAAACTTTCGCTAATGGCACTGCCGTCGCGCGCCTCGATCTTCTTCACCAAGGCCGAAATATCGGATGCGAGATCCACGTCTACTCTCCCGTCGCAAGCACGGCGAGCAGGGCCTCGATGAGGAGTCGCACCTCCTCGGGCCTGCGCGCGTCAATTTCAAATACCGGCAGTGGCTGATCGCGCTGCCGAAGCCGTTGTTGAATAGCACTGTAGACATCCTGATTGGCAAGATCAGAGCGGGTGATGCCAATCACGGCGCCGGCAGAGCGGATAAAGTCGCCGAAGGCGTCGAGATAGCGCTCCAGATCAGCCGCTGGATCACTGCTGGTGGCGTCCACCAACAGTACCAAGCCAAGCCCTCCCCGGGTCAGGATCTCCCACATAAAGTCGAAACGATCTTGGCCTGGCGTGCCATACAGATGAATCTGGCTACCATCTTCCAGGGTCATGAAGCCATAGTCCATCGCCACCGTAGTGGTCGCCTTGCGGGCAAGGGTCTCATCGGTAGCCGCCACATCGGTGCAGACCGGCGGGATCTCGCTCAAGGCGGAGATGGCGGTGGTCTTCCCTACCCCCACTGGACCTGCGAATATCAGCTTATTGCCTAGGGACTGCAAGGTTCTCTCTCCGTCATCTGAAGGCTAAGCGCCGGGCGATCATCGCCAGCAGACCTGCACGCTGGCCGCTGGGCTTTTTGGGCGCTGGCGGCGGCGCCACCGGCGCCGCGCTCACCTCGACAATACCAAGGGCGAGGGCGGCGTTGAAGAAATCCAGTACCAACGGCAGTGGGGCAGCGCACCGATCCGCTGCCTGTTGCAGGGTCATCGGCTGGGCGGTCAGGGCGGCGGAGAGGCGCAGGTACTCCGGTTTGCTATCGCGCGGCGCAAAGCGTGGCCAGAGGGTGAGACGCACCCGCTGCTCCAGCGAGTGGCCCGGCCGTAGCTCGCCGACGCCCCCGTGACGAGCGGCCGTCCAGAGCAGGTCCTGGAGTTTGACCTCCCGCGCCCCGCGGCACGCCTGCATAAAATCGGCCTCACCCAAGGTGTCGGCCTGCACCCCTCCCCCCCCTTCAATCAGTGTCACTAGGTCAGCCACTGCCGCTTGGGCGTAGAGGCTGCGGGAGGGGCCATGCACCATCAACTGGATCCCACTCCCCTTCAGGCGCACCAAGCGGTGTTCAATTATGGCATCCACCAGGGAGTAGAAGAGGGGTGTCCCCCTCGCTTGTTTTGCCGCTGCCGGTCTGTCATTGGCCGCTGGCGCGGCGGCGGCGATGAGTTCCAGCAGCGCGTCTTTCAGCGCCTGTACCCGAATCGGTTTCAACAGATACTGGCGATTGTCACCGCGCCCCTCCCGCTCCGCCAAAACCAGCTGTTTCTGGAAGGGCGCAGGGACATAGTGGCGACCAGCGTCGCTCTCCGAGTTGACCACGGCAATATGACCGCCCGCATCACCAGCCGGCAACAGATGAACGGCAACCTCAAAGGCGGAGAGCAGGTTCACCGCTACGCCCAGAACGGTATTCTCCTGGTGCGTAAGGCCAATGGCCGATATGGAAACAGTTGAGGGCATAGGTACGATTCCTGATTCACCTACTAAAGGGCGCCCGACATTCCCGACAGAATCTATAGGTTTTTCCTGCCGGGGAGAAGGCCCGTAGTCCAATCTCCTGCTTCGCGCCAGTTTGTTATGCGAATCAGGCCACATTTTTTCAAGATTTTCCACGCCAAATTGCGAACCAATTCTCTTGTACTGCCCCCGCTGCCCCGCTAGTGGCGCGACTCATTAGACTCCATCCGCAAGGGTATTGGCCCAGGCCATGGCAATCCCTCCGGGTGAAAACGGATAAGTTTACCGGACTCTAGGTGGGGTTTTCCCTACCCGATCGATCTTTTCTACCGCCCAACCCTCCCCTGCCGCCGAATCGATATCTACCCTAGCTTGACAAGTGCAAGGTAATGGCCAAAGCTGCCCCGCCCCCTGCCGTCGGCTGCGGCAGGGTAGATAACCAACCGCCCTGGACGCCCGATCACCACGCACCTCATTTGGTGATCCCTGGCCGGCTCCATCGATGCGCCCCCAGGGTGGATAACAATGAGGCGCCCCGCCCCAACGGGGCCGGTGACGCCCACACCTGGGGGTCGTATACCGTGCAGCTCAACACCAAGACCACGCTCTTCTCCGCCATCATGGCCACCTCCATGTTGGTGGTGTTGATCGCCGTCAGCCTGTTCTCTTTTCGACAGTTCTCTTTGATCTCGGCAGAGGCCCACACCCGCACCGCCGCCGAGATCGTGCGGGTCCATCTCACCGAGTCGATGGTGGCGGGCACCATCTCGCGCCGTGAGAGTTTTCTCAACCGCCTGGCCGATGTGCAGGATCTGCTCTCGGCACGGGTGGTGCGCGGACCAGAGGTAGCCGCGCAGTTTGGTGGCGGATTAAAACAGGAGGCGCTCCACGACAGCATCGAACAGGAGGTACTCCAGAGTGGCCGCCCCTACTTCAACCTAGTGGATGAGACCAGCGAACCCACCTTCCGTGCCACCATTCCGTTCATCGCCGAGAGTCGAGGCGACCCGAACTGCGTCTCTTGCCACACCGTGCCCGTAGGCACCGTATTGGGGGCCGTGACCCTCACCATGTCGATGAGCCATCTCAAGGAGACGGCCCTGCTCACAGTGGCCACCATGGCGCTGGTCATCGGCATCTTCTCCCTTATCTCCGTGCTCTTCCTGCGCCGCCTGACGCGACCCCTATCACGTACCGCCGGCGAGGTGAGAGAGGCGGTGGCGGCAGCACTGGAGGGCAATTTTGATAGCCGCATTGAGCGCCACACCAACGATGAGGTGGGCGAGATCGCCGATCGCTTTAATCAGCTCACCGCCCACCTCCGCGAGGGGTTAGGCAAGATCAGTCACCAAGTGGCCCAGCTCATCCGCTGGACCCCACCCAGCGGCCACACCAACCAGCTGGTCCACACCATAGAGATGGTGGGTGGACTCATCGAGGCGGCCCACTTCAAACAGTCCATCGAAGAGGATGAGACCAAACGGGAGGTCTACTGCCGCCTGGCCCGGGTCATCCGGGAAGAGTTCAACATCGAGCGCTTCTCGCTCTATGAGGTGGCCGCCAGCAAGAATCGCATTACCCCGGTGGTGGTGGATGCGGAGCCGCAGGAGAACTGCCGCTGGTGCAGCCCGCAGATCTTGGTGCGCGCCGATGCCTGCCGTGCCAAGCGCACGGGCCATGTCATCGATGGGGCCGAGACACCCCAGATCTGCAACTCCTTTGAACCGAGTGGGGAGGAGTCTCTGACCCACATCTGTCTGCCGGTGCTGCAATCGGGCAGTGTCGGTAGTGTCGTCCAGCTGGTGTTCCCGCAGACCGAGCGGGAGCAGATGGCGACGCTGGTGCCATTTATCCAGATCTACCTGCGCGAGGCGGCACCGGTACTGGAGGCAAAGCGGCTGATGGATACCCTGCGCGAATCGACCCTGCGCGACCCCATGACCGGCCTGCACAACCGCCGCTTTCTGGAGGAGTATGTGGAGACCCTTGTCGCCTCGGTGCACCGGCGCAAATCGGTAGTCTCCATCCTGATGGTGGATGTTGATTTCTTTAAGAAGGTGAACGATACCTATGGCCACGACGCCGGCGACAGCGTCCTCAAGGCCGTCGCCAAGACCCTGCGGCAGACCGTGCGCGCCTCTGACATGGTGATCCGCTACGGTGGCGAGGAGTTTATGGTGATCTGCCTGGATGCCGTGGAGAATGCGGGCGATCAGGTGGCGGAGAAGCTGCGCACGGCGGTGGAGCAGACCAAAGTCCAGCTCCCCGGTGCCACCCTACAGAAGACCGTTTCCGTCGGCATTGCCGACTTCCCCACCGACTCAGAGACCTTCTGGCAGGCGGTCAAATTTGCTGATGTCGCGCTCTACCGCGCCAAAGAGAGCGGCCGCAACCGAGTGGTCCACTTCGCCACGGAGATGTGGCAGGACGAGCAAAACTATTGATAGGCGTGGGGTCAGCGCTCAGCGGAGAGGAGTGTCTCCCGCAGTAGTTGATCGAAAGGGGCCATCTCGACCGATCGCTCTGCGGGTGGCTGCACACTGGAGAGTCGCGCCAGCTCCCGCTCCAGAAAGGTGTTGATCCCTGGACAAGGGGCGCCCATTTTCTTCTCCCCGGCACGGCGCTTGATGGCCAGGAGCGCGGCGATCTCCTCCCGCAGTGGTGCATCCTCGATCACCCCATCCACCAGGCTCTGAAAACGCATCGGCACCGGCCCCAACTGCCGCTCGATCCAGATAGCGCCCAAGGTCGGGCGCAGGACATAGAGATACTTTTTCAGGCGTACCGACTCCCCCCGCAGGTACTCCCGGAAATTGCCGCGTGCCATATGCAGATAGTGGTGAAACGAGCGTGCGGGGTGGTGAGTCCGCTGGGCCAACTCGCGGATGGCGGCGAGGAAGATGGGATCGGCACGATAGATCACCGGTGAGTCGAGCCACTCCACCAGGGTCGCGTTACCCTTGGCCAGCAGCCCTAAGGCCTTGCGCAGCTCCCACCCATTGACGTCATACACGCTGTCTATCGGCAGCTCGATCACATCCCGTTGCGGGAGGACCTGTAGATACCATTCAAGGCGCTGGGTGTAGAGAAAGCGGACGTCATAATCACTATCCGGTGAAGCAAACCCCCAGCCCCGGCTCCCCGACTCGCAAGCCAATAGGATACGCACGGCATGGGTCTGTTCGATCTCTGTCAGGGTGGCCAGGATCCTGTCGCGCACCAGCGGTTCAATGGGGTGCTCAGCCACCTCAACCTGGGGAGCGGAGAGAGATCGGTCCGTCATACGCCAAAGCTCCAGACAAAATGGGAGTGACGAACATACCGAGGCCCCCGAGCGGGGACAAGCAAAAGCGGATGGGCCTTAGCCCTTGCGGCCGGAGTGGAGCTGATTCATCGCCTTCTGCATCTCACCGCTGAGCAGCAGGGGCAGGGCGGCCACCGCCTCGGCAATGGACTCTTCGATCAGGGTCCGTTCACTGGCAGGTGGTCGTCCCAGGACATAACCCACCACCTGGGTAGCCTGGCCAGGGTGACCAATGCCAAGCCGCAGCCGGTGGAAATCGGCCCCGAGTTGGGCATGAATATCCCGCAGACCGTTGTGGCCGGCATGGCCTCCTCCGCGTTTCAACTTGAGACCACCGGGCGGGAGATCCAGCTCGTCGTGCGCCACTAAGATGGCGTCGAGGGGGATTTTATAGAAGCGGGCGAGGGCAGCCACCGACTGGCCGCTGCGGTTCATGAAGGTCTGCGGCTTTAGCAGCCACACCTCATGACCATGCAGCGAGACCTTGGCCAACTCCCCATGGAATTTATGGTCACTGCGCAGATGGGCGCCACAGGCATGGGCCACCGCATCGATAAACCAGAAACCGGCGTTGTGCCGCGTCTGCTCATACTCGGCGCCTGGATTACCCAGGCCCACCAACAGAGAGATAGCAGCAGCGGACATCGCCGGCTCCGGTAACAGCTATGGCTTACTCGGCTGCCTCGCCACCCTCGGCGCTGCTGGCCCGAGTACTGACCACGGCCGCCACGGCAAAGTCGTGATCCTGCACATTGCCATGGGAGAGCTCTACCAGCTCAACACCGGCCGGCAGCTGGAGCTGGGAGAGGTGGATAGCATGGCCCAGTTCAAGGCCGGAGAGATCCACAGTGATGAACTCCGGCAGATCCTGCGGCAGGCAGAGCACCTCAACCTCATTGACGTTGTGGGTCACCAGACCGCCATTCACCTTGACCCCAGGCGCCACATCGCCACCGGTGAAGTGGAGCGGCACATTCATCCGGAGCTTCTCGGAAGCGGAGACCCGCAGGAGATCGAGGTGCATCACCAACGCCTTGGCGGGGTGGCGTTGCAGATCCTTGAGCACCGCCTGCTCCGCCTTACCATCGATATTGATGGTGAGGATGTGGGAGTAGAACGCCTCATGCTGGAGGTGCTTCCACAGATCGTTGTGATCCACGGTGATGGAGACGGCATCCTGATGGGCGCCATAGATCACACCAGGCACCTTACCCTGACGACGCAGGCGGCGGCTCGCACCTTTCCCCAGGTCGTTACGGGTCTCGGCATTCAAAACGAAATCGACGTTAGACATTGACACTATGCTCCATGACTGGAAAGAAAACGGGCCACCTCACGGCGGCCCGTACCGTCGCCCCGCGACCAGGGCAACGCTCATACGGGGCCAACACCCCGATTCGGTTGTCGGTGGCAACCATGCCACCGGCGAGGCACAACAGTCGCTCGACCTCAATCCATGTAGAGGGAGCTGACCGACTCCTCATTATTGATGCGCCGCATCGTCTCCCCCAGCATGGCGGCGATGCTCACCTGCCGAATCTTGGGGCAGGCGCGGGCAGCGGCATGGAGCGGAATGGTGTCGGTCACCACCAGCTCGTCCAGCAGTGAATTCTCGATATTCTCCACCGCCCGACCGGAGAGCACTGGGTGGGTCACGTAGGCCTTCACCTTGGCAGCACCATGATCCTTGAGGGCATCGGCCGCCTTGCAGAGGGTGCCTGCGGTATCCACCAGGTCATCCACCAAGATGCAGGTGCGATCCTCGACATCCCCGATGATGTGCATCACCTGAGAGACATTGGCCCGCGGCCGGCGTTTATCGATGATGGCGAGGTCGGCATCATCAAGCCGCTTGGCCAGCGCCCGGGCCCGCACCACCCCGCCCACATCGGGCGAGACCACCATAATGGAGGGGTCCTTGCCTTTATCGCGCCAGATATCGCCCAGCAAGATCGGGGAGGCGTAGACGTTGTCTACCGGGATATCGAAGAAGCCTTGGATCTGATCGGCATGGAGATCGACCGTCAGCAGCCGGTTGACGCCCACCACTTGCAGCATGTTGGCCACCACCTTGGCGGTGATGGGGACCCGGGCAGAGCGGGGGCGGCGATCCTGGCGGGCGTAGCCGAAATAGGGCATGACCGCCGTCACACGACCGGCAGAAGCACGCCGCATCGCATCGGTCATCACCAGCAGCTCCATCAGGTTATCGTTGGTGGGGGCGCAGGTAGGTTGGACAATGAAGACGTGCTTACCGCGCACGTTCTCCAAGATCTCCACCATCACCTCACCATCACTGAAGCGCCCCACCACGGCCTTGCCGAGCGGCATACTGAGATAGGCGGCAATATCCTGCGCGAGATGCGGGTTGGAGTTGCCCGCAAACACCATCATCTCAGCCAACATGATTCCCCCGAGGTAAGCGCCGGAACGGATCCGCTCCACGATAGAAATGGCTGGGGCGCCAGGATTCGAACCTGGGAATGCCGGGATCAAAACCCGGTGCCTTACCGCTTGGCGACGCCCCAAGAGAAAAACAGGTTGTGAGATCCGCTCACCCGACCCGCTGCCCCCATCCCTGACAGCCAGCCAGGCGATCGAGCAGCGGCGAACGGTTTAGTCCGTGGGCAACAAACCCTCGCCAGCCGACTGGTAACTGCTTCAGCAGCTCCCGTGCCGCCCCCTCTGTAGCAAAGGGGGCGAAGACACAGGCGCCGGTACCAGTCATGCGTGCGGGCCCGAAACTACCGAGCCAGTCGAGGGCATCACCCACCGCGGGGTAGCGGCGTCGGACCACCGCCTCAAAGACGTTGCCGCCAACCCCCGCGAGAAAGTCGCGTATTTTGATGGGAGGACAATTGCGTGTCAATTCAGGATCGCGGAAGAGTTCGGCAGTGGCCACCGCCACCGCGGGGATCACCACCAAAAACCAAGGCTCTGGCAGCTCAACTGGGGTCAGTAACTCCCCTATCCCCTCGGCCCAAGCGGCACGACCACGGACAAACACCGGCACATCGGCGCCGAGACTGAGCCCCAATTCAGCCAATCGCTCCTCCCCAAGCGCCAATCCCCAGAGCCGATCCAGCGCCACCAGGGTAGTGGCGGCATCGGAGCTTCCCCCGCCAAGCCCTCCCCCCATGGGGAGCCGCTTATCGACATGGATGGTCACCCCGGGTAGCGCACCGCCCACCGTCTGGCGCAGGAGCTGGGCGGCGCGTACCGTCAGGTCCTGCCCCTCCGCAACCCCGGGCAGGGGCTGGGCGAGCCGCACCTCACCATCAGCGCGCGGCACAAAGTGGAGCAGATCGCCGTAATCGACAAACTGAAATAGCGTCTGCAACAGGTGATAGCCATCCGCCCGCCGCCCGACGATGTGCAGGAAGCGGTTGAGCTTGGCGGGTGCGGGCCACCCCTCGCCGCCGTCAGAGAGCGCTATGGCAGTTGCCACGAGTCGATGATCACCTTCACCCGGGTCGTCGAGCCCTGTTCGTTGGTCGCCACCAAGCGGGTGGGCAGGACCAGCGGAGCCCCTTGCGTGCCTGGCTCGGCCTGCGGCTCATACTCCAAGAACTCCACCTTCCAGCCATCCTGCGTGAGCCCCTGGAGCAGGCCGGCCTCATTGACCACCCGCTCCGAGCGGCTGTAGGGATAGGGGATACCACGGGCCCAAAACCCCATCTGCCTCACCGGCACCTTGAAGCCAAACTCCTGCTCCACGACATCATTCCCTTCGGTGGCGGTATAGACCCGCCCGTCAGGGGTGTGCATGACCACATAGGGACCGGAGCCATAGACCTTGGCCGAGCCGCTGCCAGCGGGGCCATGGATGCGCATATCGAAGTGGTCCTTGGCGTTTTTCCAGGTGAAGTTGGCGTGCCACCCCTCCTCCTCCCGCTGCACCGAGAGGCGGCCGGCCATGATCCAGTTATTGAGATAGAGCAGCGCCTCTTCACGATCCTCGTAGGCCGCCTCAGGCTGACTGAGAGGGCTGAACGGTGTCCCCGCACAGCCCCCCAACAGCAGCAGCGTCACCATGACAGGGAGCAGGACACCCCTCATTACGGCGCCGTGACTCGCTCGATGATGGCCTGTAGCAGCTCGTGTTGCGGCTCCTTCTCCAACGCATCGTCCCATACCTTCCGCGCCTCCTCGCGCTCACCCATCCGCCAGAGAACCGCTCCCAGATGCCCGGCGATCTCTCCGTCATGCTGCTTGGCCAAGGCCCGCCGCAGATACTGCACCGCGTCCTCGTAGCGCCCCTGCTTGTAGAGCACCCAGCCCATGCTATCGAGCACTGCCGGGTCCTCCGGCTTCTGCTCCAAAGCGCGGGCGATGTAGCCCTGCGCCTCATCGATGCGATCGGTGCGATCGGCCAGGGTATAACCAAGGGCATTCAGGGCGTTGGCGTTGTCCGGGTCGGCGAAGAGGACCGCCCGCAGGTCCCGCTCCAGGATATCGAGCCGATCAAGCCGCTCACCGATCATGGCGCGGGAGTAGAGCATGTCGGGATTACCGGCAAACTCCCCCTCCAGGGCGGTGTCGTAGAGCGCCAAGGCATCTCCGTAGCGCTTGGCGTGGCGCAGTAGATCCCCCTCCATCATGATCAGCTGGAGCCGTTGCTCCTTATCCTCCCCCTCCTGGCCGCGCAGATAGGACAAGGCCGCATCCCAGCCATCTCGCTCACCCAGCAGCAGGGCATAGCGATAGCGCGCCTCCAGCAGGTGGGAACCACTGTTGATGGTGGCGTACCACTCCATCGCCTTGGCGTTGTCACCCCGCTTCTCCTCCAGCTGGCCCAGGTTAAAGGCCGCCTCATCAACCCGCTGCTCCAGGTGGATGAGCTGCTCGAAGCGCTCGGTCGCCTCATCAAAATCCCCCGCCTCAGCGGCCAACAACCCTTCGGCGTAGATCACATCGGTGTTGGTGGGCAGCTGTTCCGAGAGCCGGTGGAACTGCTCCCGCGCCTCCTCCAGGCGGCTGGCGGCGACCAACTCCCGGGCATAGGCAAGCCGTAGATTGGTGTCATCCGGCGAGATCTCCAGCGCCTGTTGGTAGCTGGCCAGCGCCTCATCCTTCTGCCCCTGTTGGCTGAGGACCCCGGCCCTCAACACCAGCGCCGGCACATAGTCCGGCCGCGCTTGCAGCACCTGCTCCAAGGAGCTAAGCGCCTCGTCGGCCGCCCCCAGCTGGGCCGCCAGGAAGGCGTAGGCGTAGAGGGCATCGATATTGCCTGGGGTGCCATCCACCAGGGAGCGCATCAGCTCCAGCGCCCGCTCGTGGTCCTTCTCGGAGGCGAGCAGGCGGGCGATGGTCAGAAAACTCTGCTCCCCCTGCTGCGGGGATTCGGCTAACAGCGCCTTGAGGTGGATCAGCGCCTCGGCCGAGTTGCCGTTGCGGATGAGGAGCGCCGCCAGGGTCTGGCGCGCCTCTACATCTTTGGGCGCCGCATCAACCCAGATGCGACTGGCCGCCAATGCCAGGCCGGCATTGCGTCCAAACAGGGCGATCTGGGCCGCCCGTCGCGCCACCCGCGGGTCATGGGTCTCCTCAGCTACCCGCAGATAGCTGAGGGCCGAGGTGGAGAGATCGCCGCGCTGTCCTGCGACCTCGGCCAGCAGAATGCCGTAGAGCAGATCGGCCGTCAGTGGCACATCGGGCAGATCCGGCTGTACGGTCACCGTTGCTGGTGCCTGCTCCTCAACGGGTGCCACACTGGAACAGCCTCCGATGAGGAGGCCAGTGGAAATAAGTGCAATGTACGGAAAAATCTTCATGGGAAGGTCGTCTCTCCGGGACTCCGCCCACAGCTCGCGCTGCGGCGGACCCCACATGATACCGGACTTCTGGGCGGTTTACCGTGATGAAAGGGATATAGCCCCTTGATAACTCATATGGCCATCCCGCAGAATTATCGGGATTAGCCTCTACCCGCTCCAGAGAACGTATGTCCTTGATAGCTCTAGGTCTCAACCACCGCACGGCCCCGGTGGAGATCCGCGAGCGGGTCGCATTTCCTGCCGATTCCGTTGCT
>QKFD01000032.1 GCA_003251535.1 Chromatiales bacterium | reverse complement strand
CCTCCGGCACTCACCGCCAATCACGCAGCAGTGGAACGCCCACGCTGCTCAGTATTAACCATGTCAGTGGAATACTATCGTGCTCCTACGGAGGGGTGTCGGGTTACGCTGCGCTAACGCCGACCTACATCGGAAAGAGCACTTGGGTTGGCTGCGCGGTTTGCACTCAATACCCACGGTTATTTCGCCTCGCTTGGTCTGGCTTTGAACCAGAGCGCGTAGAGTGCTGGGACAAATAGCAGTGTGATGACGGTTCCCAGCGCTACGCCGCCAATCAGCACGTAGGCGAGGGGTCCCCAGAAGCTGTCGTGGGTGAGGGGGATGAAGGCGAGTACGGCGGCCACTGCGGTCAAGACCACCGGGCGGGCCCGTTGTACCGCTGCCTCCACCACCCCGTCGAATGCGGACATGCCGGCCTCGAAGTTGTCACTGACCTGCTGGGTCAGAATCAAGGTGTTGCGCATCAGTATGCCGGCCAGTCCGGTCAGGCCGAGGAGCGCTACAAAGCCGAAGGGTTGGTTGAAGAGGAGCAGTGCCGCCACGGCGCCGATCAATCCCAGGGGGGCCGTGGCGACGACCACGAAGGTGCCGGTGAAGGAGCGCATCTGTAGCATGATGAAGCCGAGCATGAAGGCGATCATCAAGGGCTGTAGCTGTTGAATCGAGGAGTCGGCCCGGGCCGACTCCTCCACCGCGCCGGTGATCTCGATGCGATGGTGCGGCGGCAGCCGGTCACGCACCGCTTGCAGGGCCGTCCACAGATCGTGTTCGACATCGTTGGGCTGGGCGCCGCGCACATCGCCCCGCACCGCGATGAAGGGCTCGCGGTTGTAGCGCTTGAGTACCGGATCCTCGAAGCCGATCTCTATCTCGCCCAACTGGGTCAGCGGCAGTTTTTGACCCTCTGGGGTGAGTACCTCCAGCGAGCCCAACATACGGACATCGAAGTGATCCTGGGCACGGTCCCCGCGCACCACTACGTCAACGGTGCGGATATCGGCACGTACTTGAGTCGCCACCACGCCGTCGAACTGGAAACGCAGCTGACGGGCCACGTCGGTGGGGGTCATACCGAGCAGCTGCAAGCGCTCTACGTCCATGCTGAGATGCAGCGTTGGGGCCCGCTCGTCCCACTCCAGGTGCGGGTCAACCACCCGGGGGTCGGCCGCCATGATGGAACGGACCGCCTGGGCGACATCCCGCAACACCAGGGGATCGGGGCCGATGACGCGGAAACCGACCGGCCATAGCACCGGTGGCCCATACAGCAGGCGATAGGCCCGCACCCGGGCCTCCGCAAACTCGCCTCGCGCCGCATGTTCACGCAGGGTCTCGATCACCCGATCGCGCGCCTTGGCATCGGCCGTCACGGCGACGATCTGGCCGAAGGCGGGATTGGGGGGTTCAGGATTGGCGGAGATGAAGAAGCGCGGCATCCCTGCCCCTACGTAGGCCGAGAGGGTCTCCACCTCGGGTAGGGTCGCCAGCACCGCCTCGATCTTTTTCACCGTCTGATCGGTCGCCCCGATGCTGCTCCCCTGTGGCAGGTGAACGCTCACCAGCACCTCGGGGCGATCGGAACTGGGGAAGAACTGTTTCTGCACCAGGGAGCCCATGGCGACGATCGCCAGTACCAACAGCAGGATGGTGGCGCCGATGACCGTCTTGCGGTGACCAACACACCAGCGGATCAGGCCGCGCAGACGGCGATAGAGTGGGGTTTGATAGGCGCTGTCGCCATGGGCCTGCGACTTGTCAACCCGTGGCAACATGGAGATGCCGAGGTAGGGCACAAACACCACCGCCACCACCCAGGAGAGGAGCAGCGCGATGGCGAGCACGGAGAAGATATTGCCGGCGTATTCGCCGACGCCGGAGCGGGCGAAGCCGATGGGCAGGAAGCCGGAGACGGTCACCAAGGTACCAAACAGCATGGGGGCGGCCGTCACGCTCCAGGCATGGGCGGCGGCGACCGCGAGCTGCCACCCCTCTTCGATCTTCACCAACATCATCTCCACCGCGATGATGGCGTCATCCACCAACAGACCGAGCGCGATGATCAGGGCGCCCAGCGTGATTCGATCAAGATTGATGCCGAGCGCCTTCATCACCACGAAGGTCAACCCGAGGGTCAGCGGCACCGCCACCCCCACGATGAGGCCCGCACGCCAGCCGATGGCCAGCATACTCACCGCCACCACCACCAGCACCGCCACCAGAAATTTGACCTGAAACAGCTCCACCGCCCCGGCGATCGCCTCCGCCTGGTTGGTCAACTGGGTGAGCGACTCGCCCAGGGGCAGGGCCTGCCGCTCCGTTGCCAAAAACTCCGCTAACCGTTGCCCGAGTTCGAGGCCGTTCTCCCCCTTGGCCATGACCACCCCCAGCAGGAGGGCGTCTTGGCCGCGGGAGCGCACCAGATAGGTCGGCGGATCTTCATAGCCACGCCGGATGGTAGCGATGTCGGAGAGCTTGATGACCCGCCCGCCGACGCGCAGCGGGACGCCAGCGAGCTGCGCCGGATCCGATAGGTCGGTATCCAGTCGCAGGTAGAGGCGGGGGCCATCGCTCTCCACGCGACCGGCGGGGATCAACCGATTGTTGGCATCGATGGCATCGTATACCGCCTGGGTGGAGAGCCCCAGATTGGCCAGCAGTACCGTATCCAGTTCGACAAAAATCCGCTCACTGCGCTCACCCAACAAGATCGCTTTGTGCACACCGTGGATGCGTTGCAGGCGATCACGGATTGCCTCTGCGTCACGGGTCAGCTCCCGCATCGGCAGGCCTGGAGCCGTCAGTGCGATGAGGCTGAAATAGACGTCTGAGAAGTCGTCGTTGACCATAGGGCCGATCACCCCCGGCGGCAGATTCGGCGCCTCATCCTGCATCCGCTTGCGCACCTCGTAGAAGAGCTGCGGCAGTTGCTGCTCGGGGATGGAATCGAGAAACTCCACCTGTAGATTGGCCTGGCCGGGGCGGATGGTGGTTTCGATCCGATAGAGGTGCTCGACCTCCTGAATGCGCTTCTCCAGCCGGTCAACCACCTGATCGCGCAACTCCGCCGGGGTTGCTCCAGGCCAGTTCACGCTGACGACCATGATCCTGACGGTAAAGGCCGGGTCTTCGGCCCGACCTAGGGCCAGAAAGGCGTAGAGGCCAAACACCACGGACATGATGAGAAAGAACAGGGTCACCGCGCTCTCGCGCACGGCGAGTGCGGAAAGGTTTGGAAAGCTCATCGGTCAAGCTCCCGCACCCGCATCCCCTCATGCAGCAGGTGGGTCCCCAGCGCCACCACGGACTCCCCCTCCGCCAGCGGACCGCGGATGAGGAGATGCTCCCCGTCAGTCTCCAGTACCGAAACCGGTACGGGGGTCACCACGCCATCGTGGAACCGCCAGACGTGCGGCCCTTGGGCGCGCTCATCAATGGCGGCGATGGGGACGGAGAAGGTACCCAGGGGTGCCTGGCTGCGGACAAAGCGGGTGCGTACCACAGCGCCCAGAATCAGGGTGTCGGCCCTTTCCAGCACCGTATAGCGGGCGCGTAGGGTGCGTCCCTGGGGATCGACGGCGCCAGCGGTTTCGTGCAGGCTCAGGGGCACCACAACGCCATCCGCCAAGAGTGCCTCCCCCTCCGCGGGTGGCGTCACACCGTCGGGAAAGTAGACCTCGATCTCGCGCCCCCCGGAGTGCGCGAGGATGGTCACGATCTGACCGGCCGCGACCACTTGACCCGACTCACCGCTCACCTCAGTCAAGACACCGGCGGCGGGGGCCTCTAGGCGACCATATCCCAGGGCATTGCGCGCCAACACCAGCCGGGCACGGGCCGCGTCGCGCTGGGTCTTGGCCTCGCGCTGGGCCAACTCGGCGCGCTCCAGCTCCTGCTCGCTAGTAAAGCCCTTTTCGCGCATCCGATGGTGACGCTTCACCTCCGCATCGGCGGTGGCCAACGCGGCATCGGCCCCCGCCAGATCCGCCTCCGCCGACTGCAACGACTGCTTGAGATCGCGCTGATCGAGTTCAAATAGGAGTTGGCCCGCGCTCACCGACTGGCCGGCATCCACCGCCCGCCGGGCTATCCGCCCACCCACCTGGAAGGCAAGGGGTGACTCGGCACGCGCACGCACAGTGCCGGACAACCCCAGTAGTGACTCGCCCCCCGCGCTGACAGAGACCAGCTTGACGAAGGGGGGCAAGGCCTCCGCGTCCCCCGCCGGGGTGGAGGCTCCTTCGCACCCCACCAGCAGTGACACCAGAAAGAGCAGCGGAAGTAGCAAAAGAGGCATGAGGCGGTCCCTCCGGGAGACAATTGACATAGCCATAGGTTTCGTAGGGATTCACCTGAGGAATCGCTAGGCGGGGCGTTGGACGCTGGATCGCCGCCAAGGGCAGCGGGACCATGACCGCCAACATGATAGCCCCGTGTGCCATGTCATCTACCGAGACCGCACGAAAGGGCTGTGCCGGCGCGGGCTGGGGCGGGGAGCGGCCGCGGCATGGCTCGCCCCCTAGATGGCGACAAGCGTCCATCCGGCGCAGGGTGGGATCGCGCGATATCGGCATGACAGTGGTCGATTACACACTGGATGGTATTGATAAAAAAGGCGAAAATCTCGCTATCTTTTATCGAAAATTTAGATATATGAGTCGTGCACCCGTCATCACGTTGGGCCAGTGGCAGGCCCTCGTCGCAGTGGTGGAGACCGGGGGCTACGCCCAGGCCGCGGAACATCTCCATAAGAGCCAATCCTCGGTCACCTACGCGGTGCAAAAGCTCGAAGCGGTACTCGACGTAAAGGTGTTCCGCGTCCAGGGACGTAAGGCGATCCTCACCCCCACCGGCCAGATGTTGTACCGGCGCGCCAGCGTGCTACTGGGAGAGGCGCAGGATCTGGAACGGGCGGCCCACACCCTCTCGGCGGGCTGGGAGGCGGAGATCACCTGCGCAGTGGAGGTGCTGTTCCCCACCTGGCTACTGCTCAGGTGTCTGAAACAGTTCGGCAACGAGGCGCCCCATGCCCGCGTCGAGGTGATGGAGTCTGTGCTCAACGGCGCCACGGAAGCGCTCATCGAACGGAAAGTGGAACTGGCGATCACGCACGAAGTGCCACCTGGATTTCTCGGCGACCCCTTGATGTGGGTACGCATCGTCCCAGTCGCCGCGCCGGACCACCCACTCCATCGCCTCGACCGCGAACTGGGTTACAGCGATCTGCGCGCCCATCGCTTAATTGTGCTGCGTGGTTCAGGGGTAAAACAGGATCGGCTCACGGTCTCCATCAAGGCGGAGCGCTGTTGGGTAGTGAGGAACATGGAAACGGCGATCCAAGCCGTACTACGCGGCCATGGCTTCGGCTGGTTACCGGAACAGCAGATTAGTACCGAACTGGAGAGCGGCGCCCTCAAGCGCCTGCCGCTGCGTGAAGGGCGGATGTTCGTTGTGCCGCTCTACCTGATCCTGGCGTCGCCGGACGGGAGCGGCCCTGGCGTTCGGCGGCTGGCTGAGATCATCCGCGAGGCCACCAGCACCGGTCTGCCAGGAGGCGCTATAGAGGATTTCATGGAGTACCCAGGTGTGTAGGGAGGTGCCCGATGTCGTTAGGTTATGCCTTAGGCAGCCCTTTCCGCACAGATGGGAACCGGCCCCTCCCAAGGTGGGTGCCTACGCAGGAAGGGGCCATGCGCCTCAACCTGGCATAGACCCCGCCTGATTGGTGAAGGGAGCTGTATGGCTGATCCCATCCAGCCCCCCGCCTTCATTCGTTGACAGCGAAGCGCTCTGTACCGCGCCCCACCCGCAGCTATCGCCCCTCTCAGGGGGGTAAGCGTCGCCTACATCAACACGGGCAGCGGGGTCCGCCCGGGCGGTTGAACAAGGAAATGAACGCGGTGGAGCGCGGGGGCGGCGCACCCTGACTTAGACGCTTGCTGGCGGCGCCAGCCACTACGGGGTTGAGCCATCACCAATCACCTTAAATGTAATTTGGTTATTGGTTGCTGCCGCCACTTCAATCTGGAGGTTTTTAAACCGAATCAACTTTTGGGATTTACTATAAACCAGTTGCTGGTTAAAGGCGGGCCGCGCCAGGTTGTCTTGCGTGTACTCCCGATAGAGCACCTGAATGGTGTCACCCGCGGTGCCGCCATAGACCAGCTCGAAATTCACATACCCCTTTGCCGTATCGATCCGCTCTGTCGTATCGGGGATCATGCGCGCATCGGGTGGGTCGGTTTTATAGGTCCACCCCATCCGCTCTCTCATGCCATTAATCGCTGAACCCTCAAAGGTGCCATCGTCATTCAATAGAAAGGCCAAGACATTGAGGTGCGGCAACCGCAGCAGACGAAAACTACCGGTTTCACGGCTGGTGACCCCAATGATATTGCCCTGATCACCCGCGGCCACAGAGATATCTGCAAAGGGGGTATCGAGAACAAAGGCCCGGTCCGCCCGCACGATAGAGGAGGGACGGTGGTGAACATAGTAGTCGCGGACCCGGATCATCGGATCGCCGACAAAGGCCACCTGCTGACGGTTGAGTTCGTAATTCGTTTCAAACTTATGCTCTACGGTTGAAGAGGCAGGAACATAGGGCTGAACGGAGGCACAACCGACCAAAAAGAGCAGCCCCAATAGGACTAGATATCTCATCTTCACTTCTCCCTGATGCGGATATATATAGAATCCCCTCTTACGGGGTTTACGACGTCCTCTCACTCACCGCTCGCCCCCGCTCGGGCGCCTCTATTGGGGCCCCCGCCCACGGCATCTCCCTCAAGATCTGCGTCAACGACTCACTGGAAAATCGAACCGCTGCTCCGGGAAGGGTTCAGCTGCCAGGGTGAAGTGCCACCACTCATTGGGGTAGTTGATGAACCCCTCTGCCTCCATCACTTGCTTGAGCAACAGGCGATTGGCGCGGGCCTGGGGGGCGACGGCCAAACTCGCGGTCCAAGAGCGGGGATCGAAACAGTCGAAGGCGGTGCCCATATCGAGGCCGTTCTCCCATGGCCGGCTACTGGCAGCGGCGGTGCACGGGGGACGCTGCTCGGCTAGGGCAGATTGGCTGGGAGGTGGCAGCGGGATGAGGGTGAGGTCAACCGTACTGCCACGGCTGTGGCTAGAGTGATCGGCGATATACCCCTCCTGGAACAGGAGGGCCTTCGGTACCGTCGGGTAGAAAACCGCCTGATAGCGGGTATCGTCCAGGTCTTGGGCCCACTCGACAAAGTGGTCTACTGCCCGCTGTGGGCGGTAACAGTCAAACACCTTAAGCCCCAGACCGAATGGCTCCAGGCGCGCCTGGACCTGGGCAAGGGCGGTGGCAGCAGGCTGGGTCAGCAGGCAGCGGGGGGCATCGTAGCCGCGCACCGGCCGACCGACAAAATTGAATTCACCGAAATAACGCATCTCCACCGCAATGGTGGGGGCCAGGAGTGCGAGATCGACAAAATCGGCGGGAGGTACAGCGATAGGCTCGGCGAGTGCTGGGCTGACTGGCCAGAGCAGCAGGGCAAATAGCAGGGAACGAATTGTCATCGCGGTGGCTCTATGGAGCTGACGGCCAAGGAGTCGCAACCCCCACGGGGGCGCAGCGTTCCTATAAGGGGCGTCGCCAAAGGCTAACGGAGAGGACGCGGGATGTACAACGCGAATCTGGCGGAGAGGGTGGGATTCGAACCCACGGGAGGCGCGAACCCCCGGCGGTTTTCAAGACCGCTGCTTTCAACCACTCAGCCACCTCTCCTGAGCGAGCCGGTAATGATACCTAAGTCTTGTGTAGGATACCAGCTTGAAATTCTCTGCTCCGCCCCTATTCTTTGGTCGTAACCGGCGTCTTGACGCATTCTTCACATGAATGTGGTCTAATTGCCCAGCTTACCCCTAGCAAATGGAGTCAGGAGGTTAATGATGAATCCCAACTACCAGGCGGTGTCGCATACTATCGATACCCCCCTGGCCACCAATAAGGTCATCCGCAACACCTACATGTTGCTCTCCATGACCCTGTTGTTCAGTGCGCTGACCGCAGGAGTGGCAGTGGCCTTCAATATGCCCTTCTTCGGCCCTCTAGTGACCCTGGGCGGCTACTTCGGGCTGCTATTCCTTACCCAGAAGTTCAGTAACAGCTCCCTTGGCCTCCTCTTTGTATTTGCCCTCACCGGCTTCATGGGGCTCACCCTTGGCCCCCTGATCAACGCCTATCTGGGCCTACCTAATGGGGGTCAGGTTGTCATGACCGCCATGGGCGGAACCGGCGCCATCTTTATCGGCCTCTCCGCCTATGCCCTCACCACCCGCAAGGACTTCAGCTTCCTCGGTGGTTTCCTTGCGGTGGGGGTCCTGGTGGCCTTCCTGGCGGGTCTGGGTGCGGTGTTCCTCGGTATGCCGATGTTGTCGCTGGCGGTATCGGCGATGTTTATCCTGCTGATGAGCGGCCTCATCCTGTGGCAGACCAGTGAGCTAGTACATGGTGGGGAGACCAACTACATCCTGGCCACGGTCACCCTCTACATCAGCATCTACAACCTGTTTACTAGCCTGCTCCATATCCTCGGCGTCTTCAGTAGCGACGACTGATAGTAGGGCGGCAACACCGTAGTCAAAGCGACCTCGGCCCCTGGCCGGGGTCGTTTTTTTTTGGCCGCCCCATAAGCGGGGGTGCCCCGCTGTCTTGGTATTTTGTTGAGGGGGCCAACGGCGGCCCAAAGTAGGCCAGTTAGCGCCGCAACTGGTAGCGCCGTACCGCCTGGTTATGCTCTGCCAAGGTGGCCGAGAAGTAGTGGCCCCCATCCCCCTTGGCCACAAAGTAGAGGCTATTGCCGTCAGCGGGGTGGAGGGCGGCGTGTAGCGCCTCGCCCCCTGGCATGGCGATGGGGGTGGGGGGGAGTCCCTTGCGGGTATAGGTGTTGTAGGGGGTGTCCTGCTTGAGGTGCTGGCGACGAATGTTGCCATCAAACTCCGCCCCGATGCCGTAGATGACGGTGGGATCGGTCTGGAGCAGCATCCCCTTACGGAGGCGGCGCACGAACACACCGGCGATCTCCGCCCGCTCGTCGGCCATACCCGTCTCCTTCTCGATGATAGAGGCGAGTACCAGCGCCTCGTAGGGGCTGGTGAGCGGTAGTCCCTCCGCCCGCGCCTCCCATTCACGGCCTAGCCGCTCCTCCATGGCGAGGTAGGCGCGACGGAGGAAGGCGACATCGGAGGTACCCCGTGGAAAGAAGTAGGTATCGGGGAAGAAGCGCCCCTCTGGATGCTCCCCCGGATGGCCGATCCGCGCCATCACCTCATCATCTGGCACCCCTTGTAGGGTCTGGGCAATGGCATCATCGGCCTCCATCGCCTGGCGTACTTGACGGAAGTTCCACCCCTCCAGCAGGGTGAGGGAGTGGCTGATCACCTCCCCCCGCACTAGCCGCTCCAGTAGATCGGTGGTACTCATGCCGGAGTTCAGCCGATACTCTCCCGCCTTGATACTGCTGCTGAGCCCACGACTACGGGCGAGCCAGATAAGGTAGTAACGATTGGGGATGATGCCCCGCTGCTCTAGCTCCAGCGCCACTTGGCTCAGAGAGCTACCCGGCGCCACCTCCAGCATCGTCCCCTCTGCCGGCAGGGCCATGGGGGCAGTGATCTTGGCTTGGTAGTCCATCCACAACCACCCCGCGGCCAAGCTGGCCGCCAGGATGAGTGCACCAATGAGCTTAAACAGCAGATTACCCATCTCCCTCCTCCCTTAATGCCTCTGCTATCTGCCGGATGAGGGGATCGATGGGGTAGATCCGTCCCTCTAGTTGCCGCACCGGCCAGAGACCAATCAGGCTATTGGTTAAGAACAGTCCGTCGGCCTGCGTCAGATCCGCCGGTGTCAGCCGCCCTTCGCTAACGCGGATCCCCTGCCGCTGCGCCAGCGCCAACACCCGTTGGCGGGCGAGGCCTGCCACTCCGGCCCGGCTCAGATCTGGGGTCCATAGGGCGCCGTCCTGGACGGCAAACAGGTTGCTCATGGTGCCCTCGATCACGGCCCCATCAGCATCCAGCATCAACCCCTCCGGGATGGCGGGATCGTCCCACTCGGCACGGGCCAGCACCTGCTCCAGCCGACCCAGGTGCTTCAAGCCGGCGAGGGCCGGGCTAGTGGCCACGGGGGTGCGACAGTAGCGTAGCTGCACCCCGCTGTTGGCCCAGCTGGCGGGATAGTCGGGCCAGGGGGAGAGGCTGAGCAGACGACGCGGCACCGCCTCCAGAGGGGGGCGGTAACCACGGCCACCACTACCACGGGTAACGACAATCTTCAGCACCGCCTGGGTCTGGGTGGCGCAGAGGCGATCCGCCTCTGCCCGCAGTAGCGCGGGATCGGGGGCTGGGATGGCAAGCCGGATACAACCGGCGGTGAGACGGGCGAGGTGTTGTGACCAGAAGCGGGGGCGCCCCGCCCGCACGGCGAGGGTCTCAAATAGGCCATCGCCATAGTGGAGGCCGCGATCGCTCCCCTCGATGCAACCGTTGGCGACGCCATCCAGCAGCGACGACAGCTCAACCATAGCAAGGGCGGCGGGAGGGGTACTCTGCCCCTCCCGTTACGGAGACGGGGGCCGACATGGCTTGTTCCGGTCCAAGAGGCAGGGAGCAGGACCCCGCCTCACCCCACCTCAGGAGAGGCGGGTGAAGACCAGGGTGCCATTGGTGCCGCCAAAACCGAACGAGTTGGAGAGGGCGACATCAATGCGCCGCTCCTGCGCCGTGTGGGCGACGTAGTTGAGGTCGCACCCCTCATCCGGGTTGTCCAGGTTGATGGTGGGCGGTGCCACCTGATCCCGGAGGGCGAGCACGCAGAAGATCGCCTCGACCCCCCCGGCGGCGCCCAACAGGTGGCCGGTGGCCGACTTGGTGGAACTCATCGCCAACTGGTAGGCACCATCGCCAAATACACTCTTGACCGCCTCGGTCTCGGCCCGATCCCCGGCCGGGGTAGAGGTACCATGGGCGTTGATGTAGTGGACCTCATTCATACCGATGCCGGCGTTACGCAGCGCAGCGCGCATACAGCGTGCAGCGCCCTCGCCACTGGGGGCGGGCAGCGTCATGTGGTAAGCGTCACCACTCATGCCGTAACCCGACACCTCGGCATAGATGTGCGCACCGCGCCGCCGGGCGTGCTCATACTCCTCCAACACCACCACGCCGGCACCGTCGGAGAGGACAAAGCCATCCCGATCACGGTCCCAGGGCCGTGAGGCCTTCTCCGGATCGTCGTTACGGGTGGAGAGCGCACGGGCCGCACCGAAGCCCCCCAGACCGCACTCCGAGGTGGCCATCTCTGCACCACCGGCCAGCATCACGTCGGCATCGCCATACTCGATCAGGCGGGCGGCATCGCCAATGTTGTGGGTGCCGGTGGCACAGGCGGTGACCACCGCCAGGTTGGGCCCCTTGATGCCGTACATGATGGAGAGGTTGCCGGAGATCATGTTGATGATGTTGCTCGGCACGAAGAAGGGGGAGATCTTGCGCGGCCCCCCCTTCATGTAGGACTCGTGCCCCTTCTCTATTCCGGGCAAACCACCGATGCCGGAGCCGATGGCAATGCCGATGCGCTCGGCATTCTCCTCGGTGATCTCCAGTCCAGCATCCTCGATAGCCTCCTTCGCGGCGGCGATACCGTAGTGGATGAAGGGATCCATCTTCTTCGCCTCTTTAGGCGAGAGGTAGAGGGAGACGTCGAAACCCTTGACCGAGCCGCCAAAGCGGGTCGTGAAGTTACTGGTATCGAAGTGGGTGATGAGCGCGACACCACTCCGGCCAGCCAGGATGTTCTCCCAGGACTCCTTCACACTGAGTCCCATCGGTGAGACCATCCCTAGGCCTGTCACCACAACGCGACGTTTTGCCACAAGATGAACCCTTTGCTGTTAAGACCGGTGGAACCGACAGCGGCCGCTACAAGACCCCGCCGGTAGAAAAACGAACGGCCGCAATCACCATCGCGGTGTGCGGCCGTGGTGTGAGACGGGCGAGACGATCAACCGGCCTGATGGCTGTTGATGTAGTCGATAGCCTGCTGCACGGTGGTGATCTTTTCTGCCTCTTCGTCCGGGATCTCAGTCTCGAACTCCTCTTCCAACGCCATCACCAGCTCTACGGTGTCGAGCGAATCGGCGCCAAGATCGTCGACGAAGGAAGAGTCATTCTTCACCTCCTCCTCCTTCACTCCAAGCTGCTCGACAACGATCTTTTTGACGCGCTCTTCGACAGTACTCATGACGTTAATATCCTCCCAAATGGACAGCCGTTGGCTAGCTGCGGCCGTATTGTATTGAAATAACATCCGCGTGACCAGAATCAGGGATGCCTATATAACGACTCAGTAAACGATTTCAACAGTTTGTTTTTACTGGCCTTTTAGCGTCAGGCCATATACATGCCACCATTCACGCTCAAGGTCTCGCCCGTAATATAGCCGGCCTCCGGTGAGGCCAGGAAGGCCACGGCAGCGGCGATCTCCTCAGGCTGACCGAGCCGACCCAGGGGGATCTGGCCAAGCAAAGCGCTGCGCTGCTCCTCAGAAAGGGCGCGCGTCATATCGGTGTCGATGAAACCGGGTGCCACCGTATTGACGGTAATCCCGCGCGATCCCACCTCCCGCGCCAATGACTTAGAGAAGCCGATGACACCGGCCTTGGCGGCGGCATAGTTGGCCTGGCCGGCATTGCCGGCGAGTCCCACCACGGAGGCGATATTGACGATACGGCCGCGGCGCAGCTTCATCATGCCCCGCAATACCGCCTTGGAGAGGCGGTAGACCGAGCTGAGGTTGGTGTTGAGGATAGCGTCCCACTCCTCATCTTTCATCCGCATCAACAGGTTATCGCGGGTGATCCCGGCATTGTTGACCAGGATAGTAGGGGTGCCGAATTTTGCCTGGATCTGTTCCATGGCGGCATCGATGCTATCGGAGTCGGTGACATCAAGCACCATCCCCTCCCCTACCCAACCGGCCTCCGCCAGGGCTGCGGTAATGGCCTCGGCCCCCTTCTGGGAGGTCGCGGTGCCCACCACCTTGGCACCACGGCGACCCAGCTCCATGGCAACGGCCCGGCCGATGCCACGGCTGGCACCGGTGACGAGGGCAACTTCATTCTCCAAGCTCTTCACGCAACACTCTCCCGAGTCTGATTCAGCGAACGGATTCGGTGTCATCGCCGGAGGCGGGGTGACCTCGGCCGCGAGGCGTCAACCGGACAGCGCGGCATCCAGGGTGGCCGCATCATAGACGGCCACGGTGGCCATCTCTTTAACAATTCGTTTATTGAGTCCCACCAGCACCTTGCCCGGCCCACACTCCACCAGGCGATCGACCCCTTCTGTCGCCATCTGGCGAATGGTCTCCACCCAGCGCACCGGGCTGTAGAGCTGGGCGGTCAGGGCGGTGCGGATCGCCTCTGCGCTATCGCTGGCGGCCACCGAGTAGTTGTGGATCACAGGGATGGTGGGTGATTGGATGGTGAGACCCGCTAAGCGGGCAGCGAGCTGCTCCGCCGCCGGTCGCATCAGCTCGCAGTGCGAGGGGACGGAGACGGGTAAGAGCACCGCCCGCTTGGCGCCGGCCCCTTTCGCCAGCTCCACGGCCCGTGCCACCGCCTCGGCGTGGCCAGCAATGACCACCTGCCCCGGCGAGTTGTAGTTGACCGCCGCCACCACCTGCCCCTCGGCCGCCTGGGCGCAGACCGCCACCACCTGGGCATCATCCAACCCCAGGAGGGCCGCCATGGCGCCGACGCCAGGGGGAACAGCGGCCTGCATGAAGCGGCCACGATCGGCCACCAGCGCCACTGCATCGGTAAACGCCAGGGCACCGGCACAGACCAGTGCGGTGTACTCACCCAAGCTATGGCCGGCCATCACCACCGGTGTCGCCCCTCCTTGCGCCAGCCACAGCCGCCACACCGCCACACCGGCGGCCAACATGGCGGGCTGGGTCACCTCGGTGGCGTTGAGCGCCTCCTCAGGCCCCGCCTGAACCCGCTGCCACAGATCGTAACCAAGCGCCTCGGAGGCCTCGGCGAAGGTAGCGACCACCTGCGGGTGGAGTTCCCCCAGCTCTTTTAGCATCCCCACCGCTTGGGATCCCTGGCCAGGGAAAACGAAGGCAAGCGACATGACTCCCCCTTGATGAGAAAAACCGCCCCCGGGCGCTATGCCGTGCCGAAGGCTGAATACTTTTTGTTCGATTTAGTAGCGCACCAGGGCCGAGCCCCAGGTGAAACCGCCGCCGAACGCCTCTAACAGCAGCGTATCGCCGGACTTGATACGCCCATCCCGCACCGCGGCGTTGAGCGCCAGGGGGACCGAGGCGGCCGAGGTATTGCCGTGGCGATCCACCGTCACCACCACCCGCTCCATCCCCATTTTCAACTTACGGGCGGTGGCCTCAATGATGCGAATGTTGGCCTGATGCGGCACCAACCAATCCACATCCCCCTTCTCCATCCCGTTGGCGGCCAGGGTCTCATCGACGATGCGCCCCAGGGTGTTGACCGCCATCTTGAACACCTCGTTACCACGCATGGTGATAAAGGCGGCGCTCTCTCGCAGGGCGTGATAGTGGGAGATCCCCCCCGATACGGTGAGCAGCTCGTTGTAGCTCCCATCGGCGTGGAGGTGGGTGGAGAGGATACCGGGCTCATCGGCCGCGGCCAGCACCACGGCACCGGCCCCGTCGCCAAAGAGGACGCAGGTACCGCGATCATTCCAATCGACGATGCGGGAGATGGTCTCGGCCCCCACCACCAGCGCCCGCCGGGCGGTACCCGTGCGGATGAACTGATCCGCGACCCCAAGGGCGTAGACAAAGCCGGTGCAGACGGCCTGGATGTCGAAGGCGGGCGCACCGCGATTGCCCAGCCGCTCCTGGAGCAGGCAGGCGGTACTGGGGAAGATGCGGTCTGGAGTGGTGGTGGCGACGATGATGAGATCGAGTTCAGTCGCCTCAATGGCGGCCGCCTCTAGCGCCTGACGGGCCGCCTGTTCGGCGAGGTCGCAGGTGCTCTGTTCTGGGGCGGCGAGGTGGCGCTGCCGGATCCCGGTGCGCTCGGTGATCCACGCATCGGTGGTATCGACCATCCCCTCCAGATCGTGGTTAGTCAGTACTCGCTCCGGCAGATAACCACCGGTGCCGACGATCTTGGCATATTTCAAACGGCCCGCCTCTCTTGCAGTTCGCGCCCTAGCTCATCGGCGATGAGTTCCGGCACATTTTTCCTGACCTCACGCACCGCCTCGCGGATGGCGTGGGTGAAGGAGAAGATATCGGCACTCCCGTGGCTTTTGATGACAATGCCCTTCAACCCCACCAAGCTGGCGCCATTGTAAACGCGCGGATCGATGCGCGCTCGCAGCGCCCGCAGCACCGGTAGGGCGATGAGGCCGGCGATGCGGGTCAGCAGGTTGCGCTTGAACTCCTCGCGCATGTAGTGGGAGATCATCTTGGAGACCCCCTCGGAGGTCTTCAGCGCCACATTGCCGACAAAGCCATCACACACCACCACATCTACCGTCCCCTTGTAGATGTCATCCCCTTCGACAAAGCCGACGTAGTTGAGGCCGCTCGTCGCCAACAGGGCCGCCGCCCGCTTCACCTGCTCGTTGCCCTTGATCTCCTCCTGCCCTACGTTGAGCAGGCCGACAGTGGGCTGTGGGATGTTATCCACCGCCTGGGCAAGCACCGAGCCCATCATGGCAAATTGGTAGAGGTTCTCCGCACCAGAATCGACATTCGCCCCCAGGTCGAGGACATAGGAGTGGCCGCGGATGGTGGGGAGGACAGTGGCGATAGCGGGCCGATCAATACCCGGCAGGGTCTTCAACACAAAGCGGGCGGTTGCCATTAGGGCGCCGGTGTTGCCGGCACTGATGCAGGCGTTGGCCTCCCCCCGTTTCACCAGATCGATGGCGACCCGCATGGAGGAGTCCTTCTTGCCCCGCAGCGCCTGGGAGGGCGCCTCATCCATCGCCACTATCTGGGAGGCGTGCTGGATGAGTAGACGATCAGAGAGGGCAGCCTGCTGGCGGGCAACTTCTGCCTCCAGAGTGCTCTGATCACCAACGAGAATAAGACGGAGTTGAGGAGATTCAGCCAGCGCCTTCAAGGCTGCTGGGACGACCACGGTGGGGCCGTGATCGCCGCCCATCGCGTCGAGGGCGATGGTGGTCCACGCGGGGTTCATGCTGCACCTACAACCGGGATGTGGTGCGAAGGGGGCTCGGGTTCGGCCGCAACCTCAGCGAGGTGGACCGAACCCGACTCGCTACAGGGTCGGTTACTCACCCTTGGTTTCGAGCACCTTGCGCCCACGGTAGTAACCGTCCGGGCTGACATGGTGGCGGCGGTGAGTCTCACCGGTGTTGGGCTCGATGGAGAGCGCACTGGGGGAGAGGGCGTCGTGGGAGCGACGCATCCCGCGCTTGGACGGGGTCTTGCGATCTTGCTGAACGGCCATTTCTGCTTCCTCGAAAAAAGCTAGCGGTTGTCGATATCCTGTTTGCCCCCTTTAAGCACCCGCAGTCCCGCAAACGGACCACTCGGTGCCTCCGTCTCGCCGCCTACCTCCTCCCCCGCCTGAACCGGGCACGAGGCCTCGGGGTGCTTGGGGACGATGGGGAGAGCCAACAACAGCTCATCCTCTATGATGTCGGCTAGATGGAGAGGCTCGTCTTGATACAGGAGCGGGTCGTAGTGCTCGGGCAGCCGTTCGGCCTGCGCCTCGCTGCCCACAACCCCTAGATTGAACGTTGCCTCCACCGGCAGCGCCATCTGCTCCATACAGCGCTGGCAGACCAGCGGCAGATCGCCGCGCAGTGTACCGCGCATATAAGGGATGCGCTGCTGATCGAAACCGAATTCTATCTCCACCTCGATGGCACCTTCATTACTGGCGAGCGCCGCCCCCAGGCGCTGAAGCTGCGCCAGAGGAAGAGTACCCGCCAGATGCCGTCCGGCCTTGGCCAGACGGAGGGGATCGATGTGGACCGGAAGCCGCTCCTTCAACATAAGCCGGCCATGGTACTAAATCCTGGGAAGTCGTGTCAAAGAACGGGAGCGGCAAATTTCAATACTTCCAGCTATTAATATTGGTTTCGGCCCCCTCCGCTGGTAGATCCTCGCCGGGCAATAGGGTAGCTTATGGCGGTTTTTGGGCAGCCAAACCCGTGGGCCATTCGTCGTGATCAAGAAAATTCTCATCGCGAACCGAGGCGAAATCGCCGTGCGTATCGTACGCGCCTGCGCCGAAATGGGCATTCGCTCGGTGGCCGTCTATGCCGAAGCGGATCGCCACTCACTTCACGTGAAGAAGGCGGACGAGGCCTATAGCCTCGGTCCTGATACCGTCGCCGGTTATCTCAACGCCCACCGCCTGGTCAATCTGGCAGTGGCCACCGGCTGTGATGCCCTCCACCCTGGCTATGGCTTCCTCTCTGAGAACGCCGAGCTGGCAGAGATCTGCGCCCGCCGCGGCATCACCTTCATCGGCCCCGCGGCCGAGGTGATCCGCCGTATGGGGGATAAAACCGCCGCCCGCGAGACCGCCATCGCCGCTGGGGTGCCGGTGGTACCCGGCTCTGACGGTAGCGTCGCCAACCTCGCCGAGGCGCTGGTCATCGCCGATCAGCTTGGTTATCCGGTGATGCTGAAGGCCACCTCCGGCGGTGGTGGCCGCGGGATCCGGCGCTGCGAGCAGCCCGATGATCTGCGCCGCAATTTTGACCGCGTGGTCTCCGAGGCGACCAAGGCGTTCGGCAACGCCGAGGTCTACCTAGAGAAGTGCATCGTCAATCCGCGCCACATAGAGGTGCAGATACTGGCCGACAACCACGGCAATGCGATCCACCTCTATGAGCGGGACTGCTCCATCCAGCGCCGCCACCAGAAGATGATCGAGATCGCCCCGTCGCCCCAGCTCACCACCGAGCAGCGGGAGTATGTCGGGCGCCTGGCCGTTCAGGCGGCGCAGACGGTTGGCTACCGCAATGCCGGCACCGTCGAATTCTTGATGGACAAGGACAGTAGCTTCTACTTTATGGAAATGAACACCCGGGTGCAGGTTGAACACCCGGTCACCGAGGAGATCACCGGCGTCGATATCGTCCAGGAGCAGATCCGGGTAGCTGCCGGCCTGCCCCTCTCCTACAGCCAGGAGAAGATCGCCCCACGCGGCTTCGCCATGGAGTTCCGCATCAATGCGGAGGACCCAAAGAACGGCTTCCTACCTAGCTTTGGCAAGGTGACCCGTTACTTCGCCCCTGGCGGTCCTGGCGTGCGCACCGACGGCGCACTCTACACCGGCTATGAGATCCCCCCCTACTACGACTCGATGTGTGCCAAGTTGATCGTCTGGGCACCGGATTGGGAGCACCTGCTGCAACGCTCCGCCCGCGCCCTGCGCGACATCGGCGTATTTGGGGTGAAGACCACGATCCCTTATTACCAGGAGATCCTGAAGGATCCGGAGTTCCGCAGCGGGAAGTTCGACACCGGCTTTGTCGATGCCCACCCGGAGCTGGTGGACTACCACCCTCGCCGCTCCCACCGCGAGCTGGCGGCGGCTATCGCCGCAGCCATTGCCGCCTCAGTGGGTCTTTAGTGATCGGCCTTTAACGACAACCCTTTTCCGACCCGCAGGAAATTGCCATGTCCAAGGTATCAGTCACCGAAACCGTGCTCCGCGACGGCCACCAGTCCCTCATCGCGACGCGCATGCGCACCGAGGACATGCTCCCTATCTGCCCCAAACTCGACCAGGTGGGCTTCTGGTCCCTGGAGGTGTGGGGCGGCGCCACCTTTGATGCCTGCTTGCGGTTCCTCAAAGAGGACCCGTGGGAGCGGCTGCGGCTGTTACGCAAGGCCCTGCCCAACACCCCTTTGCAGATGCTGCTACGCGGCCAGAACCTGCTGGGCTATCGCCACTACTCCGATGATGTGGTGGAGGCCTTCGTCAACCGGGCAGCCAGCAACGGCATCGACGTCTTCCGCATCTTTGACGCCCTGAACGACCTGCGCAACATCCGGCAATCGGTCAAGGCGGTCAAGGCGGCCGGCAAGCACGCCCAAGGCGCCATCAGCTACACCACCTCGCCGGTCCACGGTATCCCGCAGTTCGTGGAGATGGCCAAGGCGATGGAGGAGATGGGCTGCGACACCATCGCCGTCAAGGATATGGCTGGGCTCCTGACCCCCCACGCCACCGCCGAGCTGTTCTCCGCGCTGCGGGCAGCGGTCTCTATCCCGCTCCATCTGCATACCCACGACACCGCGGGCCTCGCCTCCATGTGTCACCTGAAGGCGATCGAACACGGCGCCAGCCAGATCGACACCGCCATCTCCGCCTTTGGTGGCGGGACCTCCCACTCCCCCACCGAATCGATGGTGGCGGCGCTGCGGGGTACCGAATATGACACCGGGCTCGATCTCGAACTGCTACAGGAGATCGGCTTCTACTTCAGCGAGGCGCGCCGGAAGTACCACCAGTTTGAGAGCGACTACACCGGCGTCGATACCCGGGTGCAGGTCAATCAGGTGCCGGGCGGCATGATCTCCAACCTCTCCAACCAGCTGCGTGAGCAGGGGGCCCTGAAGCGGATACAGGAGGTGTTGGCAGAGATCCCGCGGGTGCGGGAGGACCTCGGTTACCCACCGCTGGTGACCCCCACCTCCCAGATTGTGGGCACCCAGGCGGTGCTCAATGTCCTGACCGGCGCACGCTATAAGAACATCACCAATGAGGTGAAGCTCTATCTCCAGGGCCGCTACGGCAAGGCGCCGGCAGCGGTCAACTCCGTGGTGCGCCAGCAGGCGATCGGCAACGAAGAGGCCATTGAGTGCCGGCCGGCAGACCTGCTCAAGCCGGAGCTGGAGAACCTGCGGGAGGAGATCGGTGCCCTGGCGCAGACAGAGGAGGATGTCCTCATCTACGCCATGTTCCCTGAGGTAGGGCGTGAGTTCCTTACCCAGCGCGAGAAGGGCCACCTCATCCCCGAACCGCTAGAGCCGATCCCCTCGGCGGAGAGCGGCAAGCTCAAGGTGGCCCCCACCGAGTTCAACGTCACCATGCATGGCGAGACCTACAACATCAAGGTCACCGGCATGGGGCACAAGAGCCGCGAAAAACGTCCCTTCTACGTCACCGTGGATGGCGTGCCGGAGGAGCTGATGGTGGAGGTGCTGGACGAGGTGATGGCCGAGGCCGGTGAGGCCGCCGCCAGCGCCAAGAAGACCTCCGGCAGCAGCAAGCGCCCCCGCGCCACCTCCCCGGGCCACGTCACCACCTCCATGCCTGCCGCCATCGTCGATGTGTTGGTCCAGGTGGGAGACGAGGTGCAGGCTGGCACCCCGGTGTTGATCACCGAGGCGATGAAGATGGAGTCCGAGGTGCAGGCCACCATCGCCGGCAAGGTGATCGCGGTCCACGTAGAGAAAGGGGATCGGGTCAATCCCGATGAGGCGCTGGTGGAGATCGAGGCACACTAGATGCGTCCCTTGGTGCTCGGCTCCACCTCCCCCTTCCGGCGCGAACTGCTGGGCCGGTTGGGGCTGCCGTTTGAGGTCGCCGCCCCTCAGGTAGACGAAGCACGCTACCCCGGTGAGGGTCCCGAGGTCCTGGTGCGCCGCCTAGCAGAGGCCAAGGCACGGGCGGCGGCGCTCAACTTCCCCGAGGCGCTGGTGATCGGCTCCGATCAAGTGGCGCTAATCGATGGCGAGGTACTGGGTAAACCGGGTGACTTCCGCCGCGCCTTCGACCAGCTCCGCGCCGCCTCTGGGCGGCGGGTCAGCTTTTTCACCGGGCTCTGCCTGTTTAATGCCGCCGAACAGCGGGCCCAGGTGGATCTGGTGCCGTTTGAGGTGGAGTTCTTAGAACTCACCGATCGCCAGATCGAGGGCTACCTGCGTAAAGAGGAGCCCTATCAGTGCGCCGGCGCCTTCAAATCCGAAGGGCTCGGCACCACCCTCTTCCGGCGCCTCTTGGGCGATGACCCCACCGCCCTCATCGGCCTGCCACTCATCCGCCTCACCGCCATGCTGCGGGCAGAGGGGGTGGAGCCGCTGGCGCTCTAAGGCACCCGGCCTCCCCAGCCTTGAATCGCCCACGGGGCCCCGCCTACAGGGGCCCCATCGGCTCAGCGCAGGCTACCCATCCCCCCCTGCACCGCATGGAACAGGGTGGTCCCCATGGCGGCACCGATACGTTCGGCAAACCGCTCCAGGTAGTCGGCCTTGGGGGTGAAATCGACGATATTCTCTGCCCCGATCACCTCGCGGGCGACATAGCCAGGACTGGCAAGGTCATCCACCAGACCGAGCTGCTTGGCCTGCTCGCCGGTCCACACCAGACCGGTGAAGAGGGTGGGATCATCCACCAAACGGTCACCGCGCCCACTCTTGACCGCTTGAATGAACTGCTGGTGGATCTGCCCCAATAGGGTGCGGATATGCTCCACCTCATCCTCTTTCAGTGGCGAGAAGGGGTCCAACAGCCCCTTATTTCGACCCGAAGTGAGCAAGCGCCGCTCGACCCCGAGCTTGTCCATGGTGTCGACAAAACCGAAGCCATCCATCAACACCCCGATGGAGCCGACCACACTCGCCTTGTCGGCGTAGATCTTGTCCGCCGCGGCGGCGATGTAGTAGCCACCGGAGGCACACATATCGGTCACCACCGCCAATAGCGGGATATCCGGATGCTCCTTGCGCAGCCGTTTGATCTCGTCGTAGACATAGCCGGCCTGCACTGGGCTACCGCCAGGGCTGTTGATGCGCAGGATCACCCCTTTGGTGTTGGAGTCCTCAAAGGCATCACGCAGGGCGGCAACAATGTTGTCCGCACTGGCATCCTCATTGGCCGCAATCACCCCGCTGACATCCACCATGGCGGTGTGGGGCCCGGCCACATCACTGATGCCATTGCGCAGGGCGAGGGCAAGCACGACAAATAGATAGACGAAGAGCAGCGCCTTGAAGAAGATGCTCCAGCGCCGCGCCTTGCGCTGCTCGTGCAAACCCGCAAAGGCGAGCCGCTCGATGAGTTCACGCTCCCAACTGGGGATAGATTGGGATTTCTGTTGCTCCTCGGCCATACGCCGCTCCTCAACTCAAAAGATTTGCTATCAGGGGGTGCCATCTTGAATGGGGGCGGGAGAGGCCACGTCCAACTACCCGCCCAGGGGTTCGACGCAAAACCGTCAGCTACGTTCCACCAGCCAGGTGGGTAGATCGCGGATGCTATGGATCAGACCCAGCGGCTCCTGCTCCAGCAGCCGCGCCTCATCATGCACGCCGTAACTCACCCCCAGCGCCGCAGTGCCGGCGTTGCGCGCCATGGCCAGGTCATATTCGGTATCGCCGATCATGAGGGTGTCGTCCGGCTCCACTCCACAAAACTCCATCACCTCCAGCAACATCCGCGGGTGGGGTTTGGAGAGGGTCTCGTCGGCGCAGCGGGTGTAGTGGAAGAAGCCACCGAGACCGCTGTAGCGCAGCGCCTCATCCAAGCCCACCCGGCTCTTGCCAGTGGCCACCGCCAGCAGATAGCCGGCATCGGCCAGCTGTTGGATGGTCTCCAGGGCCCCGGGAAAGAGCTGGGTAGGGATCCCCCCTGGCCCCAAATAGTGGTGACGATAACGGGTCAACATCCCTTGGTGGACCACCTCATCGCACCCTGGATAGAGGGTATCCACCGCCTCCCGCAGGCCGAGGCCGATGATGTTGCGGATCGCCTCATCCTCCCGCTCCGGCAGACCCAGATCGGTCACTGCCGCCCGGATACAGGTGACGATGCGGGACTCGGAATCCATCAAAGTGCCGTCCCAATCAAATACCAACAGGCTGAAGCGGGCCATCAATCCTCCGGTGTTAAACGTGACAGCAGCGTTTGCAGCGCCGGTTCAAGCGGCGCCTCCACGGCGATGGTGGTCCCCTCGGGAGGGGTGAAGCGCAGCGAGGCGGCGTGGAGGAAGAGCCGTTTCAGCCCCAACCCTGCCAACATCTGGTCAAACGGCTCGTCACCATACTTGTCATCACCGGCAATGGGGTGGCCACTGTGGGCGGCGTGGACCCGCACCTGGTGGGTACGGCCGGTGATCAGTATGGCCTCCAGCAGGGTCGCCCCCTGGTAGTGGGTCAGCGGGCGGAAGAGGGTCTGAGACGGTTTGCCGGTCGGATCGACCCGCACCATCCGCTCGCCCGACTGGAGGATGTTCTTTTTGAGCGGTGCATCGACCCGTTGTGCCCGCGCCCAGCGCCCTTTGACCAGGGCCAGGTAGCGCTTCTCCACCTTGTCTGCCTGCAACAACTCATGGAAGGTACGCAGGGCGCTGCGCCGTTTACAGACGACAATACAGCCGGAGGTGTCGCGGTCGAGGCGGTGGGCCAGCTCCAGGAAGGGGGCCTCCGGGCGCAGGGCGCGGATCGCCTCGATGAGGCCGTAGCTAAGCCCGCTGCCGCCATGGACGGCCAGCCCGGAGGGCTTATCAAAGATGATGAACCCCTTATCTTCATAGAGGATGGCCGCCTCGACCATCTTCAAGACCCGATCGCCAGGCGCGCTAGGGGGCTGACTCTCCCCCTGCCGGATGGGGGGCAGGCGGATGGCATCTCCCGCCTGGAGCCGGTAGTTGGCCTTGATCCGCCCCCGGTTGACCCGCACCTCGCCGGTGCGCAGGAGGCGATAGATACGGCTCTTAGGGACCCCTTTGAGCCGCGTGAGGAGAAAGTTATCGATTCTCTGACCGGCGTGGTGCTCGTCCACTTCGATCATCTGTACCGCAGCCGCTGCCCGTTCGCTCATAGGCCTATGATATCAGGAGCCTGTGGGCGTTGATGCACACAATTTGCACTGATATAGTACCCAGCGGCTTTTTCTGTCCGTCCAAGGCATGTGACTCGACTGCTTCAAGGACCGATCTGACAGCAAAGGCCCGCAGAGACGTAACGGTTTACGCCGTCCGGCATTGCCGGGCGAGATGAATAACAGCGCTCCCGCAGCCGACGAAGGTAGCTGCAGGCAGGCCAATAAAGAGCGTAACAGCGGGCAGCCTTTGCGCCCGGCTTTGACGTCTGCTCTTCTTGAGTCCCCCTCGCAGACACTACTGCTGCTCTGGCGAACCCCGCAGCCTGCAGTCGCTGCCGCGGTCGAGCGCCTAACAGAGCACACACATCTATGAAGAGAATGCTGCTGAACGCAACGCAGCCGGAAGAGCTGCGCCTTGCGTTAGTTGATGGGCAACGTCTGTACGACCTGGATATCGAAGCCAGCGCCCGTGCCCAAAAGAAGTCCAACATCTACAAGGGTCGCATCACCCGCGTCGAGCCCAGCCTGGAGGCGGCCTTTGTCGACTACGGGGCCCAGCGCCACGGCTTCCTGCCGCTGAAAGAGATCGCCCGCGAGTACTTCTCCAACCCCGATATCAACGGCGGTCGGCTCAATATCAAGGAGCTGATCCGCGAGGGGCAGGAGGTCGTCGTACAGGTGGATAAGGAGGAGCGCGGCAACAAGGGGGCCGCCCTCACCTCCTTCCTCAGCCTGGCCGGCCGCTATCTGGTGCTGATGCCCAACAACCCGCGGGCCGGGGGCGTCTCCCGCCGCATTGAGGGGGAGGACCGCTCCGAGCTACGGGATGCCATGAGCCAGCTGGAGATCCCCACGGATATGGGGCTCATCGTCCGCACCGCGGGGGTGGGCCGCTCGGTGGAGGAGTTGCAGTGGGACCTGGACTACCTGCTCCAGGTCTACAAGGCGATCCAAGAGGCCTCCGCCACCAAGAACGCACCGTTCCTCATCTATCAAGAGAGCAATATCGTCATTCGCGCGGTCCGGGACTACCTGCGCAACGATATCAACGAGATCCTCATCGATGAGCCCGCCACCTACCAGCAGGCGCGGGAGTTCATGCAGCAGGTGATGCCTGGGGCCCTGCACAAGGTCAAGCTCTACCAGGACTCTACCCCGCTCTTCACCCGTTATCAGATCGAATCCCAGATCGAGTCGGCCTTCCAGCGCCAGGTGCAGCTCCCCTCGGGCGGTGCCATCGTGGTGGACCACACCGAGGCGCTGGTCTCCATCGACATCAACTCCGCCCGGGCGACCAAGGGGGGAGATATCGAGGAGACCGCCCTCAACACCAACCTCGAAGCGGCCGACGAGATCGCCCGTCAGTTGCGTCTGCGTGACCTCGGCGGGCTCATTGTCATCGATTTCATCGATATGACCCCCGCCAAGCATCAGCGTGAGGTGGAGAACCGCCTGCGGGATGCCCTCAAGATGGATCGGGCGCGGGTCCAGGTGGGCCGTATCTCCCGCTTTGGCCTACTGGAGATGTCACGCCAACGGCTGCGCCCCTCCCTCGGTGAGGCGCACCAGATCGTCTGCCCGCGCTGCAACGGCCACGGATCTATCCGCTCCATCTCCTCCCTCTCCCTCGCCGTATTGCGGGTGATCGAAGAGGAGGCGATGAAGGAGAAGACCGGCAAGATCATCGCCCAGCTGCCCGTGGACGTGGGCACCTTCCTGCTCAACGAGAAGCGCCTGGCGCTGGCTGAGATCGAACAGCGCCAGCGGGTCCAGGTTGTGCTGGTCCCCAATCCTAATATGGAGACCCCTCACTACGACGTCCGCCGGGTGCGTACCGATGAGCTAGAGGCGAGCGATGTCGCCAAGCGCAGCTATGAGCTAGTAACAGCGCTGGAGGTACGGACCGAGACCAGCAGCGAAGCGCCCAAGACCCCCTTGGAGCAGCCCGCGGTGCGGACGGTGGTCCCCAACGCCCCACTGCCCGTCCCTGGCCGTGAAGAGGAGGAGGAGACTAAGCCCTCGCTGCCCGTTGCAACTAGGCCGCAGCAGCAACCGGGCTTCCTGCGCCGGCTGCTATCCAGCCTCTTCTCTAAGCCGGAACCGGAGGAGCCGAAGCCCACCCCGCCTCCCGAGCGGGAACGGGAGCGGCCCCGGCGCGGCGAGCGGCAGGCCCAACAGCCCCGTGGTGAACGGTCGGCCCGACGTGATCGCCCCTCGCGGGAGGAGCGGCAGAACAATCGTGAAGAGCGGCAACCTCGGGAGGAGCGGGCACCACGTCCCCCCCGCGAGGAGCGGCAGGCCAGAGAGGAGAAGCCACCACGGGAGGAGCGGCAACCCCGGGAAGAACGTCAGCCTCGGGAGGAGCGGCAACCTCGGGAAGAGCGGCAACCTCGGGAGGAGCGGCAACCTCGGGAAGAGCGGCAGCCTCGGGAGGAGCGGCAGCCTCGGGAGGAGCAGCCAGCCCGGGAGGAGCGGCAGCCACGGCCTGATCGGAATCGCCAGCCACGCCCAGAACAGGCGAAGGGTGGCGCCGGTGAGGAGCGCCCGGCGCAACCCCAGCGGGAGCAGCGCCCCACCCCACCACCGGCACAGACCAGTGAAGGGGGCGAGGTTAGCGTCGATGAGGAGATGCAGCAGCTGGAGGGTGAAGGCCAGCAGATGGGTCAAGCGCGCCCTGAAGGGGAGCGTAGTGGCACCCGTCGGGGTCGGCGCGGCGGCCGGCGGCGTCGGCGTCCTGCCAGTGAGCGCACCGCTGAGGGGATAGAGGGACAGGAGGCGGGTGATGAGGCCCCGCAGGATCTGCCAGTAACCGGTGCAGCCGATGAGGCCGTGGCCACTTCGGTCGATCCCTCCGCAGTGGCAGCCGACGCAGACGCTACACCGCAGAGCGCCACCCAAGGTCTCCTGCCATTCGAGGCACCGACCCAAGAGCCACTGGTGGCGGAGGCGGCGGCGGAGGTCGCTGAGGCCCCACTCCCGATGCCGCCCAAGTTGCAGCAGGTCGAGACTCGGCGGGATCTACAGCCGGCACCGCTCCCTGCGCCTGAAGGTAGCGCGCCAGGTGAGGGCCTTGTCGAGGAGGGATCCACGGAGTCGGTCACTGAGCCAGCGGCCGAGGCACCCGTTGCACCAGCCGTAGAGGCCGCGATCCAGTCGCCGCTGGAGGTAGCGGCTGAGACGCTGGTCGAAGTGGTGCCGGAGGAGCCGGTAGCGAGTCTCCCGACAGAGACGCCCAGCGAATCGGTGGCGATGGCAGAGCCAGCCGCGGCAACCACCACCGAACCGGTGGCCGCAGAGGCCTCCGTGGCAGAGGCACTCGAACCAGAGGCCGCCGCAGCGCCCACGGAGATGGTGGCCGAATCGCCTACCGAGGCACCGCCAGAGCCGGCAGCTGAGATGCCCGCCGAACCGGCAGCAGAGGAGACCGCAGTGGAGTCGGTGGCGGTAAGCGCCGAGCCGGTAGTGGAGGAGTCGGCAGAGCCGGTAGTAACGGCACCCGCCGAGCCAACGGCTGAGACGCCAGAGGAAGCGCTGGCAGCAGCACCTGCCGAGCCGGTGGCCGAGATGCCGGTGGAGGAGCCGGCGATCGCATCATCCGCTGAACCCGTAGAGCCGGTGGTGGCAACGCCTTCAGCCGATCCAGTCGTTGAGGCGGCAGCGGAGCCGGAGGCGGCAACACCTGCCGAACCAGCCACTGAAGCGCCTGCTGAGCCAGAGGTGACAGCACCGGCCGAGGCCACTGCACCGGCAGCGGTGGTAGAAGAGCCCACCCCCGTGACGGCCATCTCGGCAGAGGTGGAGGAGTCTACGGAGGGGGCTGAGGGGAGTGAGACGCAGGCGGAGCAACCCTCTGCCGCGGCAGAACCCCCAGCAGACGAGGCGACGATGGCAAGTGCCGAGCCGATGCCGACGGAGCCCCCGTCCAGCGAGGTGACGCCATCGGCCGCAGAGCCCGAGCTGTCCGCCGCACCGGCAGAGGGTGAGGCAGCGGCAGAGCCCACGCCAGCACCGGAGGAGGGCCCCGCAGTGGTGGCAAGCGCCAGTAGCGGCACCCCACCCAAACAGCGGGAGGGACGCCCCACAAGGGGCGGCCGTTCCGATCGCAGGGGGCCTAGGGGTGCCAAGGGGGGCGCGGGTGCCGGTAACTCCCAGACCGGTAGCGGAGGGAAAAAAGGTGAGACCACCGCCACTCCAGCGGCGGCAGAGGCCGAGACTGGTGCGGTTGACACCGCTCCAGCGGCCCCCAAACCCAGCGATGGGGAGTAACCCGCTCGCCCTAACGGGCAAGTAGCTCCGTACAGGGGGAGGCCATCATGGCCTCCCCCTCCCCCTCCCCCTCCCCTCGCCCGAGCTAGCTCAGCGGCCCCTCACTACAGCCATCGAGACTGGCCCGTTACAGCCCAACCCTCCCCGCCCTTGCTCGCTATAGATGGCGAGTTTGGATCTCGCTCAAGAGCCCCTGAGTGGCCGCCTCCACGAGGTCAAACACCCGCTCGAAGCCAGCGGGCCCACCGTAGTAGGGATCTGGCACCTCCTGGGTATTCAACTCGGGGGCAAACTCCATGAAGAGCCGCACTTTGTGACGCAGCGCCTCCGGGCAGATGGCGTGGAGATTGGCCAAGTTGTCCCGATCCATGGCCAGCAGGTAGTCATACTCGTGGAAATCCTCCTGCTCCACCCGTCGCGCCCGCTGCCCTGACAGATCGACCCCATGCCGCCGTGCCGTCTCCTGTGAACGGCGATCAGGGGGCTCCCCCACGTGGTAGGCGTGGGTGCCGGCCGAATCGACCTCTACCCGCGCCCCCAACCCCGCCTCTTGTAAGCGGTGCAGAAAGAGGCCGTGCGCCAGCGGCGAACGACAAATGTTGCCCATGCAGATAAACAGAACCTTAATCTTCTCTTTGCTAGCCATAGTGTTAGCGCTCAAATTCGCGGATCACTGCCAGGTGGAAAGAGGCTCAATGGTAGCAGAAGGTCATGGGCCTCTTCTGACCGCCAACGGGAGCCGTACAGAGCGCTCCTAGCGGGGCATAGAGCGCCAGCGCATACAGGATAGGTGGAGAGGAGTGAGGAGCAAGCGCCCTTTGCAGGCGAGGGTGCCAACAAACACCGGGAGGTAGTAGGGAGGCGGACAACAGCAGGCGCCCCGGCCCATCACAGCAAACTACAGGGGTACCTCGGTGGGCCGTGCCATTGGCGCAGCCCACTTTATATCTCAAGCGTCTAGATCTGGAATGAGGTTGCTCTCCAGCTTGGCAATCATATCTTTCAGCTGAAGTTTGCGCTTCTTCAGGCGGCGCATCTGGATCTCATCGGTAAACGGCCGATCGCCTAAGGCGCTGATGGCCGCCTCCAGGTCGCCATGTTCGAGCCGTAGCTCCTCAACGCGGCGACGGATTGCTGCAAGTTCCTCGATTGTGAGCATAGGGCCCCCTAGTTGCGACACCTTACCATCGACCACGGTGCCCGAAAAGGGTATCCGCATCACCTCCCCTACCGCGCCATAGAATGGGCCGATATAGGGCTGGACGGCGACCCGACCTTGATCGACACTCTTGACTACCCACTCCCCGGACCTCCGCCACCTGCCCACTCGCCGTGACGCCAGTCCGGCCTGCTCACTGCCATTCGCCCCACCACAGAAGAGGACGAATAGCCCGTCTCCAAGTGGGAGATCGCCATGTCCCGTACTACCCCCCTCCTGCTCGCCGCCCTCCTGCTCGCCGGCTGTGCCAGTGACATCCCGTTGGCGATCCGTGAACCCGCCCCCGCCCCCAGCGCCACCCTCAGCGCCGTCCGCGCCACCCCGGAGGAACTCAGCGGCCGGGGCGTGCGCTGGGGGGGCAACGTGGTCGCGGTGCGCAACCGTCAGAGCAGCACCGAACTGGAGCTGGTTGCCCGTCCGTTGCAGAGTGAGGGCCAACCGCACGCCAGTGCCGAGAGCGAAGGCCGTTTCCTGGCCCGAGTCGATGGCTTCCTCGATCCGGCCATCTACAACGGCCACCTGGTCACCGTGGCCGGCAGGGTGGTAGGGGTCGAGCAGCACCCGGTGGGTGAGTATGACTACCGTTTTCCGGTGGTCCAGGTGCAGACGCTCTATCTCTGGCCAGAGCGCCAGCTGCCACGCTATCGCCCAGTGGGTCCCTGGTACTACGACCCCTTCTGGCCGCCCCTGCGCTCCCCCTACTATGGCGATCCGTTTTGGGATCCCTTCTACCCCTATTGGTGGTAACCATGCGCCTGCTGTCCCTCCTCCTGCTGCTGCTAATCACCGGCTGCGCGGGGACACCCCCTATCGATACCAGCGGTGTCAACGACGCCCTTATCCCGGCCGATGCCCTGGCCCACCCCACGGAGCTGCGCGGCAGTAGCGTCTTATGGGGCGGGGTGATCATCGATACCGCCAACCTGCGACGGGAGACCCGTCTGGAGGTGCTCGCCTACCCGCTGGATGGAGATCAACTGCCGGATCCCGAGGCCGCCCCACTACGCCGCTTCATCGCCTACTACCCGGGTTACCTGGAGGCGGCTGACTACCGTAGCGGCCGACTGGTCACCGTGCGTGGCCGGCTGGCTGGGACCCGCAGCGGCCCGGTGGGCGAGGCTACCTACCACTTCCCTGTGGTGGAGGTGGAGCGCATCCACCTCTGGACCAGCTCACCAGCACGGGCGGTGGAGCCGCAGTTCCACATCGGCATTGGGGTGCTATTCGGCCACTGAAGGGCCGCAGACTACTCAGTGGGCTTGAACTGCAAGGAGGCGGAGTTGATGCAGTAACGCAGCCCCGTGGGGGCAGGGCCATCGGGGAAGAGGTGACCGAGGTGGGCGTTACAGCGCGGACAGTGGACCTCGGTACGCCGCATCCCGTGGCTGTAGTCCTCCTCCGTGGCCACCGCCTCACTCGCCACCGGCTGCCAGAAGCTGGGCCAACCGCTCCCGGAGTCATACTTCTGCGCCGAGGAGAAGAGCGGCGCGCCACAGGCGACACAGTGGTAGAGACCAGAGTCCTTGCAGTAGGTCAGCTCACCGGAGAAGGGGGGCTCGGTGCCGTGCTCGCGGGTGACCTGATACTGAAGTTCGCTCAACTGTGAGCGCCACTCGGCCTCGCTCTTTTCGATCTTGTCCATAGTCGAACTCCTACGCTCGTGGGGTGACCAGCCACCCGCCAACCCCCAAACCGGGGGCCGCAGGTGGCAGTGAGATGGCGAAGCAGGCGGACCACAGGAGGCCCTGCGGAGAATGGTAGCAGCCCCAGCGCCCCCCCAATTAGTGGAGGACGAGGGCGGCGCCGGAGAGCAGTAACAGCCCCCCGACCGCCCGCTGGAAGGCGCGCTGGCTGAGGGTGGTATGGATATGGCCGCCAATCCACATCCCCACCGCCATAATGGGCAGGGCCGCCCCCACCGCCAGTAGCGTGGGGCGATCAAACAGGCCGGAGGCGGTATACCCCACCATCCGCAGACCGCCATCGATAATGAAGATCATGGCGATGGTGGCGCGGAAGGCCTCCTTGTCGAGGCCGCGTAGCCCGAGATAGATGACATAAAACGGTCCGCCGGTACCAAACAGCGTCCCCACCAACCCGCCGAGGCCACCGCCAGGTAGCGCCCACCAGCGAGAGCCGTGTTTCAGCGGCCCGCTCACCAGCAGCATGTAGAGCCCGTAGCCGATGACAAACACCCCCAGCGAGCGCTTCAGCACCAGCGCATCCATGGTATGAAACAGATAGAGGGCGACGGAGACCCCCAGCAGGGTAAAGGGGAGCAGTGGCCAGATCTCCTGCCAACGCACCGACCGCCGATTGGTGGTGCCATGGGTAAGAGAGGCGATGTAATCCACCAAGGCGATCACCGGCACCACCGCCGGCAGGGGGGCCAACAGGGCCAATAAGGGGATGGAGATAAGCCCGGAGCCGAAACCGGTGATCCCGCGCACCGTGTAGGCGACGCTGACCACCACAAAGGCAAACAGGAGCTGTAAGGGGGTAAAGTCAAATGTCATGGGGGGCAGTGCTACAGGCTATGGCCGATGCGGGGGCGTCATCCATGGGATTCCCGAGGGGGTTGCTCCCGGACCGCCCGCAAGCGGTCCGGGGGAGAGGAGCTAAACCGTGGCCGCCATGACCTCACCCACCAGCGACTCGGTGGTGGCCAGACTGGAGGAGCCATCCGACTCCAACACAAAGACCCCACGGCCGTTTGAGTAGACAATCGTCCCATCGGGGCCGATGTCGTAGGTAGCGACATTGGTGGCCAGCACCCGCTCGCCGCCGTTCTGCTCACGTTTCATCAGCTGCCACGAGTCGGGCACCAGGGAGGGTACGCCGTTGACTGGGCGCGCCCGGCGCAGGGCTGTCTCCACATCTATCCGTCGCCCCTGGAGCAGGATCTCCTTGATGTCGGCCTGCGTGGCCGGGCCGTTGGCGCTGGTCAAGGGCTTGCGGCTATACATCAGGGAGAAGAAATTGAGGAAATGGAACAGCGCCCGGAGCAACCGAAAGGGGAACAGCAGCAGATCGGCCAGCAGGGTGCCAGTACCGTAGCGCACCCCCTCATAGGGGCGCCGGATGAAGAGGAGATCACCCGCCGGCGAGACCCGCGGCTTCAGGTAGTCGAAGGCGGCACTCTCCAGGATGGGGGTCAACGTGCCGGTCTCCATATCCAACCGCTGGATGCTGGCGTTCCCCTGCGCCACGATATAGCCCTCCCCATTCCGGGCCAGGCCGGCGGACTGAAACAGCAGCTGCTTCGGCGCCCAGGGGATCCAGGCCGGTGCGGAGTCTACGGTGTCGCCCCCCGTCACCTCACAGAACTGACTACCATCGCTATTCATCAGCACGACGTGGGCCGTCCCGTCGGACTGCTGCGAGGAGGCGGCGAGCTGGCTGCCATCGTAGGAGGGATTCACGTCGGTGAGATGGAGCTTCTGCTTGAGTACCACCCGCAGCTCCTGGCCCGAGGCGATCTCCTGCCGGAACAGCCCCCCCACCTGGTCGTCCTTGAGGAAATAGAGCAGATGTCCATCGGCCTCATAGGCGGCCGTGGTGGCCATAAGGGGCTTCTCGGCTGCATCAAAATTGCGACGACCGCCACCCGCTGCGACGTTGAAGGAGGTCCCCTCCTTCCAACTGTGGCGAGCCCGGGAGCGCTCGCGGCGGTCCAGCGCCTCCTGGGCGTAGGGGCTATGGAGCTGCTTCACCGCACCACCGGGCGCCCGGTAGAAGAGGTTACCGTTGGATAGAAAGGCAAAGCCGCGCTCACTGCGCCGCTGGGAGGGGATAGCGGCAGGCGCCGCCCGCCCCGGGCGTATCTGATAGAGGAGGAAGAGCACCAACGCAACGACCAACAACCCCAGCAGAATATGCATCTATAACCCCTCCAAGACGGTGCGCGCTTCCGCTGCGATGCCCTCCATTAAGGAGGCGCAGTATATCGACTACCCGCCACCTTTTCACCGGGCCCCGACAATGGTGTGGCCGGCTGCACCGCCCCCAGCCAGCACAGACCAGGGACGGCGCAGGGCACCGCGCCTAGGTACCCTCCTCCGCCGCCAGGCGCACCCGCTTGAAGTGGTTGATGAGGCCATTGGTGGAGCTGTCATGGCTAGTGACCGGCTCTGCCCCCGCCAGCTCCGGCAGGATCCGCTTGGCCAGCTGCTTACCCAACTCCACCCCCCACTGGTCGTAGGAGTTGATGTTCCAGATCACCCCCTGCACAAAGATCTTGTGCTCATAGAGGGCGATGAGCGAACCCAGCAGCCGGGGGGTGAGGCGGGGGAAGAGGAGGGAGTTGCTGGGGCGATTGCCGGGGAAGCACTTGTGGGGCAGCAGCTGCGCCAACGCCTCACCGCTCAACCCCTCCTGCTCCAGCTCGGCCCGCGCCTGCGCCTCGCTCTTACCCATCATCAGCGCCTCGCTCTGGGCAAAGAAGTTGGCCAGCAGAATGGCGTGGTGCTCACCGATGGGGTTGTGGCTATGGACCGGGGCGAGGAAGTCCACTGGGATCAACTTGGTCCCCTGGTGGATGAGCTGGTAGAAGGCGTGCTGGCCATTGGTGCCCGGCTCGCCCCAGATCACCGGCCCGGTCTGGTAGTCCACCGGCTGACCGGCGCGATCCACCCCCTTGCCGTTACTCTCCATATCACCCTGCTGGAAATAGGCGGCGAAGCGGTGGAGATACTGGTCATAGGGGAGGATGGCGTGGGTCTGGGCATCGAAGAAGTTGTTGTACCAGACCCCCAGCACCCCCAACACCACCGGCATGTTGCCCTCCAGTGGCGCCGTGCGGAAGTGGTTGTCCATGGCATGGGCCCCCGCCAGCAGGGCGCGGAACTGCGCCATGCCGATATAGAGGGCGATGGAGAGGCCGATGGCCGACCAGAGCGAGTACCGCCCCCCCACCCACTCCCAGAACTCAAACATATTGGCGGTGTCGATGCCGAAGGCGCCCACCTTGTCGGCCGCCGTGGAGACGGCGACAAAGTGTTTTGCCACCGCCTGCTCATCCTTGGCGTGGTCAACGAGCCAGCGCCGCGCCGTGTGGGCGTTGGCCAGCGTCTCTTGGGTGGTGAAGGTCTTGGAGGCGACGACAAATAGGGTGGTCTGGGGATCACACCGCTTTAGCGTCTCGGCGATGTGGGTACCATCCACATTGGAGACAAAGTGGACCCGTAGCGCCCCCCCATAGGGCCGCAGCGCCTCAGTCACCATCAACGGCCCCAGATCGGAGCCACCGATGCCGATATTCACCACATCGCTGATGGGGCGGCCGGAGTAGCCGACCCAACGGTGGCTGCGTACCTCCTCCACAAAGCGCTCAATGCGATCGAGCACCCCATGCACCGCCGGCACCACATTCTCGCCATCCACCATCACCACCGCCTCGCGCGGTGCCCGCAGCGCGGTGTGCAGCACCGCCCGCCCCTCGGTGGCATTGATCCGTTCGCCATTGAACATCCGTTCACGCCACCCCGCCACATCACTCTCCCGAGCGAGATCGAGCAGCAGCTCAAGGGTGGTGGCGGTGATGCGGTTCTTGGAGAAGTCCAGCAGGATCTCCTCCGCCTCGATGGTGAAGCGCTCAAAGCGATCCGGTTCGCGCGCGAACAGTTCGCGCAGGGTGACAGCGGCGATCTCGCGCTGGTGATCGCGCAGCGCCTGCCAGGCGTGGGATTGGGTCAACGGGGACATGGGCTCTCGTCTTGCTTTATTAGTTGTTGGCTGAGGTGCCGCCGGGGGGCAATCCCCCCGGCGGGCGGTGTTACTCGTTCAGGGCGTTGCGCCACTCCTGGTCGTCACGGTCAAAGATCCGCTCCGCCTCCACCGGCCCCCAACTGCCGGCGGCATAGGTGTGGATATACTCCCGCTCCGTCGCCCACACCTTGAGGATCGGATCGACCACCTCCCACGCCCAGCGCACCTCGTCATAGCGCAGGAAGAGCGAGTGGTCCCCCTCAATCACATCCAGCAGCAGCGCCTCATAGGCATCCAGTTGCAGGGTGGAGCCGCCATAGGTGGCATCCAAGGTAGTGGAGCGGGTCTGCATCTCCAGTCCCGCGGTTTTGATCTGCAACTCGGCGCGGATGCACTCCTGCGGTTGGATACCGAGCACGATCCAGTTGGGTTTCAGCTGCTCGATCTGCGTCTTGCGGAATAGCTGCTGGGGTGGGTGGCGGAAGCGGATGGAGATCATGGAGGTGTCCTCCTTCAGCCGCTTGCCGGTGCGGATGTAAAACGGCACCCCACGCCAACGCCAGTTGTCGATATAGAGCTTGATGGCGGCGTAGGTCTCGGTGACCGATTTAGGGGCGACGCCGCTCTCCTCCAGATAGCCCGGCACCTTCACCCCACGCACCGCCCCCCGGGCATATTGGGCACGAAAGGCGTGGGCGTGGACCGCGGTACGCGGGATCGGCCGGATAGACTTCAACACCTTGACCTTCTCATCCCGCAGCGACTCGGCATCCATGCTGGCCGGTGGCTCCATGGCCACCATGGTGAGCATCTGCAACAGGTGGCTCTGGAGCATATCGCGCAGGGCGCCAGCGTCTTCATAGTACTGGGCGCGGGTGTCGATCCCCTTCGATTCGGCATGGGTGATCTGCACGTGATCGATGAAGTTGCGGTTCCACAACGGCTCCATCATCAGGTTGGCAAAGCGGAACACCAACACATTCTGCACCGTGTGTTTGCCGAGATAGTGGTCGATGCGGAACAGCTGCTCCTCTTGGTAGTGACGGTGCAGCCGCTGCTCCAAGATCTGGGCACTCTCCAGGTCATAACCAAACGGCTTCTCGATCACCAGCCGACGCCAACCCCGATCCTGCTGGTGCAGACCGGCGGCCACTAGGCAGTCGCTCACCACACCAAAATCGGCCGGCGGGATGGCCATATAGAAGACCACGTTGTCAGACATGGCGGGGTTTGAGTCGATCAGCTGGCGCAACTGCTCGTAGGTCGCCTGATCCTCCAGGTCACCGCGGAAGTAGCAGATCCGCTGACAGAAGTGGCTGAACACCTCCTCATCCAGACCGTTGCGGGCGGTGGGGGCGAGGATCTTGCGTACCTCGTCGCGCCAGGAGTCGTCATCCAACTCGCGCCGCCCCTGACAGACGAGGCCCATCTGCTCCGGCAGCTTGCCCGCCTGCTCCAGGTGGTAGAGCGCCGGCAGTAGTTTGATGCGCGAGAGGTTGCCCGTCGCGCCGAAGATGACAAAGGTACAGGGATCGAGCATGGCAGACTCCCGTATGGCCGGTTAGCGTTGCTTGATGGCGTGACCGCCAAAGGCGTTGCGCATCATCGCCAACAGCTTGTAGGGGTAGCCCTCCTTGTCCTGGCTGTTGAAGCGCATCTGCAGGGCAAGGGCGAGTACCGGTGTGGCGATGCCTTGATCCACCCCTTCGATCACCGTCCAGCGCCCCTCGCCAGAGTCGGCGACATAGGGCTCCACCGTCTCCAACTGCTGGTCCTGGGCCAGGGCATCGGCGGTGAGATCCAGCAGCCAGCTGCGCACCACCGAGCTGTGGCGCCACAATTCAGCAACCTGGGCCAGATCGATGTTGAACTCCTCTTTGCCGCGCATCAGGGCAAAGCCTTCGGCAAACGCCTGCATCATGCCGTACTCGATGCCGTTGTGGACCATCTTGGTGAAGTGGCCAGACCCCACCGGGCCGACGTGGGCCCAACCGCGATCGGCGGCCGGGGCGAGCGCCTGGAGGGCTGGGGTCACCACCTCAATGGTGTCACTATCGCCCCCTATCATCAGGCAATAGCCGTTCTCCAGTCCCCATATGCCGCCAGAGGTGCCACAATCGGCGAAGCGAATACCGCGGGCGGCCAGCAGGGCGCCGCGGCGCTGGCTGTCATGGTAGTTGGAGTTGCCGCCGTCGATGACGATATCCCCCGGCTCCAGCCGATCGGCGAGATCGAGCACCATCTGTTCGGTGGGGGCGCCGGAGGGGAGCATGAGCCAGATCACCCGCGGAGCGGGGAGTTGGTCGATCGCCTCGGCCACGCTGGCGGCGGGGAGTATCCCCTCCTCCTCCACGAGGCGCTGGACGATCTCCTGGGATCGGTTATAACCGACCACTTCAATACCGTGGCGACGTAGCCGGCGCGCCATATTGGCGCCCATGCGGCCAAGTCCGAACAGGGCGATACGCATCGGTGACTCCCTTAGGGTAACGGTCGGGCGGAGCTGTGTGACTTTCGGGCCGAAGGCTCGATTTGGTTAAATGTAGCCCCCGGCGGCCGATGCCGAATGTACACGTCGAAAGCGATCTCTATATGTCTCGCATCCTATTTGCAAGCAGCGAAGCCCACCCACTGGTCAAGACCGGCGGCCTGGCCGATGTCAGTGGCAGCCTCCCACCCGCTCTCGCCGCCCTCGGCGAAGAGGTGCGGCTGGTGCTGCCAGCCTACCGTAGCGTCCTCGATCGACTGCGACGCCAGCTGAAGAATGTCGCCTCCCTCACGCTGCCGGGGCTGAAAGAGCCGGTCGCCATCCTGGAGGCGCGCCTGCCGGAGACCAAGATCCCGGTCTGGCTGGTCCACTCGCCCATCCACTTTGACCGGGTAGGCGCCCCCTACGCCGCCTCCAACGGCCGCGACTGGAACGACAACCCCAACCGCTTTGCCACCTTCTGCCGGGTGGTGACGGAGCTGGCCTGTGACCGCGCCGGGCTCCAGTGGCGCCCCGATGTGGTCCACTGCAACGACTGGCAGAGCGGGCTGGTACCGGCCCTCCTCGCCCTGGAAACAACGCGCCCGGCCACAATATTCACCATCCACAACCTCGCCTACCAGGGGCAGTTCCCGGCGGAGGTGTTCGACGAACTGGCGCTGCCCGAGGCGCTGTGGACCATGCACGGGGTGGAGTTCTACGGTCAGCTCTCCTTCATCAAAGGGGGTCTGGCCTGCGCCGACTGGATCACCACGGTCTCCCCCACTTACGCCGCCGAGATCCGCACCGCCCAGTTCGGCTACGGCCTGGAGGGGCTGCTCAGCCACCGTGCCACGCGGCTGCGGGGCATCCTCAACGGCTGTGACTACCGCGTCTGGGACCCACGCCAAGACTCGCTCCTGCCCCAAAACTTCGACCGCGACAACCTCAGCGGCAAGGCGGCCAACAAACAGGCATTGCAGCAACATTTCGCCCTGCCGACCCAGGCCGAGGTACCGCTCATCGGCCTGGTGGGACGGCTGGTGGAACAGAAGGGGATCGACTTGGTGATCCAGGCGTTGCCGGAGCTGCTGGAGCGGGCCCAGGTGGCGCTAGTGGGGACGGGTGACGCCAAGGCAGAGGCCCAGCTGCGTCAGTTGGCCGAGCGCTACCCGGGCCGGCTGGGGCTATTCCTCGGCTACGATGAGGCCCTGGCCCACCTGGTGGAGGCGGGGGCCGATCTCTTCCTCATGCCGTCACGCTTTGAACCCTGCGGCCTCAACCAGCTCTACAGCCTGCGCTACGGCACCCTACCAGTAGTGCGGCGCACCGGTGGTCTGGCCGATACGGTGGTGGACGCCACCCCGGCCAACCTCGAAAACGGCAGCGCCACCGGATTTGTCTTTGATACCGCCAGCGCCGCCGCCATGGGCCAGGCGGTCCACCGCGCCCTCGATCTCTGGCCGGACAGCGAGCGCTGGCAACAGCTGATGCGTACCGGCATGGCCCAAGATTTCAGCTGGGAGCAGAGCGCCCGCGACTACCAAGCCCTCTACCGAGAGGCCATAGCGGCCCGTCCTGGGGGCTGATCAGCCCCCACCGATCACCCCCGTAAAACAGGCGCCATCCCCCCCGGCAAGGGGTGGCGCCTGTCATCGTTGTAACAGTTCCGGCTATACTGGTGCGTTTTTTTCGGGCGGGTCATCGTCCCGCCCCCCCTCTCCACCGCCAGTCATTGCCAGGGGTTTTCGGTCGTATGGCAGCAGCGAAGCGCAGCGAACAGCAGCTTTCCGCCCGGATCAAGCTATTCAGTGACATCCTCAACGATGTCCTTCAGAGTCAAGCCGGTGCCGATGTCCTCAACGCCGTCGAACGGCTACGGCGCGGCTATCTCAACCTCCGCAAGAAAGACCGGCTGCGGGAGCGACAAAAGCTCGCCCAATTCATCGCCAACCTCGATCCCATCACCATCACCCATGTGGTGCGTGCCTTCAGCCTCCACTTCAGCCTGGTCAACACCGCGGAAGAGGCGTTCATGCACCGCCAGCGCCGCGGCATGGTGCGCAAGGGTGGGCCGCTCTGGCTCGGTTCATTTGATGTCGCCCTGCGCGATCTCCACGCCCAAGGGCTCTCCGCCCAGCAGCTCCAGCGCCTGCTGGATAGCCTGGTCTACATGCCGGTCTTCACCGCCCACCCCACCGAGGCGAAGCGCCGCACGGTGATGGAGGCGATGCGGCGGGTCTTTGTCGTCGCTGAGCAGCTCTCCGATCCGCGCCTCGGCAAGGAGGCACGGGCCGAGGTGGAGCGACAGCTGGAGTCAGAGATCCAGGTGCTGTGGAAGACCGACGAGGTGCGCCCGCAGAAACCAGCGGTGCGCGATGAGATCAAAAACGGCCTGTTCTACTTCCGCGAGAGCCTCTTCCAGGCGGTGCCGGAGACCTACCGCAACATCGAGAAGGCGGTCCGACGCATCTATGGCAAACATGCCGGGATCCAGGTCCCCGGCTTCCTCTCCTTCGGCTCCTGGATCGGTGGTGACCGCGACGGCAACCCCTACATCACCCCCGCCGCCACCGAGATGGCGCTACGCCTACAGCACCGCGAGGCGCTGCGCGAATATATCCGTCGGGTGACGGAGCTTTCCCACATCCTCACCCACTCCTCGCGCCTCTGCCAACCAACCCACGAATTTGAAAAGGCGCTGAAGCGGGATGAGGCGCGTTATCCGGGTGTCTTCGGCCACCAACCTGATCGCTTCAGCTTCGAGCCCTACCGCCGCAAGCTCTACATCATGCGCCACCGGCTGATGCAGAACCTCACCCGCGTGCAGGCGCTGCTAGATGGCCGCGAGGTGGAGGGGAGCGATTGGTATGAGCGGGAGGAGGAGCTGCTGGAGGACCTGCAACTCATCAGCGATTCGCTCATCCACCACGGCGACGAGACCATCGCCAACGGCCGGCTATGGGAGCTGCTGCGCCTCACCGAGACCTTCGGCTTCTACCTGCTGCGGCTCGATCTGCGGCAAGAGTCTACCCGCCACACCATGGCCGTGGCGGAGATCCTGCAAGCGCAGGGTATCGCCTACACCGAACTGACCGATGCAGAGCGCATGGAGGTGCTCGGCAAGGTGATCGCCGCACCACCGGAGGTGGCGCGGGAGACCCTGAGCGAGGGCAACCGCGAGGTGTTGGAGACCTTCGACGCCATGGCGCGGATGCGGCTGGAGATCAGCGCTAAGGCGTTTGGCAACTACGTCATCTCCATGACCCACAGCGCCAGCCACGTGATGGAGGTGATGTTCCTCGCCAGCCTGGCAGGGCTGGCAGGGATGCGGCCGGAGGGGTGGTTCTGCGACATCCAGATCTCGCCACTATTCGAGACCATCGAGGACCTCTCCCACATCGAGCCGGTGCTGGAGCAGCTCTGGAGCGATCCGATCTACGCCACCCTGCTACGCATCTCCGGCAACAAGCAGGAGGTGATGCTCGGCTACTCCGACTCCTGTAAAGATGGCGGCATCCTCTCCTCCTCCTGGCACCTCTACGCCGCCCAGCGCTCCATCACCCACCTGGCCCAACACTTCGGGGTCGATTTCCGCATCTTCCACGGCCGCGGCGGTACCGTCGGCCGCGGTGGTGGCCCCACCTATGAGGCGATCCTGGCCCAGCCCCGCGGCACCGTTCACGGGGAGATCAAGTTCACCGAGCAGGGTGAGGTGCTGTCGTACAAATACTCCAATGCGGAGACGGCGGTCTACGAACTCACCATGGGGGTCACCGGCCTGCTCAAGGCCAGCCGCTGCCTGGTGGAGGCGCCACCGCCGGAGGATGAGAGCTTCCTCTCGGTGATGGATGAACTCTCCGCCATCGGTGAAGAGACCTACCGTGATCTCACCGATGCCACCCCTGGCTTCCTCGACTACTTCTACGAGTGCACGCCGGTGTCGGAGATCGCCATGCTCAACATCGGCTCGCGCCCCTCCCACCGCAAAAAGGGGGACCGCTCCAAGAGTTCCGTGCGCGCCATCGCCTGGGTCTTCGGTTGGGCGCAGTCGCGCCACACCATCCCCGCCTGGTATGGCATCGGCTCGGCCCTCACCCGCTGGTCCGCAGAGGACCCGGAGCGGCTGGCGGTGTTGCAGCAGATGTTCCGCGAGTGGCCCTTCTTCCGCGCCCTGCTCTCCAACACCCAGATGTCGATGTTCAAGGCCGATATGGGCATCGCCCGCGAGTACGCCGAGCTGGTGGCCGACCGCGAGCAGGCACAGCGGATCTTCGACAAGATCAAAACCGAGTTTGATCACACCCTGAACAGTGTGCTCTCGGTGAGCCGCTACAAAAGCCTGCTGGAAGATAACCCCCATCTGGCCCGCTCCCTGGCGGGACGCAACCCCTATCTGGACCCGCTCAACCATATCCAGATGGTGCTGCTCAAACGCTACCGCCAAGGGGGTGGCGACAACGAGAGCGGTCAGATGTGGCTAGAGGCGCTCCTACGCTCCATCAACGCCATCGCCGGCGGGATGCGCAACACCGGCTAACCGGCCTCACGCCAGGTAGGTCGGTAGGCCACCGGCAACAGGGTACCTCCCCTTGGGGGAGGTACCCCCACCCGGGTAGCCACTATCGCGCCAGACAAGGGGCATAGAGCCCTGCGAATGACTTGCATCCGGCTCCGGCTCGCTTATTATTTCGCGCCAGATACTTGCATTTTTTGGAGTCCGGCGTTGTCACCCAACCTTACCATTCGCCCCGCCCAACCCGAGGACTATCCAGCCATCCTCGCCCTACTGCATGAGGCGTTTGAGACGCCCCATGAGGCGCAGACGGTGGCACGGATGTGGCAAGTGACCTTTCCCAGCATCTCCCTAGTGGCCGAAGAGGCGGGCGAGGTGGTGGGCCATATCTTCTTTACCCCGGTCACCATCGAGGGGGCCAACGGCGCCGAGCGGGCGATGGCCCTGGGGCCGCTAGGGGTACTGCCAGGCTGCCAGGGGCGCGGCGCCGGCTCCGCCCTGGTGCGGGCCGGCCTCGCCGCCTGCGAGCGGCTGGGGGAGGAGGTGGTCTTTGTCCTGGGACCACCGCGCTACTACAAGCGCTTCGGCTTCGAGCCAGCCAGCCGCTACCGACTCCACTATGAAGATCGCAACATGGACCCCTTCTTCATGGTGCGCGAACTCCACCCCGGAGGGCTGCGCGGCGCCTCCGGCACCGTGCGCTACTACGAAGAGCTGGACCGCAGCGCCTGACCGGGACGGCCCCCTTTTCACCCTAGTGAGAGGGGCACCTCCCCCGGCGGCCACCCCACCAGCAGGGCTCGCCAGCCCCCCGCCGGCAGGGGGCCAGATCGAAAAGCAGGGCATGGCATTCCACCCACACCCGCCTCCTTTACCCCACTCCGGCCATCCGTTCCTGTCTCCCCCACAGGGCGTGCTACCATCCCCTGTGCCCTAGCCCATTTTCCTCCATTTCCCTACTCAACCCCCGGAAATAGCTATGGATCTCGCAACCCTACTGGGCCTGGTGGCCGGCATCCTCGTCATGGGCGGGGCCATCGCCTTAGGCGGCAACCCCCTCCAGTTTGTCGATACGGCCAGCTTGGTCATCGTCATGGGCGGCACCTTTGCCGCTGTCCTGATGAAATTCAGCCTGGGCCAGTTCCTCGGCGCCATGAAGGTGGCGCTACGCGCCTTCCTCTACAAAGCCGAGTCGCCGGATGAGCTGATTGAGGCAATGGCGCAGATGGCGGAGAAGGCGCGCAAGGAGGGGTTTCTCGCCTTAGAGGGGATGGAGGTGGCCAACCCCTTTCTGAAGAAGGGGCTCCAGATGCTGGCCGACGGCCACGCACCGGCGGTGATCCGCGAGGTACTCACCAAAGACCTCAACCAGATGACCGAGCGCCACCAGGCGGGGCAGAAGATCTTCAAGGCCATCGGCGATGCCGCCCCCGCCATGGGGATGATCGGCACCCTCATCGGCCTGGTACAGATGCTCTCCACCATGGAGGACCCCTCCACCATCGGTCCCTCCATGGCGGTGGCACTGCTCACCACCCTCTACGGCGCCATGATCGCCAACATGGTCGCCCTGCCCATCGCCGATAAGCTGGCGATGCGCAGTAAGGAGGAGCGCAACATCAAAAATCTAGTGGTAGACGGGCTCAATGCCATGCAGGCCGGCCACAACCCGCGGGTCGTCAAAGAGCTGCTGGTCTGCTATCTCCCACCCAATAAGCGCACCATCGACGACGAGTAGGGGGCCACAATGCCAGCCAAAGAGGAGCCCTTACCGTGCGAAGAGGAGGCCGGCGCCCCGGAGGAAGAGCAGGAGAGTGGCGCCCCGGCCTGGGTCATGACCTTTGCCGATCTGATGTCACTGCTGATGTGCTTCTTCGTCCTGCTGCTCTCCTTCTCCGAGATCGAGGCGACCAAGTTCAAACAGATGGCCGGCTCGATGCAGATGGCCTTTGGTGTGCAGCGCAAGGTAGAGGCGCCGGAGCCCCCCAAGGGGACCAGCGTCATCGCCCAAGAGTTCAGCCCAGGTCGGCCGGAACCGACCCCCCTCAACGAGGTGCGTCAGAGCACCACCGAAGAGCAGCCCAATCTGGAGGTGATTCGGCACACCGAGGCGCTCAAGGCGGCACTGGAGCAGGAGATCGCCGAGGGGATGATCGATGTCGAGAGCCACGAGGACCGCATCGTCATCCGTATCCGTGAGCAGGGCTCCTTCCCCTCGGGCTCTGATCAGCTCAACCCCCGCTTCCTGCCGGTGCTGGATCGCATCCGCGACAGCCTGGCGACGATGCCGGGCAAGATCGATGTGGTGGGCCACACCGATAACCTCCCCATCAGTACCACCCGCTTCCGCTCCAACTGGGACCTCTCTGCGGCCCGCGCCGGTTCCGTACTGCATCAACTGCTGGAGGGCGACCAGCTCAATCCCAGCCGCATGGAGCTGATGGGGCTCGCCGACGTGCAACCGCTACAAGACAACAACTCCCCCGACCAGCGCGCCGCCAACCGACGGGTGGAGATTGTGATCTGGACCGGCAAAACCAAGTGAGCCGCCCCTGCGCTCCTCTCAGGAGGCGAGCAGGTCATGGATCTTGCGGAACCCCTCCTGTAACCGCTCAGTCCCCGCCACACCACTGACACTGGCCCGGATCGCCTGGGGCGCCTCAAACTGATCGATGGCAAAGGCGTCCGCCGGTTTTACCAGCACGCCAGCGTGCCGCAGCTCCTCCGCCAACTCGTTGGCACGCCACGGCTCCGGCAGGGTGATCCAGAAATGAAACCCCTCGCCATGGGTCACATGCTCAAGCGGCGCCAACCATGGCGCCACCAGCGCCTTGCGCCGTCCGATCTCCTCCCGCTGGAGCGAGATCAACTGGTCAACCTCTCCCCCCTCGATCCAGCGCGTAGCCACCTCCACCACCAACGGTGTCGCCATCCAGCAGGAGGCGCGGACCGCCAAGGCGATCTTCATCCTCAGCTTCTCCGGGACCAACAGATACCCCACCCGTAGACCCGAGGCGATCGCCTTGCTCAGGCTGGTGATGAAGACCGTCCGCTCCGGGGCCAGCCCCTGTAAGGGCAACGGGTGGTCACGCACCAAGGAGCCGTGGACATCATCCTCGATCACCACCAGATTGTGGCGCCGGGCGACGGCGGCGAGCGCCTCGCGCCGACCCACTGACATCATCGCCGTAGTGGGATTGTGGAGCGTAGGCGTGCAGAACAGGGCCCGGATGGTGCTATGGAGACAAAGCTCCTCCAGCGCCTCTGGGATCACCCCCTCGGCATCCATCGCCACCCCGCGCAGCCGCAACCCCAGGTGGCGTGCCACCGCTGTCAGCCCTGGATAGCTCAACCCCTCGGCGGCCACACAGTCACCGGGGCGAGTCACCGCCATCAGGGTGCAGAGCAGGCCATGCTGTGCCCCATTGGTGACGATCACACTCTCCACCGCCCCCTCCACACCACTACGCTGCATCCAACGCAGACCCGCCGCCCGATGCGCCCCCAGACCGCTGTCTGGTTGATAGCGCAGCACCTCAGCCGCGCAACGGGGGTCACCCGCCACCTGCGCCAGGGTGGTGGCCAGCAGCGCGGGAGGGTGGAGCGGGATATTGGTGTTGAGGCTGAGATCGATAACATTGGGCGCATCGTCGATCACCGCCCGGAACAGACCCTGCTCCCCCCTATCGGGATCGCGCACGTAACTACCATCCCCGATGCGGGCCACCAATAGGCCAAGCTTCTCCACCTCGCTATAGGCCCGGCTGATAGTACCCACGGTCACCCCCAGGCGATCCGCCAGCCGCCGATGGGGTGGCAATTTGCTACCAACCGTCAATTGACCTGCCCGAATGGCATTAATGATCGTATTGGCAATGGCCTTATAGCGCGGCAACTGGGGCTCCAGACCATCGGCCATCAATATTGATATGGTGTCAATTTCTCGCTTGACCACGCCTGATTTACCTCGTTATAAAGGCGCCCCAGAAGCATGTCAGCAGGTAGCGATATGGCTAGACAGGGGTGCAATAAAAGACAATCCTCATATTGTAACCATATCAATCTAAACTCTGACGCAGGACTCCCCCACCCCCCTCAAGTGACCGTGGGCGAGACACCACAGGGCCACAACGCTAGCCACACCACACCAGACTAAGGAGCGGTCGCTATGAGTTATCTCGCCCACGCCACAACCCCTAGCCCCCTATTCTCGGCGCAGGCGCTCTCCTCCACGGAGGAGTCAACGCGCCCGCGCTGCTGTCGCACACCACTACTGCGCACCGACCCACGCTGTTTCTTCAAGTTGGAAAACTTCAATAGCGGTGGCAGCCACAAGGCCCGCGCCGCCCGCTGGATGGTGGAGCAGGCCATCGCCAGCGGAAGCCTCACCCCCCACTCGGGACAGACCATTATCGAGAAGACCGGCGGCAACCTCGGCGTGGGCCTGGCCATTGAGGCGCGCCGCCTTGGCTTCGATCTGGAGCTGGCCGTCGGCATGAGCTTCAGTCCACTCAAGCGTCGCGTGTTACAGCTGTATGGGGCGCACCTCATCGGCATAGAGATGCTACAGGAGGGGGCCCAGCCGGCTGAGGTCATCCACTGGCACCTGGAGCAGGCCGAGCAGCTAGGCAAGCGCTACTACTTCATCGATCAGTTCAACAACCCCGCCAATGTCGAGGCCCACTACCGTGAAACCGGGCCAGAGATCATCGCCCAGTTGACTGCCAATTCAGAGCTGGGTGGCCGCCCGGTGGTGCTGGTGGGTGGAGTAGGCTCGGGCGCCAGCTTGAGTGGCATTGGTCGGGCATTGAAGGAGACCTTCAAACAGGTGGAGGTGATCGGCGTCCAACCGGCCGGTTGCGACATCCTCCAGGAGATCTTCATCGATCACAATCTCCAGGGCATTGCTGTAGGGGTCAAACCCGCCTCCTTCGACGAGTCGCTAGTGGATCGCTTTCTTCACTGCACCGAGGCCGATGCCTACAGCGCCCAACGCACCTGGACCCGCCGCCACGGCATCTTTCCCGGCAACTCCTCCGGCGCCAACATCTGGGCAGTGGAGCAGTTGGCCAGCGATCCCGCCTACCACGATGCTGTCATCGTCAGCTTGATCTACGACAACGGAGAGGCCTATGTCGACCCGCACTAACCCCCTTGGCCGCACCACCCGCAAGCACTATTACGAAGACTATTGGCTCAAGCGCCACGCGGCCACCGTGGTCCAGGTCAAACAGGGCGCCGTTGAGCTAGATGGCACCATCGCCTTCCCCGAAGGGGGTGGCCAAGAGGGCGATATCGGCACTCTCACCACCCAGGACGGCGCGGTGCTCCACTTTTGCGACACCAAAAAGCACTACGGCACACCGCTCTTTCTATCCAACTTCCCCACCATCAATGTCGATACGGTGGTCTACCACCTCATTGACGAAGGTGATCAACCACTCCTCGCCAGCCTGGCGCCCGGGGATCCGGTGGTGGTGGAGATCGACGTCACCCGGCGTGCCCGTCTCACCCTCAGCCACACCGCCTCCCACCTGGTCTACATGGCCATCGAACAGGTGCGACCAGACGCCATCCCCAACATCCGTGGCTGCCATATCAAAGAGGATTCGGCGCGTTTCGATTTCGGTGTGGCCGACCGCTTTCAGGCAGAGGAGCTGGAACAGATCGGCGCCATCGCCTCGCGGCTGGTGGAGCGAGATCTCCCCATTCAGGTCTATCCCCACCCAGAGGAGCCAGAGGCGCTCTACTGGGAGTGCGATGGGGTCGTTATCCCCTGCGGCGGCACCCACCTGACCGAGACCGGCGCAGTGGGCCCGCTGGAGCTGCGCCGTCGCAATATGGGCAAAGGCATCGAACGCATCCTCATCGCCTTTCCCAACCCGTCACTGGATCTGGCCCGCTACCATGAGTGAACGCCTCGCCATCTCATCCCCTGCACTCCCTAGCGTCGGCTGGTTGGCCATCTCAGGGGTGCTATTGGCGGTCTCCTTTCTGGCCACGGGCGGTATCTTCGTCAAACTAAGCGCCCTCGATCCCATCGCAACCGGGGCCTGGCGAGTCGGCCTCGCCATCCCGCTGGCCTACCTATGGATGGTGAGCGAGCGCCACTCAACCCACCGTTCAGCGCCCCCGCTCCCCGCCCGCGCCAACGGTGTTCTATGGCTGGCGGGGATCTTCCTAGGGCTCGATCTAGCGCTGTGGAATATCTCGTTCTCCTACACCACCGTAGCCAATGCCAACCTGCTGGCCAACCTGGTGCCATTCATCGTGGTCCCCACCGCCTGGTTGCTCTATGGCGAGAAGGTGCGATCGACCTTTCTCTATGGCCTATTAGTCGCGGTGAGCGGGGTTGTGCTCCTACTCGCCAACAAGATCACGGCATCAGAACAGGCGCTCATTGGTGATGCCCTAGCCGTCGCCACCGCCCTGTTCTACGGGCTCTACCTGCTCACCGTGAGCCGTCTGCGACGGACCTGCTCTGCTGCCCAGATCATGTACCACAGCAGCTTCGGCTCCCTGTTGGTACTGGTCCCCCTCGCGCTCCTGCTGGAGCGGCAGATCGTCCCCACCCAGTGGGCCGCACTACTCCCCCTGTTTGGGTTGGCAGCACTCTCCCATGTCGGTGGCCAAGGGCTATTGGCACAGTGCCTGAAATACCTGCCCACCGGTTTCTCTTCCGTATTGGTACTCACCCAACCGCTGATCGCAGCACTCTACGCATGGGTGCTGTTTGGTGAACAGTTAGGTGCGCTGGAGATGGGCGGCATTGGCATCTGCCTGGCCGGCATCTACATCGCCAAGCGCAGTCAGGACTAATTCAGGAGGTCACTATGGATAGCCTGTTGTCGGGATACATCGAGGAGATTATTCACACCGAGCTGCACCGCCACTCCAGGGGGGAGCGCCCCTTAGCGTTCGGGCAAAGAGATTCCATCTATGAGTCGCTAGTCACCACAATTATCGATGATCTCTACGCCTACGAACTGCGTGATCCCGCCTCCAGGGGCGACCCACAACTGATCCTCAGCCAATATCCCACCTTCCGTGCCGTACTGCTCTACCGCGTTGCCCATGCGCTATTTCACTTTGCTCAAATCGATCGGCAAGCGGGCAAGACCCTGGCCCACCGGCTCTCCGCCAGTACCCGCTTGAGTACCGGCATTGAGATCCACCCCGCAGCACGCATCGGCTCCCGCTTCGTCATCGACCACGGTTGGGGCACCATCATCGGCGAGACCACCCACATCGGCGCCGACTGCTATATATTAGGCGGTGTTACCCTAGGTGCCGTCGGCATCTCCAACAACCCAGACGGGAAACGCCACCCCACCATCGGTGATCGAGTACAGATCGGCGGACATGCCCGTGTCCTGGGCAACATCAATATCGGTGATGACTGCTTCATTGGTCCCTATACCATCGTCACCGAGGATGTCGCCGCCAACGTCCGGGTGCTCATCGTCAATCAGCTCCAGTTCATCAAAGAGGCAGACGTAGCGCTCGATCGCCTCACCATCCAGGGCTTGGTCCGGCTGGGTGACAAATTGATGCTACAGATCTCCGGTGTGGAGCAGCCAAGCGCCTCCATTGTCAGTGAAGATGGCATCGCCCTGCTCCCCCTCACCGTCAGCTCCCACGCCGAAGACCCGCACGTCTTCATTCTGGAATCGCCCCCCTCCTCCCTGAGCCACCTCCTAGAGGAGCGCCGCCGGCTCCACCTGCTCGTCGAGGATCGCGGACGCCACGTATTGACCAAAGACCTGCGCCGCCTATTTCAGCACCGCGCCAAACACCCAGGCGGCATGGCGCCGCCCCTGTTCCACCCCACGGGCATGGCCTTCAGCTAACAGGGCGAGAGTGACTATGAAAACGGCCCATGACTTGGTGCGGCGGGCGCAAGCCCAGATCATAGAGATCGACATCGGTGACGCCGAGAGCGAGATCCGCAACGCAGATCTCCTACTCGACGTGCGCGAACAAGAGGAGTTTCAAGCCGGCCACCTACCCGGCGCCATCAATATCCCCCGCGGCCTACTAGAGTTCCAACTCAGTCACATGGCGGAACTAGAGGCGCGCCACCTGCGGATCGTCGTCTACTGCAAAACGAGCGGCCGCGCCGCCCTATCGGCCCTAACCCTACAAGAGATGGGCTACCTCCACGTCCGCTCCCTCAGCGGAGGCTTCGACAACTGGGAGGCCACCGGCAAAGCCGTGGTACGGCCTCAACCACCCAACTTCCTTTAGCGACTGGTACTCTTCGCAGAGGGGCGAAGCCGCAGAGATGAGCGGGCTCGCCAGCGGATCCCATCTAAATAACTCCCCGGTTATCCCGTGGCGTCTGTCGCCGACACCGCGGACACATAGGGCGTCGCCTGATGAAAACGCAGTTTCCACCCATCCGGTTCCAGGCTCCAGATCGAACTACGATGGGCCGACAAAACCACCCCATCCGCCACCACATGGCTATCGTAAGTAACCTGGGCAACATGATCCGACAACAGACGAACACGAAAATCAGGTAACGGCATGACCACCTCGATAGGCGAGCACGACACCGCCAACACGGAGGATCGATCGTAGATCTGACCCGAACGCCCATACTCAACAAAATCGTCCGCCATCACCTGTTCCATATACGGCCGATCAAAGCGCGTCTCCTCGCGCCATAATGACTCTTCCAGCAGCTGAAAAGAGGCCGCGCACGTATCCACTGACATGACCGATACCTCATATATAGGAAGTACAACCACCTCGACTGGAGCACTCTCAGGCGGCGGCAACCGGGCTACCGCTCATTGCTTGAATGCTGGTCCGTATCTGGCCACTGGCTCCTCTCTCACCCCCATAGATGACGGAGCTTTCGAGGCAACAATAATGCTGCGCCTCGGAACCCAAGCAGAGTGCCAACAAGCCAATGCACATTAGCATTTATAGAGCACTATATAGCGATAAAAACCATCCTTTGATATAAATCAAAAACATAAGTCAACAACATCAAAACAAGTCAGATTGGCTTACGTACTGACATTGCCCCAGGCCTCAAGCGCAGACTCAAACATATCTAAGTCATTTTCGAAACCTGTCATTGCCGCAGCGACAACCACACCACATCCCGACGCACCGCGCACCACAAAAATATTTTCCTCCGAAACAATCCTGCCCAATCGAGAACACACAACCTTTATCTGTTCTAAACTTGGCCGTTCCACTTGTGCCCCATGCAAAACAGATAGCAGATCCATATACCCCCCTACAAATACGATATCATGGTTCCTATCTCCATTTTCCTTGGGATGCCTAATCAATAGCGGCGAATGACCAACAACATAATCCCACACACGATAGTGCTTCCTACTCCCCCTCCCTTTTCTTCACCCAAATAAATAAGTTACAAAGCCCCCATCCCTATGACAGGTGGTTCGATTCCACCACCCGGCTCAACTCGTCGCATCACTTTTTCCTGATCTTCAGTGCCGGTTCGATCAGAGATCAATCCACGTGTGCCCTTTCAAAAATCACCTTAACTGTAAGCAGTCCACACTCAGAATCTGAGCCCCTGACTGATGGAGCGAGCCACATATCTTTTCGAGATACCATGAGAAATCGACCACCCAGCCATGAGCATGAAGATACCGAATATCTGACGTTAAACTAAAAATAATTCTTCCGTTATCGCCAGACAATAGCAATTCCCCTCCCACATCCCCCCAAAAAAGAGATATCCCAAGTTCTTCCCCCAGCCGCGTCTTTAATATCAACAAATCACGAACGCGCGACCAATTTTTTACATTTCCCTGCTGCCAATTAAACATACCGGCATCCCCGACAGGAAGGTACGATATGTAACCATGATCAACGCATGACCAACCGTTGACAAACAACGATTCAAGGAGCTGAATAAAGTCTAAAGCACCACTGTACCTAATCTCAATTGACGCAGACAGACTCATCGCACCAACCTAATATTTTAAACCCACACATTCCCAACTCTCTCACCCAGAACAACATTTCAAACCCCCGTTTTTTATTTCACCACAATCAGAAACATCATCATCAAAACCCCACCCCCTGTTTGAAGAGGGTTCATTTTTACCAATTAATAGAGTTAGATAGCATCACACATGCCACCAACAACACTACTCGCTTGTCGTCCATTAGAGAAGTGATTTTTATCCATCGTCGGAAGCCACATCACTCCAGACCCAGACAACGCTACAGGCATTTTATCTAGCCCCATAGCTAACCAACGACCAAACCCATTAGCAAGCAACGTAAGCATTCCACTCTCCCAGCCCACCATTATTCTCTGTCCGTAACGACCGCCAAACGGCGGATCCAAATCCAAACAGATAGGAAGTTCATTATCAAGAGCGATCGAAATCCATTTTGGATGAAATATTTCTAGTTCCTCGACGTTTCAAGTGAACTGGAGCTTCGATGCGGAGGGGCTTTTTGATATCAGGAGCGAATAATGAAGAAATCAAACAAAGTCGCTTTATTTGATACCTGAAGTTGATGGATCTTATCCCTTAATTCATTCGCGGGCTACGCAAGCCCATAACATTTAAACCATCAGTCAGCCAGCGCAAAAAACTTTTCGCAAGCAGACTAACCCTCCCATCCTCCCAGTCCACCAAAATCACCTGTCCAAGACTACCGACTGGCGAGGGATTCAAGTCCAAACAGATCGGAATGCCATTTTGATCGGCAATGGGTATCCATTTCAAGTCGAACTGCCTTGCATTTACACCTAAACTTGACGACATATCGCCATCTTCATTATCCGCAGATGAAAGCAAACGACGCCAATCATCCAGTATTTTATCCGGAGCCCGGAGCGAAACGGAGTCCCATAATCGCACCCAAAATACGGTTCCAGAATGAATGATTAAACTTTGCTTAAACTCTGAAGGCAACGCAACCCCCAGTTCGATCTCTAAATTTCTTACTTCTTCTCTAGAAGCTGGAGGCAATAGCATTTCATCAAGCGAAGCCCCCTCCTGCGTTGAAACCAATACCCCCTCCAATTTCCGCCAGACTTCAAGCATATTCATTTCTACTTCCATGTGCGCACCCGCCGTTCATCGCTCGGCTCCACCCAAGGCTGGCTCACATTTTCCAGATGCAATCGGCCTATCAGATAGGCCGCTTTGGCGTCATGCAAACTCGGCACCCCATCGTAGAGTTCGGCCGCATCGTGGACTCGCTTCGGACTGATCTGAAAAACAGCTGCACCGGCTTCCCGCCATAGTTGCCTCACTGCGTCCCCGTAGGTGCCGCTCGGCTCCATGACCACCTCAACTCGCCCCTGAGTAAAGCGGCTCATCACGGCCTCAATCAGTGCCCGTGAGTCCATCGGGTGACGCCATTTAACCGTCCCCAAGACCCTCCGGTCACGCGCCATCAAGGCAGCGAAAAAATCCACCTTGGCAACATCAATGGCAACCACCAGGTCGCCTTCTACTCGGGCCGCCAGCTGGT
>QKFD01000102.1 GCA_003251535.1 Chromatiales bacterium | reverse complement strand
CCCCCCCCCCCCCCCTTGACCGGTAAGAGCGCGCGCGATCCAGCCCCCGTTCCCAGCCCCGATTTCGATTCAGTTCCATTTCAGCTCCCCTCCCTAGACTGGCCCCATCAACTCCGCAACAGAAGGTGTGAGGCCATGCAGCAGACAGAGATGGTGAAGGTGTGGGACCCACTGGTGCGACTGTTCCACTGGACGTTGGCGGGCGGTTTCGTGGTGGCCTACCTGAGCGCCGAGGTCTCGTCCCAACTCTCCCTCCACACCCTCGCCGGTTACACCGTGCTCGGCCTGTTGGCCTTCCGCCTAGTGTGGGGTTTGGTCGGTCCACGCCACGCCCGCTTTAGTGATTTTGTCCGCTCACCGGCGGCGATAGCGGGTTACCTGAAGAGCATTGTCAGCGGCCATCCCCGCCGCTACTTGGGCCACAACCCAGCCGGCGGGGCGATGGTCGTAGCGCTGCTGGTAGCCCTCCTGCTCACCACTTGCAGCGGCATAGTACTGCTGGGGGGAGAGGAGTTCTCCGGCCCGCTGGCCGGCTGGATGGCGACAGCGGATGAGGAGTTTGTGGAAGTGGTGGAGGAGCTACATGAGCTAGCTGCCCATCTCACCCTGCTGCTGGTGGTACTCCATCTCATCGGCGTCACCGCCGCCAGTTTGCAACACCGAGAGAACCTGCCGCGGTCGATGGTGACCGGCTACAAACGCTCCGAACCAAGCGAATAACGGCCCGTCATGGCGGGCAATGTTCAACAACGACAACAGGAGAAGACCATGCGCCTTACCACCCTTGCACTCACTCTGCTGTTCGCCTCCGGTGCCCAGGCCCAGGGGGTATTGGAGGAGCGGCTGGCCACCTGGCGGGCCGCTGGCGCCAGCGACTTCAGCGCCGAACGAGGGGCGACGCTGTGGCAACGGGAGCGGATAGATAGCAGTGGCCGTGCCCGCAGCTGCGCCACTTGCCATAGCAGCGACCTGCGCCAGGGTGGTCGTCACATCAACACCGGCAAGGCCATTGAGCCCATGGCCCCGTCGGTCAATCCCAAACGTCTCACCTCGGTTGCCGAGGTGGAGAAGTGGCTCAAACGCAACTGCAACTGGACCTTTGATCGGGAGTGTTCCCCGCAAGAGAAGGGTGACCTCCTCTCCTTTATCGCTAAACAGTGAGGTAACGTATCATGACCAAGACCACGACCCAGACCCGTACTTCCCAGTGGCGCATCATCGGCAGCTCTGCCCTCGCTACCCTGATGTTGCTAACGGCCAACCTGGCCCAGGCCAGTGACAACGATCGCAATGGCGGCGAGCGCTACGAACGGAGCGAACAGTATGAGTACCAGAATCGCAACCGCTCCGATAACGACGACCGCGGCTACGAGCGCAACGAGCGTTACGAGCGGCGCGACAACGACGACCGTGGCTACGAGCGCAACGAGCGTTACGAAGGGCGCGACAACGATGACCGCGGCTACGAGCGCAACGAGCGTTACGAAGGGCGCGACAACGATGACCGTGGCTACGAGCGCAATGAGCGTTACGAAGGGCGCGACAACGATGACCGCGGCTACGAGCGCAACGAGCGTTATGAGCGACGCGACAATGATGACCGTGGCTATGAGCGCAATGAGGGCTATGAGCGGCGCGATAGTGACGACCGCGGCAACGAGCGTTACGAGCGGCGGGATAACGACGACCGTGGCGGTCGGAGCGAATATGGCTACGGCGTATTAGGTCGCTACGAAGATGATCGGCCGCTGGTAACGGCCTTCATCGGCAACCGCTAAGGGGGATAGACCATGACCCATACTCAGTGGTCCGGCATTGGTGCAGGGGTAGTTGCCACGCTGCTGTTACTGGCGGCGGGGATGGTCAACGGCAGTGAGCGGGAGGAGCGCTACGAGTATCAACGGGGCGACGACGACCGCAACTACGAACGCCATGAACGCAATGAGCGGCGCGACGACGATGATCGCTACGAACGTGGTGAGCGCTACCAGCGCGACGCTGATGATCGCGGCCAAGCAGGCTATAGTCGCAACGCTAGCTGGGGCGGCCCCGACGTGCCGCCGGTCACCAACGAGACCTATCGAAATGAGTGCGGCAGTTGCCACTTTGCCTATCAGCCGGCGCTGCTGCCGGCCCGCTCCTGGCAAGCGGTGATGGGCAATCTCTCCAACCACTTCGGTGATGACGCCAGCCTAGCGGCGGAGACGGTACAGGAGTTGGAGCGCTATCTGGTGGCCAATGCCGCCGATAGCGGTGATGCCGGGCGGGGCGAGCGCATCGCCAACTCTGTGACCGGCACCACGCCACTACGCATCACCGAGACCCCCTACTTCCGCCGCAAGCACCATGAGGTGCCCACGCGGATGGTGGAGGGCAACCCCGAGGTGGGATCGTTCAGCCGCTGCTCTGCCTGCCACGCCGAGGCCGATCAGGGGCGGTACGATGAACACTCTGTGCGCATCCCCGGAGTGGGACGCTGGGAAGACTGACCATGCCACCCCGCCGCTGGCTCATCCTGTTATCGCTCTGCCTACTGCCGCTGGCCGCCGTGGGTGGCGGCCACGGCCACGAGCATGACCACGACCAGGCCCGCACCTTGGTGGATCGGGGTGAGATCCTACCCCTTGCCCAACTGATTGCCCGCCTCCAGCTCCCCGCTGGAGCGCGGATCATCGAGGCGGATCTGGAGCGCTCCCATGGCCGTTACCTCTACGAGATTGAACTGCTGCGACCGGATGGTGTGGTGGAGGAGCTGAAGGTGGATGCCCGCGACGGACGCATCTTGAAACGGGAGGAGGATTAGTTATGCGGCTGCTGTTGGTAGAGGATGATGCCACGCTGGCCGCCCATCTGCGCGATGCGCTGCGGGAACGGGGGTTTGCTGTCGATTGGACCGATAACGGCATCGATGGCGAGTTTATGGGGGATGAGGTGGAGTACGACTGCGTAGTGCTCGACCTCGGCCTCCCCGGCCGCCCCGGGTTAGAGGTACTAGGCCACTGGCGTAGTCGCGGTAACGGCATACCGGTGCTGGTGCTCACCGCCCGTGATGCCTGGCATGAGCGGGTCGATGGTCTCAAGGCGGGGGCCGACGACTACCTCGGCAAACCGTTCCATTTTGAAGAGCTACTGGCGCGGATAGAGGCGCTCACCCGTCGCCACCACGGCCGCGTCTCACCGCAGCTGGAGGCGGCCGGGATTCGACTGGATGAGGAGCGGCAGGTGGCGCTGGATCGAGACGGCCATGAGCACCCGCTCACGGGCACCGAGTTTCGCCTACTGCGCTACTTCATGCTCAATCCCGGGGTGGTGCTGGCCAAAGGGCGCCTCACCGAACATCTCTATGAGGAGGATGCGGACCGTGACAGCAATGTCCTTGAGGTCTACGTCCGACGGCTGCGGGAGAAGCTTGGGGCGGATCTCATCACCACGCGCCGCGGTCAAGGCTACCTGTTTGGCCCCGCCAAATGATCTCCCTAGAACGGCGGCTGGGTTGGGGGTTGGCGCTGAGCATCATCGTCTCGATGTCCCTGCTCGCCCTCGCCACTGCCACCGCCCTACGCCATCTGGGACGTGATCTAGTGGCCAGCCGGCTGGCCCACGATGGCGAGACCCTCCTGGCCGCCCTCGATCTGAGCGGCGCTGAACTACAGCTCATCCCCGATCGCATGGGCACCATCTACGACCGCCCCCTCTCCGGCCACTACTTTGTGGTGCTACAGGGCGACACCCGCCTGCGCTCCCGCTCGTTGTGGGATGAAGATCTACCGGCCACCCCGCTGCCGGTAGGCACCACCGCCCTGCAACTCACCAATGGCCCCAGCAACGTCACGCTGTTGGTCTGGTCCGGCGGTTTCCGCAAACAGGGCCAGGGGGTCACCCTGGTACTGGCGGAGGAGTTTGATCTAGTGGAGGAGCGGCTGCGCCAGTTTGGTTTCGCCTTTGCTGCGCTGAGCGTGGTGGTGTTAGTGGTGCTGCTCCTGGCGCAGCGCTTCACGGTGCGACGCTCACTGGCCCCCTTGGCCCAAACCCGGGCAGAGCTGGTGCGACTGGAGCGGGGTGAGGCGGGTCAGCTATCGGAGGCGGTGCCGGTGGAGATCGCCTCGCTGGTGCGGGAGGTGAATCGGCTCGTCACCACCAACGCCGAGCGGCTGGCCCGCTCACGCAACGCCCTCGGCAATCTGGCCCACGCCCTCAAGCATCCGCTGGCACTGCTGAGTCATATTGAACGACGCCTCGCTCACGAGGGGCACCCGCTGCATGGCGAATTGGCGGAGGGGCTGGCCCGCCTCACCCATCTGGTGGAAGGCGAGCTGAAGCGGGCGCGCTTTGCCGGCGATAGCGGCGCCGGCCGCCGTTTTGTACCGGCAGAGGAGCTACCTGTGCTGGCCCAGCTCATGACACGCATCCACCACCAACACCCCCTCACCATCGACTGCATGGCCCCACCGGGGCGGCTATTCGCCTTCGACCGGGACGATCTATTGGAGCTGATCGGCAATCTGCTGGATAACGCCTGCAAATGGGCGCGGACGACGGTGCGCTGCCGAGTGGCCGACAGTGACACCTTTCAGCTCACGGTGGAGGATGACGGCCCCGGACTACCGCCAGAGCGCGCCCAAGCACTGCAACAGCGCGGGGCGCGCTTGGATGAGTCGATCCCCGGCCATGGCCTGGGGCTGGCCATCGTCAAGGACCTGGTGCGGCTCTATGGTGGCGAGCTGCGCCTGGAACACAGCCCGTTGGGGGGACTGCGGGTGGAGGTGGTGCTACCGGGCAGTGGCCATTGAGCGCCGCCACACGGTACCACCGCCACCCGCAACGGCGACCGCATGGATGGGCGCGGCGGGCTAGGTCTTGACCGGCAGCGCCAGATGGGTCGGCTCCAGCATCAACTGCTGCGAGGGTCGGCCGATGTGGAAGCCTTGGGCGTAGTCCAGACCCACCGCCTCCACCTGCATCAACACCTCCTCGTTCTCCACAAACTCCGCCACCGTCTTGATCCCCAACTCCCGCGCCAACTTGGCAATGCTGTGGACGAAAGCGCGATCTTTGCCATCGGCCGCCATGTTGACGATAAAGTCCCCCTCGATCTTCACATAGTCCACCGGGAAGCGCTTCAGGTAGTGGAACGAGCTGAAGCCAGAGCCGAAGTCATCGATAGCGAGGGCAAACCCCTCCAGCTTGAGGTCGTTGATGAACTTCTCTAGCACCGCGAAGTTTTTCACCGTATCGCGCTCGGTGATCTCGAAGACGATCTGCGCCGGCTCGATGCCATGCAGCTGGATCAGGCGCCGCACCTCGGGGATGAACTCATTGAGGACAAGCGCCCGCGGCGAGAGGTTGAGGAAGATCCGGCCGCGATAGCCTGCCGCCTTGAAGGTGGCAAACGCCTTGTCCATGGCGATGTAGTCAGTCTTGTGGATGAGTCCACTCTTCTCGGCGATCTCGATAAATTCGTGGGCCCCGATCACGGTATTGTCGGGCAGATGGATGCGGCTCAACACCTCCACCGCCGCAATCTCACCGCTCACCACATCGAGGATCGGTTGGAAGTAGGGGACCACCAGCCGCTGCTCGATGGCGTTGACGATGAGCAGGCTCTTTTCACCGATGGAGCGGAAGATCTCCACCACCTCATCCTTGGTGGGGAAGCCGATGCGGTTACGCCCATCCTGCTTCGCCTTGTACATCATGTTGTCGGCAAACAAGAAGAGATCCTTGGCATCGGTGGCGTGGTCGGGATAGATGGAGATACCGATGGAGGCGGTCCCCTTGACCACGGCGCCATCCGGTGCCTCCAGGGCAAGCTCCTGGATCTGGGTCAATACCCGTCCAGCCGCCTGGCGCGCCTCCTCCGGGGTGGTCTCCGGCAGGATGGCGACAAACTCGTCACCGCCGTAGCGGGCGAGGATATCGCCCGCCCGCAGCGAGTTGTAGGCGCGGTTGGCCAGCTGCTGCAAGAAGCGATCACCAAAGGCGTGGCCATAGGTGTCGTTGATGGTCTTGAAGTTATCGAGGTCGATCACCAACACCCCGAAGGGGTAGTCGTGGCGCTGGGCGCGATCCACCTCATACCCCAGCAGCTCCCAGAAGATGCGCTGGTTGTAGAGATTGGTGAGGGGATCGCGGGTGGCGTAGTACTCCAGATCCCGGGTGTATTTGTAGATCGCCTTCACCGATCCGACCACGTTGAGCAGGGTGGAGAGGATGCTCTCCATCACCAGGATACGGGTCTCGTCGCGCACCAATGTGGAGTGGACGCCGATGCCGACGATGCCACCGATCTTGGGGGTATCGACAAACAGCGATTTGGTCTGGAGTTCGATATCGTGCTCGTCGAGCGAGACCCGCTCCCCCTCCGGATCGGCCACGTTGTGGTTGATGGAGATGGAGGTCAACTCATCGAAGTTGGGGTTGCCCTTCAGCGAGCGGCGCACCACGCGCTCCATCAACAGCAGGGTGTTGGCCTCCGGTGGCCCCTTCCAGAAGATCTCCAGATCGAACAGCTCATCGTCCACCTTGAAGATGGAGAAGAGGGTATAGGCGCGGATCACCTTGTTGATCTCGGTGAGTAGCGAGGCGACATACTCCCGCCAGTCACGCACCACCTCCGAGGTGATAACAAACTTCTCCAGCAGCCGGATCTCAAACTCCAGCAGCTCCTTATCGACCGCCACCCCCTTCAACTTGCTGGTCAACTCCTGCACCTTGGCAAAGATGCTATCCAGCTCGGCAAAACCGAGCCGCGCCCCCTCCAGCTCGATGTGGGTGAGATCGGAGACCCGATTGACCGTATCGATGCTCTGCTGGAGCACCGAGATGGAGCGGTTGATGCGCCGATTGAGATAGAGCGCCACGCCGATGGCCACCAGGAACGGCAGCGGGGCGATGAGCAGTAACTGGGTCAAAAGCTGCCCCTTGGTATCCGTCAACAGCGGTCCCAGCTCCTGCCGCACCTCGATCACCCCGAGGGTATTCCCCTCGCTGGCGTTGACGTGGCAGCGCAGGCACTCGCTACGGGCGTTTAAGGGGTAGGCAAAGACCAGGGTATCGTCACTGCGCTGGTGGCCCGATTCGCCGCTGGCCAGCACCTCTGCCACCAGCCCGGCGATGGGTGGCTGTTCGATGGGGCCAAACAGCCGGGTGACGGGCTCTCCGCGATAGATGGCGACCCGATAACCCTGCGCCTCCTCCGACTGCTCCACCGCCTGGATGAACTCCTCCAGCTGCGGCCGGGTCCAGCCACGCCGCATGATCTGATACATGGCGTTGAAGGTGCCCTGGGCAAGGCGATCGGCCAAGGTGGTGGCATTCTCGCCCACGGCGGCGGTGAAGACGCTGGAGGCGGCCAGATACATGGTGAGGAAGAGCACCGTCGACACCAGGAAGGCGGCGGTGAGGATGAAACCTTTGATCGACTTGTTGACCACCATGGGTAGCTGCCTGCGAGGTGTTGAGAGGGTGGCGCTACGGACCGGGCCACCACATTTGCCCCAATCCGTGCCCTCCGTGGCGGCCTGAGTGATACCGGTGGGCCAGACTGCGAGGGCCAGTCAGGTTCACCTTAGAGATCGGTTGACGCCAGATCTGCCGATCCTTAAGGCGGGAAAATAGCGAATAGGGACCTGTACGTGCAACCGTCACATTTCTCACCCACCAGCGGGCGGAGCACTGCCACCATCGGCGGCAAGGGCCGCCAACAGGGCGGCTAGATCGGTGACGGGCGGCTCACAACGCCCCGCGACACAGCGGTAGGCCACCACCCCGGCGGCGCTCGGCTGGCGCTCCGCCAGCAGCCCCGGCAGCTCAACCACCTGCGGCGGGATGGTGACCACCAGGCGATGGGGATGAAAACCCTCCGCCAGGCGGGCCCGCCAGGGGGCGCTCTCCGCCTCGCTTCCCCGCAGGATGATAGTCTCCGTCCCGGCCAGCCACTCCCCCAGGGCCAGCAGGATCGCCCCATGGGCATAGGCGTGCTCACCGAGCAGGGGCAACGCCGTTAAGAGGGTCCGCTCCGCCGCCTCCTGGTAGTGGAGATCGCCAGTGAGGTGGGCCAGCCGCAGTAGGGCGGTGGCGGCCACACCATTACCCGCCGGCATCGATTCATCGGCCAACGGTTTGGGGCGGTGGATCAGCGTCTCATGGTCATCGGCCGTGAAGTAGAACCCACCCCCCGCCTCATCCTCGAAGTGGAGCAGCAGGGTGTCGGCAAGGGTGAGCGCCAGGCTGAGATCGACATCGCGCCAGCGCGCCTCCAGGAGCGCCAGCAGCCCGGCCAAGAGGAAGGCGTAGTCGTCCAGATAGCCTGGCAGACGGGCAAGACCATCCTTGTAGACCGCCAGCAGACGGCCGTTGGCGAGCAGGTGGTGGCGGATGAAGTCGAGGGCCCGCTCCGCTGCGGCGATGAGATCAGGTCGGCCTAAGCGCCGACCGGCCACCGCTAGGCCGTAGATGGCCAGGCCGTTCCAACTGGTGATTCGCTTCTCATCCCGCCCTGGGGCGGGGCGGGCGGCGCGAGCGGCAAACAGGACGGCCCGTGCACTGTCCCGTAACTGGGTAACCTGCTCCAGCGGCAGGGCCAGGGCGGTCGCCACCTGGGTCAGCGGTTGGGCCTCATAGAGGTGCCAGCGCCCCTCGAAGTTGGCCGCGCCATCTAGCCCATAGTGAGCGGACACTACCGCCCACTGCTCTGGAGTGAGTAGCGCCTGTGCCTCGGCCGGGCGCCAGAGATAGAACCGCCCCTCCTCCCCCTCGCTATCGGCATCCTGGGTGGCAAAGAAGCCGCCCCCCTCCCCCTCCATCTCCCGCACCATCCACTCCGCCACCCCCTCAGCGGTGGCGCGAAACAGCGGTTCAGCGGTGGCGGCCCAGGCATCGGCGTAGAGCGCCAGCAGCGGGCCGTTGTCGTAGAGCATCTTTTCAAAGTGGGGGATGAGCCAGCGCTCATCCACCGAGTAGCGAAAGAAACCACCCCCCAGCTGGTCGTAGAGCCCCCCCGTGGCCATGGCGCGCAGGCTCTGGTGGACCATTGCAAGGGGCTGCGGATCGGTGGCGGGGGGGATACCGGCCCGCAGTAGCAGACTCAGATCGGTGGTGTGGGGAAACTTGGGGGCACCGCCAAAACCACCATGCTGGGCATCAAAGCTGTGCTCCAATTGACGGAGTGCCCGCTGGAGCGGGGCACCATCGAGCCGCACCGCCCCCTCGCGGGCCACCATCCCCTCCAGGGCGGCCACCATGGCGCTATTCTGATCGGCGATCTGCTCCGGGTGCTGTGCAAGAAAAGCGGCGACTCGCTCCAACAGATCGGTAAAGGCCGGTAGGCCGTGGCGCGGCTCCGGGGGGAAGTAGGTCCCACCAAAAAAGGGGACCTGATCGGGGGTGAGAAACATGGTGAGCGGCCAGCCACCGGCGCGGCGCATCAACAGCTGGTGGGCGCTCTGGTAGATGTGGTCCAGATCGGGACGCTCCTCTCGATCGACCTTGATATTGATGAAGTGCCGGTTCATCACCTGGGCCGTCGCCTCATCCTCAAACGACTCATGCGCCATCACATGGCACCAGTGACAGGCCGAATAGCCGATGGAGAGCAAGATGGGGCGCCCCTCCTGCCGGGCCAACGCCAACGCCTCCTCTCCCCAGGGATACCACTGGACCGGGTTGGCAGCGTGCTGGCGTAGGTAGGGGCTCGACTCATGGGCAAGGCGGTTGGGCATGGAGGGGGTCCTATTGGCCATTTCCGAGAATTATTATCAACTATAGCCACCTCCCCTCGCTACACTTGAGCCCCCATCCACCAGGTCGGATAATCCGCCGCCGACAAGCAACCGAGGTGAACCGTGGCACTAGCTACCTTGCAGCTCAAAAAGAATGAGGAGCGGCGGTTGCGCGCCGGCCACCTCTGGATCTTCAGTAACGAGGTGGATGTGGGGCGCACCCCCCTCGCCGCCTTTCAGCCCGGCCAGCAGGCGGTGGTGCAGGGGGCCGATGGCAAGGCGCTGGGGGTCGCCTATGTCAACCCCAACTCCCTCATCTGTGCCCGCCTAGTCAGCCGTAAGGCGGATCGACCACTGGACCGCTCGACCCTGGTCCACCGCCTCAATGTTGCCCTGGCGCTACGGGAGCGGCTCTTCCCCGCCCCCTACTACCGGGTGGTCCATGCCGAGGCAGATGCCCTACCGGGGCTGGTGGTGGACCGCTTCGGTGAGGTGGTGGTGATCCAGCTCAATACCGCCGGGATGGAGGCGCTCAAGGCGGAGGTGATCGCCGCCGTCGAGAAGGTGCTCAAACCCCAGACCATCCTCTTGCGTTGCGATAGCTCCAGCCGTGCCCTAGAGGGGCTGCCCAGCTACATCGAGACGGTGGTGGGCACGCTCCCCCAATTGGGGGAGACCGAGGAGAACGGTGCCCGTTTTCAGTTTGATCTCAGTGGCGGCCAGAAGACCGGCTGGTTCTTCGACCACCGCATCAACCGCAATCGGATGCAGGGCTATGTGCGGGGGGCGCGGGTGCTGGATGTCTTCAGCTATGTCGGTGGCTGGGGGATCGCCGCCGCCGTGGCGGGCGCCAAAGAGGTGATGTGTGTAGACGCCTCCGAGCGGGCCCTGGATCTCCTGGCCGCCAATGCCGAACGCAACGGGGTTGGCGAACAGGTGGCGGCACTGGAGGGGGACGCCTTCGAGGCGCTCAAGGCACTGAAGAGTGACGAGCAGCAGTTTGACGTGGTGATCCTGGATCCCCCCGCCTTCATCAAGCGGCGCAAGGATGTCACCGAGGGGGTGCAGGCCTATCGCCGCATCAACCAGCTGGCCATGCAGCTACTGGGGAAGGATGGCATCCTCATCTCTGCCTCCTGCTCCCACCACCTGGAGCGGGACACCTTCGTCACCACACTGCACCAGGCGGCGCGCCATCTGGATCGGAACTTCCAGATCCTGGAGCAGGGCCACCAGGGACCGGACCACCCCATCCACCCCGCTATCCCGGAGACCGACTACCTCAAGTGCCTGTTTGGCCGGGTAGTCCTCTAGCGCAGCAAGAGTCAGGGGCCGGTGCTGTACCGGCCCCCCGGCTATCGCTACCATGCGCCGAGCCGCAATCCGCGGCCACCGCTACCATCGAAAGGAACACCATGGCAGGTTCGAGCCTCATTGCCCTCATTGACGATATCGCCTCCCTGTTGGATGACATCGCCCTCCTCACCAAGGTGGCAACCAAGAAGACCGCCGGGGTACTGGGGGATGATCTCGCCCTCAACGCCCAACAGGTCGCCGGGGTGCGGGCCGAGCGGGAGCTGCCGGTGGTATGGGCGGTGGCCAAGGGTTCGTTAGGCAATAAGGCGATCCTGGTGCCGGCGGCACTCGCCATCAGCGCCTTGGCACCGTGGGCAGTGATACCGCTGCTGATGATCGGCGGTGCCTTCCTCTGCTTCGAGGGCTTTGAAAAGGTGCTCCACGCCCTCCTGCACTGGGGTGAGGGGGCGGAACACCACTCTGAACTGGCCCAGGTACTGGCCAATCCCCAGTTGGACCTGGTGGCCTATGAGCGAGAGAAGATCAAAGGGGCCATCCGCACCGACTTCATCCTCTCCGCCGAGATCATCACCATCACCCTCGGTACCGTGGCGGCCGCCAGCTTCGTTACCCAGTTGGCGGTGCTCTCCCTCACCGCGCTGCTGATAACGGTGGGGGTCTATGGCCTGGTGGCCGCCATCGTCAAGCTGGATGATGGCGGGCTCTACCTCAGCGAGCAGCCGGGTGAGGGTCAGTGGGTCGATCTCCAGCGGGCCTTCGGCCGCGTCATCCTGCGGGCCGCCCCCTGGCTGATGAAGGGGCTCTCGGTGGCGGGTACCGCCGCCATGTTCCTTGTGGGGGGTAGCATCGTGCTGCACGGCCTCCCTGGCGGCCACCACCTGACAGAGGGCCTGCTCCACGCCCTGGCGGCCCTCCCGGCGGCCGATCTGATCCTGCCGGTAGTGATCAACGCCGTCGCCGGCCTGCTCACCGGCGCCTTGGTCCTGGCACTGGTCAACGGCATCAAGCGGCTCCGGCCCGCCACCGCCCACCCCTGAGACCTATCACAGCGCCAGGGCGGCCTCCCGCACCCCCTCCCGCAGCCGCTGGACGGCGCCGCTGCCAGCACCCGCGCTGCCGTGTAGCGCCAGCTCCAACTCTGGCAGCGACGGCAGCGGGCCATTGAGGACCACCAAGTCCGGCTCCAGCCAACGCAGGGTGCGGGGGGTCACCCCCAAACCCGCCCGCACCGCCGCCCGCAGACCCGGCAGACTCGGGGTGGTCAGTGCCACCCGCCACGGGATCCCCGCACTATCCAACGCCGCCAAGGCACTATCCCGGAAGATGCACGGGGCGCTGGCGAGTACCAGCGGCAGCGGACCACGCTCGGGGAGACGAAAACCGGTCGCAGCGACCCAACCGCGTGCCACCCGGGCCAGCGGCTCGCCCCCGGCACCGGGCTCTTGCAGTAGCAGCGCCAGATCCAGCTCCCCCTGCGCCACGGCCAACCGTAACCGGCTGTTGGCATCGATATGGATGGCGAGCGTCACCTCGGGATAGCGCCGGCCAAACTGAGATAACAGCTCCACCAACCCCTCGTCGGCCAGGTCCTGGGCACAACCGAGCGCCACCGGCCCGCTCAAACGACTCTCCACTAAGGCGGCCAGCGCCTCCGCCTCCAAACTCAATAGACGGCGGGCATATCCCAGCAGCAGCTCCCCCCGCTCCGTTAGGGCCAGACCGCGGGTGGTGCGGGTAAGTAGTGGCGCCCCGATCCGCTCCTCCAGACGCCGCAACTGCTGGCTGACGGTGGATTGAGTCTTGTGCAGCCGCTCGCCGGCCCGAGTGAAACCTCCCCCCTCCACAATGGCGCGGAAGGTGGCAAGTAACTCCAGATCGAGATGCATGGCAATAATTCACAAAATGGATAAGTAGGATTCTACTTAATCATTTCACAGATAAATCTCCCCTGCCTAGCATGGGCACTCCCTCTAGCCATAGGAGTCCGCACATGCCCTTCATCGACATCCGCCTCTCAACCCCCCCCAACCAACAGCAGGCGCAGCAACTCTGCACCGGAGTGACTAGCGCCATGGGTCACATCGCCGGCAAGCGGGAGGAGGTCACCGCAGTCTCCGTGCAGGGCCTGGCGGGCACCACCTGGACCATCGCCGCCCAGCCACCAGAGGCCATCACCGCCTTCGTCGAGGTAAAGATCACCGCGGGCAGCAACAGTAGGGAGGAGAAAGCGGCGCTGATCGCCCATCTCCACACCCTACTAAGCGACACTCTAGGGGAGTTGGCAGAGGCGAGTTACATCGTGCTGCATGAGCTGCCGGCGGAGAACTGGGGCTACGGTGGCCAAACCCAAGCGGCCCGGCGGGAGGCGCAACAAACGCTGTAAGCGAGAGGCAGATGGCAGCCCCTCAAGCGCACATAAGAGGGGCTGCCCCAAAGCGGCCCATGATCAGGACACGACAGCCTTTAGGTACAACGCCCCCCCTGGCGGCATCCGCTGTGGGTGGATGGCAATGGGTAACCCTCCTGGCAACCATAGAGCTAGGCGTTACCCGCCCTCCCCGGTCCAGCGCGGCCCCTCACTCGGCGGTCTCAAATTGCTCAATCCGCTCGCTCTCCCGCTGGCCCTCCTCGATCCACTCCTGCAATGCCGGCAGTGCCAATAGGGCATCAGCATAGGCGCGGGCCGTATCGTTGAGGGGCACGTCATAGATCTGGAAACGCAACACCACCGGCGCATACATGGCATCGGCAATGGTGAAGTGACCAAACAGGAACGCCCCCTCCTGCCCGAAGCGGGTACGGCAGTCACCCCACAGGGTGAGAATGCGCTCAATGTCCCGCAGACTCTCTGGAGTACGGCCTTTGCCTGGATAGTAACCACGGAGATTCATCGGCATAGCGCTACGCAGAGCACTAAAACCGGCGTGCATCTCGGCACTCACTGCACGCGCCACCGCCCTCGCCTCCGGCGTCTGCGGCCATAGCCGCTGCGCCGGGAAATGCTCAGCCAGATACTCGCAGATGGCGAGCGAATCCCACACCTTGAATTCACCCTCTTGGAGCACCGGCACCAAACCAGAGGGCGACCAGCGTGCCAGCTGCTCAACCGTTGCCGGTGTATAGAGCGGGATGCGCACCTCTTCAAACGGCACACCGATCTGGCGTAGAACCAACCAAGGACGCAGGGACCAGGAGGAGTAGTTCTTATTGCCAATCACTAGGGTAAGGGGATTCATTCGATTAGATTCCAGTGGGTAGGTGACGAGGGTAGCAACATAACAATCACCGCCATAGGCCATCTGGACAGTGACGAGATCAATCTCCAGAGCGAGTCTCTCCGCAAGACCCCCCTCACGGTTGGCTCCCGCCGCCAAGACCAGGGCATATTCACCCCACCCACATCGCTTTGTTCAGGGTAAGCGTCCGGTGACGACACCTTGCCGTCAGATAAAGATGCTGAGGGAATCTTTCGGCGAAGGGAAGGTGTCGTTACCGGACGCTTACTTTTCTCTCCACATCCAGCCCTGGAATTGGAGTATCCATATCCAAACATTCACCCTCGGCGTAGGCGGTGGGGAAATTCAATAGAGCTGCCTTATTGGGCGTCTAGAGAGGATAAAGTTCGTTCCTCAACCCGCCCTCTCATGGATGTTCAGAGGCTAGTCAATTGGCTTTTTGTTGCAAACGCTTACGATTAGAGAAACAAAATAGAAGATGCAAAAATGCCATGACAGCGTACCAATACACCCTTACCGCAATAAATTGCTTACCCACTGTAGCGACAGCACAGGATGTTGCGACGATAAGAGAAATAGCCCAAGCGCTAGGCAGCCAATCTCCCTCCAGCCAGTCGCGGAAACGTCGTGAGGCACAGCACGCGATCAAGAAAAACACAGGGAATCCCAAAGCCAGCAAAACAAGAATGTACAATGGCGCCCCCCCCGCCATTGCAGTAAGTTGCAAATAGACGACCATAGCGATAAAGCCAAACCCCAAGAATACTGGATAGATACTTCGCAGCATCTTCCGAAGCACGGCATACTCCACGAAAACCAACACAAACCACAGGTTTAACATTTCATAAAAAAGGACATTGTAGTTCATTAGATGACTGTTTTACCAAAAGCCCTTCGGATAGGACATCATATCTGTAAACACCGTGAAAATGCCAAGAAACCTCTCTAGCCACCCTCAGGAATCCCCTCATTTTACGCGCAGTTCGCATCGCGTTCGCGGCAAGAATGGTTTTCGCGCTGAACAGGTGCTCATTTCCTGAGGAATTTTGAGTGCGCCTCGCCACGAAATTGTTGATTACGTCGCTACACGATTCCTAAGAGAAGACAAGCTGGACACCCATTCGAAGCACGCGCCCAAGCCCCACAACGCGGGCGATCAACGCCGCGCATCCCATTCAATATTGTTTTGACCCTCCGCTGGGTGTCCTGCTACCCGTCATCTTTGGCTTTTGGATGGGTGTCCAGATAGACTCTCTGTATTGATGTTGATATTAGGGTGAGTGTTCAGCCATTCCCATCAGCCCTGCCCACCTAGACACTCTTTTAGATCGCAATAAACTGCAGACACAACAAGAGGCAAAAGCAACACAATCACCTCCATTGAGGCCGGCAAGCTATCAAAGCGATAGTTCATCAGCAGAACAAAAGCCAACACTAAGATAGCAAGCCCCACATAATAAACCAACAACAAAAGCGTGAATAACTTATGGTCTCCCGTTCTATAAAATCGTTCATCATCAACCCCAGCTCGCAACCAAGTCAGCAATAGAAAGCATAAGAAAGCACCCCCTAACCCAACCTTCTCATATGCCAGCAAACCGCCACCAAACAGCAACCCACTAAACACAAACAACGAACACGGGCATTGTTTCATTTCTCCACCAAGATTGGAATGGAAGCGGCTCATTAAACCAGACTTTTCCAAATGCCCACAAGAGCGCGGAGTTAAAAATCTTTAGGGCATTCCCAATTGCATCCATTTGCGATAATACCAAGCTACTACCTACTCCAATTACTGCCATTGCAGCCGCTTCATTTAATTCTGCATACGCTTGCTCTGGGCTCACATTTTTTTGACCAATTTGACTTACTCGGTCTAAAAAACTCCGGTATGCAAGAAATGCAAAACCTGCCGCAACAAACTGACCGCGCACCACCAATCCTGCAATGACTATCGACATAAATAGTACCGTACCCCAAAACAAGAAAGTACCATTATTCCCACCCGAAATCTTCCAAGCCCCTCCTCCCGTATCCGGGTCAAAGATCACATACCCTGCCCCATCCCACCCTGGCACCAAAATTGGCTCTGAATGTGCGAAGACCTCCCGCCCCGCAGCCAACGCCTGCTGGATCTCCGCCATCGAATACCTGGACACCCATTCCAACGCTCCGCCATCTTCACCGCACCCGCCGCAGCAGTGGAGGTGAGCGAGAGCGAATGATCGGGCCGAGCTGAAGCAGCTGGAGGTCGCCATTCGCCAGCTGGACAAGGTGGTGACCCGCAACTTTGAAGCCATGGGTGAGGAGATAGCGGCCAAACAGCTGCCGGCGATCATGGAGGCGCGTCACACCGATGCTGTGGTGGCCTACCGGGCCGACTTCGATGCCCTGCTGACCCAGTTGGATGATCTGGCACAAGCGGCAAGTACCGAGGTGGAGCTGGCGCAGGCGCAGAAGCTCAAAGGATGGTTGGCCGGCAAAAAGTTGGAGCGTGCCCACCAGCCATTTGATCCCAACAACCTCCCCTTCATGCCGCTCCAGCCGAACTCTGCCCACCAGCCGAAGGTGACCACGGAGCAGTTTGTTGCCGCTGGCCTGCACTCTTCACCGCTGGCCAAGAGCGCAGCCCTCGGTGACTTTGACTACAGCGCCTTGGCCGATGCGAGCGATCCAGCCTATCTGGCAGAGACGGTGGAGGT
>QKFD01000121.1 GCA_003251535.1 Chromatiales bacterium | reverse complement strand
GTAACACTGGGCCGGGATGAAGGCGTGGGGGTTGCTGAAGGTGAGGGGGCTCACCTTGTCGCTGACCAGAGGGACTCGACTGCTGCTCGACTCACTGGTGGCGGCGCTGATGGCGTGTTCGCTGCCGCTGTAGCCGAGGAGAATGGCGACCGCCAGGGCGGGTGCCACGGAGAGATAGAGGGCCTTCATCGCGTACCTCGCTGGACCAATTTGAGGGGTGCCCGAAAACGACAACGGGAGGGGCGTTGTGCCCCTCCCGTGAGTCCACCGTAGTGGGTAACTGCCGCTTACAGGCCGGGCAGCCCGCCGATGTAACCGACCGGGGCCACGAACTTGTTGATCATCGGCTCCATCTCCGCCTTCAGGGTCTCGTTGGTGGTGCTCACGAAGTCACCCTGGTGCTGGGCGTTGCTCATGATGTAGGCGTGACCGTTGAGGTTCTCCACCACCTGTAGGCCGGTCGCCTCGGCGCCTGCGGCCAGCGACAGGATGCGGGAGAGCTTCTTGGTCTCGACGTTGTAGGCCCAGACGAAGTTGTTGACGTGGGTGCCGCTATCCTCGCCGATGAAGAGGGTGCGCATCTTGTCGGAGAAGAAGATGTTATCGACGTTGGCCACCTTGTCCGGGTTGGCGGTGTTGCCCAGGGCGTCGGTGGAGATATCTTCACCCAGCAGCGCGGAGGGTACCGACATGCCGGTGGCGACATACTCGCTGTTGATGGCGGTGCCGTTGCTGTCCACCTGACCGCTGGCCAGCGGCAGCTGGAAGGTCCCACCGGCGTTGATCTTCTTCGGCAGCTTGATGTGGTCAACCGGGGCGGTATCGTCGGCCAGCATCCCCTTGTCGATGTAGGACATGGCGATGTAGAGCTGCTTGTCTACGCCATCGACGGTGATGCCTTCCATCTTGTTCCACTCGGTGGTGGCGCCCAACCAGGCGGCGTAACGGCGGCTCTCCAAGAAGGCCGCGGCGTGCTCCATGCCAGACTTCAGACGGATGTACTCGGTGCTGGAGTAGCCGGCGCGGATCGCCTTGTAGCCGAGGTCGGCCCAGTTGGCGGTCTCGTCTGCGGTGGTGGAGTCGAAGATATCGGAGAACTTGAGGCTGTCGGCCAGCGCCCGGTTCTCGCTGTCGGTGCCGTGGCCCAGACGGATCCAGGTGAGGCTGCCGCTACCGCCGTTGGCGGTGGAGATCTCGTTGTAATGGGCGGCGTAGAGGGTGCCGGCGGAGAGGTCGTTGGCCTGGTCGGCCACGAACATGAACAGGCCGACGTTGGTGCCGTCATCGCCGTAGTAGACGGTGCGGGCGTCGGGCATCACCTTGCCCATCTCCCAGGTGCCGCGGCCCATGGCCCAGTGCTTGGTGACGCTGGCGTCGCCGCCCTCAGAGACGGTCACCTCAGGGAAGATGCCGTAGTGGTAGGGGTTGGCGGTCTGGGTGTTCTGGAAGTAGAGGTCATTCATGCCATCCAGGGCGTGGTTGGTGCCGGCCTCGATGGTCTTGGCGTCGGCATCGTAGTCCTCTTCCGAGCCGAGGTGGGTGTTCCACGGGGTCTGCGAGGCGAAGCAGGGGATCCAGATACCGCTGACACCGGAGAAGTCGATGGGCTTCTGCTCCAGCGCGCTCAGGACGCCGTTGTTGTCCTGGGAGAGGGTGGTGAGGGTCATGGACATCGGCATCCGCGAGTACCAGCCGTCTACCTTGTAGCCCTCGGAGCCGTCGGAGAGGATCCAGTCGTACTCCCAATGGGTCACCAGGAACAGCCCCTTGCCCACCTTCAGCAGGCTGTTGCCGTCGGGGGTCTCAGCGACCACCGGCTGGCCCAGCGGATCCATCAGCGGGTTGCCCTGGAAGTCATAGAGCTGGCCGGCGACGCCGGCGTTGGTGCCCACATGGTCGGTGCTGTTGAACAGCACGTTGTAGGAGAGCGGGAAGTCGGCCGTGGTGTCGTCATCGTAGGTGACGCGGGCGGTGGCGGCGCTGTAGGCGTGGGACATATCGGACGCATTGCTAGGCGCCTCCATGCCGATAAACTCAACCGCGGTGATGCTCTTTTTGCTGCTACTACTGCTGCCGCCGCAGCCGGTCAGCATGACCGACAGGCCCACCAGGGCACCAACAGCGAGGGCGAGTGGGGTTTTACGGAATGGAGCGAAAGGCATAGCTTGGGTCCCCTTGGGGTAACGGTTTGTGAAACAGCGGTAGTAAAAATTTGTAAGAGATTAATGGGGACAGTTGATGGGCCTATTGCGGCGATATGACAGGATGGCGACAGCTCGCTGTCTATCCAGTGATCTTTTGCGCTACGGCGGGGAGACAGCGCGATGACTACGGTGTCGCTGGGGCGGTGTTACGGGTGCTGGGCAAGGCGCAGGAGAGCAGCGCGGCCAGCGCGACAAAGCCGCTCGACCACCAGAGGCAGCCGGTGAGCCCCCAGGTCTGGTAGATCCAGCCGGAGAGCACGGTGCCGGCCAGCCGCCCACCGGCGTTGGCCATGTAGTAGAAGCCGACATTGAGCGCCACCCGGTCGTGGTCGGCGTAGGCGAGGATGAGGTAGGAGTGGATGGCCGAGTTGATGGCAAACACCACACCGAAGGCGGCCAGCCCGCCCACCACCACCCAGGCCGGCGGCCAGCCCCCTTGCAGGGCCAGGGCGATGAGGGCGGGGAGGGTGGCCAGTAACACCGCCCAGAGGCGGGCGCTGGCGCCACTGGGGGCCTGCTGTCTGCCTTTGAACAGCTGGGGGGCGCCCGCCTGTACCAGGCCGTAGCCCACCACCCAGAGGGCGAGGAAGCCCCCCACCTGCATGAAGCCCCACCCCAGGTGGGCGTAGAGGAAGACCGGCAGCGCCACCACAAACCAGATATCCCGCGCCCCAAAGAGAAAGAAGCGGGCGGCGGAGAGCCAGTTGATGGCCCGGTTGTGGGAGAAGATCTGGGTAAATGGCGGCCGCTGTTTGGCCCGCCCCAGGTGGCGCGGTAAGAGCGCCCAGGTGAGCAGCAAGACCCCGGCCAGCAGCCCCGCCAGGAGGGCCAGGGCACCCCGGAACCCCAGCCCCGCCAGCAGCGCAGCACCAAGGAAGAAGCCGGCCCCCTTGAGGCTGTTCTTGGAGCCGGTGAGGAGCGCCACCCAACGGAATAGCTTCGACTCGGCGCCATCGCCCACCAACCCCTTGAGCGAGCCCTTGGCCGACATCTTGTTGAGGTCCTTGGCGATGCCGGAGAGCGCCTGGGCCGCCATCACATAGGGGACGCTCAGCCAGGCGTCGGGCACGGTGAGCAGCGCCAGCGCCAGCACCTGCATCGCCATCCCCAGCAGCATGGTGCGGTCCAGGCCGATACGCGCCCCCAACCAGCCGCCGGTGAGGTTGGTGACCACGCCAAAGAGTTCATAGAACAGAAATAGCATGGCCACCTCGAACGGCGAGTAGCCGAGTAGGTGGAAGTAGAGCACCACCAACATGCGGATGGCACCGTCGGTGAGGGTGAAGGCCCAGTAGCCGGCGGTGACGATGAGGTAGTGACGCAGGGCGCTCTGCATGGCGTGGCTCCGGTGGTTACAGCGTCTGTGCCACCTTGCGCGCCAGGTCCAGCAGGCGGTGGACGTAGCCCCACTCGTTGTCGTACCAGGCCAGTACCTTCACTAGGGTGCCATCCACCACTAGGGTGGAGGGGGCGTCGATGATGGCGGAGCGGGGGTCGTTCAGGTAGTCAACGGAGACCAGGGGGCGCTCCTCATAGCCGAGGATGCCGTGCAGGGGGCCGCTGGCCGCGGCGGCGGCGAAGTAGCCATTGATCTCCGCCACCGTCACCGGCCGCGTCAGCTCAAAGGCGCAGTCGGTGAGGGAGGCGTTGAGCAGCGGGACCCGCACGGCGAGGCCGTTCAACTTCCCCTCTAGCTCTGGAAAGATACGGGTGATGGCGCGGGCAGAGCCGGTACTGGTGGGGATGAGCGACTGGCCGCAGGCGCGGGCACGGCGCAGATCCTTGTGCCCCTTATCGACGATGGTCTGGGTGTTGGTGATGTCGTGGATGGTGGTCATGGTGCCGTGCCGGATGCCCACCTGCTCATGCAGCACCTTGACCACTGGGGCCAGGCAGTTGGTGGTGCAGGAGGCGGCGGTGAGCAGGTGGTGGACGGCCGGGTCGTAGAGCGCGTCGTTGACGCCGTAGACCACGTTGAGCGCCCCTTCTACCGGGGCGGCGACGATCACCTTCTTCACCCCTTGGTCGAAGTAGGCCTGGAGCTGTTCCGGTTTGCGGAAGCGGCCGGTGGCCTCGATGACGATATCGCAGTCTGACCAGTCACCGGCGGCGATGGTGGGGTGGCTGCTGTAGCGTAGGGTCTGACCCCCAATATGGAGGCTGTCGCCCGCCCCGGACACCTCTTGCATCCAGCGGCCATGGACCGAATCGAAGGTCAGTAGGTGGGCGGAGCCGGCGGCGTCACAGGCGATCTCATTGACCTGCACGGGGTGCAGCTCTGCGGCCCCCCAGCCGACCCGTAACCCCAGTCGCCCCATCCGTCCAAAGCCGTTGATACCCAGTCGTGCCGCCATCGCCTCTCACCCTTGGTTTGAATATATGCAATTGCATATATAAGAGCGCGCTAATGTTACCGGCCGATGACAGTCGGTGCCTGTGGGGGCGATCAGGGGGG
>QKFD01000126.1 GCA_003251535.1 Chromatiales bacterium | reverse complement strand
TGAGGCGCGAGCGCCAGAGGATGACTAGGCCGTCCAGGACTAGCCGTTCAGCCTCGGAGAGCTGCTCACCCTGTTCAAAGCGACGACTCAACGGGGTGCCGGAGAAGAGCCCATGCCAGCGTTGGATCACCTCTAGCGCGGTCCATTGGGCTGCTGCTTCAGGGTCCATACGCACGACCAGGTGGTAGTGGTTGGACATCACGGCATAGGCGCAGATGTCTAGTGCAAACAGGGCAGCTAGTTCCAGTAGCCGTTCCCGTATCCAGCCGCGACGATGCTCAAAACTCCGGCCACTTTCGGTATCTTCGCCACAGAGGAAGGCGCGGCGGACGCAGCGGACTGAGCAGTGGTAGAAAGGGGTCACCTCTAGGTTGACCAGCGCCTTCCTTGGCTTTGGCATGGTTTCCACCAAGTATGGAATTGAGATGGTGTACAGGCTTACAGATATGCGCTACTTTGGCAAGCGGTTTTGAGTGGGTGTCCGAGTTGTTTTCCGGCAAGCGTTTTGAGTGGGTGTCCGAGTTGTTCTCGTGACGGGGACAGGCCGTTAACTGACCAGACGCTGCAACGCCGCTGCACTCGCCTGGTATAGCGAGGTCAGCGCCGCTAGCTGGGAGGCGCTTAGCGCCGCCTGGTCCGCTGCGGCGATCCGGGTTTCATGCTGCTCTATCTCCTGCGCCAGCGCGGCACAACCACACATGGCCGCCATCCCGCGGAGGCGGTGGAGCTGTGCCGTGAGCGCCGCCGGATCGGCCTGTTGGTGGGCGAGGGTAATCGCCTCCAAGTAGTGCTCACCCAACTCGGCAAACTGTATGAACAGTCTGCCCTGCGCCTCGCTCCCCATATCCTCCTGTTGGATCCGCAGGTGCTCACTATCCAAGAGCGGCTCCGCTATCGCCTGGATCTCCTCCGGGCGGCCCAATACGTGGCGCAGGGTGCGCTCCAGCTCCTTCAGGGTGAAGGGCTTGGAGAGCATCTCATTCATCCCCTCCATCAAGCAGCGCTCTCGCTCGCGCGGCAGCGCGTTGGCCGTGACACCGACGATGGGGATCTGCGCCGTGCGCGGATTGCTGTCGGCGCGGATCCGGCGGGTGGCGGTGAGCCCATCCATATCCGGCATAAAGAGGTCCATCAAGATAAGGTCGTAGTCTGTCCTCTGAAGCTGCGCCAAGGCGGCGCGGCCGCCATCAACGCAGTGCAGGGTGCAGTCAACATCTTTAAAGGCGGCCTCGATAATGGCCAGATTCACCGGCACATCATCCACCGCCAGCAGGCGCAGGCCGCGGGCAAAACTGAAGTCCGGCGCCGCATCGTGGGGGAGCGTGGCGTGTGTGGAGGGGGCGCTGGTGGAGAAGCCAAACCGGAGTTCAACGAAGAAGGTCGATCCCTTGCCCGGCTGGCTGGTGTAACCGATGTGGCCCCCCATCGTCTCCACCAGCTCCTTGCAGATGGCGAGCCCTAGCCCCGTGCCGCCAAAGCGTCGGCCAATATGGCCCCCCGCCTGGCTGAAGCGTTTGAAGAGGCGCAGACCCTGCTGGGTGGAGATGCCGATCCCACTATCCTGCACACTAAAGCGCAGCAGTAGCTGCTCACCCTCGGTCTCGACCAGCTCCACCCCCAATACCACGCCGCCCTGTTGGGTGAACTTCACCGCATTGGCGAGGAGGTTTAGCAGGACCTGCTTGAGCCGCTCGGGATCGCCAATGAGGCTGGCCGGCAGGCGTTCATCGATGGTCTGGCTTAACGTAAGCCCCTTATCCGCCGCGCTGACCGCGATGAGCGCCTTCAGATCGCCCAGCAGCTCCCGCGGGTCGAAGCGGATTTGCTGGGGCTTGATAGGGCCGGCGGTGAGCCGGGCATAGTCGAGGATATCGTTGATAAATCCCAAGAGGGTGTTGCCGGCGCTGAGGATGGTTCGGGCGGAGGTCTGTTGCGCGGCATCTAAGGGACCTTGGGAGAGCTTGTAGGTCATGCCCAAGATGGCGTGGAGCGGCGTGCGCAGCTCGTGGCTGACCGTGGCAATAAAGGCGCTTTGCGCCTCCGCGGCCGCCTCGGCCACCCCCTTCTCCCGCTGCAAAATACGGATGCGATCGGCCAGCGCCAGCGCCAACATCAGCATCTCGAAGACGCTGCCCAGCAGAACCCTCTCATAGGCGTCGGGGATGGAGGGGATGATGCCACGTAGCTGTAGGGCACCCGTCACCATCCCCAAGGAGATCCCTAGCCAACCCGCCAGGTAGTAGCGGGCAGGACGATAACCCTGCCACACCGCGTGGGCCCCAGCCATGAAGAGCAGGAAAAAGACTGCAATGGAGCCCCCTTGCAGGGGGAGGGCAAGCAGTGGCGAATCGGTGAGCGCAGCGGTGATAAAAAAGATTAGCAGCGCCACCAGGGTGACCTGCAGTAAGCGGTGTAGAAAGTGGGAGCGTTGGGCGATATTGAGGAACTGATGGCAGAACAGGAGGGCGAAGATCTGCTGGGCAATGAGCAGTAGCCGCGCCTGATATAACTCCGCATCGGCCAAGATATTGAGGCTGTGCAGTATCCCGCCGCTATTGGCCACCCACATCAACAGCGCCGTGCCGTGTAGGCCATACCAGATGAAGTTCAGGTCGCGCAGGGAGGCGCTCAGCACCAGGCTGTAGACCACCAGGGCGAGCATCATGCCAAGCCCCAGCAGTATCCGCACCTGTCTGTGCAGCTGCTCCGGGATCGCCACCTCCGCCGGCTGCCAGTGGAATGAGAGCGGGTTGAGCACCGCGGTCTCGACGCGGACCATCAGCAGCGCCCTCTGCTGTGGCGCGATGGTGAAGGGGAAGTGCCAGCCAAATACCTGGAGGGCGCTCGTCTGAGGCCGCGGATGGAGGCGACCGGCCTCCAGCTGGTAGGCCACCTGGCCCTCCACCAAGAGCTTGAACTCCATCTCCGAGTAGAGGACGTTGTAGCTGCTCAACACCCAGTCAGATTGTGGGGTGTCGTTGCACAGCGGCCAGATCAACCAGTAGCCCCCACCGAAGCGCTCGATGCCTGCCACGCCCTCCGTCTGCGCCCGCATCAGTGCCTGTTGCGGACTCAGTGCACCGGTCGGGTCATGCACGATACGCGCGAGTTGATCCGAATAGAGACTGGTGGTGAGTTGACTCAAGCGGACGGTGGCCTCCCCCTCATCCATCTCACCGGGGTGGGGAGAGCAGGTGGCACGGATCGGCGTCTGGTGGGCCGCTTTCCCCCCCGGGAGAGGGGCTGAGACGGCGAGGGGGCTACCGATCAGGAGCAGGAGCCCCAGCAGCCACCAGCACAGCCTCATGGGGGGCTAGGCAACTTCACCCTGAGCGTATAGCCAGTGCCGCGGGCGGTGGAGATGACAGAGCGATCGAGATCACCGATACGTTGGCGCAAGCGACTGATCTGCACATCCAGGCTGCGCGAGCTGGCCTGCCCTTGGCTGCGTGCCAACACCCCCAATAGCTGCTCTCGGGTACAGACCATGCCAGGCTGGCGGGCCAGCTCACTGAGGATAATAAACTCGCCCTTCGGCAGCAGTACCTGCTCCCCCTGGGGTCCCCGCAGACCCCCCGCCCGGGGGTCGAACAGCCAGTCATTTAAGCGGATACAGGCGACAAGCTCCGGCCCACTCAGGGGGGCGGTATCCAGGCGTCTGAGGAGTGCCCGCACCCGGGCCAGCAGTTCGCGCAGATTGAACGGCTTGGTCACATAGTCATCGGCCCCCACCTCCAGGCCGAGGATACGGTCCACATCGGCGTTTTTGCTGGTGACCAGGATGATACCGGTCGCCGGAAAGCGCTCGCGCAGTTGCGGCGCAAAGCTGAGCCCATCGGGGCCGGGCAGCAGGATATCCAACAGCACCACGTCATAAGCGCGCTGGGTCAGCCGCTCCAGCATCTGGCGGCCGTTCTCCGCTGCGTCCGCATGAAAGCCCTCACGGACGAAGTAGTCGTGTAGGAGCGTCCGTGTCAGCGCCTCATCCTCAACAATCAGTATGGCTCGCTGGTTCATGGCTCCTTGATATACCACGCATCGGCTAGAAACACGAAATGGCCCACCTCCCGCTGGATCGGCCGGGAGGGGTGGGATCTCCGTGAATAACAGGTGGTTAAGGACACAAATATTACCCATGGTCTCCCTATTAGGGAATGCCGCGGGTGATCGCTAGGGATCTGGGCAGCCACTCGGAGGGGGCGTTGCCACCCTCCTTAGGTGAGCGGGGGGGAGACTCAACAGCGCGGCAGGGTGCCGTTAAGGGGGCGGTAGGGTGGGGGGAGCGACCTTACCCCCAGCGTACCGCCCATCGGGATGACGGGAGAGCCCTTTGAGGTCTGAGATTTGGAGCGCCCCGCCCTGGAAGTCGCCTATGCTGCCGGGGCACGGGTGTCTGGGTATCCGCAGATGTTGGTAATGGTATATGTATAGGCCAATTGGCCATTTAGTGTATGCGTATCAACCGTGACGTTTGCCATCTGTTCATCTCTTGCGCCAGCCATAGTAGAACCGCTGAGGAACAGAAACATAGCGGCAAAGAAGATTCGCTTTATAAAATATCTAGTCATCTTTAATTATCCCTTCCCAGATTTTTTGGTCACCCATTATCTTGGCATGAAAATGCACAGGGTTATTTGCTGGCCACGGTCTATACGTGCCGCAAAAAGCTGCTATGGTATCCGACGTATTGCCAGCT
>QKFD01000084.1 GCA_003251535.1 Chromatiales bacterium | reverse complement strand
CCCTGCTCGGCTACCCGCCCTCCCGCGCCGTTCACTAGCCGCTCCGCGCCTCTTCACCACCATTGCCCTCCGGTTGGGGGTCGGACCCGACCGGCGGTGGCGCTCGCACTTGTAAAGCAGATTGGTCAAAATTTGATCGGTCCCCATACTGCTGAATTGGGCGAACAGTTGAGAGCCGCAATTGGAACAGAAGCCTCTTTTGTGTCTGTCTCCGCTATCTGACTGAGACTCAAAATAGGTTGCCTCACCTACCACCACCACATCTTTTTCGCGGAAAACCATGGCAGGAATAAAGGCGCTGCCTGATGATCTTTGGCAGTCCTTGCAATGACAGTTGCCAGTAAACAGTGGCTCAGCATATACGGAGTAGCTGATCTCTCCACAAAGACACCGCCCAGAATAGATTGCATTCATGAAAAGCTCCTCTCTGATGGTGGGGGTATGAGCTGAATAAGTGTTCCACGGCAGGGGAAGGGGTGCAAGCCTCTATTTACTTCTCTTTCCTTTGCTGTTCCCGCCCGCTCACTGCGTCGGCTGGTCCCTCCACGGGTGCAGCGGCCCGTGCTTTGGCGTGGCGGCGGGCGGCGGCGCCTTTTTGGGGTTGGTAGAGGTAGACGTGGAGTAGGGTGAAGCCGAGTAGGGACATGCCGGCCCAGGTGTGGAGGTTCATGTGGCGCCGGCCGCGCTTGAAGCCGGTGTAGACCAGGAGCGCCATGGAGGCGGCCATGCCGGTTTTGGCGGCGGTGCGACTGGCTTGGAGGCGCTGTTTGCGTTCGCCCATTGTCTCTCTCCTCGGGCTAGGGAAATTGGCCGTTGTCTAGCTGTTGTAGCAGGGTGGTGTCCACTTGGTTGAAGCGCAGGAGGCGGTGGCCGTGGTGGTCGCGCATGAACTCTGTGGCGTCGGCTTGGCTGGCTAGGGGGATCAGTTCATGGCCCATGGGGCCGAGGACGTCGGAGCCGATGACGTACCAGGCGCTGTGGGCGTCGATGGTGTCGAGGCTGTAGTAGTCGGTGACGCCGATGGCGGCGATCTGGTCGGTGCTGTGGCCCGGCGCCCAGCGGGGGAGGTCGGCCAGGTATTTGAAGAGGTCTTTGGCACCGTCGAAGTGATGGGCGTGGCCGTCGCGGTAGAGCACGGTGGCCACCCAGTCGGGATATTTGGCGACGAACATGCCGCAGACGGGGCAGGTGTCGCGGGGGCCGGGGGCGGGGAGTTGGAGCGGCTCTGCCCATGCCGGGGCGACGGCGGTGAGCCAGCCGATGAGTAGGAGGCGTGCGATGCGGGGTAGCGGGCTTCTCATTGCGGGATCTCCGCGCCCCCGCCGGCGGCAGGCCGGGCGGGGGCTGGGTGGGGGAGGGTAGGGCTTAGCCCTGGTGCTGCATCTTCTCCATCATCTTGCGTCGCCGTTCGGCGCGGTTTTTACGGATCATCATGGTGTCTTTGGCCATGTCCAGATGGGCCTGGGTGAGGGCGGCATCGAAGTTGCCCAGCTCACCCCCTTCAGCTCCCTGGGCGCCCTTGGCGGCCGCGGCGGTGGCGAAGGCCATTTTGCTGTTGGTGCTCATGGTCCCCTTGAGTCGGCTGCCGATGAGGTAGGTCGCTTGATCGACATTCACCAGCGGTTTGATCGACTCCGTGCTGCCGTAGTCGGCGGCGTAGATCGCCTTGGGGCCGCGGTCGAGGTTGAGGGAGAGGCTGATGGCGAGGCAGTGGATGGAGCAGGTGCCGTCGGCCAGGCCGTCGTCGTAGTGGACCAGGTGGCGGCTGTGGTGCCACTGGTGGCGATCCATGCCGCAGTAGGGGCACTTGGGGTATTTGCTCAGTTCGTCGCTGAGGGGATCGCTATCGGGCGCGCCCTTGGGGATGAACTGGAGCGGTGTTCCGTCACCCTCGCAGCGGGCGCCGTCGGCGGCTACCCAGCCCTTGCCGGGGAGCAGGACGCCGATCCCGTTGGCGGGGGCTGCGCTGGCGCGCAGGCTGAGTCCGCCAAGGCCGGCGGTGGCCAGTAGCTGCATGAGCAGACGGCGCTGTTTCTGGATGGGGTGGTTCATCTGCGGTTACCTCTCGTGGGGGTCGGACATCTGGGGGGTGGCGGGGGGCGCTGGGGCCTGCGCCGGATCGGCGGGCGCTATCAGCTCCTGCACCACCCGCTCAAATACGGCGGGGGTCGATTCGCCCAGGATGCGGTTGTGGAGCCGCCCTTGGCGGTCGAGGAAGAAGGTGATGGGTAGCCCCATGACGCCGTAGCGGCGGGCCACCTCGCCGCTCTCGTCGAGGAGGACGTCGTAGCTGATGTGGAGCGAGTCGATGAAGGCCTGGGCCGTGGCGCGGTCTTGGCGCACGTTGATGGCCAGGATGGTCAGCCCCTGGTCACGGTAGCGTTGGTAGATGGGCTCGATGTCACGCATCTCCGGTGCGCAGTAGGGGCACCAGTCGGCCCAAAAGCGCACCGCCACCACTTGGCCGCGGGTGGCGGCGAGGGGCAGGGGCTCGCCGCCGAGGCGGGGGAGGGTGAACTCCGGTACCGGCTGGCCCTGGGCCAGTTGGGGGGCCTCATTGCAGCCGGCGCTTAGCAGCGCCAGGCCAATCAACAGTAGGGGTAACAGTCGTCGTCCCATGTGCTTGCTCCGTTGTGGGTTCACCACCAGACCCCGCTCATGGTGAGGTGGGAGTTCCAGATCGCCCGCGCCGCCACCAGGTGGAAGGCGAGCAGTAGTAGTAGCGACAGCAGGGTGTAGCGGCGGATGTCGGCCGCTGCCGCCTGGCGCAGGCTGGGGATATGGCGCCAGGGGTGGAGTACCCCCACCCCGAGGGCGAAGGCGGTGGCGCCGAAGAGGGGTAGGTAGAGCCAGTAGCCCACGTAGTCGTAGCCCGCCTTGAGGATGCAGAAGGGGCAGTGGTGGTGGGGGTGTTCGTAGATGTAGAGGGCGATGGCGGAGACTATCGCCACCAGGGCAGCGCTGAAGGTGGCGAGGGCGGCGGCGGCGAACCAGACGGCGCCGCTGCGGCGCCAGAGTAGCCAGCCGCCGCTCAGCAGCAGGAGGGTGGAGGCGCCATAGAGCGCCAGCAGGGCGCTGCGGGGGGCTACCCCGGCCAGCTCCGCCGCCACCCCCTCCCCCTCCGGGGTGAAGAGGGCGCCGCAGCAGGAGGTGATGACATCGGGGTTCATCTGGGTGAAGAAGAGGGTTTGGCTCACGCTCTCGGCCAGCCCCAGCGGCACGATGGCCAGCAGCAGCAGATATTTCACCCGCACTAGGGGGTAGTCGTAGCCCTGGTTGTCGAGCCGGTTGAGCATCAGCCAGACGGCACCGGCAAAGAAGAGGGCGATCTTGAGGTAGAGGGTGGGCCAGCCCCAGCCGTTGACGTTGAGGACGCCGGTGGCGCACATGGCGCCGACAAACTGGCCGGAGAGCGATTCGGCGGTGTAGACGAAGAGCAGCAGCGCCACCAGTTGGGCGACGAAGACGTAGGCCAGCAGGGTGGCGATGAGGTAGGTGCGCCGCTCCAGCTCCAGCTGCCGCTCGCTACCGCTGCTGATGTCCCAGTGGCGCACCACGCTGAGGGCGAATCCCGCCGCCAGCAGGAGGAGCAGGCTGGCGACGGCGGAGGCGCCGAGCAGGGCGAGGATGGCGGGGTTGAGCAGCACGGCTTAGCCGCTCTCCAGTAGGCGGCCGGCGTGCACTTCGACTACCCGGTCCACCTGGGGCGAGCCGAAGACCGCCGGGTCGTGGCTGGTGAGCAGCACGGTTTTGCCCTCCGCCACCAGCTCGCCGACGATGGTGAGGAAGGATTGGGCCAGGGCGCTATCGAGATTGGCGGTGGGCTCGTCGGCGATGAGCACCTGCGGCTGGTTGATGAGGGCGCGGCAGATGGCGGCGCGCTGTGCCTCGCCACCGGAGAGCCACTCGGCGCGGCTGCTGGCGCGGGCGGCGAGGTCGAAGCGCTCCAGCAGCGCCTGGGCGGCCTGTTTGAGGCTGCGGTGGTCGCGGCCGCTGGGGTAGGCCGGCAGCATCACATTCTCCAGCACTGATAGCCCCTTGATCAGGTGGAACTGCTGGAAGACGAAGCCGAAGGTGTCGCGCCGCACCTGGGTGGCGAAGCGCTCTGGCAGGCCGGAGATGGGGCGACCGTCGAGCAGGATGCGGCCGGCGGTGGGGCGCGACAGGCTGCCGATCATCGAGAGCAGGGTGGTCTTGCCGGAGCCGCTCGGCCCCTTGAACACCGTCACCCGCTGCCGCTCGATGGTGAGGGAGACGCCGCGGATGGCCCAGAACTCGTTGGGCCGCCCTTGGTTGAAGGCCTTCTTGACCTCGTGGAGTTCGATCATCGCATCACCGCATCGGGATCGGTGGTGGCGGCCCGCCAGATGGGGATGATGGTGGCCACGGTGTAGGGGAAGACGGTGAAGAAGAAGAGGGTCGCCACCTGGAGGCCGTCGATGAAGGGGACGGGGTGGAAGCTGGGGTAGAGCACCGCCCAGCCCTTCAGCACCGGCTCAAACAACCCGGCGTCGAGGTAGAAGACGTGGAGGTAGGCGAGCAGGTAGCCGAGTAGGAAGGCGCCGAGGGAGATGAGGGCCCCCTCCCAGAACTTCATGCCGATCACATCGGCGGTCTCCCAGCCCACCGCCTTGAGGATGCCGATCTCGCGCCGCTCCTCGGCGGAGAGGCCGGAGGCCTTGTCCCAGGCGAAGATGACGAAGGCGAGTAGCGCCCCCGCCAGTAGCACCAGCACGATCCCTTGGCGCCAGCTGAAGAGGGTGGCGTAGGTGCGGAGGATCTCGGAGCGCAGGATGGGACGGGTGTCGGGCAGCGCCAGGGTCAGCTTCTCCGCCACGGTGCGCACCTCCCGCGGATTGCGCACGCTGAGGGCGAGATCGGTGTAGTAGCCCGCGGGGATGGCGAAGAGATCGCGGAAGCTCGCCTCTGCCATCAGGATCAGATCGGCGCTGATGAGTTCGGAGTCGGCCGCCAGGGTGTCGGCGACGCGGAAGGCGACGGGGCGGCCGTCGCTGGCGCGGAGGCTGAGGAAGTCGCCATGGCCGAGGCCGCGGCTGCGCGCCAGGCCGGCGCCCACCACGATCTCATCGGCCGCCAGTGGGCGATCCCGCGGTACCAGCACGGTGTAGTTGGCCCGTACCACTGGGTCGTAGTAGTAGCCCCAGAGGCGGCCGTGGCGCTCGCTCACCCCGCGGATGCGGCCCATCTGCTCCAGGTAGCTGGCTGGTACCAGCTCCTGGCGTCCCGCCAGCAGCCGCTGGAGGACGATCTCCGGGGCGGCGCTGAGGAGCTGCTCCGCCTCTTGGCGCAGGGAGTGGGTGAAGAGCATCACCGAGGCGAGCATGAACACCACCAGGGTGTAGACCAGCAGCAGGCCGAGATTTTTGCTGCGGTGGCGTAGCAGTGAGGCGACGGTGTAGTCGATGAGGTAGCGCTGGCGGGCCAGATAGTGCTGCATCTCACTCCCTCCTCAGGGGCGGGGAGACCAGCGAGCCGCTGGGGAAGTGGTCGAAGGCCAACGGGTGGTCCTGGAACGGGGTGTGGAGATCGGCCTGGGAGAGGTGGCGGGTGTAGCGCGCCTCGGTGAAGAGGCAGAGATCGGTCAACTCCAGCGCCTGCACCGTGGCGCGCTGTTGACGCAGCTCGGCCACGGCCGCCTGCCGGCGTAGGCCGGCATCCAGGCCACTGGCCGCCAGCAGTAGCAGGCCGCCGGCCAGCAGCGCCAAGACCCGATCGGAGTGGCGCATCAGTAGACCAGCCCCCGCATGATGTTGAAGTAGGTGAGCCCCTGGTAGAGCGTGGCCAGCCCCATCACCACCACCAACACCGCCGCCCCGCGCAGTAGCAGGCTGCGGCTGCGGGTCCCCAGCAGGCCAAAGGCGACGCTGACAAAGAGCATGGAGGGGACGGTGCCGAGGCCGAAGGCGAGCATCAGTAGCCCCCCCTCCAACGGGCTGGGGGCGGTGGTCGCCTTGACCGCGACAGCAAAGGTGAGGGGGCAGGGGATCAGGCCGTTGGCCATACCGCCGAGCAGGGCGCCGGTCACCGGCCCCTTGTGGGCTGCCGCCCCCAGGAAGCGCCCCAGCTGCGGCACGCTCAGCCCCAGGCCGGGCAGGCGCCAGGGCGAGAGGCCGACGATATCGAGGCCGATGAGCACCACGAGCAGCCCTATCACCATCTGCAACACCGCCTGCGCTACGCCGAATCCCCCCATGGAGACCAGCACCTTGCCGAGGGTGGCCGCCAGCACCCCCACCAGGGTGTAGACGCCGATGCGCGCCAGCTGGTAGCTCAGGTAGGGGAGGGGGCGTCGCGCCTCGGCGCCGAGGCGGATGAAGATCCCGGAGGCGAGCGCCCCGCACATGCCGATGCAGTGGCCGCTGGCCAGCAGGCCGGCCAGGAAGGCGAGCCAGTAGCTGAAGGGGCCGGCCCCCAACTCGGTGGTGGTCATGTCGTGCTCCCGGGGCGGCGTTGTAGACGGAGTGAGTTGGCCACCACCGAGACCGAGCTGAGCGCCATGGCGGCGGAGGCGATCATCGGGTTGAGGCGACCGGAGGCGGCCACGGGGATGGCGACGCTGTTGTAGAAGAGGGCCCAGAAGAGGTTTTCGCCGATGATGGTCATGGTGCGGCGGCTGAGGGCGATCGCCTCAGCGGCGCGCTCTAGATCGCCCCCCACCAGGGTGATGTCGGCGGTCTCGATGGCGATGTCGGTGCCGCTGCCGATGGCGAGGCCGACATCGGCGGCGGCCAGCGCCGGGGCGTCGTTGATGCCGTCGCCGATCATCCCCACCCGTCGGCCGCTGGCCCGCAGCCGTTCGATCACTGCCCGTTTGCGGGCCGGTGACGCCTCTGCCACCACCTGCTCGATCCCCACCTCGGCGGCGATGTGGCGCGCGGTGATGGCGTTGTCGCCGGTGAGCATCACCACCTCCACCCCCAGGGCCCGCAGCTGTGCCAGGGCCGCCTTGGCCTCTGGCCGTGGCCGATCGGCGATGGCCAGCAGCCCCACCGCCTGTTGGTCGAGGCCGATGTAGATGGGGGTCTGGCCGCGGGCCGCCAGGCGGGCGGCGATTGGCTCCAGGGGGGCGGTGGCGATCGCGGCCGCCCGGAGCCAGGCGGCGTTGCCGAGCTGGAGGTGGTGGCCGGCCACGGTGGCGCTGATGCCGCGGCCCGGCTCGGCCTGGAACTGCTCCGGCTGGGGTGTGGTGATCCCCTGCTCGCGGGCATACTCCACCACCGCCCGCCCTAGGTAGTGCTCCGACTCCCCTTCGGCGCCGGCCACCAGGGCCAGGAGGGCGCGGTCCTCCAGGGTTGAGTGGTTGATCAGCTCTGTCACCTGGGGCCGGCCGGCGGTGAGGGTGCCGGTCTTGTCCAGCGCCACGCTATGCAGGCGGGCGGCCAGCTCCAGGCTGTCGCCGCCGCGGATGAAGATGCCGCGCCGTGCCGCCTGGCCGGTGGCGGCCATGATGGCCGTGGGGGTGGCGAGGCCGAGGGCGCAGGGGCAGGCGATGAGCAGGACGGCGATGGCGTTGGTGGCGGCCACCGCCGGTAGGGCGCCGGCCAGTAGCCAGCCGATGCCGGTGGCGGTGGCGATCCCCATCACCGCCGGCACAAAGCGCGCCGAGATGCGATCCGCCAGCTTCTGTACCGGCAGTTTGGCCCCCTGGGCCTGATCGACCATACGCACGATGCCGGCCAGTACGGTGTCGCCCCCCACCGCGGTGGCGCGCAGGCGCAGGCTGCCGCTGCCGTTGATGCAGCCCCCCACCACCCTGTCGCCCGGCCCCTTGGCCAGCGGCAGGCTCTCGCCGCTGATCAGCGATTCGTCCACGCTGGAGTGGCCCGCCACCACCTCGCCGTCGGTGGCGATGCGCTCGCCCGGCCGGACTAAGAGCAGGTCGCCCAGCTCCAGCTGCTCGGCGGGGATGGTCAGCTCCTGGCCGGCGCGCAGCACGGTGGCGGTGGCCGGCTGTAGTTCGATCAGTTTACGGATCGCCTCGCCCGCCTGGCCCTTGGCCCGCTCCTCTAGGTAGCGGCCGAGCAGGACGAAGCTGATGATGCCGCCGGCCGCCTCGAAGTAGAGGTGGTGGCGCCCCAGCAGCCAGGCCGGCACGCTGTAGAGGTAGGCGGCGCCGGCGCCGAGGGCGATGAGGCTATCCATGTTGGCCTCGCGCTGCTTGGCCAGGGCCCACGCCTTGCTGAAGAAGGGGCGGCCGGCCCACGCCACCACCGGCGTGGCGAGCAGAAATTCGAGGCCCTTGAGCAGGAAGGAGTTGGGCATTGCCATGCCGATGGCCATGAGTGGCAGGCTGAGCAGGCCGGCCCCCAGGAGCCGCCGCCGCGCCTCGGCCAGCCGCTCGCGTTCGCGCTCCACCAGGAGTCGCCGCTGGGCCAGGGTATCCATCGGCCGCGCCTGGTAGCCGAGGGCATCGACGAGGCGGTAGATCTCGCTACGCCCCAGCCGCCCCTCCACCTGGGCGGTACCGGCGGCGAAGTTGACCCGCGCCGCCGCCACCCGCGGGTCGCGGTTCAGGCGCAGCTCGATGAGGGCGGCACAGGAGGCGCAGGTCATCCCCTCCACCGCCAGCGAGCAAGATTGGGGGGGGAGATCGGTCGGTGGCGGCTCCGCGGCGGCGGTCGGCCGCGGCGCTGCCCCCGCCTTGGGTAGCAGATTGCCCACCACGGCATCCAGCATCGGCAGTAGCCGTTCGGCCGGCAGGCTGTGGGGATCGAAGTGGATCGCCAGCGAGCCGAGTTCACTCACCCCCCGCACCCGTTTTAGCTGTGGGTGCTTGCGCAGCAGGATCTCCAGTAGCGCCATCCGTTCCCGATCACCGCGCAGGCCGGGGGCGACGATGCGCACCCGCCGCCGCAGGCGGTGGACCAGCTGATAGTGGGATGGGGTGTAGCTCATGGCGGCTCCGAGGCGGGGAGGGGACCGGGACGGTTACTTCTTGCGCGAGCGCACCAGCAGGAAGATGAAGTAGAAGACCGTCGCCCACTCGTAGCGGAAGCGGATCGGCCGCTTGAGCCACTGCTGGACGATCAGGTTCCAGTGGACCTTGATCAGGTAGAAGGTGACGGCATCGTTGATGAAGCCGAGGATCGCCTTCTCCGGGTTCTCCCCCAGCATCCGCAGCGCCGGGTTGTAGCGCCAGTGGGCGCGGGTGATGGCGCTCACCTGGCGGGCGCGGGTGCGCCACTTTTGGTAGCGCGCCTTTAGCCCCGCCAGCGGCTGCGCGCCGCGCAGCCGCTGCCATAGCCCGCGTGCCGGAGTGGCGCCGGCCGGCGTGACCCGCCGCCGCGTCACCAGCAGCTCGATCAGCTGCGCCAACTTGCGCGCTATCTGGTGGTCGTCGCAGACGGTATCCAGATAGAACACCGAGAGCTTCTGTTGGTGGCGATAGAGGGTCACCCGCCGCACCCCTTCGAGCTGATGCAGCCCGCGCTCCAGGTAGTCGGCGATCTCCTCGCTGCACAGCAGCTCCGGTAGTTGGAAGCGCAGGTGGCCGGCGGCGCGGTGGCGCAGCCGCACCTCCGCCAGTAGCCTTTGGGCGGTCATGGGGTGGCTCCGCGTCGCTTACCGGGAAGGGGCCTCGCTACCACCCGCGGCCTCTTCGGCCTCCTGCGCCTCCTCCAGTAGGTCGGAGAGGCTCTCCCGCTGTTGCAGGACGAAGTCGCGCCCGAGATCGGCCCCTTTGGCCACGGTGGCGGCGATCTCTTTGCGATATTTGTAGCTGTAGTAGCCGGCGGCGGCACCGATGGTGAACCACAGCAGGGGGTGGCGCCAGATAGAGTTAGTTCCAGCCATGACGGCTCCTCTGTCGAATCTTTGCTAGGTGGGTGGGGCGTTCTCTCCAGCCTGCCGCCCTCCAGCTTGCGCGGGGGAGGGCGGTCGGCGCCGCCATCGTTGTGGCGGTGGGGCCAGACACACCTGCGCCCGGCCACGGAACGGCGCCTTGGACCCCCACTGGGGGCCAAGGCTGCCTGGCTATTCTACTGCCGACATCGCGCTGGGCGCGCTGCGACGGGCGTCGGCCTGGGGTAGGGCAGGGCCACTACCGCCCGTCGTCCCTCTCCTTGGGTGGGGGCTGCTCCTGTGGTTGGTGGAGCAGCCGGTAGATCTCACGGCAACCATCGCAGCAGAAGTGTAGTGTCTGCCCGGCCGTGTGGATGGGAAAGTCGCCCCGCTCCAGCTCTAGGCCACAGAGATCGCAGGGAGGGGTAGCGCCGGTGGCGGTCATAGGCGGCGCACCCCGCCAGAACAGGTGACGGGTCGGCAGATGGGGGGAAGGTACATGGTGGCCGCTCCCCAAGGCGGGGGTCTGAAGAGAACGCCGGGGAGAATACCATGGGCCACCCCCCTGGACAGCGGGGCCTAAGCGCCGCGGGCGCGCCTCACACCTTGTGCGATGCCTTCATCAGTGCCGCCCGCAGGGCCGCGGTTAAGGTCGGCCCCATCCCCATCCGTTGCGCCAACGCCGGCAGCAGGATCAGGGAGGCCAGGGTGAGCCCGGCACCGGCCAGCAGCGAGGTGATCTCCGGTTGGGCGGTGGAGGGGTGTGGTGCGGCCCGGCTCATAGCGATATCCCTGCGATAGGTGGAAACAGCCGACCTACTAGCAGATTGTGGGCCAAGTATAATTTATTGAATATTAAGGCTATCCAACAGCGTACAGGGGGGAGTGCGTGATTTCACACACCCTACTCGGGCATATCACGCAGGGGCGCGGCCGCTAGGCGCAGGCCAAGGTGCCGCTGGGGGTGGGGGTCACCACCACGCTGGCGAGTCCGCCGCCTGGGGTGCGCAGGTTGGTGGTCTGGCCGCGATAGAGCCGGGCGGCCAGGTGCAGCAGGCGGCCGGCGTAGACATAGTGGCGCAGGTCCAGCTTTAGCTCGCCGGCCGGGCCGGGGACCTGGCTCGGCGGTACCAGGCGCTGGGCCACATAGCCGCCGGTGCAGATCGCCTGCCACACCCGCTGGGTCAGTTTGTCGCCGCGGTAGGCCCCCTTGCCGCCATAGCCGCGCTCCGGTTTGAAGAACCAGTGGCGGCGCCCCTCCCAGAGGGTGGTGGCGTGCTGCGGGGTGACCCGCCGGGTGGTGGGGATCGCCTCGGCCAGGAGTGCCGCCGTGGCGGTGCTGGCGCCGTGTTGGAGCAGCCAATCAGCATCGCCCAGCAGGGTTAGATTGCGTTTATCGGCGTAGAGCGCGTGGGCGTAGGGGTGGGGGGTGACCAGCACGGCCCGCGCCTGGTAGGCGGCGCGCAGGGCGGCGTGGGAGGGCTGCTCCAGGGTGAAGTCGGTCAGGCGGTTGTAGACCATGGCCAGCGGGCGATCGGCCAGTTGCAGTTGGCCTTGGGTGTACTGCAACTCCTCCGGGGCGGCGATGAAGGTCTCGATGCCGTGGTGGTTCAGCAGCGCCTGGAGGCGTAAGAACTCTGGGTAGAGGAACTGCTCATGTGGCTGGTCATCGACGATGGCGACGGCGCCTAGCGGCCCCGCGTGGCCAGCGCGCCGCCACTCCTCCAGAAACATCGCCCGCACCGCCTCGCCGGGGGCGTCGGCCAGCAGCATCAACCCCCCGGCGTTGGTGTTGATCTCGATGAGCCGCGGCCCCTCGGGGCCGAGGTGGAAGTCGTAACCCAGCAGTACCCCGGGGGTACCGGGATCGACCTGGGCCAGTTGGGGGGCCCAGGCCAGCACCGCGCTCCGGTAGGCCGGGAGTGCCACCACCTCCTCAATGGCCGCGACCACCGCCGCCATGTAACACGCCTGGGCCTGGGTGATGGAGACCACCACCGGGCTCAGGTAGGGGCTGGCGGCGGGGGGTTGGATCACTCCGTCTTATCCATCCGTCCGATGGCGCAGCTGACGAAGGAGGTCGCCTTGGCCTTCATCGAGGCCATGCCGTGTACCGAGCCGGACTCGGGGTAGCCGGATTTGGCCAGCATCTCCACCACGGCGGGCCGCAGTGCCTCATCCCCCTCAACGGTGACCTGACCCGCTTCTACGACCACCTCAACACCCTGCACACCGGCAAGCTCACTCAGCCGCTTACGGATGGTGTTGGCGCAACCGCCACACTTGATGTTCTCAACCTGGATGGTGAAAGACATAGATGATTCCTCTGCTGTAATTCCGGCCGAGATGGCCGCCCCCCGACGGGGTGGAAGCGGGGCATCCTCCCCCGGCCCTTGGTAGCTGTCAATCCGTTTGTCCGGTGGCGCGTTGGCCCGCCATCTCCTGCTCCACCCGCTCCGGTGGCCAGGCCCCTTCATGCAGCGAGAAGAGCGGCCGGCTCTGGAGACTGACCCCCTCCAGCTCTGTCGGCATTCCCGGCCAGCGGCCGACGAAGGAGCCCGCCTGGGCGCCCTGGCGGGCGCTGACCCAGCGGGGGACTGCCCCACCCAGAGTGAACCACTCCGCCACCCGCTCGGCATCCTGACTACTCTCGACCCGACCGATGATCTTGGTGGAGCAGTTGCCGAAGACGTTGTAGTCCACTGAGCGGGGGCTCTGGGTGCAGAGCAGGCCGGCGACGCCAAACTTGCGCCCCTGGGTGAAGAGCCGGATGAGGGGCTGCTTGGCCGGGGGCTTGCTGGCACCGGCGGGGATGTAGTCGCGCGCCTCGTCCAGATAGAAGAGCAGCTGGGTGCCACCACCGGCGGCGGAGGAGACCATCCAGCGGTAGATCTCGGTGGCCAGGGCGGCGACGAAGAACTGCTTTTGGTCGTCGTGGGTGAGGGCGTTGAGGTAGATGACGTTGAGCGGCACCCGGCCCGCCGTGGTGGGGCGGCGCAGTGCTGTCAGATCGAGCGGCTGTCCGCCGCGAAACAGGGTGGCACCGGCGCCAAACAGCACGGCGTTGAGTTTGCGCGCCAACTTCTCCCGCTCGCTCTTTTTGATGATCAGCTCCGGCTCCATCATGCCGGCCTGCTCCGGGTCGTGGATAAAGCGCAGCAGTGTGTGGAGATCGAGATCGCTACTGTCGGCGTGGTGGCGCAGCAGCTTCAGCAGCTGGAGCAGGAAGTTCTCCTGCACCTGCTGCTCGCCGCCCGCCTGGGCGAGGCCGACCAGATTGGTGGCGGCGGCGGCAAACAGGGCGTCACGCTCCTCCTCGCGCCGGGCGGGGTTGTCGATCCCCGCCAGCTCGGTCTCGTCCGGCAGGCGCAGCGGATTGAGGCTGAGGCGGGTGGCATGGGAGCTGCCGGGGGTGAAGATGCGCGGCTCCACCCGCTCCCAGTAGCGCTCATAGCGCTGGCGCTCCGCCGGTGTGAGGCCAGCCAGCCGCTCGGGCGCCGCACGGCGCAGGAACTGCACTAGGTCCCCTTGGGGATCGATGGCCAGGACCGGCACCCCGTTGAGGATCGCCTCCTCCGCAATCACCTTGGCCAGCCAGGTCTTGCCGCTGCCGGCGGCGCCGACCACGGCGGTGTGGGTGGGCAGGATGTGGGGGGGCAGTTGCAGCGGTTGGCCGTCGGCGGTGTGGCCGATGGCCAGCCCCGTTGGCGGCTCAGGGGTGGTTTGCGCCAGCGGCGTCAGTGGCGGTGGTGCCGCTGGCGGATCCCCGGCGCGGCCCCCCTCGCGTCTATCCCCCAAGCGCGCTTCGCACTGCTCGCGCCACGGGCACCAGTCGCAGTAGGCGGAGTCGCCGGGGGGCTTGAGCCCTTGGCCACGCTCGGCGTCGTAGTCACACCAGGCCACCATCGATGCCAGCAACCGCTCGATGATGGCGCGGTCGGCGTAGAGCCCCTCCCAGTCGCGCTCCACCATGGAGCGCTGTGGGTGGAGATAGAGCACGGCGGCATCGGCCTGGGTGCCGTGTTGGGCGTGGTGCATCAGGGCGTAGATGCAGACCTGGAAGAGATCGCTCTGGGGCTCGCCGGCGGGGGTGAGTTTGTAGTCGATGATGCGGTGGCGCGCCTTGCGCCAGTCGTAGAAGACGTAGTCGAGGATGCCGACGATCTGCACCGACTCGCCATCCGCCAAGGGGTAGGTGACATCCATCCGGCGGCGGGTCTCACCGAACAGGTGATCGAGCAACATCTGCTCGCTCATCCCCTGGCCGCGCCCGTAGTGCACGAGGGTCGCCAGCTCGTTGAGGTAGCGCCGTAGCGCCTCGACGAAGGCGCTCTGCTGCTCCGCTGTGGCGCGGTAGAGGGGGGCGGTGTCGAGGTAGGCGCTGAAGATGTGGCGTTGCAGCCCCTGTTGCAGGGTGCCGACATCACTGGCGTTGGCCAGCAACGTATGCACCTGCCGGTCGCCGAGGGCGGCGTCGTTAAACGCCTCGATGGTGCGGTGGAAGAGGCTGCCGAGGGCGGTGGTGTCCCCCTTTCCCCGTCGCCAGATGCGGGTCACCTTGGGGGGACCCGCCGCCTGGCGGCGGCTCTCCTGCTGGTCAAAGTAGAAGATGCGCGGACAGGTGGCCGCCACCCGCACCTGCGAGACGGTGAAGCGGCGGCTCATGGATTGACCTTGAAGAGGAGGTAGAAGTGGTCATCCATGGGGGTCGCCTTTACCAGCCCCTCGCGGTCCATCGCCTTGACCAGTTGATCCACCTGCTGTTGCAGCTGCGCCGGGGCGAGGCCGGTGGGGTGCTGGTGACCATATTTACTGGCCAGCTCCTGGCTGCTCATCCCCATGGTCATCGCCAGTTGGGCCATGATGAAGCGCCGCACCGCCGCCTCATCTATGGCCACCGCTGTGGTTGGGTCGGCCTCCGCCGCTGGCTGTTCGCTGAGCAGGTGGTTGAGCAGCGGGATGGCCCGGTAGCGGTCGCAGCGGTGGTGGGAGGCGATCGCCTCCCCTGCGGTGACCGGATGGCTCTGGCCACTGGCGAGGGTCAACTCCAGATCGCCGGAGCGGGCGTGGCCCACCACGGCGAGGAGGGCATCCAGGAGCCGATACTCCTCCAGTGACAGCCGATACTCCGCAAACGCCGCCTTACCCAAGGCGAGCAGCCGGCGGAACAGTGAATCGCCCTGGGCGCCCAGCCGCAGGGGGCAGCGCTCTTCAGTAACCAGCAGGATATGGTCGGGCCGCTGGGGTAGCTCCGCCAGCCGCTTGAGGGTGTGGTAGGTGGCTTGGCCGCTCTGGGTCACCAGGGCGGTGACGCCGGTCTGGATGGGCTGCCCATCGCCGGGGCGGCGCTCCGTCACCTCCAGGTGGAAGGCAGGCCGCCGCTTGCCGCCGCTGGGACGACTGTATTGGTGCAGGGTGTAGCGCTGGTCGGCGGCGCTATCCGCCGCCGGTAGGCACTGCTCCAGCAGCCCCTCCAACAGGCCGATGATGTTGTCGGCATCGGGCGGCAGCCCCTCCGGGTGTAGCTCGCGGTGACCTATCTGCTCTTTGATCTTGCGCTCGATCAGCTCGTCGATGAGCGGATCGAGTGCCACCGTCGGTGTGGTGACGGTGGATGTTGGCTGGGTGGGGGTACCATGGGGCCAGGCGGCCAGCCAGCGGCTCCCCCCTAGCTCCTCCAGCTTGTCCTGCTCCTCCTGCCAACGCGCCTTGGCCCAGTTGATGACATCGCGTGGACGGAAGGTGAGCTGGTCGCGGGTCTGCTCAGCGAACCAGGGGCGGCCGAGCGGGAAGAGGGGGTCGTTGTGGCGCTGGCGGCTCAACTCCGGTAGGGCGGTGAAGGGGGCGAGAAATTCATCGAGGCGGGCCCGTAGCAGCTGCTGGGCCGCCTCCTGGTTGATGCGGCGCATCGCTATCTCCTCCTGGGCCAGGCGGTCCCAGGCGGCTGGGGAGATCACGCCTTCACGGCGGTAGAGTTCTAGATCCGTGCGTAGCCCGGCGGTCACCACCAGCAGATTGGGGGTGTGATCCAGCAGGGTGTGGAGGAAGCGGGAGAGGGCGGTGATCTGCGGTGGATCCATGTTATCCACCTGGTCGAAACAGAGGATAAAGGGGCGCTGGCTGTAGCGAGCGAACAGGGCCAGCGCCACCATCACCCCCTCCACTGCCTGGTTGTCGGGCAGTTGTACCACCGGCTCTTCACTGTCGTCCGGGGTGGTGAGGCCGATCTGCTTCGCCTCCTCCGGATCGAGCGCCTCCCCCATCAACCAGCGCACGGCCAGCGCCGCCTCCCCCTCATCCCCTTTGCCGTCGTGGGCGAGGTAGGTACTGACGAAGAAGCGAAACAGCACATCAAAGGCCGGCTGCTCGTCGCTGCCGGGGGTGTGGTGGGTGTGGAGTCGCTGCACCTTGCGGTCATAGGCCGCCTTCAGTCGATCCCGCCCCACCTTGCCGTTGCTCCCGCTCTCCTTTAGGCCGGCAGTGGCGATGGTCTTGACCAGCTGATAGAGCGGGGTATCGAAGAAGTTGTGGGTGCGCGCCTCCACCAGCCGGCTGACCACGCACTTGAGGATGTAACGGGGTAGCCGCTCCGGGCTGGTCTGGAGGTTGTGGAGGAAGACGTAGACCGCACGGTCCGCCTCGCTGACCCACTGGTAGAGCCGGGCCAACAGGTGGCTCTTGCCGATCCCCGCCTCCCCCAATAGCAGCGCCCCCACGCCGCTCTCCTGACGGTGGGCCTGCCCCGCCAAGGTGACCAGCTGACGATAGGCGCGCTGGTGGATAGATTGAACGGTGACCCCTGCCCGCTGCGGGTCATCTACCCGGTTGGTGGTGAAGGGGTTGGCTTGGGAGAGCTGGTCGAAAAGGTCGGTTAGATCGGCGCCCGTGTTCGCTCGGTCCATAGCCATCGTTGCTCTCCCCGTCAGTCGATGCGGGAAGCGTAAAGTAGCAGTGCGTTCCCCTCCTGGATGCCCGCCTGTTGCTCCTCTGGCGAGAGCTGCTCCCTCCCGCCGGCGGCACTCAGATCAAACTCACCACTTAGTCGTAGGGTGTGTAGCCCGCTGTCGAAGGCCTCACGGCTGTAGCTCGCTAGGGCGTTGCGCAGGTCGAGCAGATTGACAAAGTTGCGCCTCCCCGACTGCCGGTAGAGCTGATCAAAGGCCGTCCGAAAGGCGTTGGCAAAGTCGCCCGGTGCCGCTGCGGCTGGGGCTGTGGGTGGCGCGCTGGCGCTGGCCGGTTGGTCAGCCTGCCGGGGGGGGCTGGCGGTGGGCTGGAGATCGGTCAGCAGGAATAGCCGTGGGCTGTTGTGCAGGATCCAGGCGACCCCTGGCGGTAGTTCGCCATTGGTGAGGCGCCGTTTCAGCGCCTCGGCAAAGGGGGCCTGGAGCGGTACCGGCAGCTTTTTCTTGAGGATGTCGATGGTGTGGGCGTGGGAGCGCTTGGTACGAGAGCGCTGCAAGGCGAAGAGCAGGAGACGATCATCTTGCAGCAGCACCCCGAGGTCACCCTTGAGGGCGATCAGGTTGTTGGTCCCCGTGAAGTAGATGGAGCGGGGTTTATCCACCGTGGTCACCGCTTGGCCAGTAAAGGGCGCGCTGGTCAGGGCGGCCTTCATCACCTTGTCTGCCATGCCGGTCAACTCCCGCAGCTGCGGGTAACTCACCGGATAGGCCTCTCCCCCCAGGCGGCGCTGCGACTCCAGCACCCGCACCAGCTGCTCGGCCAGGGTGGCGGTATCGATGGCGGGGGTGGAGCTCTTCTTTCCTGGCATAGACCACTCCTTTTCTGTTGCGTCTGGTGTGCGGTCGCCGGGGAGACCGGGCGGGGGGATTATGCACCAGCAGGGTGAGGGGGAGGCAACCGTCACTCGTCTAGCCGTTCCATCACACTTTGGGTAATGGGTAGGACCCGCTGTTTGCACCTATCGGTACGTTCTTGTGCTGTGGATGGGCCCTATTGTCGGATAAGCACCAAAGTTGTGCAGGGCCTGGCGGTGGGATCCACGAGCGGGTGGGACGGGAGGGGGCGCCGGCCTGCCCCATCAACCCCGCTTTTTATAGGGTCAGACGCCATATCCAGCGGGGGCGGGAGGGCTGGCATCGTTGATGCTTAGTCCACCGGGTGGCGGTTCGCCAATGGTGTTGAGGCGGATCGACGCTGGCTACCGGCTTCACCTCTGGAGGATTCCCATGTCTAGCGCTGTACATTCCAAAGATTCTGCCCTGCTGATGCTCAAGATCCGCAATCTGGCCCGTTGTCATAGTGGGGTGCGGCTGCCTCTGGCGGAGGAGGGGGCGGCGGAGCGGCTCATCCGCTTCTGTGGCGAGTCCGATGATGAGCAGCTACAGCACTATGGCGAGTTGTTGCAGGCGCTGGTGGGCGAGCCACGGGGGGACGCAGTGACAGAGCCGAACCGCGTCTACCGGGGGGCGACCCCACCGGAGTCGGTCTCCCCCGAGGGGGAGGCGTTATCCCTGGCAGAGGCGGTGGTGCGTAAGCCGAAGATGGTTATCTACCGGGGGCAGACGGTGATGGTGTAGGGCCTGTTGAGCGGGCTGGGGGCCGTTGGCTGCATCTCCCCTCTGACCATAACGCCTCATTATATTGTCCCCTTCTCCGGCCCCCCTTCAGGGGGCC
>QKFD01000003.1 GCA_003251535.1 Chromatiales bacterium | reverse complement strand
CAAGAGATGGGCAGATCGGCCAGCAGCCCCTGCACCTGCCCCTCCTCCGCCAGCAGCGCCACCATCGCCCCGGGGCCGCAGCGCTCCGCCATCAGCCGGCCGCGGGCGGCGATCAGCCGCGCCCCCTCCGCCAGACTGAAGACCCCACTCAACACCGCCGCTGCATACTCGCCCACGCTGTGGCCCAGCACAGCATCCGGCTCGACACCCCAGCTCTGCCAGAGCCGCCCCAGCGCATACTCCAGGGCGAACAGCGCCGGCTGGGTGTAGCGGGTGTTGTTGAGCTGTCCGCCCTGCTCGCCCCACAGCAACGCCGGCAGGGCCACGCCTAACTCCTCTGCCAGCTGGGCGTCGCACTCCTCCAGCGCCTGGCGAAACAGCGGCTGGCTCTCATATAACGCCTGCCCCATGCCGACGTACTGGCTCCCCTGGCCGCTGAACAGCCAGGCCACGGCGGGGGGCGCCGCCAGCTCACTCCCCCCATGCCGCGCCGCCAAGGCCGCCGCCAGCTCCGCCCGATCACCGCCGCTCACCGCCCAGCGGTGGTCAAAGTGGCTACGGCCGACGTTGGCGGTGTAGCAGAGATCGGCCAACGGCTCCTCGCCCTGCGCCAGCCGCTCGCGGTAGCGCCCCGCCAACTCCGCCAGCGCCGGCCGGCTCTTGGCCGATAGCGTTAGCAGGTGGCACGGCCGCTCCAGCGGCGTGGCCGCCGGCACCGTGGGGGCGGGCGCCTCGGCGAGGAGCAGGTGGGCATTGGTGCCACTGAGACCGAAAGAACTCACCCCCGCCACCCGCGCCGCGGCCCCCGACGGCCACGGGGTGGCCGCCACCGGCACCCGCACCGCCAGCTGCTGCCAAGGGATGTGGGGGTTGGGGGTATGGAAGTGGAGACTCGGTGGGATGGTCTGGTGGCGCAGGGCAAGCACCGCCTTGATCACCCCGGCGATCCCCGCCGCCCCCTCGGTGTGGCCGACATTGGTCTTCACCGAGCCGATATGGAGCGGCGTCGCCGCCGGACGGGCAAACACCTTGCCGAGCACCCCCACCTCGATGGGATCGCCCAGGGCGGTCCCGGTTCCGTGCGCCTCGATGTACTCCACCGCCTCCGGCGCCAGTGCCGCCCGCTCCAGCGCCATGCGGATCACCTGCTCCTGGGCGCGGCCATTGGGCACGGTGAGACCACCGCTGGCGCCATCGTGGTTGACGGCCGAACCCGGCACCAAGGCGAGGATGCGATCACCCGCGGCCAGCGCATCGGCCAGCCGCCGCAGGATCACCACGCCGCAGCCGTCGCCCCGCACAAAGCCATCAGCGGCGGCATCGAAGGTCTTACAACGACCATCGGCGGCCAGCATCCGCATACTGCACTCCATGGTGGTGGTGACCGGCGCCAGCTGGAGATTGACCCCCGCCGCCACGGCCAGCTCACACTCCCCCTGCCGCAGCCCCTGGCAGGCGAGATGGAGGGCCACCAGCGAGGAGGAGCAGGCGGTATCGACGGTCAGGGTGGGCCCCTGCACCCCCAAGAAATAGGCGACCCGACCGGCGGTGATGCTGAAGGTGTTGCCGAGCCCGGCGTGGTAGTCCAGCTCCTCGATGGGTTTGCCGAAGTCGCGGTCCAGGTAGTCCTGGTTCATCTGGCCGACATAGACCCCGACCCGCTGACCGAGCAGCCGATCCGCGGCGATGGCGGCATCCTCCAGCGCCTCCCACACCACCTCCAGCAGCAGCCGCTGCTGCGGGTCCATCCCCTGCGCCTCGCGCGGCACGATGCCGAAGAAGGCGGCGTCAAAGCCATCCGCCCCCTCGATGAAACAGCCCTTGCGCGCATACATCTTGCCGAGGCTAGCGGGGGTTGGGTCGTAGTAGCGCTCCAGCTCCCAACGCTGCGCTGGCACCTCTGTAGCGGTATCGATCCCGGCGGCCAGCAGTGCCCAAAAGGCCTCCGGCGAGTGGACGCCCCCCGGGAAGCGACAGCCCATACCGACGATGGCGATGGGTTCGTTGTGGCGCCGCCGCTCGGCCGCCAGCTCATCCTGCAACTGCCGGATCCGTTGCAAGGCGCGCCGCGCCGTATCCGCCAGATTGCCCGTCTCGGAACTCATGGTTGGACTCCGCCGCTTCCTTGTCAGTCTTCCAGCTCGGCGAGCAGTAGCCGCTCAAGCTCATCATCGGAGAGCTGCGTCAACTCCGCCGGCAGCGCCTCTGCCGGCGCCTGGGTCAGATCGAGCACCTCGGTCAACAGGTGGTCGGTCAGCTCCGCCGCGGTGGGGTAGTTGAACAGCAGGGTGGAGGGGAGGTTGACCCCTAATAGCTGATGCAGGTGGTTGCGTAGGTCGAGCGCCGTCAGCGAGTCGAGGCCGAGGTCGAATAGCCGCTGCTGCGGCTTCACCTCCGCCGGCCCGGCGAGTTTCAGCAGCTCGGCCACCTTGCCGCGGATGGCGGCCAACAGCAGCGCATGGCGCTGGCCGGCGGCGGTGGCGGTGAGCTGTTGGTAGAGCGGCGCCACCACCCCATCCGCCGGGGCGGCGGCACGCAGCTCGGCAAAGAGCGGCTGGTCAACCCCCAACGCCCGCGCATCGATCCGCCCCCAGTCGATGGGGAGGCAGGCGACGTGGGGGGCGGCACTGGTCAACAGCTGGCCGAGCCAACGCAGGCCGTCGGCCGGTGCGATGAGCCCCACGCCGCTGCCGGCCAGGCGCTCCGCGACACCGTGCTCCGCCGCCAGCCCGCTCTCCGCCCAGGCGCCCCAGGCGATACTCACCGCCGGCAGCCCGAGTCCGTGCCGGTGGGCCGCCAGGGCGTCGAGGAAGGCGTTACCCGCCCCATAGTTGGACTGTCCGGCCGAGCCCATGAGGGCGGCGCTGGAGGAGAAGAGGACAAACCACTCCAGCGGCTGCCCCAAGGTGAGCTGATGGAGGTGCCAGGCCCCCGCCAGCTTGGGGCGCAACACCTGGCGGTAGCTCGCCTCATCTTGCTGCGCCAGCAGGGCGTCGTGCAGCACCGCGGCGCAGTCGATGACACCGCGCAGCGGCGGCAGTACCGCCTGCGCCTGCCGGAGGGCCTGGGCCAGCGCCTCCCGATCGGCGATATCGGCCTGGGCGATCTGGATCTCGGCACCCGCCGCCCGGAGTGCCGCCAGCCGCTGCTGGGCCGCCGCAGCGGGCGCCCGCCGCCCCAGCAGTAGCAGGTGGCGCGCCCCTTGGGCCACCAACCACTCGGCGACCAGGAGCCCCAAACCGCTCAGCCCACCGGCCACCAGGTAGCTCCCTGCCGCCCCCACCGGGGGGGCGGCAGGCGGGGCCTGATGATGTCGCAGCCGCAGTCGATAGCGCTCGCCGGCACGATAGCCAAGCTGTGGCTCGGCGGCCGCCGCCAGCAGCTCCCGCCGCAGCTGCTCCGCCTCGCCAGGGGGCGCGGCGGGGTCGAGATCCAACAGCACCGTACCCAGCTCCGGGTGTTCGCGGGCGGTGCTACGGGCCATCCCCCACAGGGTCGCCTGGGGAAGTCCCGGCAGTGGGGCGGGGCCCGCCACCGGCTGCGCCCCGCGGGTCACCACCCATAGCGCGGGCGGCTGCGGCAGCTGGACCAGCGCCTGACTGAGCAGCAGCAGGCTCCACCAGCCGTGGCGGCCGAGGGCGTCGATCTCTAACGACGGGCTGGCGGCATCGAACGGCTCGGCGCTGGCGGCCAGGTGGACCACCCCACGCAGCTCGCCCGCCGCCGCCAGCAGGCGCTGGTAGTCGGCGGCCACGGTGGGATCGATCTCCCACTCGGTCTCGCTGATGGCCCGGTAGCCGGCCCCCGGCCGGACCAGCAGGCAGTGGCCCCCCGCCCCTCGCAGCTGTTCGGCCAATGCAGCGCTTAAGGCATCAGCGGCCCCCAGCAGTAGCCAACGCCCGCTGGCCGCCGCGGCCGGCGGCAACGATGGCGGCGGCGCCGGGAGCCAGTGCGGTTGGTAGAAGACCTCCTCCGCCGGCTCCTGGCCCAAGCCCCGCAGCAGGCTGGCGCGATCGACCCGGCGCAGTTGGAGGCCATCGATCAGGGCGATGAGGCGACCGCTATCGTCCCCCAGCACCAGGTCAACCGTAGCGTCCCCGACCTCCCCACCCTCCCGTGGGTGGACCCGACACCAGAGCGCCTCCGCGGCGCGGCCATAGAGGGTGATGCGCTCCGCCCCCACCGGCAGCAGACTCCCGCCATCCCCTGGCTCCAGCGCGATACCGGCCACCTGGAGGGCGGCGTCCAGCAGGACGGGGTGGAGCTGGAAGGGGGCGGCACCGGCCCGTAGCGCCTCCGGCAGCCGGATCTGCGCCAGATAGTCGCCCGCGCTGCGGTAGAGGCGTAGCAGACAGCGAAACGCCGGACCATAGGCGAACCCCATCTGCGCCAAACGCTGGTAGATCGGCGCCAGCGCCAGCTCGGTGGCCGATCGCTCATCCGGCATGGCGGTCACCGCCTCTGCCGCCCCTGCCGCCGCCGCCAACGGCGTCAGTTGCCCGCTGGCATGGAGCTGCCAGGTGGCCTGGGGCGCGTCGCCGAGCAGGCTGGATACCTGCCACTGGAAGCCGCCTCCCGCCTGAGGGGTGAGCAGGGTGTGGAGGGTCACCCCCCCCTGGAGTGGCAGGGCGAGCGGGGCGGCGATGGTGAGCTGCTCGATGGCATAGTGGCCGGCGGCATCGATCTGCTGGGCCGCGGCGCTGGCCAGCTCGATATAGCCAGCCGCCGGAAAGAGGTACTCGCCCAGGATGCGGTGGTCCCGCAAGAAGGCGGGGGCACTCGCCGCCAGGAGGGCACTGAACTCGTAGTGGGAGGCCGGGGAGAGGAGCCGCCGGCCGAGCAGCGGATGGTCGGTCGGCTGCTCGTCTGCCCGCACCACCCGGCCCTCGGCCCGCTCGTAGACCCCCGCGCCGAAGTCGTAGCGTTGGCGCTGGAAGGGGTAGGTGGGGAGCACCACCCGGCGGCGGGCATAGGGGCGGTCAAAACCGGCCCAGTCGATCGCCACGCCCGCCTCATAGAGCCGGCCCAGACTCTCCAGCAGCTGGGGCCACGCCTCGCGGCC
>QKFD01000008.1 GCA_003251535.1 Chromatiales bacterium | reverse complement strand
GAGCGTAACCCGACAATCCTCCGTAGGTGCACGCTATTGTTCCATGCCTCTCACCTCATCCGCGCAATGTGAAAATCCAACTTCGGTGGTTAATGAAGGGTGGGTGCCAAGGTGGATGTTGTCGGGTTACGCTGCGCTAGCCCGACCCACGAAAACCACGAAAGCAGAAGTCAATCCTGCTATTTTTTCATGAATTCCATGGTGTGGTGTTAGTATTTTTTCATGATGCGTCGAGCTATTGCGGGGGCGATGCGAAGGAGTATGCGCAGCAGTTTGACTTTGCATATGTCATGGTCTGGGATGTTCCGTTCAATCCCTTTGAGCACTTCACGGGCCGCGGCTTGGGCTGACATTTTGTGGGTCCCCCGGCCGGTTGTCATGGGGGTCTCTACGAGGTCCAAGAAGGCCTGTTGGACGTGGATGTGGGTGGTTTCCAGTTGGTAGCGTAGCGATTGGGTAAAGATATTAAGAGCCGCCTTGGTGGCGCAGTAGACGGCGGATGAGGTCTTGGGTGCGAGGGCCAGGCCGGAGTTCATGTTCAGGAGGGTCGCCTCATCCTGATGTATCAATAGTGGGAGGAGTAGGTAGGTGAGGCAGCAGATGCTGGTGAAGTTGAGGGTGATTTCGCGTTGGATGCTTTCGTAGGTAAAGTCATCCGCCAAGAAGGTGGGTGTGTGCTGCATGGCGGCGTTGTTAATAAGAATATCGATCGCGCTGAACCGCTTGGCTATCGCGTCCGCCACTCGTTCTACCTCATCCAGGCGGGTCAGGTCGGCCTGGAAGGGGTATACCCGTTCGAAGGTTTGGGCGAGTTGATCCAGTTTATGGGGGGTTCGAGCAATGACAATCACGTCATTGTCAGGCGCCAAGATCTTAACCATCTCATAGCCGATGCCTGATGTACCCCCGGTGATGATGATGGACTTCTCTTTCAGCTGCATGGTGATGGTCCTCGGTTCGGCTTGACGCTTTGGCGGCGTTTTCGTCACCATAACTGCGTCCAAGGTGGGGGGCGTTAACCGAGGTTAAAATTCCATGGAATTTTCAGAGTTGCTACGGTCCGAGGGGCAGTCGATGACCTTGGGGAAGGGAGAGCATGTATTCCGGCAAGGGGAGGGAGATAAGTCGTTTTATTATGTCCGATCGGGGTTGTTGAAGGCGTTTTATGTGTCAGATGATGGCAAGGAGTTTATAAAATCATTTATCGTGCCGGGGGATTTTATTGGCTGCATGACGTCGGCCTATTTGGGCGGGACCTGCGCCTTTGGTCTGCTCTGCCTGGCCCCCACTCAGCTCGATCGCATACCGTTTGAGCGGCTCTATTGGCATAGTCGGGCGGATCTAGAGCTGGCGCACTTTTTTATCGACCGGCTGTTGCAGCTGGCCATGAAGAAGGAGCGGCGGGAGTATGAGTTTCTCTGTCTGAGCGCGGAGGCACGCTACCGGGCCTTGGTGGAGAGTGCGCCGACGCTTCTGGAACAGGTGACACAAAATGATTTGGCCCGATATTTAGGCCTCACGCCGGTCGGATTGAGCCGAATCAAGCGGCGAATTCACGGGGGCTGAAGGCCCCTCTGCCGGTTGCGGGCGAGGGCCATCTCTGGGGTGCTTGGTGAGGCGGGCCACTGCCGACTGGGACGGATCGCCCCCTTCTCGTCAGGGGCACCCTGACAAGAAGGGGGGCTGGCCGGTTAAGCGGCGAGATCACCCTTTGCGATATGGGTGAGCAGCCGCTGTACCCGATCACGGATCTCGTCACGGGCGCCCCGGAAGACCGCCATGATCTCCGCCTCGCTGCCGCTGGCCTTGGCGGGATCTGCCAAGGGCCAGTGGAGCCTGCGGGTGCCCGCAGGGAGCACAGGGCAGCGCTCGTCAGCGTCACCACACACCGTCACCACGAGATCGATCCCCTCTAGCATCTGCGGCGTGACTCTTGTTGACTCCTGGGTGCTGATATCCACCCCCGCCTCACCCATCACGGCAATGGCACGCGGATTCTTGCCGTGGGCTTCAATACCGGCCGAGTAGACGGCGATATCGCCATCGGCAAGGTAGCGCGCCCACCCCTCCGCCATCTGGGAGCGGCAGGCGTTGCCGGTGCAGAGAAAGAGCAGTTTGAACCTCTCCATGGGAACTCCTTGGGTTGTTGTGTTGTGGTTAGGCATCTTGGTCCAGCGCGCTACTAGGGCGATCCGTTGCGCCCCACTGGGGCGGCCGCTCGTTGTTACGAGATCTCGGTACTCGCCTACCCAACGCGCCCACCACACCCTGCGCCCACTCCGGCAGGTCGGCGCGCAGCCGGTAGATGACCCGCGTCCCCTGACGCTGATCGCTGACCAAGCCGGCCCTGCGTAGCGTCGCCAGATGGCGGGAGATGGTGGGTTGGGAGACCCCCAGTTGCTGGGCGATGTCGCAGACGCATAGTGCGTTGTGGTGGGCGAGTAGCACGATACAGTGCAGCCGCAACGGGTGGGCGAGGGAGGCAAAAATGCGGGCGCTAAATTCGAGGGGGGCTTCCATGATTTCGGCTTCTCCTTTGCCTCTGCCGCGCCAGCCTCGTCCCCTCGTGGGGCGTGGGTGGCGTGATCAGAAGAATCGCTCCAGTGTGAATTGAATAAAGGTGTCGTGGCGCAGGGGATAGGCGGCCTCACCCGCATCCACGCTTTGGAAGCCGCGCCCCTCCAGACCGATGCGCCAGTTGTCATCGAGACGCCGTTGGCCCTCCACCATCCACATCTCGCCACCACCATCGAGGTCGTGGCTCCAGCCCAGCATGAGTTCGCTGGCGGAGGTGTCGTTGAGGTTGAAGCGCACCCCTAGGAAGAGGTCGTTGTCCATGGCGTAGGTGGCCTGTGCGTCGCGCCCATCCCAGCTGTACTCCACGAAGGTGGTGGCATCGCTCCTGCCGTCGGCCAGGCCATAAAAGGTGTATTCAAAGCCTGCCACTGTCGCTGAGAAGCGCTGTCCGCTACCGCGACGGCGGATCGCCTCTAGCTTCCAGATCAGGGCGTCGTCGATGTATTGCAGCTCCAGGCCCGCTTGATCGATCAGCGGATAGAACGGCAGCAGGTGGCGGCCCTGCTCATCGACCGTGAGGTTGGGCTCCCGTGAGGTGCCGTGGAAGCCGGAGAGTGCTAGGTCCAGGGTACCGATGGAGTAGTGCCAACGGGCCGCCCAGTCGAGGTGGCCGCGCCCCTGATCGGCCTCGAAGTGGGGATTCTCCGCCACCGGGAGAGGGGTACGGAGACGCCCCGCTGTGCCGGGAAAGGTCCGCTCGCGGAAGCCCGGCAACAGAAAGAGATCGAGGGTGCCGCCGGTACCGAAGAGCGCCAGGTTGACCATCGGCTGGGCCAGCTTGCTCTCCCCATCCGGGTTATCCACCAGATCGGTCTGGTTGACGATATCCACGAGATGGTTGGATTCGGCCACCCCCCAGAACAGTTTGCGTAGCCCCAACCGTAGCTCGCTATCACTCATCAGATGGGTCCAGCCCAGCTCATCGAGATCCAGCGTGCTGCGAGCTGCGTCAGCGCTGTCGATCCGCGCCACCGGCGCACAGGTGAAGTAGTCACTCCCCTCACCCCACTCGCGGGTATAGAGCGCCCGCAGACGGAGCGCCACCCCATCGCGCTGTTGGCCTGGATAGGCCGGGGCGGCGGCGAAGCGCCGCCCCTCCAGCTCCACGGCACCGCTCCACTGTGCCGCCAGTGGTGGGGCGGCGCCGAGTGCAGTCACCAGGAACAGCCAACGTGGCAGGCTGCGGCCACTGTAGAGGAGTGCGCTCATCGCAGACGCGGGAGCGCCTCCACGGAGAGATCGGCATCGTTGAGCCCGGTGCCAAAGGCGTAGTGGCGATACTCCACTACGGTGCGCTTGCCCACCTGATGGTTGACCATCTCCACCTGGGCGGGGCGCCAGAAACGCCCTTCATAGAGCTGGTAGTCGTGGAAGATCTGACTCTTCAACAGCTCCTCTTTGCGGTCGAAATACTCGATCTTGAGGGGGATATGCCGCTCGGCGTCGATCCAGACCGCCTGCCGTGAGTAGCCGGAGTTCTCATCCAGCGGAAAGCGATCCACCACCAAGACCGGTAGCTCTTCGTAGCGCTGCTCGCCAACAAATTTGTAGCTGAACTGCTCCGGCTCCTGCGAGCCGATATCCTCGTAAGCGAACTCACTCCCGACAAAGGGACCCGCCTGATTGACCGAGGCGATGCGCTTCACCCGTCGCAGATCGGGTAGATAGAGCCACTGGTCATCCGCCCCCTGTTTGTGGGCGTAGGTGAGGGCGGCAAACCCTTTCACATCCCGCGGCAGGTCGAAGATGACAATGCTCTTGTCACCATCCTGGGTGGTCTCCAGGGTCTTGAAGCGCATCTGCCGGATGCTCTCTTCGCCTTTGCGATTGTAGAGCCGCATGGTCACATCGGCGGTGTAGTCGCCATAACCGGACTCCGCGGCATCCATACTAAGGGCCAGCTCCAAGCCGCGCTGTTCGGCGGAGTTGGCCAGGGCACTGCCGCTCAGTAGCAGCAGGGCCAAGGTGGGTGCGACGCCTCTCATTTTGCGGCCTCCTGTTCCAGTTCCAGGTGTTGCGGTGAGTGGGGGGCCGGCTCCGTAGCCGGTTGGGGTTGGCGATCGAGCAGCAGCAGCAGGATCGGTAGCAGCGTGAAATCCGCAATGAGGGCGAAGGAGAGCACGATGGCGGTCAGTAGCCCCATGCCGGCGTTCATCTCAAAGGTCGATTGCGACAGCACCAGGAAGCCGGCCACCAGCACTACGGTGGTGACAAACATGGCGGCCCCCACGGTGCGGAAGGCGTAGCGCACCGCCTCGCTGGGCGAGCTGCCGTGGACTGAGCGGGCGCGCCGATATTTACTGAGGAAGTGGACCGTATCATCCACCACGATACCGAGGGTCATGCCGGCGACAATGGAGGTGGCCAGGCCCACTTCCCCCACCAGCAGGCCCCAGAGGCCGAAGCCGAGCACCGCCGGCACCAGGTTGGGCAGCAGGCTGATGGTGCCCAGGCGGACGCTGCGCAGGGCAAACATCAACACCGCTGAGACCATTAGCAGGGCGATGGTGGTGCCACTCAACATCTGGCGGATATTGCGCTGCGAGATGTGGGTAAACATCAGGGTGGGGCTGGAGCCGTGGGCGAACATGTAGGCCGGTGCATTCTGGCGTAACCAGCCCTCCGCCTCCTTTTCGATCTCCTTCATCTCCACGGTGCTCACCACGTCGAGGCTGACCACCACCCGGCTGGCCGACTTGCTCGCATTCAGCAGGGTGTTGAGGTCGTGACCGTAGGGGAGCGACATCTCATAGACCATCAGCAGCTCGGCGCCGGCCACCCGGCTCTCGGGTAGCCGATACCAGTCGGGTTGGTCGCCATGCATACTGAGATTGATGCGCTTCACCATGTCGGTGATGGCGGCGACGTGGCGCACCTTGGGGTGGTGGCGATACCAGTCCACAAACTGCGCTAGATGGGTCAGGTACTCCGGCTCCGCGATACCCCCCTCACCCTGGGCTGGGATGGAGTATTCGATGGTGTAGATACCGGTCAGCTTATCGGCGGCAAACTCGGTGTCTTGGCGGAAGGCAAAGCTCTTGTCGAAGTAGGTGATCCACTCGTCATTCAAGGCGATGCGCGGGATGGCCGCGCCCAGCAGGAGCACCGTGGCGACGGTGATGAGACCCAGGCCTCGGCGGTGGGCAATCACCTGTTCGGCAATGCGATCCATCAGGCCGTAGAGCGCCTCTTGACCCAACTGTCCGCGTAGCGGCACCAGGCGCATGAAGGCGGGTAGCAGCAACAGGGTGAAGATGATGGCGGTGGCCACGCCGAGGGCGGTGATGTTGCCGAGGTCGCGGAACGGCGGCGACTCACTCCAGTTCATGCTGAGAAAGCCGATGGCGGCGGCCAGTGAGGTGAGTACCATCGGCTGCATGTTGGCCCGCAGGCTGTCGGCGATTGCCTCCTCCTTGGTGAGCCCACGGCGCAGTGAGTGGAACATGTAGGTCAGCAGGTGGATGCAGTCCGCCAAGGCGAGGGTCATGATCATGGTGGGGGTGGAGGCGGACGGCGGGGTGAAGCGGATCCCGAAGTAACCGCTGATCCCGAGGGCGCCCACCACGGAGCAGGTGATCACCAGCAGGGTGCCGACCGTACCCCAGAAGGAGCGCAGCAGGAGCGCCATCAGCAGGACGATGACGCCATACATCGCCGGCACCAAGGTCCCCATATCCTTCATGCTCGCCTCGGGGAAGGCGTGGTTCATCGGGATGATGCCGGTGAGGTGGACCCCTAGGCCGGGGTAGCGCTGTTCAAACTCACTGCTGAGGGCGCGCGCCGCCTCCATCACCGTGCCCGCCTCGTTGTTCGAGTCTCCCGGCAGTTCGATGAGCACATTGATCCCGGTCACCTTACCGTCGGCGGAGATGAGACGATCCCGCAGCTCCGGATTGGTGGTGGCGATCCGCTCCAGCGCTTGGAGCTGGGCCGCCGTGAGCGCCTTGGGATCACGCACGAGATCATCCACCCGCAGTTCATCGCCCTGGGCGGCGGTGTGCTGGTAGTTGGTGATCGACTCCACCCGCACTGAATAGGGCAGCTGCCAGGCGCGCTCGGTCAGTTCGCGCACAATGGTCAACGATGGGCCCGAGAAGACGCGGCCATCAGGGGGGGCGAGGACGATGAGCAGGTTGTCATTCTTGTTGTAGGTGGCCTGGAGGTCATTCAACGCCTCCAGCGGGGGAAACTCCTTGGAGAAGAAGACGCGGTAGTCCTGATCAAAACCGAGGCGCGTCACGCCGGGGGCCACGCCGGCCAGCAGGGCGATGGCGAGTAGGAGCGCCTGCCATGGATGGGCGATGAGCCATTGAATATATCTCTCCTGCACGGTACGAACTCCTTGTGTTGGGGATCTTAGATATGGCCGGCGAGATAGGCGCCGGTCAGTTCATGGGTCGGGTGGTGAAAGATCTGCGGTGCAGGTCCATATTCGATCAGCCGCCCCTTACCCTCGAAACTCCAGAACAGCGCCACGTGGTCGGCGATGCGCCGCGCCTGGGCCAGGTCGTGGGTGACAATGACGATGGTGTAGCGCTCCTTCAGCTCCAGAATGAGCCGCTCGATGCGTTGGGTGGAGATGGGATCAAGGGCGCTGCACGGCTCATCCATCAGCAGGATGGAGGGTTCGAGTACCAGGGCACGGGCGATGCACAGCCGCTGCTGCTGGCCGCCGGAGAGGGCGCCGGCGGGGGTGTTGAGGCGATCGCTCACCTCATCCCACAGACCGACCCGTTGCAGGGCAGATTCGATGCGTTGGCGTAGCTGCTGCTTGTCGCGCACCCCGTGGTGGCGCAGGGGGAGCGCCAGGTTTTTCCAGATGGAGAAGGGAAAGGGGTTGGCGCGCTGAAACACCATGCCCACCTGGCGGCGCAGCTGTACGGGATCGTGGCGCTGTGTACCGTAGATCTCGGTACTGCCCACCTTCACCTGGCCGGAGACGGCGCTGCCGGCGGTGAGATCGGTGAGTCGATTCAGGCAACAGAGAAAACTCGACTTGCCGCTGCCCGAGGGGCCGATGATGGCGGTGACCGCCCGCGGTTTGATCTCCAGCGATACCCCCTCCAGTGCCTGTTTGCTGCCGTAGCTCAGGCAGAGCTGATCCGTGCAGAGCGAGATCTCGCCCGCCGCCGGTTCGTGACATGCCTGTCGCTGATCCATTGCATCTCCCAGATATCCCATTACCGTCACTCCTTCAGCTGTCCGTGGTGCGCCTATGTGCATAACTGCTCACCAGCGCGATGGCGCCGTTGATCATGAGCAGGAGGATGACTAGTACCGTGGCCGAGCCGTAGGCGAAGCGATCACCGCCGGCGACGTTCATGGCCAGGTCGTAGATGTGAATAGAGAGCGTGCGCCCCGAGTCGAGGGGCGAGTCCGGCATCCGCAGGACATAGCCGGAGGTAAATAGGAGGGCCGCGGTCTCTGCCAAGGCGCGGGCAACGCCCAGCAGGACCCCGGAGGCGACCCCCGGGAGTGCCGCCGGCAGCACGATATGGCCGATGAGCGCCGGCTTACTGAGGGCCAGGGCACTGCCGGCGGCGCGCAGCTCGGTGGGTACCGCCGTCAGGCCATCGACCGACGCCTTGACCATCACCGGCACGATCATGCAGACCAGGGTGAGTGCCCCCGCCGCCAGTGAATAGCCGAGCCCCAGCAGTTCGCAAAACACCGCATTGCCGAACAGCCCAAAGACCACCGAGGGGACGGCCGACAGCACATCCAGGCTGCCGTGGATCAAGCGGTAGAGGGTGCTGCCGCGGCCGAGGTACTCACTGATATAGAGGGCGGTGCCGAGGGCCAGTGGTAGGGCGATCCCCACGGCCAGCGCCACCACCCAGAGGGTGGAGACCAACACCGCGCTGATCCCGCCACTCCGACCGGCATCGCTCGCCTCGCCGGTAATAAACTCCAGCGATAGCACGGGTAGGCCAGCGGCAAACATCTCCGCCAGGAGCAGACCAAACAGGGCCAGGAGTGCCAGGCCGACCCCCCAGACCAGGGTGTCTATCCCCAACGTACTGCGGGCGCCCAGCGGGGGGGCGATGGTGGCGGCCTCAACCATGGCGCCCCCTCCAGCCCAACAGCAGTTGGTTGGTGAGCACCAGCGCGACGGCAAATAACAGTAGAAATAGGCTACTGACGTAGAGGGCGGAGCGGTGCTCATCCATGGCGTAGGCCATCTCCAGGGCGATGTTGGCGGTGAGGGCGCGCACCGGGTCAAAGAGGGAACCGGGCAGCTGTACCAGATTGCCGGTGACCATCATCACGACCATGGTCTCGCCGATGGCGCGGGCGGCGGCCAAGGTGGCGCCGGTGATCACCGAACCGCGGACGGCCGGCAGGGCGATGGCGAAGACAAAGCCACTGCGACGGATGGCCAGCGCCTCGGCGTTCTCTCGGTAGTGGGTGGGCAGCGCCCGCAGACCGGCATCCACCACCACCACGATGGTGGGGAGGATCATCAACGCCAGCACCATCATGCCGGCCAACAGGCTGGCGCCGGGCTGCTTGATGGCGGCGAGCAGTGGCACCAACAGCGTTAGCCCCCACAGGCCGTAGACCACCGAGGGGATCCCCGCGGCTATCTCCACTAGGCGGCGGGCGAGGATGGCGCTGTGGCGGCCGAGATAGAAGTTGATACAGGCTGCGCCGACGACCGCCAGCGGGGTGGCGATGGCCACCGCCCCCAGCATCAGCAGCAGGCTGGTCAGCAGCATCGGCAGCAGGCCGAAGCGGCCGGCGTAGGGCTGCCACTCCCCATGGAACAGAAAGGCGCCGACCCCCAACTGCTGGAGCAGCCCCAGCGCCTCTTGGGCGATGAAGCCGACCACCAGCAGCAGTAGGCCAGCCGCCAGCGCAGCGAATAGCGCGAGCAGGCTGTGGAGCAGGCGATCACTGACCATGACGTGGCACAAAGCTCATGGCGACTACGATGTCGCTCTGGGCCTGAGCCAAGGCGAAGTCGAGGAACTGTGCTAAGGCCCCGTTCGGTGGTTGGCGGGTGACTACATTGAGCGGGCGACTGATGGGGAAGCTGCCATCTGCCACCGCCTCCAGGGTGGCCGGGATGCCATTCATCGGCAGCACCTTGATGGGGGTCCCTGCCGCCATGGCCTGGAGCGCCGCGCCGATGGAGACATAGCCCACCGCATTGGGGTTGCCGGCGACGGTCTTGATCCCCTGCTGATTGTCGCCGATGACGATGGCGGCCTTTAGCTCCTCCGGGGGCATCTCCAGATAGGAGGCGAACAGCTCCAGGGTGGAGCGACCCGCTGCCTTAGTCACTACCACCGGCGGCTCCCCTACCTTGCCCCCCAACCGACCCCAGTCATCGATCTCACCGCGATAGAGGGCGATGAGATCGGCCCGGCTCAACGCCTGTACCGGGTTGTCGGCGTGGACAATGACGCTGACGCCATCGTTGGCCAGGGTGGTGACGTAGAGATCGCTCTCATTGGTTTTGAGGGCGCGCGATACCATCCCGAAATCGACCACCCCGCGACGGGCATCGGCCACGCCCCGCGATGAGCCACCGGTCTGCACATCGATGCGAATGGTGGGGTGCGACTGCTCAAAGCGCCGCGCCAACTCCGCCACCAACGGTGCTACGGTGCTGGAGCCGGTGGCGAGGAGTTTGACCGACTCCTCGGCGCCACACTCCCACGTGAAGGCGAGCAGGCCGAGGCAGCTGCCTGCCAGAAAGGTCCTTCTGTCCATCCTGTAGATCTCCTGGATAGAGACGCGCAGGGTCCCCTGCGCGTCGAGCGGTCAGCTGCAACCGCAGCTGCTGTTACCACTGCTGGAGGGGGGGCAGCACGGCACCGCATCCACCGAGCGCCGGCGGGTCGCGCCGGTGACGAGGAAGCTGCCGGCGTAGGGTCCGCTCTTTAGCTGCATGGCGGTGTCGCTACAGATCTCCACCGGTTGGAAGCGGGGGAAGAGGTGGCCGGCGTCATCCTCAACTTTGGCGTAAGGGCCGAGATAGATGGCGCGTTGGCCGAGGTAACTGCACTCGTCCCCTTTGGGCAGCTTGTAGCCGGCGATGGTGAGCGAGGAGAAGCGGTAGCCTGCCACTGACTCCCACGGCGATTCGGAGATCTGGGTGATGCCGACAAAGCCGCTGTTACCAAAGGCGCCGATGAAGCCGGGTGCGGAGAGGGCGCCGGTGTAGCACTCACCCCACAGCTTGCCATTCTCCTGATCCGCCAGCGCGACCTCGCGGTCAGCGACGATATCGGCGATCACCAAACGACCGCCAGGCCGCAATACCCGGGCGATCTCTGCAAATACCGCGGCCTTATCGGCGGCCAGATTGAGGACGCAGTTGGAGACCACCACATCCACCGAGGCGTCCGCCAGCGGCAGATCCTCGATATGGCCTTTGCGGAACTCCACGTTGTGAAAGCCGAGGGTGCTGCCCACCTGCTCGGCATAACCACGCGCCTTGGCCAACATCTCATCGGTCATGTCGATGCCGATCACGCGACCCGTGGCGCCGACCATGCGGGCGGCGACGAAGCAGTCGATGCCGACCCCGGAGCCGAGATCAACGACAATCTCCCCTTCGCGGATCTGTGACTTCATGACCGGACTGCCACAGCCGTAGTTGAAATCAAACGCCTCTGGCGGGATGTGATTGGTCCATTCGCTCTGGTAATCCTTGGGACAGCAGAGGCCGGGTTGGGGGGTGGTGGCGGCCTCTATATAGGTGTCGCGCACAGCGGCGCGGGCGGTGCTGGTATCCATGCCTTCCTCTCGATAGCGCAGTCGCCCGGCGCCGCAGCGCCGGGCCGATGGGTTACGGCTTGTAGCAGTCGCAGTTGGCGAGGTTCTGCTGAATCATCTCCTCGGTCACTTCACCCTTCACGTGGATGGAGACGTCGCCATCTTGGCCACCCACATCAATGCCGCTGACGCGGGCGAAGAAGTCAGGACCGCAGCAGCTGTGGCTGCCGGTGGCGCAACCGGAGATCATCTCGTCGATCTTCTCCTTGCGCACATCACCTTGGACGCGCACCTCCACGCCGGCATCGGTCTTCTGTAGCGTGCTCATCTTCTCCAGTTCATTGCTCATGGTCTTCTCCTCACTAGTCAATATCAGGGGTGCCGCTCAGGCGGCGTAGGTGCGATCCAACTCTTTGTGGCAGATACATTCGGGACCACAACCTTCGTCAGCTTCGCTCTCGGTGGTGACAAAAAACTCCCAGCGATTACCCTCGGGATCCGCTGCCCATACCTTGGTCTGGATGGCGTAGCAGCAGGCCACATCATCCTCGTTGGTGAGCTTGAAGCCGCTGTCGAGCAGGCGTTGGCGCGCCTCTTCGACAAAGCGGGTGTTCTGCATCTGAAAGCCGTAGTGGCCGGCGCACGCCTTGGGCGCTGCGCTGCGGGTGAGGATGATCCTGACGGCCGGATCATCGGCCACAAACTCCGCCCGCTCAGCGTTTTCGAGGATGGCCGGGCGCCCCAAAAAGTGGCGGTAGAACGGCGCACTGGCCGCCACGTCCCGGACCCCGAGCCGGATCACCATGCGTTTATCGGGCGGGGTGTAGGCGGGTTGGTGGACGCTCTCCCAAAGACTGCTATCGCTCATGCTCACTTCTCCTTAGTGGTCCGCCGAGCGGACGCTGATCTCCCAACGATTACCGGCCTTGTCGCTGGCGCGGTAGACGTTATCGCCCTGCGTCACCTCCACGCCGACGGCCCGCAGGCGGCTGGCGATGGCCTCTGCCTCGGTGGCAACATCCACCTCGATACCCAGCTCCTCAGCGCTCGCCAAGGCGGGTGGGTGGAGGTTGAGGGTGAAGTTGACCGGGGGGCTGATAGGCTCCCACTTGATGTAATCCGCCCGCTCTTTCACCGGCTCAATGCCGAATAGCGCAGCGTAAAAAGGGCGCACGCCGGCGATGTCGGTGACGTTGACGCTGATGTGGGGGCGCATGTTGGATGGAAAGGCGATGGCACTGGCCAGATGCTCCGGCGGTGCGCAACAGCTGGTGGCTGGGGTGGACATATCTCCTGACTCCTCCTGTGGTCCTGGACCGTGCGGCGGTTGCCTCGGGTGCAGGGAAACTCTACCGAGCGCCGGCCAGGGTCGGACACTGTACGATCGGCCAGGTGGGCGGTCAGGGACGCGACTGTTAGGGTGCGCGGGGCCGCACTTCGCCAGAGTGAAGTGGTGGATTGGGCAGCTCGGGGATCTCAAATAACGTTAAGGAGTGCGACAGTGGAGCAAGTTTCTCGGCGGGCGTTTTTATTGCGTAGCGGCGGTGCCCTGGTCTCCGGGGCCGCCTTGGGGGTGGGGGGGGCGGCCAATGCTACGGCAGCGGAGGTGACAGACTATCCACGGGAGAGCGTGGCCCACCTGGCCAGCCTGGCGGTGGGGGTGCCCCATCCATTTACCTATCCCGATGCGGCATCACCCTGTCTCCTCCTACGGCTGGGGCGGCCGGTGGCGGCGGGGGTTGGGCCACAGGGCGATCTGCTGGCCTTCAGCGCGCTCTGTCCCCACATGGGGTGTGCGCTCAGCTTTGATGCCCAGCAGGCGCGCCTACTCTGCCCTTGCCACTTCAGCAGCTTTGATTGTGAACAGGAGGGGGCGCAGATCTGCGGGCAGGCGACCCAGCCGGTGGCGCGCATCCAGCTCGCTTACGATTCAGCCAGCGAGACGGTGCAGGCGGTGGGGGTGGCCGGGACACTCTATGGCCGTCGCGGCAACCTGGCAGTGGGAGGGCAGGCGTGATGCAGGGTCAGCTGCCACTACCTCCCCCCAGCGCGCAGCGCAGTGCGCTGGTCTGCCACCACTGCATCGTTGGCTGCGGCTACCACGTCTACCGCTGGCCGTTCGGCAGTGAAGGGGGGCCGGCCCCCCATGAGAACGCCCTCGGGCTCGATTTTCGCCAGCAGCTGCCGGCCCTCGCCGGTGCGCCGGTCGCCTCGATGTATGGCGCCATCACCAACCACGATGGCGCCCAGTTCCACACCCTGACGCTGCCTGACCGGGAGTGTCTGGTCAACCGCGGCCTCTACTCCACCCGCGGGGGGCAGCACGGGGCGCTGCTCTATGCAGCGGAGGCACCCACCGCTGTGCGTCTGCACCACCCGGAGCGGCTCTATGACGAGGGTCGTATCGCCATCTCTTGGGAGCAGGCGTTTGATCTCTTTGGCCGGGTTGCGGTGGCGACGCTGGAGGGGGGCGGGGCCGACGCACTGCTGTTCAACTGCTTCGATCACGGCGGCGGCGGCGGGGGATTTGAGAACACCTGGGGCACCGGCAAGCTGATGTTCAAGGCGATAGGCAGCCGTATGGTGCGTATCCACAACCGTCCCGCCTACAACTCCGAGTGCCACGCCAGCCGTGACATGGGGGTGGGCGAGCTGAACAACTGCTACCAAGACGCCCAGCTGGCCGACACACTCCTGGTCTGCGGCGCCAACCCCTACGAGACCCAGACCAACTACTTCCTCGCCCATTGGCTACCCAATCTGCGCGGCGAGAGTGCCGCCAGCAAGCGCGCCCAGTGGCCCGGCGAGGCGGTGGAGCCGACCCGGATCATCATCATCGATCCCCGCCGCACCCCCACCGTCGCCATCTGTCAGCAGGTGGCGGGGGATGAGCGGGTACTCCACCTCGATCTCATCCCGGGTACCGACACGGCACTCTTCAATGGGCTACTGACCTACGCCCTGGCGCAGGGGTGGGAGGATCGTGCCTTTATCAACGACCACACCCAGGGATTTGCCGAGATGGCGGCCGCCAACCGCCTCTCGCTGGAGCGGTGCAGCGAGATCACCGGGCTGCCGGTGGAGAAGATTCGGCGGGCGGCCCAGTGGGCCTATCAGCCTAAGGCCGACGGTAGCCGTCGCCGCACCCTGCACGCCTATGAGAAGGGTCTCATCTGGGGTAACGACAACTACCGGACCCAGGCGGCCCTGGTGGACCTGGCCCTGGCCACCGGCAATGTGGGGCGCGCCGGGGGCGGTGTGGTTCGACTGGGGGGCCACCAGGAGGGCTACGCCCGTCCCCCCTATCCCGGGCCGCGTCCCGCCCCTAATGTCGATCGGGCGGTGATCGATGGTGCCGGGCGGATGCTCACCATCTGGGGGACCAATCCATTCCAGAGCAGCGCCAACGCCGCCACCCTGGAGCGGGCGGTACGGGAGCGGGGACAGATAGTGAGCGCGGCACTCCGGCGCCAACGCCACGCCACTGGGGCCGAGTTGGCCGCGGCGGTGGCGGAGGCGACCGCCCAGGGGGGACTGTTTGTTACGGTCGTCGATCTCTATGCCACTCGCACCGCCCAGGCGGCCCATCTGCTGCTACCGGCGGCCCAAGTGGGGGAGATGAACCTTACCTCGATGAACGGCGAGCGGCGCTTGCGCTTGAGCGAGCGCTTCATGGATCCCCCGGGGGTGGCCACACCGGACTGCCTCATCGCCGCCGGGATGGCCAAGCGGATCCGCGCCCTCTATCAGGAGCGGGGTGATGAGACGATGGCACAACGCTTTGCCGGGTTTGAGTGGCAGAGCGAGGAGGCGGCCTTCGACGACGGTTTTCGCCACCCCGAGGGGATCGATAGCCAGGGGGGGGCCAACGGAGCCCTGGCCACCTACGAGCGGCTGCGGGCGGCCGGCAATAACGGGGTCCAGCTCCCCATCCAGGGCTATCAAGAGGGGCGCCTCATCGGCACCGAGCGGCTCTACAGCGATGGCCACTTCGACACCCCGGATGGGCGGGCGCAGTTTCTGCCGGCGCCGTGGGATGGGTGGCTGGCGGAGGCGGCGGCGCAGCGGGAGCGTTACCCGTTTTGGGTCAACAACGGCCGCGTCAACCACCTGTGGCAGACCGGCTACCACGACCGCCTGCTCCCTTTCCGGGCGACCCGCTTTCCCCTGCCACCGCTGGAGGTCAACCCCGCTGATGCCGAGCGGTTGGGGATCGCGGCGGGCGATCTGGTGGAGTTGGCCAATGACTACGGCACCATGTTGGCGTTGGCCTACCCGGAGCCCGATGCCAAACCCGGTCAGCTCTTCGTCCAATTTGGCCACTTCGCCAGCCCGGTGGGGCGGCTGGTGAGCGAGGCGGTCGATCGCAACGTGGTGCCGTACTACAAGGGGGTGTGGGCCGAGCTGCGGCGGGTTGAGGTGGCGCCCGCCTACGCCACCCGGATCTCGTTTAAGAGCCGGCGCTATCGCACGGCATGAGGTGATCGCCCCGGTGGCGCGCAGGGGCGCCCCGGGGCGCCAATCAACGCTCCTCTTTCGGCAGCAGTGCCGCAAAGGCGGCCGCCTGGACCCGGTTACTGAGCCCCAGCTTGGCCAGGATGTTGGAGATGTGGTACTTGGCGGTCCGTTCCGAGATGGCCAGGATGCGGGCGATCTCCCAGTTGCTCTTGCCGGCCCCCACCCAACGTAGCACCTCCCGCTCCCGCTCGGTCAGTTGGGCGAAGAGGGTACCCAACTCGTTGAGGTCTTGCGCCAGATGGAGCAGGTGGGGGATCACCAGCTGTAAGATCGCCTGCTGCTCCCCACTCAACTCCTCCGGCTGCTGTTCAATGAACAGGCAGGAGGCGTAGTCGCTCCCCAGCGGGCTCGATTGGCAGAAGATGAGCCCCCCCTGCACGGCGTCGATGGGGGCAAAGCGCTTCGGCTGGCAGGCGAGGGGCGGGGGAGGGGTGGCGCGGCGCGGGAGGGTGGGGATGCTACGCCCGGCTGAGGGGCTGCAACTGCCTCCCTGTTGCAGGCAGTCGGCGGAGATCTGGATAGAGGTGATGAACTCGGCGCGCTGCTGTTCGAGCCGGCACACGCCCAAGGTCATCTGCTCAAAGTCAAACGACTGGAGGCGGCGCAGCAGGCCGCAGATATCATCCAGTTTGGGCTGCTCGATACGCTGACACTCACCGATAAAACCGACCACTGCGGCCAGCCGCTCCGGCGCCAAGCCAATCCCTTCACTCTCCATAACCTTCCCCCTCCCGCAGACCATCCGTTAAGTCACTATTAGGTCACAAAGTGGGGAGTCTAGCCCGGATGCTCTCTCCGGTTCTACTGCTGCGGTAAGGGGGGGACTGCCTCTCTGCTGTAGGGCTGTTGTAGACCCAGGCAACTATGAGTCACGGCACACTCGGCCCTTAAGAGTGCTTGCGTTGTGGGGGCAAGGCGCTTCTGAGAGATTACCTCTTGGGTCTGACCCCACCCCTGCGGCCTAGACCAAAGCCTACCCGATAGAGATCTGGCATATCGATGCGGCCATCCCTCTTGCTCTCCAGGAGGCCAAGCCGGTGCAAATCGTCTCGAATGCCGTCCCAACCGCGTTCAGCGTGCTGCGCTGGTAGACGTTGGGCTGGGATCTGGTGGACCCCCTCCGGGTAGTTCTGTTCCCAGCGATCACGGATCTGTTCGTAGTCACAGGGAACATTGAGTCCCCTAAGGCAAGAGAGCACCGTATTTACCCAGGGGTAGTCCTCTGCGATCTCACTTACGCGAATTTCAGAGGCTTGCTGAATCCCCCGTTTGATACTCTCGTAGTGCAAGGCCAAGCCATAGTCAGCGTAGCGTTCACGGGAGTCGTCGGCCGCCTGCCGGATAGCTGCTAGGAAGGAGCGTGGTGAGGTCTGCCCTCGGGTGTCAGCCAGATGGTTTACCGACCAGGTGTATGGTACGCCACGTCGCTTGTCTCGCCCCATCCATGGTCCAGCTAACTGCTCGAAGGCCCATCGCTGGGTATCGCTCTCCCGCCGCATCTCATCTTTGAGTTGCCATACGGTACCGGTTCCATCCTGGCGCGAGTGGACCGCTTGGCAGATCTCCCGCAACCGTTCGCCATGTTGGGCGGGTGCATTGATCAGCCGTTGCCAGAGCAGGCCGTGCAGGTCGTGGCGGCCCCAGCTCAGCTCCACCAGGGTAGAGCGTAACTTGGAGGCATCTGGAAAGTTGAATACCGTCCGCTCTGCCTGATCCTCACGCAAGAACACCTTGGTATATAGGCCTGAGTAGGATCTCAGCCACAAGACGGCGCGCAGCAACCCCCGCACGATGGCATCCATCTGCTGCCACTCATTGCTGGTGCGATCCAGGGCATCAAAGAGCATTAGACCGCGCCAGTTACGCGGCTCTTGCATCAGTTGGGCGGCCTCTTCTGGCTGAGTTTTCAGCCAACTAATGGTCGCCTCCCAGCTGCCGCAGGGGAGCGCACGCTGCAAGCGTGCAGCGACCCAACGTAGGAGTACTGCCCGCCAGATATCGTAGGGATCAGTGCCGGCGTCAAGTAGCAGTGAGAAGCGATCGGCATTGGGATATTGCTCGACACACTCATGGTTGGAGAAGCCGATAGCAATGTCGATCCCATCCAGCTCCGGCACATAGGTATCAATGGTTGAGCGTAGGGCTGACGAGCTTAGTGCCGCCGTCCAGAACGATTTGCCCACACCCCGTCCGCCCACCACGAGATAGGAGTCGAGGCGCAGTGCCTTCATGTGGGAGAGCGGTACATATAGCGTTCCCGGCTGCGGCTGCTCGCCGAAATTGCTGGTCTCCAGCGGTGCGCTCAATATGGCGTTGCGCAGGCCATCCACCTTAGACATCCCGATGCTCCGGGGTGAGAAGGGGGGCAATACCGGTGATCAGTGGACCAAATAGACTATGCACGGTGTCGTTGTCCAGTTCAGCAATACGGCCATGGAGGGAACGGATACCAGCAAAGCTACGGTGCCATTTGACGGTCCAGGGGGCATGGGGTGCCGTCTCGTCGGTAGCCTCGAAATTCCATCGGCCATCACTGGTTTCGCCAGGTGGAATCTCATCATATTGGGTATCAGAGAAAAGATCATAGGCACTGTCGCGGAGTGCTTCGAGATAATGGATCTGATCGACTTCTGGAGTGAGTGCTGAAACAATTTGCAGCCGTTCACGGATCTGCTCTACCACACTGGTGTGGCGCCAATGATTGAACAGAATCCGGTAGCCGTTCCATGTCTGGTGCCCCTCGATGGCGAAGAGGAGTATCAACTTAG
>QKFD01000048.1 GCA_003251535.1 Chromatiales bacterium | reverse complement strand
GATGCTGTGCTGGGCCACAGCGTGGGCGAGTACGCCGCGGCGGTGTTGAGCGGGGTCTTCAGCCTGGCAGAGGGGGCGCGGCTGATCGCCGCCCGCGGCCGGCTGATGGCGGAGCGCTGCGGTCCCGGGGCGATGGTGGCGCTGCTGGCGGAGGAGGGGCAGGTGCAGGGGCTGCTGGCCGATCTGCCCATCTCTTGGGCGGCGACCAACGGCGAGCGCAACCAGGTGCTCTCCGGGGCGAGTGAGGCCATCGACGAATTGGTGGCGCGGGCCGAGCGGGCCGGGGTGGAGTGGCGGCGGTTGGAGGTCTCCCACGCCTTCCACAGCGACCTGATGGAGCCGATGTTGGCGGAGTTCCGGGCGGTGGCACAGGGGATCCAATATCAGGCGCCGCGGCTGACCTTCATCTCCACCCTGCGCGGGGCGGAGGTGAGCACAGAGCTGACCGATCCCGAGTATTGGGTGGCGCAGGTGCGGGCCTGCGTGCGCTATCGGCAGGGGTTGGCGGCGCTGCGCCAGCAGGGGATAGAGCACTTCTTGGAGATCGGCCCCAGCACCACCCTGGTGGGGATGGGGCGGGCGGATGACGCCGAGGGGAGCGGGGTGTGGCTGGCCAGCCAGAAGGCGGGCCGCGAGGCGTGGGCGCAGCTGCTGGAGAGTCTGGGCCGGCTCTACGAGGCGGGGCTGGAGATCGATTGGGCCGGCTTTGACCGTCCCTACGCCCGCCGCCGGGTGGCCCTCCCCAGCTACCCCTTCCAGCGGCGCAGCCACTGGCTGCCGGCGGCGGCGGACGCCCTGCTGCGGCGCCCGGCCGGCAGTGGCCGGCGCCCGCCAGCGACGGGGCTGTTCGATGCCAAGCTACGTTCGGCCGCCAGCGGCGAGTGGATCTTTCACACCCACTACGCCGATCACCACCCCTTCCCGCTGGACCACCACCTCATCTACGGCCAGCGGGTGGTCCCCGCTGCCGCCCAGCTCGCCTCCGCCCTGCTCGCGGCCCGGGAGACGGGCTGGTCACTGCCGCTGCGCATCGAGGGCGCCCTCTTCCCGCAGCCCCTGATCCTGCCAACGGAGGGGGGCCGCCAGGTGCAACAGATCCTCACACCGGAGGCGAGTGCGCTGCGCTTTGCCGCCTTCAGTGCGGAGGATGGGGTCGAGTGGTTGGAGCACAGCACGGCGCGGATCAGTCGCCCCCTCCCCGGCACCGCTGAGCCGGCGGTGGACGAGGTGCTACAGCTGCTCACCTCGGCACCCCAGGCCGGCGCCTTGGCAGCGGCGGAGTTTTACCAGCGGATGGCGGAGTTGGGCTACGCCTATGGGCCGAGCTTCCGCGGCATCGAGGCCCTCTATACGGTGGCCGACGGCTGGCTGTCGCGGTTGCGGGTCTCGGCGGCTGGCGCCTGGCCCATCACCCCTATGGCGCTCGACGCCTGCTTCCAGACCTGCTCGGCGCTGGCCCAGGAGGGGCAGGCCGAGGCGGGGATCTATGTGCCGTTTGCCGTGGATAGCCTGGTGCTGCACGCCGTGCCGGAGGGGGAGTATTGGTGTCACGCCCGCCGCCGCCCCGCCCGCACCGCGACCGATCCCACCATCAGCCATGACCTGGTGCTCTACAGCGCCGAAGGGCGGCGGTTGTTGGCGATCGAGGGCTTCCACACCCGTCGCATCGCCCGCGAGGCGCTCCAGCTCTCCCTCGGTGAGCGGGCACCGCTCTACCTCTATCAAGCGCAGTGGGTCGAGCGGCCTGGCACCGTCCACCCCGATGGGGTGGCGGGGCGTTGGCTCATCTTCAGCGACCAGGGCGGGGTGGGGGCCGGCCTGGCGGCGCGGCTCGCCGCTGCCGGCGGTGAGGCGCTGCTGGTCCAGAGCGGCCAGCAGTTCACGCGAAGGGAGGATGGCTTCGCCCTCGATGCCACCGATCCCACCCAGTTGGCGCAACTGTTGACCGAGGTGACGGCAGGGGGGGCGCTGCGCGGTGTCATCCAACTCTGGGCCCTCGACCCCGCCGCAGGGCAGACCCCCTACGCCCACGCCCTCCAGTTGGCGGGGGCCCAGCTCCAGTTGGTCAAGGCGCTGGCCAGCCAACCCGCCGGCCTGCCGGCGCCCCGCCTCTGGCTCGTGACCCGCAACGCCCGGCCGGTGGTGGCCGATGATCGACCGGAGGGGATCGCCGCCGCGGTGGTCTGGGGGATGGGCAAGGCCATCGCCCTGGAGCAGCCGGCGTTGCGCTGTGTACGGCTCGATCTCCCGCTCGGTGCCGCGGGGGCGGAGGCGCTCTGGCGCGAGTTGGCGCTGACGGGGAGCGATGGGGAGGTCGCCTGGCGGGCTGGGCGACGCCTGGTGGGGCGGTTGGCGACCGACGCTAACGTCGCCCGCCAGCCGGCCACCCCCAGAGGGCTGGCGGCGGATCGCTGCTATCTCATCACCGGCGGCCTGGGGGGGCTCGGCCTGCTGTTTGCGCAGGCGTTGGTGGCGCGTGGCGCCCGCCATCTGCTGTTGATCGGTCGGAGCGCCCCCAGCACCCAGGCCGAGGGGCAGATCGCACAGCTGCGCGGCGCAGGGGTGACGGTGGGCGTCGCCCAGGCCGACGTGGCGGTGGTCGAGGAGTTGCAGGCGGCGCTGGCGACTGCCAGCGCCCCCATCGCCGGGGTGCTCCATCTGGCCGGTGTCTTGCGGGATGGTTTTATCGTCAATCAGAGCCAGGCCGATCTGGCGGCGGTGCTGCGGCCGAAGCTGGCCGGTGCCCTCAATCTGCTGCACTGCCTGGTCCCGGCCGAGCTGGATCTCTTGGTCCTCTTCTCCTCTGCCGCTGCCCTGTTTGGGGCGCCGGGCCAGGCCAGCTACGTCGCCGCCAATGCCGCCCTGGATGGGCTGGCCGCCCAGCTGCGCAGCGAGGGGGTGGCCGCCACCAGTATCGACTGGGGGCCGTGGGCGGAGGTGGGGATGGCGGCCGACCTGACCCTGCAACTACCCCACCTCAGTGTGGCGCAGGCCCTCCACGCCTTCGATCTCATCCTGCAACAGGGGCTCTCCCAGGTGGCGCCGCTCGCTGTCGAGCCCGCCACCCTCGGTCCGCTGCTGGGCGGCCGGGTCGAGATCGCACCGCTCCCGGTCACGGCGGCGCCCCAGCGGCCGGGCGAGACGCGCCCAACGGGGCTGGCCGAGCAGCTGGCCGCCATGCCGGCGAGCGCCCGCCGGGCCGAGTTGGAGCGGACCGTGCGCGGTCAGGTGGCGGTGGTGATGGGGATCGAGATCAACAGCGCTGGTGAGCGTCAGGCACTGAAGGAGCTAGGGCTCGACTCGCTGATGGCGGTGGAGATCCGTGACGCCCTCGCCACCTCAGTGGGCCAGCCGCTGCCGGCCACCCTGCTGTTCGACTACCCCACCATCCACGAGCTGGTCGGCTTTCTCTCCGATCTGCTGCTACCGGCCGAGCCGGCCGCGGTCGCACCCGTACCCGTACCCGAGCCGGTGGCCGTGGTGGCGGAGGCGGGGCCGGAACTGGATCTCGATGGGCTGTCGGAGCAGGAGCTGACGGCGCTTTATGCCAAAGAATTTGGACTGGTCTGAGCCGGATGGCGAGGTAAGGCAATGAGTGGCACGCAACAGGCGCCGGACTACAAAAAGCTGTTGGCGCACGGCCTCAAGGAGCTGCACAGCCTGCGCGCCCAGCTCGCCCAACTCCAGGGGCGGCAGACGGCTCCCATCGCCATCATCGGCTGGGATGGCCGCTTTCCCAAGGCCGAGCAGGGGCCGGCGAGCTTCTGGCAACTGCTCCACGGTGCGGGGGATGGGCGCACTGAGCTGCCGGCCGGGCGTTGGGATGGTGACGCCTTCTACGACCCCGACCCGACCCAGCCCGGCAAGATCTACGTCACCCATGCCGGCCTGCTCGCCGAGCCCTACCACTTCGATGCCCCCTTTTTTGGCATCTCCGAGCGCGAGGCGGAGCAGCTCGACCCGCAGCAGCGGCTGCTGCTGGAGGTGAGTTGGGGCGCCATCGAGCGGGCCGGTTACGCCCCGGCCAGCCTCATGGGGAGCCGGACCGGCGTCTTCATGGGGATGATGACCCATGACTATGAGGGGATGCTGATCCGGCTGCGGGAGGGGGTGAGTGCCATCAGCGGTTATGAAGGCTCCGGCACCAGTCCGAGCATCGCCGCCGGTCGCCTCTCCTATCTGCTGGGCCTCACCGGCCCCAGCGTGATGCTCAACACCGCCTGCTCCTCGTCGCTGGTGGCGCTCCACCTGGCCTGCCAGAGCCTGCGCCTCGGAGAGGTGGATCTGGCGCTGGCCGGCGGGGTGAGCCTGGCGCTGTCGCCGGTCAATTTCATCGTCCAGTGCAAGGCGCAGATGCTCTCCCCCGATGGCCGCTGCAAGACCTTTGATAGCAGTGCCGACGGCTACGGTCGGGCCGAGGGGTGCGGGGTGGTGGTGGTGAAACGGCTGGCCGACGCCCTGCGCGATGGTGATCTCATCCACGGGGTGATCCGCGGCAGTGCCGTCAATCAGGATGGCCACAGCCAGGGGCTCACCGCCCCCAACGGGCCGGCCCAGCGGGCGGTGATCGAGGCGGCCCTGGCCAACGCCCAACTGACGGCGGCCGACATCTCCTACCTGGAGGCGCATGGGACCGGCACGCCGTTGGGTGATCCCATCGAACTGGGGGCGATCTACGCCACCTATGGCCGCGCCCACGGGCCCGACAATCCGCTACGGGTGGGCTCGGTGAAGAGCAACATCGGCCACGCCGAGGCGGCCGCGGGGGTGGCCGGACTGGCCAAGCTGCTGCTGGCCTTGGAGCACGCCACCCTGCCTGCCCACCGCAACCTTGAGCAGCTCAACCCGGCCATCGATCTCAGCCACGGCGCCATCCAGATCCCGCAGACGGCGACCCCCTGGCCGCGGGGCGAACAGCCGCGCCGGGCGGGGTTAAGCTCCTTCGGTTTTAGCGGCACCAATGTCCACGTCATCGTCGAGGAGGCACCGCTGGCGAGCGAGCGGCCGCCGCTGGCCCAGGAGCGGCCGGGCCACCTGCTGGCGCTATCGGCCAAGAGCCGGCCGGCGCTGCTGGAGTTGGTGGGGCGCTACCGCGAGCGGCTGGCGCAGGGCGAGGAGCCGTTGGCGGATCTCTGCTACACCGCCAACATCGGCCGCAACCACTTCCGCTGGCGGACGGCGCAGCAAGCG
>QKFD01000035.1 GCA_003251535.1 Chromatiales bacterium | reverse complement strand
AGGCCAGATGGTGTACGACCTCCTGCCGAACATGCGCGAGGAGTGGGCCGAAAAGATCATGCTCGCTTTCGTCGAACTGATTCGCGCACAGCGCGCCCTTTCCCAGCTCTTTTTTGTCGTTTGAAATGAGGGGATGTCTAAGGTCGGAGGCGGATCTCATGGTAAGAATGACAGCGGAAGGCGCTGCCTTCTGGGAAAGGGTGTTTCAGCCTAACTGGTGCGCCTACTTCTCCGCCGAGGAAGAGCACCAAACGGGGAGTGGGGAGGTTTTATTGAGGCTGCGTTCTGCAGACCCTGTGCTCATGGCCAAGCTTCTCAAGCTGTATTCATGTTCAGGTGCATTTCGGGTGGCTGAGAAGCGAGTCTCTGTGATACGAAACTGGCCGGCGACATACTGGAAAACGCTCGACTATGGGTATGAGGTGATAACCTCCATAGGATCGGATATTTCGCTGCACAGCGAATTTTCAGAAGCAGATTCTGAATGGTATTACGGCCTTGTAGAATCATGGCGACGAGACTGGCTTTGGAATGGGCGGCTGCGACTCAGCAAGAGGATTGAGGAAAGGATCATGGCTGACAGCGAGCATAGCCTGCGTAGGATGGATTGAGGGACGAAACCCATCAAATTCGAAGTGCCGAAAACAACAAAGTCCCGGCCGCTCCCACGACACCCACGGTGGCCGAACATGTGGGATCAGAAGAGATGTTAGGGTGGCGCTTACAATGGCTGTTCTGTTTAGTCCGTCTCCTTCCATCGCTCGTGGTTCTGGATGATCGCTATGCGCTCCTTGGCATTCCGGTCCGCGGTTGATCGGATCCACTTCTGCGTCTTTGGCCGCGCCGCGCCGATGCTGTCCAGGAACCGGATCAGCGTGGCGTGATGGACAATCGGGCCACACCGCTCGGCGAAGAAATCCTCGGTCTCGCGGATGATGATCACGTCCGACGCGAACGGCGGCGCCTCGTCGTCGTAAAATGTCCGCAAGTAGGATTCCGCGGGCGATCGCGATGCCTCCATGATCTCGCCCCGGGCGGTGGATGCCGGCGGCCGGGGGACTGGTCCCACCCCTCGACTGCCCGCCCTGAGGCGCTGGGACTTACCACAACACAACTCCTATTGTCCCAAGCAACCGGCCTGCCCGCGGGTGTGTGGTCGTTTCCCTCTCTCAGGATCAAGGCATCGGGGCGGATCTCTTTGACCCACCCCCTGGTGCCGTCAGACCGTTGAAACCTTCTTTGCTGGTTGGAAGGGCGTTGAATGCATGGGTTGTGATACAACTTCATGGTATTCGTGTTGTCGTGCTCGCGGCTGATGTCCATCGGCACCTCGCGTCGGCGTATCGATACCAAGCGCCTCGTCCGGCTGTGCACTTTGAGGCCGGCGTTCCGGGCGATCCGCGCAAGGTGAACGAGACCGGACTCGTCTCTTTCCAGGGCAACAGTACTCGATGCCCGTGGCCTACTGGTCGGGCTGGGTCAATCTCCTGGCCACCTCCAACGGTCAGCTGCCAACCTACGCCCTGCCCGGTGGTCAGCTATTCGTGTCGATGTGCGTTGGCCGGGGCGGGTGCAAAGCACCACATGTGACAGGGAGGACCCTCCATGAGAACAGCAGCTCTTGCGGCGATGTCGCACCACCCAGGCGCGGCGCGCTATGGTGGGCGCCACCCAGCGAAAGAGCAGCAGGCCCGCTCGCTGGCCCGCGCCATCACCACGCCACGGCAGGGCCCCACCCCGCACGCCATGGCGGCGGCCCCGTGCGTTACCGATGCGCGGGGGAGCGCTGTTGGGATGGCACTCCAACCCGCCCCTCCTGACCCTGTACTTGGCACCCTGCTGGGCGACAGCACCACAGCGCTCCCACTACCCGCGACCACCCGCAGCTACTTCGAGCGCCGCCTCGGCACCGATCTCTCCGGCGTGCGCCTCCACCAGGGTGAGGCGGCGGCGCGTGCCGCGGCCGAGGTGGGGGCCCGCGCCTTCGCCACCGGTAGCCATCTGGTTTTCGGCCGCACCGCCCCTCCCCTCCAGGGCGCTGCCGGTGAGCAGCTGTTGGCCCACGAGCTGGCCCATGTGGTGTTGGGCCATGACGGCATCAATCGCTACGACGAGCTGGAGAGCACCCCAGCCGCCGCCGTGGCGGCTCCACCGGTGTTGTGGGGTCTCGATACCGCCAGCCGCAGGACCTATCTCTCCGTTACCCTCCCCGGCCACTCCATAGAGGCGGTGGCCAGTTACCTTTACGGCTCCTCCTCCTCCTCCGCTGAGGGGATGCGCAGGGCCAATGGCGCCCTGCCGTCCGGCACGCTGCCCGCCGGAACCACCCTGAGGCCGAGTGGCGAGCAGCTGGCGGAGCGTGCAGGCCAGGCCCTCCAGCACGCCCTGCGCGGTGGCACCATCCTGCGCAGCGAGGGGGTGCCGGTCGCCCCGGAAGAGTCCGCACAGGGGTATCGGTTCTCCGCCAACGGCCAAACCTTTGAACTCACCCGGGGCCAGCTCGATGGCATGTTACAGGGGCTCGCTGTCTACCTCACCCGCCAGGCCCGCTACCTGCGGGGTCGCGCCCAGGATGGGCTGGCGGTCCAGGGCAGCCATGTGCAGGAGACCAACGGCCTAGTGCGGGGGATCAGCAATCTGATCGCCGGCCAGGATCTGCCACCCGAATCGAGCTGGGAGGTGCCGGCGGCCGGAGCACAAATGTTGATCGACGCGCTTCAAGCCGGGCCGCTCACCCCTCAGCTCATCGCCACCCAGGCGCGGGTGCTGGCGGTGGTGGCCCGCGGTGTCGATGATGCCTACCGCAGCTGGCACCGCTATATCGAGGGGACCATCGCCGGCGCCCAGGGGGCGGTGAACGCCTTGGAAATTACCCGCGATCTCTCCTTCGGGATCGCCATCGGGATTGGGGCGGTGGTGGCGTTTCCAGTGGTGGCCGGGGCCGCGGCCACCACCCTGGGGACAGGCACCGTCGCCTCCGGTGCCGTCGCCGCCGGTGGCGTGACACTGGGCGGTGGCGTGGTGGGCGGCGCTGCCCGCGGTAGTACTCGCCTGGTGGGGCAGGCGCTGACGGACGGACCGGTGGATCTGGGTGAGGTGAGGCGTGAGGCGCTGGCCGGCTTCACCAGGGGCGGCATCGATGCGGCCACCAGCCTGATCGGCATGGGGCTGGGTCGCGGCCTGTTCGGTCTCGCTACGCGCTCTCTCCCCCTCGCGGGGGAGTTTGCCACCACCGGCCAGCGTATGCTCCTCCAGGGTGTTGCCCACGGCGGGGCGGGGCTGGTGGCCGGCGGTTTCCATGGTGGTAGCAGTGCGCTGACGGAGGGGGGCACCCCCTCCCAGGCCTGGGCGCGGGCCCGCCAAAGCGCCCTGCTCGGACTCGGCCTGGGGGCGGCCTCCCCGCTGTTGGGGGCGCTGTTGGGTCGGCTATTTCCTTATCAGTTCGGAAGCGGGGCGCGCCCGTTCAGAATCACCCCCCATGTGAGCGGCGAGATCTTTCCAGGAGAGGCGCAGGGGCTCGGGCTTGCACTGCGCAATCTGTTTGCCGGCGCGCGACCGGCCGATGCCCTCCGAGCGGTGCGCGAGACGATCAATCCCAATCTGCGCTGGCAACGGCTACTGGCGATGCCGGACCTGACCATGGAGCAGTTCACCGCGCCACGCCCGGGGGATGTGCTGCTGTTCGGGCCCTATGGGCGCGGCCAGGTGATTGTGGTCACCAACGGCCAGCGGGAGCTGGTCAACGTGGATAGCCTCTTCTTCAACCAGCACTTCCCGCGGGGCCCCAGGCTCGGCGCGGCCACCCTGGGTTGGGAGGAGAATGTGGTCTCTAATGAGGCGCGCCGAATCTGGAGCCAACAACAGGACATGGGCCGGATCATCGCCGAAGAGATGCCCTATATCGCCCGGGCCAGACATATCTACTTCTTCACCACCCGGGATATGCACCTGCGTCCCATCACCTGGCGGGAGTTCGAGATCATCATGGACAGCCTGGCGCTGCGGGCCAAAACCACCTTTATTCCCTTGGACTAAGGCGGCCGCCTCCGATGGTTACGGTCGTTGGGTGTTTGAGAATGGCACCAGGCTGTGGGGTCAGCTCTAGCAATCGAGCACGTGAATGACCCCGTTGTTCAGGTGGGCGTATCACCCTCACCCTTCAACCGCATTTCATCTCCTTGATCGCCTACTCAACAAGGCACCCCGAAATGCTGCCCCACCCCCTCCAGGGCCGACCCGGCGATTCAGCGAGGAGCCGAGGCCGAGTCCCGCCCCTCGACTGCCCGCCCTGAGGTGCCGAGCCCCAACCCAGCGCAATCCCTCTCGTCCCAAGCGACCGCCCTGCTCACAGATACAGCTGTCCAGCGGGCGACGACGCCTCTGGATCTGGTTGAAGTCTTGATCGATGAACCGGAAGCCTTGACGGCGTTGGCAGATGAACTCCGGTTCAATGGTCGACGTTCACCGTCCAGGGAAGCGCTTATGATCGTCCGCGATGTGCTTGAACAAGCCGCACCGGTTTGCACATCGCCAGGATGAGCAATTCCCCTTGCTCGGCACCGCCTTAGAGCCCCTCCACCTCCACTCCATTCCCCGCCAACCACTGCTTCCGCTGCTCATAGTCTGGCATCGCCCTTTCAATGCAGCGCCAGAAGGCGGGGGTATGGTGGGGTTCGTGGAGATGGGCCAATTCGTGGATGACTACATACTCGGCGATGGTGCGGGGCAGTAGCATGGTTTTCCAATGGAAATAGAGCCAGCCACCCTTGCCGCAGGAGCCCCAGCGGTAGCCGAGGTCCTGAACCTTCACCCCGACGGGCGAGGCCTCCATGCGAGCGGCGTGTTCGCGGACCTTGCGGGTTACCCATTCACCGCCGCGCTCCGTATACCAGTGGATGAAGTGGCTGCGGCCGTCGGCCACGGCATCCCGCCGCAGCTGGAACCACCCGTGGCTGAGCTTGAGCGGTTCGGGCTGCTCGTCCACGAGTCGCAGCCGGTAGCTGCGTCCTAGGTATAGAAAACCCTCACCGTCCACCATCTCCTTGCGTGTGACCGCACGCTGGAGTTGCGCCTTTTCCGCCAGCTTGGTGAAGACCCAATAGCGCTTTTCTCGCACGAAGGCACGGATGGTCTCCTCTCCGACCGCGGCGGGGACGGAAAGCACTAGCTCGCCGCCCCGGTCCACAGTGATCTCCAGGGTCTTGCGCCGGCTGCTGCGGCGTAGGTCGAAGGCGAGGTCGTCTACCTGGAACAGGGTCATGACTTCAGCAGTTTGACGTGGTTGGCGCGGGCCAGCTCCATCAACCGGTCCACTGTCGCATCGATCTTCTCCATGGGCAGCATACGGCAGTTGAACAACTCCTCGAAAATGCGTCCCTTGAGGCGTTCCTGATCCGGCAGGTGGGAGGGTTTCCAGAAGTCCGGGATGCGCAGCTCCCTGATCATGACCTCCACTAGCTCAACGGTGGTGTCGGCGAGCGCCACCGCGGTCTCGGTGTCAGGTTTCTCATCGTCGCCTAACTTGGCCTGGATGAGCAGGCGCAGGAAGGGTAGGTACTGGGTTGGGAGGTCGGGCAGCCCCTCGCCGTCCACCGGTTGGCCCGGCTGCATCTCCCGCACCAGGGCGGAGAAGGCCTCAATCTGCTGCTCCCATTGGCCATCCAACTGCGCCACCAGCTGCTTCAGCCGCTCGCTCAGCTTGCCGTACTTCACCGGGTCCTCGTCCAAGTGCTTGCGGATGTGCGAGCGGATAGCGTGCTCCATCTCCGAGGCCTTGGCCCGGTCGTTGGACTGGCGGCGGATGTGTTTTTCAAAATCCTTGTCGGTGAGTTGGATGGGCGGGATCTTCGGGTCGATGCCGAGGGAGATCACATAATCGTCGATCAGCTTGCGCACCTTTGCCCCCACATCCTTGCCGAGGGTAGGGGTATCCTTATAGCGGTTCCGCGCCACGGCATAGATGTAGGCGAGCCGCTTGGCATCGGCGGTGAACTCCAGCCCCTCCGGCCGTGGCAATACCTCGTCCAGGGTCTGCATGAACTGCTTGAGTTTGACGGTGAACTCGGCCCGCACCCGCTCGTCCATGAGCGCCCTCACCGCATCTTCTGCCTCGCTCAGGCCCTCGACACTGCACGAGCGGAGCACGTTCACCGCGCGTAGGTGGCGGTCCCGTAGCAGCGGGAGTGTGTCCTCGACGCTTTGCAGCGCCCCCTCCACATCCTCGGCGCTGTAGGCCTCTAGGGCATCCTTCAGGTGGTTGGCCACGCCGTAGTAGTCCACCACGATACCGTGCCGCTTGCCGAAGCCGGTGCGGTTGACGCGGGCGATGGCCTGGAGCAGTTCGGCCTCGCGGATGGGGCGGTCGAGGTACATTACCCCCTCGATGGGGGCGTCAAAGCCGGTCAACAGCATCGACTTCACGATGAGGAAGCCGAGCGGGTGGGCCTTCTGCGGGTCTTTGTGGGTGTAGGGCTTGGTGAAGTTGTCGACGTTGCTCTTGACCACTTGGGCATCGCTCCAGTTCGCCCACGCTGAGTCGTCGTTGTTGCCACTGCTGATGACCACCGCAAATTCGATCCGCTCCAGCAGCCTCCGCTGGCGCCACGCCTGCACCGCCGCCTGCTTCCAGGCCGGCGCCAGCATCAGGGTCTCGTCATCCATCTCCTGCTCTTGCGGGGGTAGGGCGCGGGCCTCGGCCAGCAGCTGGTCCCGCGCCCTCTCCAGATATTCGTGGTAGCGCACCGCGGCCCGGCGACTGTAGGCCACCACCTGCGCCTTGTAGCCATTGGGGAGGATGTGGGTGACGTAGTGGCGGAGCATGTCTACTGCCTTCTCCTCGATGAGCCTCGGCGCCTCCTGGATCTGCCCCTTGGTGGCGTACTTCTGCTTGATTGCCTCCAACTCGTCTGCGGTGCGGTCGATGAAGAGGTCGAGAAACTTGTCGTCCAGGGAGACGGGCTGCCAGTAACCGTTCACCTCGCTCTCCCGGACCAGTGACACCGCCGCCGCGGCGGTGCGCCCCTCGTAGAAGATGGGCACGGTGGCGCCATCCGCCTCCGCCTCCTTGATGGTATAGCGGTCGATCTCCTTGCCGAAGATCTCCTGGGTGCGCTTTTTGGCCCCCATGAGGATGGGTGTACCGGTAAACCCGATGCGGGCGCAGTTGGGCAGCGCCTGGAGCAGATTGGCGTGGAGATCGCCGGCCTGGGTGCGGTGGGCCTCGTCCACCATCACCAGGATGTCCGCGCTCTCGTTCAGCACTCCGAACGGCTTGCTGATCTTCGGCGGGCGTGGCGCCTTGGCGTTCTCCCCTTCCCCCTCATCCTCGCCCTCCTGGACCCACATCTGCGGGGCGTCGGGGTCGTGCTCGCGGTACTTCTGGATGGTGGCGAATACCAGACCGGGGCCGGGGCGTTTCACCAGCGCCTTCACCGCCTCGGTATTCCTGGCGATCTCGACGGTATCGCCGCCGATGAGATCGGCTGTTTTGGAGAGCTGATCCTGGAGCTGGGTACGGTCGGTGATCACCACCACCTTGAAGCGTCGCAGAAGCGGGTCGGTACGCATCTTGCGCACCAGGAAGACCATGGTGAGGCTCTTGCCGCTGCCCTGGGTGTGCCAGATGAGGCCGCCGCGGCGGTCGTGTTCGCCATCCTCCAGGCGGGTCTGGCCGGTTTTGAGGCGGGCGATCGCCTTAGTAACGGCGCGGAACTGCTGGTAGCGGCAGACCAGCTTGATGGTGCGGCCGTTGAGGATGGGGAACAGGGTGTAGTGGCGGACGATATCCAGCAGGTTGGCCTTGTCGAACAGGCCGGCGATGAGGCGCTCCTGGCTGGAGAGGGTTTCCCGCCCCAGCAGCTGCGCCACCTCCGCCTCGGTGCGCGGCTCCACCGTCTTCCAATGGAGGAAGTGGTCGAACTCCGCGCCGATGGTGCCGATGCGGGCGTCATCGAAGTTGGTGACCACGAGGAGCTGGTTGGTGTGGAACAGGACCGGCGCGCCCTCATTCTGCTCCACCTCGCCGGCGGCGATGCGCTGATTGGTGTAACGACGCAGCTGGTCGACTGCATCGGCGATCCCCTCCGGCAGCGTGCGGCTCTTGCACTCCGCCACCACCAACGGGATGCCGTTCACCAGCAGCACCAGGTCTGGAATGATGTGGCCCTTGGCGCCGTCGTGCCCCGGCGGGCACTTCACCTTGTACTGGTTGATAACGGTGAAGCGGTTGTTCTCGGGGGTGGCCCAGTCGATGTAGTGGAGGGTCTGGTTACGCCCACCGTCCCAGCCTGGCAGACCCTCCACCGAGATCCCCAACAGCAGCAGTTCGGTGGCGGCCTGGTTGGCCTCCATCAGCCTGGCGGCGGGGGTGCGGACCAGGGCGTTCACCGCCTGGGAGAGGCGCTCCTCGTCCAGCCAGGGCTGGCCATCACGCAGGTTGATGCGGTGGAGCTGCTCCCTCAGCACGGCCGTCTGGATCACATCCGCGAAGCTGTCCCGTCCAGTGGCAGCGGGGTCGTCCAGTGCTCCCTCGATGTACGCCCAGCCCATGCCTTGCAGCTGCTGAATGAAGGGCAGTTCTACGTCCTGGTATTCCGGTCCTGGCATGGTCGTTCTCGTTCGTATACCTAACGGCGTTCAATCCGACTCGGTCTCGGGCAGGTCCCAATCCCCGGGCCGCGGATCTCCCGTCTGGTAGAACTGGCGTACCAGCTTCACGTAGTCGAGGAAGTCGGGATTCTCGGTGGCGAGCCGGTTGGCGGTGTCCCAATCGATCTCGGTGCGTTCGCGGGCCGGCACCAGGATCTCGCTTTCTGCCGGGTTCTCCGCATTGAGGCGGATGAGGCCGATGCCGTGGGCGGCGGCGAGCATGCGCAACTCCCTCAAGGTCTCCCCGCGCCCCCCTTCCAGGTCGGCGGCTACCAGATAGCCATAGTTGGCCCAGGAAGAGTTGGACACCGCCTGGAAAAAGCACTCCCGCACGTTGGATCGGTTGAGGAGCAGCTTCACCTCGAAGGACCAAAGTTTGGTCTGCTTATCGGAGTATTGGGCGACGCAGCTCTTCACCTCGCGGTGCCAGTCAGCGCTCAGGTTCTCCATACCTACCACATCCGGATAGAGCCACTTGTTGCCGTTGGGGCCGCGGCGGTTGGAGCCGCGCTTCTCATCGATGCGGCGGGAGTAGATCATGAACTCTACCCAGAGAAACTGTGAGAGTAGCGGGTAGAGGTCATGTTCGGAGAATTTGTGTGGTTTGCCCACCGTAGCGGTGGCCTGTTCACCGGAGACGGCGATTGCCGCGCCTAACGCCTCTTCAACATGCTCTACTGCCTCAATCTCCTGAAAGTCGCTCTTGGCGGTGTAGTAGTACTTGCGCGGTCGCTCTTCCGTCGTCTTGATCTGTGGGGTGCGCTTCTGGATGGCGGGGCGATTGGCGCCGATCTCGGCGACAATTTGGTTGAGCAGCGCGTTATCACTATCCAAGTTGTCGCTACGTGCCTTCTTGGCCTCGCAAGCTTCCGGGTAGTTCGTGCAAATCCAAGCGGCAATCTCGCGTGCGGTAAATTTCTCTTCGGGCCGCTCCTTCAGGAAACAGGTCACCTTATCCGCAAGCTTCAGTTTCGGACCTGACATTGGGACTCCTTTCTTGACCGTCTTTTCTATGTCGCCGACTCGGCGGTATCCAACAGGAGGGTGACGCGGACGCGGCCGGTGAGGAGATCGTCTGTGAGGCCAGCCTTTATCTTCTCCATCTGCTGACACGCAGCCCTTTCTGTGACTAGCCGCTTATCCAAGTCTGCCGATTTTGATGCAATCGCCTGTTGTTCTGTCAGCGGAGGACATGGGATGAGCAGCCGCAGGATATTGGATTGGCTAATATTCTTCATGCTTCCGCTGGTACCTGTCGCCGCCATTTCGATCTGCCGGCGCGAAGCGGACATTTGAAGTTGCAAGAACAGAAAGCGAACAGACATCCGCAACTCGTCTACCTTCAGTCGCAATGTCTTATCCGACAGCATCAAATTCTTCGGAACGTTATCAACGAGACAAACAAGTCCTACCAGTTCGGACGTATTCGCACGAGAGATTAATAAGTCGCCGTCCCTCACGAGATAAGCATCCTTCCTGAGCCGTGTGTCGTCGACCACTTTGTTTTCGAATGGGCGTAGACCTTCGGGATGCACAGCACCCACCTTAAGAACACCCCACTGATCACCCGTGGCTGGGATATCTTGGCAACTCGGACTTTTCCCTGCGTCAATGCCATCCAGCACTTCTGCTAACGAGCACACCTCCCACTCTCTCGGGATCCGCCCCAAGGGCGACTCTTTGTAAAGGTGCGGGGCCTGGTCGGGGGTGGGGCGGAGTTGGCCGTTTTGGTCGATGCCGCGGGTGAGCAGGTCGGTGAGCAGGCCCTGCTTGATGCGCTCCAGCTTGGCGATCAGCGCCTCGGTTTGGCGGATTTGGGTGTCGAGGGTATCGAGGACTTGAGCAATGATGGGTTGCTCATCAGAGGGTGCAATTGGAACTTCGAGAGCCAGATAGTCAGTCGTCCGAATACCCTTGACTGTTGAACCCACCGACTGTGCCTCTGCCCTTGGCTGTAAGCTTGCAATCAGACGCAAGAGGTAGCCAGGGTGAGTATCTCGATTGGGATAAAGCGCCCGTACATCTTGGTTTATCGCTACTGACATCAAGGCAACAGCTGCTCGTCCTACCGCCATGCGGGTACATACTAGGGGAACACCTGCTGGGATAAGGTTTGACGTGCTAGCGCGTAATCCGGCCTCGGTAATGTATTCTTCAGTGTGCCTGAGTTCCAAGGATTCATCGGAAAAATCTTTCACCGATGCCCAAGGAATTTCACCACCCCACAGCAGATTGTCTGTTCGGGATGGTGTACCCCCGCCCTTCTGATATTCGATGAGGTAGGCCAGAGGTTGGCGCTCAAACATACCCCAGCCCCCCCAAAAACGCCCGCAACTGCACTGCCGCCGCGTCCCGCTCCGCCTCGATCTCCGCCAGGGTGACGCGGTACTTGTCCCACCAGCCCTCAAACGCCGCGATCACCTGCTGCTGCTGGGCGCGGGTGTAGCGGGCCAGGATGGCGGCCATGTCGTCGTGCAGGATGGTGAGCAGCAGGTCGGCCGCCTGTGCCTCGTCCAGGGCATCGACCCCCTTGTTCAAATGCGCAGCGAAGTTGGCCTGCTTGGCCTTGAGCTGCTTGGTGACGGCGGTGCGCTCCTTCTTCCACGCCTTTACCTCCTCCTCGCTCGGGCCCTCCTCGGCCGCCTCGTCGGCGCTGCCGTCGCCTTCCTCATCCTCTTCGCTACTGGCCTCCGCCGCCTTGATCTGCCCGTCCAGCTCCGCCTTGCGGGCCTGGAGCTGCTCCAGATCGGCGACGAACGCACTCAGCAGGAACGCCACCAGCTTGTGGTCGAGGGGGTTGGATTTGTCCTGCGGGTCCTCCAGGGCGGTGAGGATGCTGGTGCGCCAGGCGTCGATGACGCCGTGGGCGCCTCTCGCCTGGAGGGCGCGGAAGTCGTTTTTGCCCTGCTCCCAGAAGCCGGCGATGATGCCGCGCACGGCGAAGGGGTCCAGCATCGCCACCGGCTCCAGCGCTGCGCGGAAGCTCTCCAGCAGCTCCTCCCGCAGTTGGCTGAGGCGGCTGCCGTTGCCCACCTGGGTGTGGGCCAAAGCGGTGATGCTGTGGCCGTGGGCGGCCCACCACTGCTGGAAGGCGGTCTCCAGGGCCGCCGCCTTCGCCTTCAGGCCGGCGTTCTCTTCGATGGCCGCCTTCAGCGTCGCTTTGGCGGTGAGGTCCGGGCGGAAGTCAACGTAGTCGGGCTCCTCCGGGCGCGGGGTGAACAGCGCCATGGGGTCGAGGCCGAGGGCGTCGAACAGCGGCCGTTTGGCGCGGATCTCCTGCACCGGCACGCCCCCCTGCAGGTGGGCGCGCACGTCCTGCGGCTCCGGCGGCGGGGCGTTGTCGGCGTAGCGGCGGATGTTGAGGTTGTAGTCGTTCTCCGCCAGGGTCTCGTTGGAGACCAGCGCGGAGAAGCCGGACACCTCGGCGAAGTTATCGAAGGTGCTGACGATCTTCTCGATGTGCTCCGGCAGCAGGTAGTTCTGGGCGCGTCCCTCGTAGAACTCCCGGTCGGCATTGATGAACAGCACCTTGCCTTTGCGCTCGGCGGGCTTGGCCCCCTTGGCCCGCAGCACCAGGATGGCGGCGGGGATGCCGGTGCCGTAGAACAGATTGGGGGCGAGGCCGATCACCGCCTCGATGAGGTCGTCCCGGATCATGCCGGCGCGGATCCTCCGCTCGTCCCCACCGCGGAACAGCACGCCGTGGGGCATGACGCTGGCGAGCATGCCGTCCGCCTTCAGCACCGCCACCATGTGCTGGAGGAACATGAGATCCGCCTTCTTGGCGCCGAGGGGGACGGCGCCGTAGCGGAAGCGCTCGGGGAAGCGGGGCTGCCAATCCTTCTGGCTCTCCCGGTCTGAAGGGCCGTAGGCGATGGAGAAGGGGGGATTGGTGAGGATGCGGTCGAATCGGATCAGCTCGCCACCCTCGATGTGGCGCGGCTCGCCGAGGACGTCATCGTTGTGCAGGTCGGCATTGGGGATGCCGTGGAGCAGCATGTTCATCTTGGCGATGGACCAGACCGAGCCGGCCGCCTCCTGGCCGTAGAGCCCCAGCAGGCGCGGGTTGTGGCCCTGCTCCTCCACGTACTCCTTGGAGAGGATGAGCATACCGCCGGAGCCGCAGCAGGGGTCGTAGACGCGGTGGCTCTCCTGCGGTTTCACCAGCCGCACCATCATGCGCACCACCGGGCGGGGGGTGTAGAACTCGCCCCCCTTCTTGCCGGCGGAGTCGGCGAAGTCGCGGATGAGGTACTCGTAAGCGGCGCCCAGCAGGTCCGGGAACTCGAAGTCGCCGTTGCGCAGGCGGTAGCTGCCAAAATGGACGATCAGCTCCCGCAGCTTCTTATCCGGCAGCTTGGCGGCACCCACCTTGCGGGTGAAGTCGATGTGTTCCAGCACCCCCGCCAGGCTGGCGTTCTCCCCTTCCAGCCCTGCGAGGGCCTTGTTGAGGTGGTCGCCCACGTTGTGGTGGGCCTCGTTGAGGAGGTAGTCCCAGCGGGAGTGCTCGGGGACGTAGAAGGTCTCCCGGTGCCAGCTCTTCATGTTGGCGATCTGGTTGGCCGAGGCATTGCCCTCGCCACGGGCCATCTGGTCCGCCACCACCTGGTCAAAACGTTCCTGAAACACATCCGAGCAGCGCTTCAGGAAGAGCATCCCGAAGATGTACTCCTTGAACTCTGAGGCGTCCATCTTGCCCCGGAGGATGTCCGCGGCGCGGAAGAGGTGGCGTTCTAATTGGTTGAGGGTGAGGGGCATGGGCTATGGGTCACTAGTCTGGGCGGGGCCCTGTTCGTGCTGCTGGGCCAAAGGGGGATTTTAACCGCTTTGGGATGCCGCGCTGCACTCTGACAGTCGGGACAGGGGGTGGCCAACTTCCTCCTCCCTCTCCTTGACCAACCCGCTCGATGAGGGGCGGGCCGGGCCAAACGCCGCCGCTTGCTGGAGCCCGCCCGGCTGCGAGGTTATCCGGCGCCTCCCACTCTCCACTGCCTGCCCAGGGGGCCAATCGCCCCCAGGGGCTCATCGGTGCCGCCCTGGCCTACTTCACCCCATCCCCAACGGCATCGCACCCCCCGTTAACGTCCGCCGTAGCACGTGGCGGCTGTTGAAGTAGACCGCAAACCGCAGTTCGATCGCCTCTACGCCGCTGAGGTCGAGCCCTTGGTTGAGGATGGGGGCGTGGCGGTCTTGGCGGTAGTCGGGGATGAGGCGGAGTTCCCAGGTGGTGTAGGGGCTGTAGCGGATGCGGCTCTGGCCGCTGCGCTCGTCGAATACCCCTTCGATGGCGCCGCTGTGGTGGTAGTCCGGTTCGCCGTTCACCAATCGGTAGGAGAACTCCACGGCCCGCGGCGGCTGGTGGCCGGTGACTAGGCTGCCGTCGGCGCGGGCGAATTGGGAGATGCCGTTGTGGCGCAACACGCAGTAGAAGTCCGAGCCGGCGGTGGCCTTGGCCCCGCGCAGGAAGGCCCGCGCCTCCACCAGCCGCTCGAACCAGAGGTTGGAGTCTGGATCCAGCGTCACCTCTAGGTTGACGCGGCCGGTGCGGGCGAGCCGGTCGAACAGTTCGGGGTGGTGCTCGCGGTGCCAGAGGTGTGGGTTGGCGGAGAGATCGCGGAAGGCGGGGGGGCGGCCGCTGGAGAGGCGGTCTTTGATCCGCTCCCACAGCGGTTCGTGCAGTTCTGAGCGCAGCCGTTCGGCGGTGAGGTTGGCTGGTACGCGCGGCAGGGTCGGCTCCTCCAGGGTCCAGAGGCGGAAGGCGCGGGCCTCGTCGGCGATGCGGGCGAGCCCCTGGCCGAGGGCGAGGTTGAGGTTGGCCTCCAGGCTCCCGCGCACGTCGTCGGCGAAGAAGCCGTCTGGATCGGCGGCGAGCCGGTTGAGGCGCGCCTCCAGCAGCTCCAGGTTGCGGCTGGCCACGCCCTGCTGATAGAGCAGTTCCCGCCGCTGCGCCTGTGCCTGCGCCAAGTGGGCGAGGAGATCGAAGCGGGTGTCGGCGCTATCGAAGTAGTCGGCGAATAGGTGTTTCCACTCCCGCGCCATCTTGTACTCTTCCAGGTAGGCGAGGATGAACGCCTCGAAGGCGTTGCGCTGCTTCTTGAGATTGAGTTTGGCGGTGTCGAAGATGAGCACGCTCGCCTGTACATCCAGCCGGTCCAGCTGAAAATCCACCGTCTTCGATCTGTTGGATAGCGCCTGATAGGCCTCCACCTTGCCCCAGAAGTCAGACGCGCTGGCGATGAAGGCCTTGGTCTCCTTGCTGGCCCCCTGCCACTCCTTGGTGTCGAGCAGGGTGCCCAAGTCCGTTTTCATATCGGTGAACTCCCGGTTCCACACCCCCTCTTTGAAGATCTCGCCCCAGGTGGTGAGGTCGAGCGCCTCTTGGTAGAACTCCTTCACCTTGGTGAGGAGGGTGGAGATGCTGCCGATGGCGCTGGCGAAGTTCACCGCCACCCCCGCCGCCATGCCGACGAACTGGAGTACCTCCCACAGCGTCACCTGCGACTGCGCCCGCAGTTTCGCATCGACCTCCTCCTGTAGCTGGCCCGGCATCTGGCCGAGGGCGTCGGCGTAGTCGAGCACCTGGAGATCGAGCTCGCCAATGCCCGCCTTGATCTGCCGCTCACGTTCGATGAAGTAGGCGATGCTGCCGGGGGTGGCGGGGGAGCCCGCGAGGTGCTCCAGCTGGCTGCGCAGTTCGGCGATGGCACTCTCCAGGGTGGTGCGCTCCACCTGCTGCTGGTCGGTGGCCCTGCGGTAGGCGGCGAGGTGCGCCTCGCGGCGGCTGATGTGGCCGAGCTGCTGCTCCACGAAGTCGGCGTAGCGCTCGATGTCGGTGTAGATGCAGTGGGGCGGCTCGCTGGGGCGGTCGGCCTCGCGGTTGAGGGTGAGCAGCGCACTCTCGGCCTCAAGGTAGAGCCGGGCGCGCTCATCGCTGCCGTTGCGATGGGCGGTGGTAAGCAGCAGTAGCCAGCGCAGGCTATCGGCGGCGCTCTCACGCTCGCCGTTCAAGGGGGCGCTTGCGGCGCTGCGCTGAAGGAGGCGCAGGTAGGCGAGCGGGATCTCGCGGAAGGCGCTGCCGCTGGGGTCGAGCCGCTCACGGGTGAAACTGCCCGCGGCCCCGGCCAGCGCGCTGGACACCGCCGGGGCCTGGGGGGAAGCCGCGGGGCCATATCCGCCCGCCTTGCCGGCCCTGCCGGGGCTGGCGCGCAGGCGCAACTTTTTTTCACCGTCGTGGTGCTCGATGTAGTGGTCGTCCACGTTAAGGTCGGCGAAGTGGTCCACCTTGAACAGGGCGAACGCCTTGGAGTGGCGGCTGTTCCAGTGCTCGTCCCAGCGCGGGTCTTCATCAAACGCGGACCAACCGATCTGCACCGCCCCGGCGTGTGCCCAGTAGAGATACTTGGCCCCAAGGCCCGCGGCGGCGGCCTTGCCCGGCTCGCCGTGGCGCGCCACCGCACCGGGGTTGCCACCATCGATCTCGTGGCGCGCCACACTGGGGGCGCTACCCTGCGCTGCCAGGTGCAGGCGGCCGCCGCGACCGCCCTCCCCGGGCCGTCCGGCCAAGCCGGCGTTCCCGCCGTTGCCCCCATCCAGCCCGACGGCGGCGGCGGGCGTCACCAATAGCTTGCCGACGAGGGCCTCCCAGGTGCGCTGTTCGCCGATGGTGCGGGCGCTCTCGTCCCACTCGTACACCGTCCCCTTGGTGCCGCGGCTGCCGGTTGGATTCCAGTCGTGCCCGGCCTTGACCTTCTTCGGCGTTGGGGGCTTGGCCCGCTCCGCCGGCTGCGCCCCATCCTTGCCGTTGCCACCGTCCTGGGCACGGCCGCCGTCGCCGCCGCGGCTCTTCAGCACCAGCGGGCCGCCGCGGGCGCGGCCGACCAGTAGGGTGAGATGACCGCCACACCCACCGTCGCCGCCGTCCGCGCCGCTGCCGCCATCCTCGCCGTTGCGGGTGCCGTCGCGGTAGCCGAGGGCGTGGCGGGCGCCGCCGGGGGCGTGGCTCTGTCCCGCCTCGCCGCTGAGATCAAGCTCGGCGCCCCCCGGTTCCACCACCAATTGCGCGCAGTAGAGGGTCAAATCGCAGCCAGGGTTACGGAAACCGCGGCCGATGTGGAGCGTGGTGGCGTAGATCACATGGTGATAACCCTTCCAGAAGTGACCCTCGCCGAGGGTGTAGACCTCCTGTTGCAGGGTGACGGTACGGCTCTGCTCATCGACGACGACATTGGTCGAAGGGGCGGGCATGGGGGCGAGGCTCCTTAATTGGCGGCGGTGGGCTGGTTTTTTGGGGGGGATTGTTCCATGCCAGGGGGGAGTAGCGAAACCGCGTGGCGGATGAGCGCCGGCCCTGAATGGAGCTAATGGGCGCGGGCACCCCTAAACAGACCTCCGCCCAAGCACATCTACCACCGCCACCTCATTGGGGTAGCCCGTCATGTGAACTCATCGTCGCCATCATCCGTGGTGGTGGCATATCCTGCCGCCACTCGCTTGCCGTTGTGGCTGGATAGCCAAGGGCTTCGGCATGGGGCAACCGGCCGATGGGGGGATGACCACCCCATGACCGCAGGCGTGATCCTCGGGAACTGGTGTCGTCTTCGCACCGGCCCGCGCCAGGCTCACACAGAGGCACGCTGGCTGCCAAAGGGTGGATTGCGTATTCCAGCTCATTCCGCTCACTCGTTCCGGTGCAAATCGATCACCCTGGCTGACTACCAGGACAGGCCAGAGTCCCCGGGTTACCGCCCAAAGCATCCAGGCATTCCCCTCCACTGTGGGTGACTACTTGCGCCGGGCCGAGGTGGCAGAAGTGGGTGTCCGCAGCGGATCTGATGACGTTGGAAGATGGGTTCTGCCAGCTGATGCCACAGGTCTTCCCGTGCGCCTACAATGACCACCGGCTTGGGGAGGCAGGGAGAGGGGGATGTCATGTGGTATTCAAAGGCCCAGGAGCGTGAGAATCGGCGGATGCAGACCGATCTCAGCCACCTGCCGGAGGCGAAGCAGCGGGAGTTAGAGGCGATTGCCGGGATCCTGCGCGCCCAGGGGGCGGTGGAGATGGTGATCCTGTTCGGCAGTTACGCCCGCGGTGACTACCGCGAGGCGGCCGACCTCGCCCCGGAGGCGCGGTCCGGCCACCCCTCTGATTACGATTTTCTGGTGGTGGTGGAGAAGCCCACCCAGGCCAGCGCCAAATTCTGTCGCCAGCTGCGCCAGGCCGCCAACGCCACCCGCTTCTCCGCCGACGTTCGCCCCATCGTCCACGACATCACCGATCTCAACCAACAGCTCGCCGAGGGCCGCTCCTTCTTCCTCGACATCAAGCGCGAGGGGCGGCTGCTGTACGACTCGGGGGAGTACCAGTTGGCAGAGCCGCGGCTGCTGACCGCCCTGGAGCAGCAGCGCATCGCCCAAGCCGATTTCGACCATTGGTTTGACCGCGCCACCAGCTTCTTCCGCTTTTACGAAGTGGGATACGCCGAGGGGGATCTACGCGGTGCCGTCTTCAACCTCAACCAAGCAGCGGAATCGGCCTACAAGGCCATCCTGCTGGTCTTCACCCGCTACCTCCCCCACGAACACCTGCTGGCCTGGTTGGGAGAGAAGGCGGCTGAGTATGGGCCGGTCTTCGAGGCCATCTTCCCGCAGACCACCGAACAAGAGCAGGAGCGCTTCTCCCTGCTCGACCGGGCCTACATCGGCGCCCGCTACCACAAAGACTTTGTGGTGTTCTGGGGCGATGTCGAGTACCTGGCACCGCGAGTCAAACGCCTGCTGGAAGAGACAGAACGCCTCTGCCGAACAGAGATAGACACGCTGACGGACCGCGCTCAGGCACAACGATGATGATAGATCAACAACCCGCCCCATAGGATATCCCGCTATGGCGATGATGATGATGGTAGGTCGGGTTAGCGGAGCGTAACCCGACAATCCCCACCCCGGCACCACCGTTCTAAACGTAGCAGCGGAATCCCCACCTCTGGCAAACCAACAGCCTCAGTGGAATGTTGTTGTCCTCCTGCGGAGGGTTGTCGGGTTACGCTGCGCTAACGCCGACCTACATCATAAAGAGGGGTAGCACCTTCATCTCCCTTCGATACCACTCGGGGCAGGGAGGCCCTAAGGGGTATTGAGGGCGAGGTAGGGGTTGGGTTGCGAGCTGAAACGGGGGGAGGGCGATAAACTAAGTAATGTGCCTATCACCATGGCCTGGATCTGTCGGTATACCCACCGCTTGCCCGCCAAGGGGGAGGGGTAAAGTTGATAATATATGATCTGATTTATCGGTTCGCTCCCTCTCTCTACTTGTTACGCTCCGGAGATTCGCTACTATCCGCAAGTTCGCTCCCGTGTTCTATTGCCTCCGGATTTGCCGGCGAGGAGCGTATTTTCTGATCCCAAGGAGCCTTGCATGGAACCGTTTGCCCAGCGCCTCAAACAACATGCCGACCACATTGCCAACGTCGGACCGCACTGTGACTCTGAAGAGACCACCAAACAGGCGCTGATCCTTCCTCTCTTGGACATCCTGGGTTATAGCCCCTACGACCCACTGAAGGTGCGAGCGGAGTATCAAGCCGATCTCCCTGGGGTAAAAAAGGGCGAACGGGTTGACTATGCCCTCTTTTCAGAGGGCAGGCCGGTGATGTTTGTGGAGGCCAAGGGTTATAAGGAAAATCTCTCTAATCACGCCCCGCAATTGGCCCGCTATTTCAACGCCACCCCTGGGGTGCGGGTATGTGCCATTACGAATGGTCAAGAGTGGCGTTTCTTCACCGATCTACAGCACGACAATGTGATGGATGATGACCCCTTCTTGGTGATTCAGTTTCCCGAGATCCAGGAGTCCCATATCCAAGAGCTAGAAAAATTCCGCTTTGGGGTGCTGGATACTGATCGGGTGCGCTCCGTGGCGGAGAACCTCACCTATCTCTCCAAATTCAAGGCTGTGGTGGAGACCTCACTCAAAGATATCGATCAAGATTTTGTCCGCTATGTCGCCAGTAAGGCGACGCCCCAGTTGCGGTTGACGGCCAAGGTGATCGAGGCCACTACCCCACTGATCAAGCGGGCTGTGGCAGAAACCTTGGTGGAGATGGTGGCCGGTGGACTCAATATCCAGCCATCGCCACTACGTGAGGCCAAACCGGCGGCTGACGAGGGCGCCACGCCCGAGTCCAGTGAGGTCGATGATCTGTTTGAGGTGGATCCCAACAATCCAAAGATCATCACCACCCCCGATGAACGGCGACTCCTTGCCGTGACCCGGCGGCTGCTGGAGGGGAGGGTAGAGGCCGATAGTATCGTGGCGAAAGATACCGAAACCTACTATGCCATTCTGTTGAAAGGTAAGGCCCACCGCTGGCTAGTGCGCTACTATGCCAATCGCAAACAACCCCTCTTGAATTTCAATATCGGCATGGATGAACAGCGCCGTAAGGAGGTGGAGCGGGCGGGGCTAGAGATTGGCGCAGGGGACGCCGTGGTGCTCATGGATCCGGACGACATCATGCGTATCCCGGGGCTGCTCTACGATGCACTGATTTTTTGTCAGAACGATGAGAACTTCCGGCGGCCACGAGGCGGTGCTGCCTCGGCGGAGGAGGGCTAAATCTGGCAGGTGCGGTGGTCGGTAGCCTGTCATGGCACTTGGGTGAGCGCCTCAAAGTGGAGGCTGTCCAACGAGGTCGGGTGAGCGGAGCGTAACCCGACAATCCCCACCCCGGCACCACCGTTCTAAACGTAGCAGCGGAATCCCTACCTCTGGCAAACCAACAGCCTCAGTGGAATGTTGTTGTGCTCCTGCGGAGGGTTGTCGGGTTACGCTGCGCTAACGCCGACCTACATCAACAACTCGTTCCATAGGATATCCCGCTATGGCGATGATGATGATGGTGGTCGGGTGAGCGGAGCGTAACCCGACAATCCCCACTCCGGCACCACCGTTCTAAACGCAGCAGCGGAATCCCCATCTCTGGCAAAACTAACAGCCTCAGTGGAATGTGGTTGTGCTCCTGCGGAGGGTTGTCGGGTTACGCTGCGCTAACGCCGACCTACATCAACAACCCGTCCCATAGGATCTCCCGCTATGGCGATGATGATGGTGGTCGGGTGATCGGAGCGTAACCCGACAATCCCCACCCCGGCACCACCGTTCCAACGAGCTGGGTCTTGTGGCTACTTACATTGTCACAGATGACGTGGATCTCACGGCCTTTGGGCTGGCTGGCCACGACGTCGGTGAGGAACGCGACGAACGGCTCACCAGTATGTCGCATTGCGGTCTTGCCGAGCACCTCACCCGTGGCGGTATTCAATGCAGCGAACAGGCTCAAGGTACCGTTGCGTTGCAGAACACGACCGCATGTGCGGGCGGATTCAGGTACAGGCCGATCACGTCCGCCGCCTTGGCCTCAAAGTCAGGGGCGTTGGAAACCCTGTGGCGTTCGAGTTGGTGCGGACGCAAGTTATGTCTGCGCCAGATGCGTTGCACGGTCGAACTCAACACATCCCCAAGTTCCGCAGCCAGTTTGTAGCTGCCCCAGTGCGTTGACCCGTCTCTCGGCTTGCGCTTCAGCGTGTAGTTCAGCACGCGCGCTTCCAGTTTGGCGGGCGGGTGTTTCGGCGCCCGACCTCGATGGCGCGCGTACATTCCGGCCAGCCGCTCCCTGAGGAAGCGCTTGGACCATCGCGCAATGAACCGCGAGTCGCACCCAGGGCGGCTCATGATCGCGTCACGCGATTTCCCATCTTCCAGCATGGGGATCGGCCTGGCCCGCCGTACGTCCGCTGCGCGCCCATTGTGGCGGCGAGTCAGTGCCAGAAGGTGAGCACGCTCGGTGTCCGTAAGATTCATCTTGCCCGTGCGCCCATTTGATCATGAAATGGGGTGCTTCTTCAATGATGCGCTGGACTCGGTGGAGAACGGCGCCAATTCCAGCATCGGCCACCTTCCGCTTTCCTCCAATCCCTCCCCAGTTTCCCTGAGAAGAGCCTTCTCATCATTTCAAGTGGCCCATTGGAAAACCTACTGATGGGTGTCCAGGTATTTGGCCTCCTTTTTGCTGAGAGATGGTGACACGTGACACAGGATGGTGCTGATTCACTCCTCCGGCGCCCCTCAGATTCGGATGTACTGAACCGATGACAACTTACCTCTCACTTCCCTCCATCGACGGCGTTGAAGGCTACCATGGCACGCCCGGTAGAACGGTGGCCTTCGCTTCTGGAAGGTTTGTCCACTATCCCGACTTAGCGGGTATCGCCGAGTTGGAGCTGATCCAGCCGCTGCTAAGTGGCTGCCGATGTGTCAATCCCCCCCTCCTCGCCAGTGATCCCCAGACACCTACCGTAAGCTGGGCGATTGGGGTGGAGGCTTGCTGCAATCGCGCCAATACGATGGATGTAAAAGCCATTATCGACGCACTCTCCGTTCAAAAATCCGCAGCCACAGAGGCGCCGCCGAACCAATATATGTCGGTCCCCCGCTTGGAGTGGGAGTACATCCAACATGTCTTGAGGGAGAACGATGGCAACATCGCTGCCACGGCGAGGGCGCTCAAGATGCACCGCCGCACCCTGCAACGCAAGCTGGCCAAGCGCCCCCCTAGCGAATAAGTGCACAGCGGCTGCGCCGTGCGTTGCCACTCTCTTGGCCACCACCGGCATGACGCTAAGCGCAGCCCTCACGTAGGCCACACTGCGGCATTTGCACACGTCTTGCGGGATATGACATAACAGCCGACGACTGCTGTGTGGGACACCGCCTTCACTGCCCGCGCCTCGGAGGGAGATCGACGGCCGCAGTGGAACCAAATTATCAGCGCCCCGCACTGATGCAGATCCCGCGTCCGGCGCCGCCGGCCTCAAAAAAGAGGCGCGAGATTGTGCAGCACCACCCCGCTCGCCCCACCCCTCCCGCTTCTAATCCAGTCATGAACTAGCCGCTGGGCGCGCAACGTCCAGCGGATACTTCAGCTGCGTCGCGGCCAATCCCAGCGCCCCCCATTGCTGCATGGAAGAGATTGCAGCAAGCGCCTCTGTTGGCGCTCTCTACGCGGGATACTCAGGCGCCGTTCTGGCCGCAGCCCGCTGCGACAAAGTGTCGCAGCGGCAATATGCCACATCCTCAAGCATCACCAGTTCAGGTACCGTCGCGCCGGTCTACGCTTCGACTCACCACCAGGACATGGCCTGTTACTACCGCTTTGACCGCCGATCAGACGCCCGTGCCGAGCACGTCGCCGCCCTGAGTCTAGCCGCGCTCCTGCACGGTGCAGCGGTGGCGGTCATGCTGGCCACTCCATCGGAGATCCGCAAACCACCGGCGGCAGCCGTTCCTCTACAGGTCGCCTTGATCCAGGGGAAGCGACCGCCGCCGACCGAACCGCAGCCGCAGCCGGCAGCGGAACCGCTACGACCAGAGCCGCCCCCGATCAGCGCACCGCAGCCGGCACCCGCCCCAGCACCCCAGCCGCCCCCCCCGGCAAAGGTGCGGACGCGACCACTTCCCAAGAAGCCGCACTCCACCACGTCCATGGCACCACACCCTGTGCAGGTGGCGACACCCGTCGTTGCACCACCGGCTCCAGTCACGCCATCCAAGGTCACCCCGGAGCCGGTGGTGGAGGCACGCTTCGATGCCGACTACCTCGCCAATCCCAAACCGCCCTACCCCCTGGCCTCCCGGCGACTCGGCGAGGAGGGGATCGTGCATCTGCACGTACGGGTAGGACCCGGCGGCCAACCCCTCAAGGTGGAGCTGAAGCGCAGTTCTGGTTTTCCCCGTCTTGATCAGTCGGCACTCGATACCGTTATGCGCTGGCGCTTCGTCCCCGCTCGCCGCGGCACCACTCCCGTGACCTCCTGGGTGGTGGTCCCCATCGTCTTTTCACTTTCCTAATCGGGAGCGCTCCCCATGGGTATCGAACATTTTGTGGGACAGAGCGACTGGATCGGCCGCACCGTGGCGATCCTGTTGCTGTTGATGTCACTACTGAGTTGGGGCGTCATCATCCGCCGCCTATTTGGTCAGCTGCGCCAACGCCGCCGCGTTGAACAGGCCCTCGCGGCCTTCTGGTCGGCAGATGACCTTGAGACGGCGGTGACGGCTATCCGCGCCAAGGATCGCACCGGGCTTTTCGCCAACATGGCCGAGGTAGTGGCCCATGTCGCCGATCACCACCGGCACTCCGTCGGCATCGGCGCGGGGGTCTCCATGAGCGAGGCCATCACCCGAGCCCTACGCAACCACATCACCCATTGCCACGCCCATCTGGAGTCGGGCCTCACCCTGCTCGCCTCCATCGGATCCACCGCCCCGTTCATCGGTCTGTTCGGCACGGTCTGGGGCATCTATCACGCCTTGGTTGGCCTATCGGAGGCGACCCAAGTGGTCCTCGGCAAGGTCGCCGGTCCGGTCGGCGAGGCGCTCATCATGACCGCCGCCGGCCTCTTCGTCGCCATCCCCGCCGTGCTCGCCTACAACGCACTGAACCGTGGCAATCGCCTCACCCTGGCCTACCTGGATGGCTTCGCCCACGACCTGCACGCCTATTTGACCACCGGCGCCCGCGCGTCCCTCGCTAAGGCGGCCTGAGATGTCCTTCGGTGGTTTTGAGCAGGGCCCCGGCCAGCCCATGGCCGATATAAATACCACGCCGCTGGTGGATGTGATGTTGGTGCTGCTGGTGATCTTCATCATCACCGCGCCCCTCTTCACCCAGTCGGTGCCCATCGACCTACCCAAGGTCAGCGCCAGCGAAATGGAGGAGAAACCGGAGCTGCTCCACGTGGCGCTGGATGCCGCGGGCCAACTCTATCTGGACGATACACCGATCACCTTGGATGCCATGGAGGCGCGTTTCCAATCTGCCGCGCAGGCTCGCCCGATCCCCGAGCTTCGCCTGCGCGCCGATCGTGACACCCGTTATGAGGCCATCACCAGAATCATGGCCCTCGCCCAAGGGGTGGGGCTCATGCGCATCGCCTTTGTAACGGATCCGTCGCCCCAGCCACCCGCTCCATAACAACCGGGAGAACGGTCCATACATGAAGATTCGAAAGCCACATCTCGCCATTGCCGTTGCCGCCTGCCTCACCCACGGAATGGCCGAAGCCGTGCAATCAGAACAAGAAGAAGAGAGGGCAGCGGAGACGACCACCGCCACCGAAGCAACAGCTCAAGAGACGCCCGAACAGGTCATGCCAATAGTCACCACCACGGCGAGTCAGGTGAGTGCAGAAATGGCAGAGGTACCGTATCGAACCGAGCTGGGCAAGCTGACCCCATATACCCCCCTAGCGGGTACCGTGGTCGGGCCTGAAGAGCTGGAGACGGTGCGCTTCATCGACTCATTTCACGATCTGCTGCCCCGGGTGCCGGGTGTCAGTATGAGCCGCAATCTTCGCTTTACCGATGGAGCAAAGAACTACACCGAGAATCGCATCGATGGTATGCGCGCCCGAAATACCGGTACCTACACCTTCATTGACCAGATGAATGCCGGCGACATCGAACGCATCGAGATCATCCGCGGACCTGGCTCGGTGCTCAGCGGTAGCAATGCCATCGGCGGGACCATCAACGTCATCACCCGCGATCCACCGCGCCAACCGGAGTATCAGGTGAGCACGGAGGCATTCAGCGATGGCGGCTATCGGGCCGGCGTGACCGCCGGAGCACCCGTCACGGATGGGATCGGCTATTTCCTCAATGCCAACTATCTCGACCATGACGGTTGGCGAGAGCACAGCGCCGAGACCAAGGAGTCCTTCAGCACCAAATGGCAGTTCCGGCCGGATGCGGCATCTGTGGTGAAGGTCCGACTGGAGTATATCCACGACGACTATCAGGACCCCGGCAAGTTGACCGAGGCCGAGTTTGATCAGGACTGGCAACAGGCCCAACCGGGCTCATTCTTCAGGACAGACATTCAATACGTGACCCCTTCACTGCACTACCGCCGCCTATTCGGCGAGATGGGGGAGCTGAATCTCTACGCCCAGCGACGCCTGACCGACTCAACCGCCAAGACCTCCGTGACCGGCTCGATCAATGACAACAAGGCGACGGAGGATAACCTCCAGGTCATGTACCGGCAGCTGTTCGAAACCGGTCAGGGGGCGGTGACCGGGGGCGTGGATCTGATGGAGACGGATAGCCATACCTGGAACTACCAAAACCTGAGCCAGGGGAGCTTCCAGTTCATTCGCGGCACCATGACCGGCAACTCCATCGCGCAAGAGAGCCATCGCAGCCCCTTTCTCCAGTATGAGGTGTCGCCGCTCAAACGGCTTCGGCTGACCGCGGGTGTCCGCTGGGACAACATCGAATACCAGATCGACGATCAGCTGCGTGACTACCGGGACGGCAGCAAGGAGTACAGCCGTCAGGTAGAGAAGTTTGGTGCCGTTTACGAGTTCAACGACCACCATCTGATCTGGCTCAACGTCGCCGAAGGTTTCATGGGCCCCGGCGTCAGTACCCTCATTGGGTCCGGTACGCCGACCCCGGCCACCCATGCCGCCGCCGAGTCTCAGCGCTACGTCCCGACCAACATGAATCTTGAGCCCGAAGATTCCATCACGCGGGAGCTGGGGGTGCGCGGCAGCTTCGCCAGCGGCCTGCAATATGACATTGGTTACTACGAGACCGACTTTCGCAATCTGATCGTATCGGAGCTGTGCGGCGCAGAGGCGCTTTGCTACAGCCGGTATGTCAATGCGGCCAGTGCCCATGCCAGTGGATTTGAGACAGCGCTGGCCTACCCCGTCACGTCTTACCTAGATATCGGCCTGTCCCACACCTACGCCAACTACCAATACGACGACTATGTATCTGGCAGTAACGACTACTCTGGCCACCGGCGCTACTACACCCCGCGCAACCACTTCAACGTGCGGGCGATGGTCAAACCCGCTGCCGGCTGGCGGGTGGAGCTGGAGATGGACCATATCGACTCCTACTACACCAACCAGGCCCTGACCGACAGCTACGATCGCCCGGACCTCTACCACCTGCGGGCCAACTATACCGGCAAGCAGTGGGCGTTCTCACTACAGGCACTCAATCTGTTCAACACCAAATATGCAGAGCGGGTGGGTTCCACCGATGCCGGTGTGCGGAACTCCTACACGGCGGGCTATACCCCGTTGACGCTCCGCGCCGGCGTTACGTACAACTTTTGAGGATGCGGATATGAGGCCCTATTGGCTACCGGTGGTGGCGGCATTCTCGTGGAGTAGCGCGGTGGTGGCCGAGGCGGCCGCGCCCCTGCGGGCGGAGTCTTCACCGACTCCGGCAACCGCTGGCACAGCGCCCCTCCCCGCCACACAGCCGCTCCAGGATGCGCGCCGGGTGGGCTGGCGAGAGCACGCCACCGTAGCGGGCGGCGCTCGGTCCGAGCACACCGCTTTGAGCACCAGGGCGGCCACCCTGTGGCTAACCGATACCCCACCCCAGCGCGACAGCTCCCGCAGCGGCTATGGCGGGGACAGTGGCAAGAGTCACGGCGAAGCACAGGGCCAAAACCAGGGCGGCCGGCCCCAGGGAACAGGGGCCTCTATGGCCAACGACAGTGGAGATCGCACCCCGACGAAGCAGGTCTGGTTGCGCCAGGGTGGTAATCCCCAAACGGCTCGACCGGCCAGCGGTGGGGAGGCGACGCTGCTGCTCGCCCCGGACGGCAGCGCCTCGGAACTAGCGGCCGAGTCGCAAGAGGGACCCTACAGGGTCCGCTTTCCAACCCCCGAACTGGGCTACTACAGCGTCCACTTCATCCGTCGCTCGCTAGAAGGGGGGGTGCTCGCCGTCCAGATAGCCAAGGCCGAGGTGCCCTATAGCGGTATGGGGCACGGCGCGAAGATCGATCCGGCCGTGCTGGCACCCAAACTGGACTCGCGCGTGCCGCTGGAGATCGTGCGCGAACGTGGGGCAGATGAGGGGCTCTTCACCCGTATCAACTACGGTGACCCTATCACCTTCCAGGTGCTGCACAACGGTCAGCCGGTGCCGGAGGTGCAGGTCACCTTCACCTCCGGTCAGGGCTGGAGCAGCACGCTGCCCAGCGGGGCGGATGGCCGTGCCACCTTCAGCGTGATCCGCGACTACTACCCGGACTCCTGGCAGCTGTTCGACAAACGTCACCGCGAGACCTTCCTGGCAACGGTGCGCCTCACCCGCCCAGAGGCGGGTGAGGCGCAGGGAGCGCACTACGACACCACCCGCTATACCGCCTCCCTGGCGGGCGCCTACTACCCAGGCGTGGCCGACTATGAGTCCTACTCCAATGGCCTCATGCTCGGCGTTCTCGGACTGCTCTTCAGTGGCTCGGCGATCGGGTGGTTCCGGCAGCGGCGGACTCGCCCCTACCAGGAGGTACACTTCGATGATTAGGTCCGCACGCTGGGTGGATCGCATCGATCTGCAACGGTTCCGTTTCTGGGTCCAGCTGACGGCCTTCGTTCTCCTGGTCTATGGCGGTTACCTGGCGCTGGATCTGGGTAGCCAGTTGCCGATCTTCTCCTGTGGCTACAACCGTGAAGGGCGAGCAGGTGTCTGTTACCTGCTGCCTCTCCAACATCAGTTGGCACGCCCCTGGACGCAGCTGTTCAGCTTCGCCGGTATCGGTCTGCTAACCGGCTTCGCCACCTTTCTCCTCTGGTTCATTGTCCTCAACAAGGGCTGGTGCGGTTTCATCTGTCCGCTCGGCACCTTGCAGGATTGGCTTACCGCCATCCGCAAGCGCCTAGGCATCCGCTACTCCCTCTATGGAGAACGCACCTTCAACCGGCTGTCGTGGGTGAAGTTTGTGCTGCTGGCCCTGCTGCTCCTGATCCCGCTCGGTATCGGTGGGGGATTCTGGTCCCATGACTGGGGGGCGCCGTTCTGCCAGATCTGCCCCGGCCGGGTGATCCTGCCCCTCTTCACCGGGGATCCGGAGCAGCTCACGGTGGACTTCTCCAGCGTCGGCACCACCCTCCTGACCGGCGGTGGGATGTTTATCGCCGGACTCTTTATCGCCGGGTCCTTCTTCAAGAAGCGCTTCTTCTGCTTCTTCTGCCCCATGAGCGCCCTGCACTATCTCATCGCCAAACCCGCCCTGCTCAAACTCAAAAAAGAGGGTGCCAAGTGCACCAAGTGCGGTAACTGCTTCAACGTCTGCGATATGGAGATCCGCGCCATCGCCGATGACATTGAACGCACGGAGATCATGACCGACGACTGCACCTTGTGCCTGAAGTGCGTCGCCGCCTGTCCCGAGCCGGGGGCGCTCAAGGTTGAGTTTGCCCGCATCAACATCTTCGAGGCCACTGAGGACGGCTTCCTCAAACGCATGAACCAAGGAGCCCCCCGTGATGGCAGCAAACCCTGACACCCCACTGTTCAACCGTACCCGCCAGGCGCGCGAGGCGGAGGTGATGCTGAACAAACTCATCGATGAGTTCGATGACAACCCGGCGTCAATGCACTACTTCTACGACCTGTTCCGGCGCCTATTCATCCAAGGCGAGAAGGTAGCGCACCCCCCGGGGGCGCAGATCGGCATCACCTGCATCCAGGCCCCGGAGGAGTTGATCCGTGCCGTCGGTGCCATCCCCATCCGGCTGTGCAACGGCGCCTACCACTACGACCAGATCGGTGCCGACCTGATGCCGGCCAAGTCCTGCTCCCTGGTCAAGGCCACCCTCGGCCGGCTGCATGACCACGAGCAGGGCGTACCACGGGTAGGCAAGCTGGAGGCCATCATCAACCCCTCCACCTGCGACCAGAAGAAGAAGGCTGGAGTGATGATGGAGGAGCTGGGCTATCAGGTACACGACCTGGAGTTCCCCAACGTCAAAGAGAGTGAGCCGGCACGCATCTACTGGCAACGCACGGTGCGCGAGCTGGCGGTCACACTCCAGCGGCTCACCGGGCGGCGTGTCACCCGCAAAAACCTCAACACCGCCATGGCCCGCACCCGCCGCGCCCAGATGGCCTTCCGCGCCCTGCACAACCTACGCCGCAAGGCGCCGTCGCTGATCCTAGGCAAGGATGTGTTCCTAATCACCAACGCCTATTTCTTCGACGACCTGGAGCGCTGGACCAGCGCCGTCGAGGCGTTGGTCGCCGAGCTTAAACAGCGCCAACAGAACGGTTTCAATGCCGCGCAGAAAAAGGCACCGCGCATCCTGTTCACCGGTTCCCCACCGGTCTTTCCCAACCTCAAGTTACCTCTGTTGATCGAGGAGGCGGGTGGAGTGGTGGTGGCGGATGAGACCTGCTCGGCCAATCGTATGCTCTACGACCTGCCGGCGGTGGATGAGTGGCGGGTCAACCACATGATAGATGCCCTGGCCGACCACTATCTGAAACCCTGCACCTGCCCAATCTTCACCCGCAACGACGACCGCCGCCGGCGTCTGCTCGACCTGGCCCGCGACTTTGCCGCCGATGGTGTGGTCTATCAGGCCTTCTCCGGCTGCCAGGTCTACGAGATGGAGCAGCGTAGCGTGGCGCGTACCCTTCAAGAGGCGGGGATCCCCATGCTCTACGTGGAGACCGACTACAGCCCCGACGACATGGGCCAACTCTCCACCCGCATCGAGGCCTTCCTCGAATCCATCAAGACCCGCAAACGCCAAGCACGGACCCAGCGCGCCTGATCCAGATGCTCCACCCGCCGGCCCCGGCACCGCAGAGAGATAGCACATGAATTATTTCGTCGGTATCGACATCGGCTCGACCGCCATCAAGGCGGCCCTGGTCAACGAGGAACGGCAGCTAGTGGGCCTCCACGTTGCTGACTCCGGCAGCCTGTTCCACAAAAACGCCAAGACCGCCCTACAGACACTGCTGGAGCGTTACAGTCTGCAACGGGAGCAGGTGCGGTACCTGATCGCCACCGGTTACGGACGCAAGTTATTCAAGGAGGCGGACGACTCCATCTCGGAGATCACCGCCAATGCCATCGGCGCCCACGAGGCCGGCAAGGCCTACGGCGGGGTGCGTACCATCATCAACATTGGCGGCCAGGACTCCAAGGCGATCCAGATCGACGATCAAGGTACCGTCATCAACTTCGCTATGAACGACAAGTGCGCCGCCGGCACCGGGCGCTTCCTCGACGTCGCCGCGGCCAACCTCGATATCGACCTAGAGGCGCTGGGCGAGTACCACTTCAATGGCCGAGCGGCCCCCCTCTCCATCAATAGCACCTGCACCGTATTTGCCGAGTCGGAGATCATCGGCCTGCTCGCCAACGGCCACGGCAAAGAGGAGATCGTCGCGGGTATCCACTACTCCATCGCCAAACGCACCCTGCGCTTGGCCAAAAGGGTTGGCATCGAGGATCGGGTCTACTTCGACGGCGGTCCGGCACTCAACAAAGGGCTGGTGGCCGCCTTGCAGGACGAGCTACAGCGCGAGCTGGTAGTGCCCGCACATCCCCAGACCACCACCGCCTTCGGTGCCGCTATCCTCGCCTGCAACGAATGGCTGGCAGATCAGGCGATCGGCGAACAAGTAACCTAGACGAGCAGCCGACCGCCTGATTCATGGACATCCCACCGCTACCGCCGCTACCGGCGACCCTTGGCCTACCCATGGCCTTCACCCTCGGCCTGGTATACGGGATGGGCCCCTGCCTGCTCACTTGCCTACCCTACCTCGGACCGGTATTCCTCAACAGCGACGGCGGCGTGCGCCGCTCCTGGCGCATCATGCTGCCCCTCGCCCTAGGACGCCTCTCCGGTTACGCCGGCCTCGGGCTCGCCTGCGGCCTGGCGGCCCAGAGCGTCGATGGGCTGATTGCCAACGGCTCGGTGAGGGTGCTCCTGGGATCGGCCGCCCTCCTGATCGGCTTCGCCCTCCTGCTGCGGGCACCGCGTTGCCCCGCACCTACCCAGGGCATAGCGAGCGCCCCGCTGCTGCGCCGACAGGGCAGTCCGCGCCCCCTACTCCCCGGAGGTTTGTACATGATGGGGCTGGCCATGGCGCTCACCCCCTGCGCCCCTCTCGGCGCGGTACTGGCCACCGCAGCGGCACTGGCCGATACCGGCGCCGGCCTCCTGCTCGGCCTAGTATTTGGGCTCGGCGCGGTACTGGTCCCCACCCTCGCCTACGGTATCGGCGCGGCCTACTTCGGCCGGCGGCTGAGTGAACAACTCGGCCCCTGGCGGGGTCGCATCCAGTGGCTGAGCGCCACGCTACTGTTGTTCACCGGCACCAGCCATCTGGCCGGAGCCCTTCCCTGACGCTCCGACAGAAGAACACTGCTCGGCCTTCCACTCTCCACCACCACCGGCACGATGCGGATGGGATCTCTCAGCACGGGGAAGGTATTGTCACCGGAGGCTCACGGCAGTCGAGGGGATCCATCAGGATGAGAGCGGGCCAGAGACCCGCTCTCACCACGCTAGGCTACTCCTTCTCCTCCTCAGCACTTGGGAGACCCTCCACGATCTCAAACTCACCCGCCTCTAGTTGCGAGGCATAAGTGTGCAAGAACTCAGCGAATGAAGAGGCAACCACTGCCCAAGAGATGTCTTCCCAATAAATTTTGATAACTTGTCCCACAGTGCCCCCTTCCGCCGGGGCAAGATCAAGCGCCCAGATGATGTCACCATTAGAGTCCATAATCGGTATCCACTCTTTCCGATACATACAGGGAGACACGGGTCCCTCTACACGCATAGTACCCTCTCTAATACTCTCCTTTATCTCCTCTTCGGAGAGCATGTCCACCTGTTCAGCAACGGCAAGCCTCTCTCTCCATATTTTGGGTATCCACTCGGTGCCCAAATAAGCACCACCATCCGCAAACACCTCGCTCATCCAAGCATCGACTTCGCCATCATGAATTAAAAGACTCTCACGAAAATCGGCGGGGAGAGAACACCCCAGTTCAGACTCCAATTTTGCCACGGCCTCTTCACTGGCCCCGGAACTCAACGCCTCAAGCATCAGCGGCGCGTTTGCTTTACCCCATTGATGAATTCTGGCCCAACTCTCTTTGACGCTCATCTCACGCTCCCTAATGGTTAGCCATACGCCACACGACGCCCTACAGCGCTACTTGGCCACCCCATGCGGCCATCGTATTTATAAAATTCTCTTTTTTAGCCGCCCCCAGGGGATCGCCCCTCACTTTGCCAAAGCGCCCTACGTTTTTAATGGACACGTTCACCCACACCATCGGGCGGATACTCTCCAGAACTCTCTGAGAGGCGCCACACCCGCCCAGTCGCACCATAACCCCCCATCCACTCCATCAGCTGGACACCACAACGGATGACATCATGGACTCATCATGAAGGTCATACTGAAGCGATGGAAAAATAGTCAATGACCGGCGGTGCAGGCTGATGGCTTAGTTCTAGGCGGCTGTCCATTGGGCACTTCCAACGCTGGCTAGCCGTGCCTCTGTACTCTATTGGTTCTCTGTGACGGGGCTAAATCTATCTGCAAATAACAGCCAGATCCAGCCTCAAAATGCGTGTCAATATTGCCAAAATCAGAAAAACCTGCTGCTGAAGGGGGGCACTTTCAACACCGTTTGATCGATCATGACCTATGAAAATCAATGAGTTATCATGTTGGGATGCGATCACACCAAAATATTCCGATACCCGTCTTCAACGGCAGAGATTTGTAACAGTGGCGCTACAATTCACCCCCCACCTTGAAGGTGGGAGTTGAAATCCTCCATGAAATAACATGTCTCCCCATCCCTCTCTTTCACAGTCCATCTCGTACTCCCGCCCCGCATTGGCTAACGCCATTGCGGCGGCCTACAGCGCCGCTAATCTCCCGGCCCCACGACCATCCGCCTCTGTTGTCGATACATTTCTCGCCAGCGGCTCCCTCGGCCACACAGAGGCCATATGGCTGGCCACGCACACCTGCGAGCCACGGGAACCTCCCGTAGCCGAACGAGAGATAGGGCTGATAGAGCCGCGGGGAATCGATATGGTGGAGCGTGAGCGGCTGTGGATACTCCTGCTGCCACTGCTCCCGCTCGCCCATCTTCCCAAGCGATTTCTACCCACCGTTGACGATGCAATAAGCCGTGGTCCGGCCTTGGGGGATTGGATAGACCACCATGCACAGCGGATCATCCGTGCCTGGGATCTGTGTGGGTACTCGGGGGAGCAGTGGCACACACTGCTTGAAGAACCGCTGAACTCGCTACGTACCACGACGGGCGATGAAGGGCTACCAGCGGAGAGGGTTGCAGAGACGCTGTACCTATGGACTCTCCTCACTTGGGGCATCACCCAGGCTATTAACACGCCATCATGGTGGCTGATGTTGCTGCGATGCGCGCAACTGGAGTGGAGCCCCGCCAGGGAGGCGACAAAGGCACTTCACCAGCTATCGCTGGCAGCTTACACAGCGATGGTGGCGAGAGTAGCCACGGACAGCACCACGCTCGCTAGTTTTCTCGTGACACCATCCACTGCCAAGCTGCTCGTGATGGGGCTACCACTTATAGACATTGTGCAAGGGATCTCGACGGCCCTTGCCACTACCATGGCGACCTTGCCAACGCCCCTGCTGCGCTATACCCGAGCCCCACCCGAGTCCGATCAACAGGCCAACCGCCTCTACACACGCCGCTTCTTCGAACGTACCGGCGTTGTGCGTCTGCCATTGCGCCACTCGCCGCAGGCCTGCGCGATGTACATCGATATGCTGCCCCAGGCAAATGGTAGCTCCACAGAGACGCTGCTGATAGCAATCGGTCACTGCGCCACGCCAGAGGTGGCCATCTCTGTACTGAAGTGGATATTGGCTGACAGACCGCTCCACGGCCGCCTGCTTGGTGCACTGCATGAGATCCCCCAACTCGACGCCCTGTTGTCCCATCCACACCCACCCGCCCGAGGTGAGGCAGCGGCCCGACTAGTGACACTATGCGCAGAGCACCGGCAGGCTGGCGACACCGTGAGTGAAGCGCGCATCCAGCGCATTTATGCCACCCACCCGGATCTCTTCGCCATCCATACCGCCCACCTGCGGGAGTCTGATCACCCCCTGGAGCGACTCATCCAGCTCTGGGAGTTGGTCACGGAAGAGGCGTCGCGCCATGAACTCCTAGAGGCGCTACTCGTAGCAACCGTCCTGCACGATGAAGAGGCAGCAGAACTGCTAGAAAAGTGGACGCAAGAGCGACCAGGATTACTGGAGAGAACAGCGCCGCTACACGATCCAGCCTGTCTCCAGACCCTCTCGCACCATCTGCTGGCAAGCCACCGTCCCCGCCTCTTCACCCTGGTGCCGCAGCTCTACGCCAACCACCTGCTACGGGGATGCAAAGCCGACGCCAAGGCGCCCGATGCCACCGCCCTAAACCTCGCTCTACAGGGCCATCCAGCGGCATGGGCCGAGGTGAGCCGGGAGGGGACTGCCGTGCTGCGTCCACTGCTCACACCCACCACCTGCCATAGCCTAGGGCTGGAACTTCCCCACCACACGGATTCACCTACAGGGGAGAGCCGATAGCGCAGATGTTGGCGTTAGGCGATCCCTCAGCACCGATCGGGCCGCCAGCCGCAATAGCCCCCACCGCTGTTCCGAGATCGGCATCCTGGCGACGGAGGCCATTCTCCCTCCGCGACAAGATCGACCGGCCCCCCACTCCTAGGCGATATCGGCGAGGAGTGAGGGGCCATAGGAGGCAATGACAGGATCGCTATGGATCAGTTGATATCTGGATCATATTCACACCAACAGGTCCCGCCGCCGCCCTCGTTGGCCTCACACCAGCCGGTGCCATTCAAGCCACTGAGACAAACATCAGCAAAGGTATCGCAGGTATTCGACTCTCCGCTGGCCACGTCGCAAGCCAGCAACCCAGGCGCCACAGGGTAGTTGGAGTCATCAGGAAATTTAGCAATGATCATTTTCGGGGTTAACTGAGGCGGCGGTGGCTTATCATCACCACAGTACCGGATGAGATAGGCCTCATTCCTAAACCCCTTACCCGTGGTGCGCCCCCGCTGAATACTGCTACAGAGCTTATCTATAAACCAGGTCTGCAACGCCTCGCTCTCAACAGAACGGGACACCACCTTTTCTTGGGCCACCACCATCGGGGATGGCACCAGCAACAGCATGAGAATAAAAAGAGTCGCCATTGGCGCCCGCCCAGGGAACGTTAACCCTTTGCATTCCAGCCACATAAAACACTCCTTTTTCATGTAGTTGCAGATTACTACCCCGGCATGGACTCACGGAGTGTCCGAGCCCTTTATCACTACATCCCACACCCAGAGGTTAGTTCGGTCCGTCGCAGAGTCCAGAGGAGCGGCATCACTCATCTGAACAACCCGTCCCATAGGGCGTCCCGCCACGGCGATGATGATGATGATGGTAGGTCGGGTGAGCGGAGCGTAACCCGACAATCCCCACTTTGGCACCACCGCTACAAGCGCAGCAGTGGAATCCCCTCCTCTGGCAAAACCAACAGCCTCAGTGGAATCAGCCTCAGTGGAATGTGGTTGTGCTCCTGCGGAGGGTTGTCGGGTTACGCTGCGCTAACGCCGACCTACATCAACAACCCGTTCCATAGGATATCCCGCTATGGCGATGATGATGGTGGTCGGGTTAGCGGAGCGTAACCCGACAATCCCCACTCCGGCACCACCGTTCTAAACGCAGCAGCGGAATCCCCATCTCTGGCAAAACTAACAGCCTCAGTGGAATGTTGTTGTGCTCCTGCGGAGGGTTGTCGGGTTACGCTGCGCTAACGCCGACCTACATCAACAACCCGTCCCATAGGATATCCCGCTATGGCGATGATGATGGTGGTCGGGTGAGCGGAGCGTAACCCGACAATCCCCACTCCGGCACCACCGTTCTAAACGCAGCAGCGGAATCCCCATCTCTGGCAAAACTAAC
>QKFD01000017.1 GCA_003251535.1 Chromatiales bacterium | reverse complement strand
AACGCCTCTGCGTCGATGGTCATGCGCAAGCCCCCCCTTGCGATCTCATGCTTATGGCGCGCCAGTTTCGCCGTCATGGCCGCCGGGTTCAAGCATGAGTGGTGAGAGCTGGTCTCTCAGTCACGCTATCCCGCCCAGGACTCAATCCACCGTAGGCCACTCGCCACCGAATGCGACCTCCGGGGCGGCTCGGCGCAGGAAGCGCAGGAGGGCCTGCCGATCACAGCCCCAGAGGGAGAGCCGCTGCATGGAGCCGTTGTGGAAAAAGACGTAGACCGACTCCACCCCGAAGTGGGTGGCGAGTCGCATCTGCTCCACCTGGGAGATGGCGAAGCGGCTGCCAGGGAAGGCAAACCAGCGGGGCGGCAGATGGATAAAACCGCGCTCCAGCCGGGCGATCACCCGGGTCCGTGGAGGCAGTAGCCGCCCCAGCAGGTGGTAGCTGAGATAGGGGATGGCCAGCAGCGGGAGCAACCACCCGGCTGGAGGCGTGAGGTGGAGGTAGGCCGTAGCACCACCCAGCCACATCAGTAGCGGTAACCATGCGGCCAGAGCGGCGGCGGCAGGTTCGGTCAAGAGTTTGGCTCGTTCCATGGGGGAGGCCCTGTCGGCTCTGCTGCGGCAGGGGATGCTACGGCAGATCTTATTGCACAAGGCATCACTCAGCGATTGCAGAGAGGTGGCGCGACGCCCGGTGGGGCGGCGATCGGGACCCACGCAGGGGGGCGAGGGGGCGACTGGCTGCCGGTGAGGGCGGGCATCGCGCCGCTGAGAAAGTTATCAGCCGGGGGAGGGCGCTCCAAAGGGATTTACCTAATTTTGCCTTCCTTGACGGCTGGACCTGGGGACTCAGGCCAGATAGCGCTGCCAGACCCCCTCGGTGTATAGCTCTAGCGGCCGGTACTGGGCCTTGTAGGCCATCTTCGGCGATTCGGCGATCCAGTAGCCTAGATAGACATACTCCAAGGCCCGCCGCTGCGCCTCCGCCACCTGCCACAGCACCGCATAGGTACCGAGCCCTCGTTGCGCGGCAGCGGGATCGAAAAAGGTATAGACGGCGGAGAGCCCATCCTGCAACCGATCGACCACCGCCACGGCGAGTAGCTGGTGGCCATGACGGAACTCGACGAACTCGGTATCGGCCCAGCGGCTGCCTAGAAACTCCAGGTAGCGCTCCGGGTCATCGACATCCATCCCGCCCCCCTGGTGGCGGTTCTGGATATAGCGCCGGTAGAGCTGGTAGTGCTCCTCGTTATAGAGGACCGGGACGGTCTGGGCGGTGAGGTCGTTGTTGGCCCGCAGGTTACGCAGCTGGCTGCGGTTGGGTTGAAAGCGGCGCACCGGGATGCGGGCCGAGAGGCAGGCGTTGCAACCGGGACAGCGCGGCCGATAAACGTAGTCACCGCTGCGCCGGAAGCCGTAGCCGGCCAGGACGCTATAGAGGGCTGGGGTGATGGTGGCGTAGGGATCGGCAAATAGCGTCACCGCTTGGCGGCCGCTGATGTAGCTGCACTCATGGGGCGGGCTGGCATAGAACACTAGGTCAGCTGGCAGCACGTAGCGGGTGTCTGGATGGTCGCCTCTACCCATCGAACCCCTCCTCGCTGAGCTGCCAGCGGCCGGGTGGGAAGGGGCGTTGCCGGTAGTCGGCCACCAGGCTGTTGAAGCGGTGGCGGGGGATCGACTCCGCCCCCAAACTGGCCAGGTGGGTCGAGTGGATCTGGCAGTCGATGACGCCAAAGCCCCACGCCGCCAGCTGCCGCACCAGCTGGACGAAGGCCACCTTGGAGGCGTCGGTGCGGAGGGAGAACATCGACTCGCCAAAAAAGGCGCGGCCGATGGCCACGCCGTAGAGCCCCCCCACTAGCTCATCATCGATCCACGCCTCCACCGAGTGGGCGTGGCCAAGGTGGTGGAGGCGGAGGTAGGCCGCCTCCACCTCCGGCAGGATCCAGGTACCATTCTGCTGGGGGCGCGGTGCGGCGCAGGCGCGGATGACGGCGCCAAAGGCGCTATCCAGGGTGATCCGAAACGGCTGTTTGCGTAGCGTCTTGCGCAGGCTGCGGCTGATCCGCAGCCGCTCAGGAAAGAGCACGGTGCGCGGATCCGGGCTCCACCAGAGGATCGGCTGCCCCTCGCTATACCAGGGGAAGATCCCCTGGCGGTAGGCATCCAACAGGCGGGCGGCGGAGAGATCCCCACCCACCGCCAGCAGGCCGTTGGGGTCCTCCAGGGCATACTCCACCGGCGGAAAACCGGCGGTCACACCCTCCAGCCAGAACGGTCCCCGAGGGCGTGGGCCATTCATGCCCCATCCTCCTGCGGCGCCTGCCGGAATGGCAGATGTTGGGTCACTTCACGCATATAGTCCGCCACCGCCTCCCGCTCCCGCGCCAGATAGTGGTCAATCGCCTCGGCAAAACGGGGATCCGCCAACCAGTGGGCGGAGCGGGTGAGGGTCGGCTCAAAGCCTCGACTCACCTTGTGCTCCCCCTGCGCGCCGGGTTCAAAGTGGCTCAAACCTGCGCTAATGCAGTAGTCGATCCCCGCATAGTAACAGGCCTCAAAGTGGAGGCTATGGAACTCCCCAAGGCAGCCCCAGTGGCGACCATACAGGGTATCGGCCGAGCGTAGCGAGAGGGCGGCCGCCACCGGCTTGCCCTGTTGGCGTGCCACCACCAGCAGCACCCGCTCTTGTAGCTGCTCGCCCAACTGGCGAAAGAAGGGGGCGGTGAGGGTGGGGTAGCCACCCCGCCGATCAAAGGTGTCTTGGTAGAAGCGGTGCCAGGTGTGCCACAGCCCTTCATCCACCTGCTGGCCAGAGAGCAGCTCCAGCTCTACCCCCTGTTCGCCGACCCGGCGCCGCTCCCGTTTGATCTTTTTGCGCTTTTCTGCGGTGAAGGTGTCGAGAAAATCGTCAAAGTCACGGTAACCGCGATTGTGCCAGTGGAACTGGCAATCGTGGCGCGGGAGGTGGCCGGCCGCTAGGAGGTGCTGTTGATCGGCGGCATCGGGGAAGAGCCAGTGGACCGAGGAGACGGCGAGCCGCTGGGCCTCCTCCGCCACTGCCGCCAGCAGCGCCGCCTCCACCCCGGGGCGATCGGCCGTCGGATGGAGTAACAGGCGCGGTCCGGTGACGGGGGAGTAGGGGACCGCCGCCACCAGTTTGGGGTAGTAGCGTTCACCGGCCCGTTGGTAGGCGTCGGCCCAGGCCCAGTCGAAGACCAGCTCGCCGTAGGAGTTGTATTTGCGATAGAGCGGTACCGCCCCCAACAGGCGCCCCTGCTCGCGCACCACCACATGGTGCGGCAACCAACCCCAGCGCTCACCGACACAACCGTGCTGCTCTAGCCCAGCGAGAAAGGCGTGGCAGAGGAAGGGGTTGTGGTCGGGCCCCAGCAGGCAGTCCCACTCGGTGGCGGGGATCTCCAGCAGGCTGGGGAGGGTGGCGATCTCCATCCGTCACTCGTGTTGCAGGGTGTTGCCGTTGCGCACCCGTTGCCAGGCGAGGGCGCGTTCGGCTCGGTAGCGCTCGATCACCTGCGGTAGCTGGGGATCGGCGCTGGGTAGCGCGCTGTTCCCCGGGAGCCGGTAGGGGTGGTCGGGCTGGGCCTGATTGGCGATATACCCCTCGCTGACAATGAACTCCAGACCGGGGCCGTAGCTGGGGCTCTGCTTGTGGAGCAGGTCCTGGCCAAAGGCGTGGTAGGTAAAGCCGGCGGGGGCGGCCAGCTCCACCAGGGTGGGGTTGATGTCGAGGTGGTCACCCGCGGTGGCGCGCATCTCCTGCCGTCCCCCCAGCACCTCCGGGCCGTAGAGGATGAAGGGGACTGCCCACTGCTCAAACTGGTTGTCACCAGGGAAGCGGATCTGCAAGCGGGTGGTGTGGTCGCCGGTGATGGCAAACAGCGCATCGGTGAGCTGTTCGTGGGCGCTACGCACAAAGCGCCCCACCTCACGGTCGGCATACCAGAGGTGACCGAGTACCTTCAGGGTCTCCGCCTTAGTGGCCTCCAGCGGTGCCGGCAGCTCGCTGATGGGGAACCCCTCGGCCTTGAGATCGAGGTCATAAGGGGGGTGGTTGGCGGTGGTGAGGATGAAGTTGAAGCTGGGTACCGAGTCATCCAGATGGGAGAGGATGTAGTCATAGATGGCGGCATCGCGGATCCCCCACTCATTGGTCTGTATCCCGGCCCCCATGCGGCCGCCGCCGTAGATCTCGTCATAACCCTGCCCCTGGGTGTAGCTATCGAGCCGTTGCCAGCCGAGGAAGCCGCCGTAGAAGAAGCGGGTACGGTAACCGAGGCGGCGGAACTGCTCCGCCAGGGCGGTGGGGTAGGGGGTGCGGCTACTGAGCTGGTAGTTCACCTCCAGCCCCATCTCCGGTACCCCCGCCACCAGGGCGTGCAGGGCACCGACGGTGCCACTGGCCACCGGCAGCATGTTGGGGAAGTAGATCCCCTCCTGCGCCAGCTGCGCCAGTTGCGGCGAGAAGCCGAGCTGGCGCCAGGCGGGGTGGACCGCCCAACCATCCTGGCTCTCCATCAAGATCATGAAGATATGGCGCGGCGGGTGGTGGGTACCTGTGGCCTGGCGGGCCAGGGCGCCATCAATGTCGTTCACCGGCCGGCCCTCGGCCACCAAGTTCAAGGCGTCATGGAGATCACCGCTTGGCCAGATGGTGCTGAGGCCGCCGGAACGCTCCAGATTGACCTTCACCTCAAACGCCTCCCGCAGGGCGGTGAAGGGGTTGATGACGGCGCGGTTGAGGAACATATCCTGGGCGATGAAGGCGTGCTTGACGCGGATCGGCTCGCCCCAGAGGGTGCCGCCGCGGGCGACGGCAGCAAAACCGAGGAAGATGGCAAAACCGACCACGGCACGGCGCAGGAGGCCCGTCGGCGCCGGGTGCAGCAGGAGGCTCGGGGTGAAGGCGAGCCAGCGCCGTAGGAGCCAGCTGCTACCCCAACCGAGCAAGGCGATGGCGCTCAGGATCGGTAGCGGGTGGTAGCTCTTCCAGATGGTGATGAGGATGGCGCGGGTGTCGTCGTGGACCAGGCCAAAGATGTGCTGATTGAACTGGTCGCCATACTCATCAAAGAAGACCAGATCGAAACCGAAGGCGGGGATGGCCAGCCAGACAAACAGCAGCCCGGAGAGGCGGCGCAGGCCATCGAGCTGCCGGCCTATGGGTAGCCAGAGCACCAGCAGCGAGGCCAATACCGTGGGGATGAGCCAGGTGCCGGCGGTGGAGAGGTCAAAACGGGCGCCGACCCGCAGTACGGCGAGGTAGTCGGTGAGGGTGGCGCGGTCAGAGACCTGATCGCCAAACAGGCCGATCAGGAGCAGGCGGAACAGCAGTAGGGCACCGATGATGAAGAGGCCGAGCTGGGCATCCTTGCCCCACTGGCGTTTCAGGGCGGGCCAACCGCTGGCCGCAGCGGCCGGCACCCCCTCAGGATTCAATCTCGTGACCTTCCAGATAGCGCTGGGCGTCCAGGGCGGCCATGCAGCCGGTACCGGCGGAGGTGATCGCCTGGCGGTAGATGTGATCGGCAACATCACCCGCCGCAAAGACCCCTGGCACCGAGGTGGCAGTGGCAAACCCTTCCCGGCCACCGCGGACCTTGAGGTAACCACCCTCCATCTCCAGCTGATCGGTGAAGAGATCGGTATTGGGCTTGTGGCCGATGGCGATGAAGACGCCGGTCAGGTCGAGATCCTTGGTGGCGCCGTCAGTGGTGCCCTTGATGCGCAGGCCGGTGACACCGGATTGGTCCCCCAGCACCTCGTCAACGGTGTGGTTCCACTCGATGGTGACGTTGCCGCTCTTGCTCTTCTCTATCAGCTGGTCGGCCAGGATCCGTTCGCAGCGGAACTGGTCGCGGCGGTGGACCACGGTGACATGGGAGGCGATCTGGGAGAGGTAGAGCGCCTCCTCCACCGCGGTGTTGCCGCCACCGATCACCGCTACCTTCTGATTGCGGTAGAAGAAGCCGTCGCAGGTGGCGCAGCCGGAGACGCCGCGCCCCTTGAACTTCTCCTCCGAGGGGAGGCCGAGGTACATGGCGGAGGCGCCCGTGGCGAGAATGAGGGCATCGCAGGTGTAGACACCGGCGTCGCCCGTGAGGCGGAAGGGGCGGCTGGAGAGATCGGCCTGGTTGATGTGATCGAAGACGATCTCGGTATTGAAGCGCTGGGCGTGGCGGAGCATCCGCTCCATCAGGTCGGGACCCTGCACCCCATCGACATCACCGGGCCAGTTGTCCACCTCGGTGGTGGTCATGAGCTGACCGCCCTGTTGCAGGCCGGTGACCAGCACCGGATTCAGGTTGGCGCGGGCCGCATAGACGGCAGCGCTATAACCGGCCGGGCCGGAGCCCAGGATCAGCAGGCGACAATGTTTGACTTCGCTCATAGTGTTAAACTCCCTCGCGGGGCGGACCGCCCGATTTCCTAAGAATATGAAGCGCCTAATGGTACGGGTTGCGACTACGACGGTAAAGGAGGCGGCACCATGCGCATCGGCATTCCCCGCGAGATAAAGGTTCTCGAAGGGCGGGTGGCCCTGGTCCCGGAGGCGGCGGCTGAATTGGTCTGCCGCGGCCACGAGGTGTTGGTAGAGCAGGGGGCCGGGGAGGCGAGCGGCTACTCGGATAGCGCCTACAGCGACCTCGGCATTCAGCTCTGTCCCGATGCCGAGAGCCTATATGGGGCTGCCCAGATGGTGATCAAGGTCAAGGAGCCCCAGCCCGCCGAATACCCCCTCATCCGCGCCGATCACCGGCTCTTCTGCTACCTCCACCTCGCCGCCGAACCCCAACTCAGCCAAGCCCTCTGCGACAGCGGGGTCACCGCCATCGCCTTTGAGACCGTAGAGACCGCCGACCGCCGGCTGCCGCTGCTGGCGCCGATGAGCGATATCGCCGGCCGCATCGCCGCCCAGGTTGGCGCCCATCTGCTGCACCGGCCGCAGGGGGGGCGGGGGATCCTGCTGGGGGGACTCCCGGCCGCGGAACGGGGCCAGGTGGTGGTGATCGGTGGCGGCGTGGCCGGAGGCAACGCCGCCCTGGTGGCCGCGGCACTGGGGGCCCAGGTGACGGTGTTCGATAAGGATCGGGAGCGGTTGGCCGCCATGCGGGCCCTCGGTCCCAATGTCACCGCTCTCTATCCCTATGCCAGTGCCCTGGAGCAGGCGGTGGTGGCAGCGGACCTGCTCATCGGCGCGGTGCTCATCCCCGGTGCCCGCGCCCCCCGCCTGGTGGCGGCGGAGACGGTGCGGCAGATGCGCCCGGGCAGCATCATCGCCGATATCGCCATCGACCAGGGGGGGTGTGTCGAGACCATCCGCCCCACCACCTGGGCCGAGCCCACCTATCTCTGGGAGGGGGTGATCCACTTTGGGGTTACCAACATGCCGGGCGCCGTGCCGCGCACCGCCTCTCAGGCCCTCTCGGCTGCCATCATCCCCTATGCCCTGCGGTTGGCGGAGCCCGACTGGGAGGCGGAGCCGGCCCTCGCCCGCGGGTTGAATGTGCGGGGAGGGCAGCTGGTCCACCCGGCGTTGCTGTAGCGGCGTCAGGGGGTGGCCGTCGCTGGCGGAGCGAGCCCGAGCCAGCTGGCTCGGGCCGCCACCGCCCGTTCATCTGCCGTGCCATCCAGCTCCAACCAGCAGGTGTCAACGGGAGGGGCGAGGAGGGTGGTGGTGAGCGCCAACAGCTCATCGCGGCGGAAGAGGTGGACGGCCACACTATCACCAGGGCGGTGGTGTGCCAGCCGCTGCTCCAGATTGGTGTGGCTGATACGTAGACCATCCAGGGCCACCAGCACATCCCCGGCGGCGATCCCCGCCGCCTGCGCCGCCCCCTCATCAAATACATTGAGCACCTTGGCCCCCAGTGGATCATCACCACTGCGCAGCCCGAGGTGGGCCCGCTCTGCCAACTCGCTGGCCGAGGCGCTGGCCCGTTTACCCCCCTTGTCGCTCGGCGATTCCGCCGGGCGCAGTTGGAGGGTGATGCCGAAGGGTTCGAGCAGCTCCGCCAGCGGAGGGTCATCGGTGCCATGGACAAAGCGGCCGAAGAAGGTCCCCAACTCATAGCCCGCCACCCGCTCCAGCAGCTCGCGCAGATTCCGTTCAGTCACCCCCACCCCGTTCTCACCGTGGGCCCGCCAGAGGGCGCGCATCACATCATCCAAGGAGCGCTCGCCGTCACTCTCGCTGCGGATCTCCAGGTCAAGGGCGAGGGCCAGCAGTGACCCCTTGGTGTAGTAGCTCACTATGGCGTTGGGGGCGTTCTCGTCCGCCTTATAGAACTTGGTCCAGGCGTTGAAACTGGAGGCGGCCACCGACTGCTTATGCCGCCCGCTGCCACGCAGCACCCGGCTGATGGTCCGCCCCAGCAGCTCCAGATAGCTGGTGGCCTCAATGAGCCCACTGCGTACCAGGCAGAGGTCGTCGTAGTAGGCGGTGAAGCCCTCAAATACCCATAGCAGCGGGGTGTGGACCTCTTGACTCAGGTCATAGGGGATGAAGACCGCCGGCCGGATCCGCTTGACGTTCCAGCTGTGGAAATATTCGTGGCTGCACAGCCCGAGGAGGGAGCGGTAGCTCTCGCTCACCTTCTCCTCGCCGGGGCGCGGCAGGTCACCGCGGCTCACCAGCAGGCTGGTGGAGCGGCGGTGCTCCAGTCCGCCATATCCATCCCCCACCACCATGATCTGAAACAGGTAGCGGTCAAAGGGGGCGCGGCCGCCAAACAGCCCAATCTGATACTCACACAGCTGCTTTAGATCGGCCGCCAGCCGCTCGCCATCCGTGGTATGGCGGCCGCTGATGGCCACCGCGTGGGGGACCCCCGCCGCCTCAAACTCGATGAGGCTGAAGGTGCCCATCTCCACCGGGTGGTCAATGAGGTCCTCATAGTCATCGGCCCGATAGCGGCCAAAACCCCACGGCTCGGCACCGGCCGGGGTGAGGGTGGTGGCCACCTGCCACTCCCAATAGCCATCCCCCTCCGGGGCCAGGATCTCCACCCAGAGCGGCTCCTGATCGCGGCCATGGACCCGGGGCAGCAGACTACTGCCGTTGAAGTAGCCGTGGGTGGTATCGAGGTGGGCCCCCCGCACCGAGAGGTCCCAGGCATAGATCTCCAGATGCAGCTCCAGCGGGGCGCTGCACGGGGGGGCGCGCCAGCTCTGCTTATCCAGTTGGATCAGGGCCAGGGCGCGGCCCTGGGCATGTGCCTCCAGGGTGACAATATGTTTGGCAAAGTCCCGGATCATATAGCTGCCGGGGAGCCAGGCAGGGAAGGAGAAGATCTGTCCGCTGGGATCGGGGTTGGGGATGGTGAGATCGACGGCGTAGAGGTGGGCGCCGGGGTGGCAGGGGCGGATGCGGTAGAGCAGGTTGGGGTCGGTCATTCGAGGCGCTCAATCTTCACATAGAGGTCATTGAACTGCTGCTGACGGCGGCGGCCGGTGGCGTAGCGGTTGTGGTGGGCGTCGCTCGTGGTCGCGGGCGGTGCGCCACTCAGCTGGATCCACTCCCCCAGGCGACCACTGACGGTGGTGGCCAGCTCCTGGGTCGCTATGGCGCCCCCCCCTTGCGCTGCCGCTTGCTGGCGGTAGGGGCGGATCTCCAAGGTCACCCGCTCTCCGCCCGTGAGGCGCGGGCGCACCTCAAAGCCGCTGCCGAGGGGTTGGTAGGTGAGGCTAGGGTCCCGCACTGAGCCACCCACACTGGGCTGCAAGATCCCGGTCTGGAGCCGTGCCCAGCGCCCCTCCACCACCCGCAGCCGCTGCTCCTGCTCTTCCGGGCGGCGCGGCTCGGTACCATAGATCTTTACATTGGCGCGGCCCTCCGCCTCGGCCGGTAGGGCACCGCGGTGGAGCGCCACCAGCAGCTCCACCGGGGCGACATCGAGCTGATTGATGGTCGCCTCCAGCCGGGTCAGCTGGTCAAAGGGGCCGCGCGCCACCAAGGTGCGCTCGCTGCCGGAGATGAGCAGTTCCGGGAAGAGCGGCCGTACCAGAGTGAGCAGCTCAGCGGCCTGGCGGTGGTGGAGGGGGAAGGTCTGCACATAGTCCTGCGGCGCCGCCGAGGCCAGGCAGGAGATGAGCAGCAGCAGGGGGGCGAGATGGCGTAGAGACATGGCGCCGGGCGCCTCACAGGTGGAGCCGGCGCAGCTGCGGATCGGCCTCGGAGCGCTCCCACACCTCGCTGAAGAAGCGCTCCAGCTCCTGGGCGGCGAGGCGATCACGGAAGCTGCCCACGGTGGCGTAGCGATCCGCCAGCGGGCGGCGCAAAAAGCCGGTGCCATCCACCACTAGGAACGCCTGGTTGTAGTCGCGGTAGTCGCTATGGGGGTTGCGGATCTCCATCTTGCTACTGAAGCGCTGGCTAGCATCCACCAGGCGATGGCCCTCCTTCACCGCCCGCAGCGAGTCCTGTACCAGGATCTCCACACGGGCGATGCGGCTGCGCTTGACCAGATCCAGCACCGCCTCCACAAACGGCGGGTTGTCGTAGGCGGCGTGGTCGAGATCGCGGGTGAAGATGCGCACGCTACGGCTGGCCTGGCGCACCATGCTGAGGGCGGTGTCGCGGAACTCGGCGATGGAGTCCAGGGAGAGGGGGCGGTCATCCTCTCCTAAACGGTGTTGGTTGGTAGCTTCCATCCGGGGCCTCGGCTCAATGGGCTAGTGGCCACTACCCTACCGCGCCGGGCCACGGCGGAAAAGGGGCGGGCCCGGCCGATCTCAGGGGAGGGTAAGGTGCATGGCGCGGTGGGGGATCCCGGCATCCAGGAACTCCTCCCCCTCGGCGCTAAATCCGAGGGTACGGTAGAACTCCAGGGCGTGGACCTGGGCGGCGAGGTGGAGCTGGCCCATCCCCAGCCGGCCCGCCTCCACAATGATATAGCTCAGCAAGGCGCGCCCCACCCCACGACCGCGCCACGGCCGGGCCACCGCCACCCGGCCGATGTGGCCATCGCGCAATAGCCGGGCGGTGGCGATGGTCTCCCCCGTCACCAGCTCGACGGCAAAGTGGAGCGCCTGCTCATCGAGACCATCCCACTCCAGCTCCGGCGGCACCCCCTGCTCCTGGATGAAGACCTCGGCCCGCAGGGGGCCAAGGGTGGCGCGGGCGGCCGCCCACTCCACCCGCCGGATCTGGTATGGCGCCTCACTCATCCTCGCTCTCCGCCAGGAAGTAGAGGCAACCGATGTTGTATAGCTCCACCAGCAGCTCCGCCCCCGCGGGCGACTCCAGCCAGGGGAGTAGCGCCGCCGCCGGTAGCAGCCGCTGGCCGCTCACCAGCGCCGCCAGAGGGGCGAGGGGGGGATCGAGCAAGAACTCCTCACCGGCGGCGTAGAGCCGACGCGGCCCGTCCGGCTCATCAAAGAAGGCGAAGCGGGCATATTCGCTACGCCAGATCTCCCCCACCTGCTGCAACTGCTGGCGGAGCTGGTCGGCGGTCAGGGGCTGCTCCGGCTCCGGGAGGTAGTGGCCGGGGCGGACGTCGGTGGTGTAGCGGCCAAACCAGCGATCAATAGAGGCATCATCCAGTGGTAGGTCACGGATGGCGGCGCGGATGCGCTGGCGTGAGCCGAGGGAGATCTCCCCCGGCGCCGCCTGGGGGGCGAGATCGGGATCGGCAAAGAAGCGCTCGGCATCCCGCTCCGCCAGCACCGAGGCGATGAAGCCGGCCAGCATATCGCTCAAGGTGGGGGCGCGGTAACCGACCGAGACAGTCATGCAGTCGTCGCTCTCGGAGACCCCATAGTGGGCCACCCCGGGCGGTAGATAGAGCATATCGCCCGGCTCCAGCAGCCACTCCTGCTCGGCGACAAAGTGGCGCATGATGCGCAGCGGCAGATCCGGCAGCAGGTCATCGGCACCTGGCTCGGTACGATTGATCTGCCAGCGGCGGCGCCCCCGCCCCTGGAGGAGAAAGACGTCGTAGTTGTCGGCGTGGGGACCGACACTGCCGTGGGGTGGGGCGTAGCTCACCATCACATCATCCAGCCGCCAGTTGGGCAGAAAATTGAACTGCTCCTGCAACAGCGCCAGCTCCGGCACATGCTTATTCATCTCCTGCACCAGCAGGGTCCAGTGGGTCGCCGGCAGCTCGGCAAAACGCTCCTCGGCAAACGGCCCCCGCTCCAGCTGCCAGGCACTCTTGCCCCCCCGCTCCATAACTAGGCGCGACTCCACCTCCTCCTCGCAGGCGAGCCCCGCCAACTCATCCGGGGTGACGGGACAGAGATAGCCGGGGATAGCGGCACGGATCAGCAGCGGCTGCTTTTGCCAATAGTCGGCCAGGAACTGGGCGACGCTGAGGCCGCCGAGCAGGGTCAAAGGGGCGTGGGACATAGCGAGATCTCTAGGGCGTGGTTCGGGGAGGGGCTCAAAGGCGCCCCATGATACACAGCGGCGCTGTCTGGCGCTGGCCCGCGGCGTGACTGGACAAGGTGGGGAGGGGTGGGGTAGCTTTCTGACGGCAGGATATAAGGATTGTGTCCGCCACACCCGCAGAGCGAAGGGAGTCGCCGCATGGGGTTTTTCAGTCGTCACCGGCGCCTCATGGCGCTCGTCGCTAGCGCCGGCTTAGGGCCGCTCTTCACCCGCCTCCAGCACTGGCTCCTGCTGCTCCTGCTGCTCCTGCTGCTCAGCGCGCCGCTCCAGGCCGCCCCCCGCCCTGAGTACCAACCCACCCTTTGGCTCCTCGCCACCGGCGGTGTCAGCGCCCTCGATGTCGAGAGCGGTGAGGTGCGCCTGAGTCTCGCCGATACCGCCGAGGTGCAGCAGTTGGCGCTGGAGCCCGGCAGCGGCACCCTCTGGAGTTACGGGGCCCAGCGCCTGCGCAGTTTTGCGGCGGACGGAAGCCCCCAGGTCGAGCTATTGCTAGAAGGGGTCGCTGGTGGCGCCCCAGCCACCTTGGCAGTCGATCCGCTGCGGGGTGAGGTGTGGCTGGCCCAGGGCCAGCAGCTCCAGCGCTGGGCGGCCGACGGCAGCCAGCTACTGACCCATCCGCTATCGACCCCAGCCCAAGGGCTGGCGTTCGATCCCGCACGGGGGTGGGCCTGGGTACTCTCCCGTGACGAACTCCAGGCCATCGATGGCGCTGGGGCGGTGGTGGCGAATTGGGGGCTCGATAGCGCCGGGGTGGGGCTCGCCTTTGATCCCTATTACGGCGAACTGTGGCTGGCCACTCGGAGTGAGCTGCTGCGGTTTAGTGGCACGGGGGAGCCGCTTTGGCGGCGGCCGCTCACCGCCATCCAGGGGTTGCTGGCTGATGGCCAAGGGGGGCTGTGGCTGCGGGTGGGGGCGGCCCTCTACCACCTGATGGGGGCGGAACCGCTTGATCTTGCGGAGACAGGACCCCTTGGTACCGCCATCGAGCTGCCGGCGGCGGGTGGGGCGGCGGTGGCGTGGGCGGTCGATCCGAGTGACGGCTCGCTCTGGCTGGCCCAGAGCCGGCAGCTGCTCCAGATCAGCCCGGCGGGGGAGTGGCTGGCCAGCCTCCCCTCGACGGTGGGGGGCGCCCTGCGTGGGCTGGCGCTCTACCGTGACCGCCAGCCCCCTCAGCTCCACTTTGAGGCGCCGAGCGCCGGCGCCTATCTCGCCGAGCCACGCCCCTGGCTGCGACTACGCTACGCCGACAGCGGGATCGGGGTAGATGTCAGCAGCCTGCTCTTCGCCCTCGACCGCCAGCCGGTGGCGGCGGAGTGCGAGCCACAGGCGCAGACGGCCGAGTGCCGGCTGGTGGCACCGCTGGCGGAGGGTTCGGTACAGTTGGGGGCGCAGATCGCCGACTACGCCGGCAACCGCGCCCAGGCGAGCCTCGCCTGGCAGGTGGACCTCACCCCCCCACTCATCGAGTTGAGCCAGCCCGCCGCCGGGGCGGTGGTGCAGGGCGCAGAGTTGCGCTTGAGTGGGCGGCTCAGCGAGCCGGCCCAGCTCACCATCGCCGGGGTGGCCTGCCCCCTGACCGACACCCTCGGCTTCAGCCAGACGGTGACGCTGCTCCCCGGCCTCAACACCCTTGAGCTGTTGGCCACCGACCGCGCCGGCCTGACGGGCCGGCTCACCCTCAACGTCACCTACCAGCCAGCGGAGACGCTGCCCCCCGATCCCGCCAGCGTCGCCCCGCCCATCGATCCCACCCTCCCTAGCGACTTCGCCAGCGCCACCGCCTTCCTCTACAGCGGTCCCCACCCCCTCCAGACCGGGGTGGCGGCGGCGACCATCGAGCCGCAGCGGGTGGCGGTGATCCGCGGTCGGGTGGTGGCGCGTGATGGCACAGCGCTACCCGGTGTGCAGCTGACGGTCAACGGCCACCCCGAGTTTGGCGCCACCCGCAGCCGCGCCGATGGCGCCTTCGATCTGGCGGTCAACGGCGGCGATAGCTGGGTGCTCGACTACCAGCTGGCGGGCTACCTGCCGGCCCAGCGGGTGGTGGCCACCCGCTGGCAGCGCTACAGCCAGGCGCCGGAGGTGGCCCTGGTGGCGCTCGATCCGCAGGTGACCTCCATCGCGCTGGGGGCCGATCACTACCAGGTGGCGCAGGGGAGCCCCAGCGAGGATAGCGATGGTCGGCGCCAGGCGACCCTGCTCTTCCCACCCGGGGTGCAGGGGACGCTGGTGCTGGCAGATGGCCAGCGTCAACCCCTCAGCCAGGGCGCTGTGCGGGCCACCGAGTACACCGTCGGCGCCTATGGTCCCCAGGCGATGCCGGGTGAGCTGCCCCCCAGTAGCGGCTACACCTACGCGGTAGAGCTCTCCCTCGACGAGGCCATCGCCGCTGGGGCGCAGCGGGTGGAGTTTGATCGCCCCATCCCCCTCTACGTGGAGAACTTCCTCCACTTCCCGGTGGGGGGGCGGGTCCCTGTCGGCTGGTACGACCGCACCGCTGCCCGCTGGCGGGCGGCGGCGGATGGACGGGTCATCCAGCTACTCGCGGTGGAGGCGGGGGTGGCGCAGCTCGATATCAGCGGCAGCGGCCAGGCCGCCACCGAGGAGGCGCTGGCGGCGCTCGGCATCGATCTGGGTGAGCGCCGCCAACTGGCCAGCCTCTACCCCGTCGGCAGCCGCCTCTGGCGCACCCCCATCCAGCACTTCACCCCCTGGGACTGCAACTGGCCCTACGGCCCGCCGCTGGGGGCGGCGACGCCGCCGGCCATCCCGGCGCCTGCGGCCAAGGAGGATCGGCCCGACTGTCAGCGCGGCTCCATCATCGAGTGCCAGAACCAGGTATTGGGGGAGTCGATCCCCCTCATCGGCACCGGCTTCCGCCTCCACTACCGCAGCGATCGGGCGGGCCAAGCGGCGTGGCGCTCATTCGAGTTTGATCTCACCGGGGTGGCGCTTCCGCCTGAACTGCTGGCGGTGGTGTTTCAGGTCGAGGTGGCCGGGCGCCGCCTCAGCCAGCACTTCCCGCCGCAGCCCGACCAACACTACACCTTCATCTGGGATGGCCAAGACGCCTATGGTCGGCAGCTCTACGGTCGCTTCCCGGCGCAGCTGCGCATCGGCTATGTCTACCGGGCGGTCTACTACTCACCGGCAGAGCGGGCGCAGTTTGAGCAGTCCTTTGCCCTGCCGGGGGTCGATCGCTTTGAGGGGAGCTACGCCCGCCAGACCATCACCCTCTGGTCTGAGCGCGAGCTGCTGCTGGATGGGCCCGCCCCCCACTTCGCCGGTCTCGGGGGGTGGTCTATCGATCCCCAGCACGCCTACGACCCGACCCAAGGGCTGCTCTATCGCGGGGACGGTGGCCGCAGCCGCAATGAGGAGCGGCTCGACACCCTCACCACCACCGTCCACCCCTACAACTGGTCGCCCCAGGGGCTGGCCGCCGCGGCCGACGGTAGCCTCTATGCCAGCGAGCGCTACACCCTCTGGCAGGTGACGCGCTCGGGTACCCTGCAACCGCAACTCACCCTAGAGCAGCCGCTCAAGGCGCTGGCGCCGGGGCGGGCCGGCGAACTCTACCTCAGCAGCTCAGAGCGGGTGTGGCGCTGGCGCCCGGGGGAGGCGAGCGCCACCTGGATCGCCGGGAGCAGCGGCTGGGACTACAACGGCGACAACCAGCTGGCCACCGCCGCCCAACTCAACCCCCGCGGCCTCGCCGTCGGCCCGGAGGGGGCGCTCTACATCGCTGACTACTGGAACAACCGGGTGCGGCGGATCGGCGGTGACGGCCTCATCACCACCGTCGCCGGCAACGGCAGCCTCGGCAGTAGCGGGGACGGTGGGCGGGCGGTGGCGGCGGGTCTCAATCGGCCCCAGGCGGTGGCGGTGGGGCGGGACGGCAGCCTCTATATCGCCGAGTCCCGGCAGATCCGCCGGGTGACCCCGGACGGGGTGATCAGCACCCTCGCCGCGGTGGGGGGTGAGAGCCTCGCCCTGGCGCCGGACGGCTCGCTCTTCGTCACCGGCTATAGCCAGAAGCGGATCTACCACGTCTCCTTGGAGGGGTGGGTGACGGTGGTAGCGGGCACCGGGCTGGAGAGCGGGGAGCGCATCGAAGGGGGGATCGCCAGCCGGGCACGGCTGCGGGCCCCCCGCGCCCTAGCCGTCGGGGCCGATGGTGCGCTCTACGTGGCCGACAGTCTGGACGATGCGATATTCCGCGTTGACTCCCTGCGCGGCCGGGTGGGGGGGCTGGTGGCGGCCATTGATGGCCGGGAGTACTACCAATTCGATGCCGCTGGTCGCCACCTGGCCACGTTCGACAGCCTGAGCGGTACCCCCCGCTACCGCTTCGACTACGCGGAGGGGCAGCTCAGCGCCATCCACGATGCCTTCGGCAACACCACCCGCATCGAGCGCAACGCCGACGGCACCCCCCAGGCGGTGGTCGCCGCCGACGGTCAGCGTACCCCCTTGACGCTCGATGCCAACGGCTGGTTGCAGACGGTGGTCCAGCCCGATGGCGGCCAGTGGCAGCTGCACCACAGCGCCGCGGGCCTGCTGACCGACTTCACCAACCCCCGCCACCAGCCGACCCACTTTGTCTACGACCCCGACGGCCGCTTGAGCGAGGAGGAGAACGCCGCGGGCGGCGGCTGTCGCTTGGCGCGCCAGCCCCTGCCGGCAGGCTACCAGGTGACCCTCGACTCCGCCGAGGGGCGCCACCACCGCTACCAGGTTGAGCGCGATTCTGCCGGTGGGAACACCCTCAGCCACCAGGGGCCGGACGGAGGAGAGGCCACCCGCTGGTTCGGCAGTGCCGCCCAGCGCCGCTACCAGCGGCGCGACGGCACCCTCATCACCCTGCAAGAGGGGCCCGATCCGCGGGTCGGCATGGCGGCCCCGCTGCTGAGCCAGTGGACGGTGACCACCCCCAGCGGCCTCAGCCTCGCGGGGGGCGTGCAGCGCACCGCCCAGCTGAGTGATCCCCTCGATCCCCTCAGCCACAGCCAGTTGACCGAGCAGTACCAGCTCAACGGCCACAGCACTACCCTGCACTACCAGGTCGCCGAGTGGCTGCTCACCCTCACCAGTCCCATGGGGCGGAGCGTCGAGCTGGAGCTGGACACCGCCGGCCAGGTGATCCGCCGCAGCGTGCCGGGGCGGCACCCCATCTACTACCAGTGGGACCCTCGCGGGCGGCTCACCGCCATCCGCCAAGGGGAGGGGGAGGCGGCCCGCACCACCCGCCTCGACTACCACCCGAGTGGCCCCGAGGCCGGTTGGTTGGCCACGCTGACCGATCCGCAGGCGCGCACCACCGCCTTCGACTACGACCCCGCTGGGCGGATCACCGAGCAGCGCCTCGCCGACGGGCGCCAACTCCACTTCGGCTATGACGCGATGGGCAACCTCACCGAGTTGTGGCCCCCCGGCCGCGAGGCGCACCAGTTTGCCTACACCCCTCTCGATCAGACCGAGCAGTACGACCCGCCGCCCCTGGAGAGCGGCCCCACGGAGACCCACTACCGCTACAACCGCGACCGCCAACTGACCGAGATCCAGCGGCCTGACGGCGAGGTGGTGGGCCTCAGCTACGATGGTGCCGGCCGCCTTGACCAGCTCCACTTCCCCGGTGGGGCGGTGAGCTACGGCTACGACCCGCAGAGCGGTCGTCTGGCCCACCTCACCACCGCCAGCGGCGAGCGGCTCGACTACCGCTGGGACGGCTTCCTGCTCACTAGCGAGGCGGCCAGCGGCAGCGTGGCCGGTAGCGTCGAGCGCCACTACAACGCCGATCTCCGCCTCCAGAGCCTGGAGGTGGCGGGCACCGCCTACCCCTACGAGTACGACGCCGATGGCCTGCTCACCGCCGCCGGGGCGCTCCACCTCAGCCGTGATGCCGGCAATGGCCAACTCATCGCCAGTGAGTTGGATGGGGTGCGCGGTGAGCAGCACTACACCCCCTGGGGGGAGCTGGCCAGCGAGGCGGCCTACTTCGGTGACCAGCTGCTGTGGGCCAGTGACTACCAGCGGGATCCGCTGGGGCGGATCGTCGAGCAGCAGGAGCGGACGGCAACGGCAAGCACCACCTACCACTACCGCTACGACGCCGCCGGTCGTCTGGCGGAGGTGTGGCGCGATGGGGTGCTCAGCGCCCACTACGGCTACGACGCCAACGGCAACCGGACCCACCTCGATGGCGTGGAGATCGCCCACTACGACCACCAAGACCGGCTGCTAGAGTCGGCTGGCGTTAGTTACGGCTACAGCGCCAACGGCGAGCTGGCGCAGCGCACCACCGCGGCTGGCAGCGACCACTACCACTACGACCCCTTCGGCAGCCTCCGGGAGGTGGAGCTGGCCGACGGCACCCACATCGAGTACCTCATCGACGGCCGCCAGCGGCGGGTGGGGCGGCGGGTCAACGGGGTACTGGTGCAGGGGCTGCTCTACGCCGACCAACTGAATCCCGTTGCCGAGCTGGATGGGACGGGGCAGGTGGTGGCGCGCTTCATCTACGGCGCCAAAGGGCAGGTGCCGAGCTACATGGAGAAGGGGGGCCAACGCTACCGCCTCATCAGCGACCGGCTGGGGAGCGTGCGGCAGGTGGTCAACAGCCGCAGCGGCGAAGTGGTCCAGCGCCTCGACTACGA
>QKFD01000108.1 GCA_003251535.1 Chromatiales bacterium | reverse complement strand
TACCTCCGGGCCTGCTACCTTGGGATTGAAGGTACAGCTGGTGGCCGGTAGCGTCACGGTGCATCCTCCTCCCCCGCCATTGACTACGACCTGACCGCTCGGTGTTCCTCCTCCGGGGGGAACGACCCCCACGGCTACCGTCACGGTTAAGGGCGCTCCCACCGTTCCCTTGGCGGCAGACTCAGCGTGGTCATGGTGGCCGCCTTGGCCACCGTCACCGTCGCACTACCACGACTCCTGGCAAAGGCGCTGTCCCCAGAGTAGTCCACCCCATAGTTATGGTTTCCTGGCAAGAGCCCACTCTGTGAGCAGCTGGCTACGCCATTGCTTAATGACAATGCCAGACAACCAGCGACATCACTGCCATCGCGCGTCACGCTCACTGTGTGGGCAACTGGGTTGCGACCAATCCCCGCTCGGGCGAGCGTCGGCGCCACCATGTGGATGAAAGCACAGTACAGAAGGCGGTTCGGCGTGCGGTGATCTAGGCCGGCATCCAGAAACCGGCCAGCTGCGACACTCGTTCGCTACGCACCTGTTGGAGCGTGGCACCGATGAGCAGCTCGGCCACGCCGATGTGCGCACCACCCAGATATACCCATGTCCTCAATCGGGGCGGACGGGCCGTAGCGAGCCCTTTAGGCGCGGTGCTTGGTTTAACACCGGGGTGAGGCGCGCCCTCGCAGCACGCCCCCTTCCATCCGGCGAGGCAAGGGGCCGCGGTGTGCCTGTTGTCGATTCTGTCTGTCCAAATAGGTGATCGCTCGGGCGAAGTGACGGGGTTGTGGCGGGCGTTCGCCCGTTTCGGCAACCAGAATAAATACACTCTGGCCCTACTTATTCCGCCCGCCTGTCCGGGACGTGAAGCCGCGGGGCGCTCCGTGCGCTCCGTGCGCTCCGTGCGCTCTAACCACCATACCCTACGCCGAACGGACAAACCTCTTCACCGTCGAGGGATTGGGCTCCGGGTCTCCCTCAACTCGGTGCCGTGAGGGGGGAGCGGTGGCGTTGGGCTTCCTTTGGCAGCCCAACCTACGGACTGGGGCGGCCATGAGGCCGCCCTCACAATGCGGTTTGCGGGCTGAATACGGGTGGAGTTACATCAATCGCCTAGCCACGGATCTGCGCCCGGCCGTGCCCACCCAGGGCCCTCACTGCTGTAACCAGCCGGCGGCCCGCTTGGCGAAGTAGGTCAACACACCATCAGCACCGGCCCGCTTGAAGCCGAGTAGTGACTCCAATACCACCGCCTGCTCGTCGAGCCAGCCGTTCTGGAAGGCGGCCTTGAGCATGGCGTATTCGCCACTCACCTGGTAGGCGTAGGTGGGCACCCTAAACTGCTCTTTGACCCGCCGCACGATGTCGAGATAGGGCATCCCCGGCTTGACCATCACCATGTCCGCCCCCTCCTCCAGGTCCGCCGCCACCTCGCGCAACGCCTCATTGGTGTTGGCGGGATCCATCTGGTAGGTGTGCTTGTTGCCTTTGCCCAGGTTGCCGGCGGAGCCGACGGCATCGCGGAAGGGGCCGTAGTAGCTGGAGGCGTACTTGGCCGAGTAGGCGAGGATGCGGGTGTGGATGTGGCCAGCCTCCTCCAGCGCCTCCCGCACCGCCAGGATGCGCCCATCCATCATGTCTGACGGCGCCACCACATCGGCCCCCGCCTCGGCGTGGGAGAGGGCTTGGCGCACCAGGGCGGCCACGGTCTCGTCATTCATGACATAGCCCGTGGCGTCGATGAGCCCATCCTGGCCATGGGTGGTGAAGGGATCTAAGGCAACATCGGTGATCACCCCCAGCTCGGGGAAGGCCCCCTTCAGGGCCCGCACCGCCCGCTGCGCCAGTCCCTGCGGATTCCACGCCTCGGCGGCATCCAGGCTCTTGGCCTCCTGCGGCGTGACGGGGAACAGGGCAATAGCGGGGATACCGAGTGCGACCAGCTCCTCCGCCTCCCGCAAGAGCAGGTCGATGGAGAGCCGCTCCACCTCCGGCATGGAGGCCACCGCCTCACGGCGGCCCTCTCCCTCCAAGACAAACATGGGATAGATGAGGTCATCAGCGGTCAGCACCGTCTCCCGCATCAGGCGGCGGGAGAAGTCATCACGGCGCATACGACGGGGACGGAAGCGGGGGAATGGCCCCCGGGTGGTGTCGATGGGGCTCACGCGGGGCTCCTTAAGATCGGGTTGCAGACTGGCGCGCCACCCTCTGCGGCGGCAGCGGCCTCACTCTCCCACTACGGCCACCGACAGGGCTGGGGGCAGGTAGATGAGAGGGGCGTCAATCTAGCACATCCGCACCGCCCCCAAGGGGGCCCCCCTTACCGCCGTGAGCGACCACGGAAGGTGCCGCTCGTCACCAGGCCACCGCTCACCACCTCCACGGCCGCCGCCATCACCTCACGCTGATACTCCTCCAGCTCCCGGAAACGGCGCTCCAACTGCTGCCGTCGCTCATCAAACTCCTGCGGCAGACGCAGGTTGGAGAAGATACGCACGCCATCATTGGCTGGCGTGGGGGGCTCGGCAGCGGGGGCCGGTTCCTGAACCGGCCAACGTAATAGCTGCCTTAACAGGCCGGCGCCGACGGTTGGGGAGGGGGGGGCCCGTTCCAGCGGCGGAAACACGGCGCTGCGCTCTGGCCATGTACCGCTAGACTCTGTTGGGTACTGGCGCGCCAGCGGGAGATCCAGGGCGGCGCGGCCAATAGGGTCAAGACCGGCTCGGGGCCGGTCCGTAGGGGTGTGCTCGTGGTAGCGGGACGAAGGATCGCGCTTCATGCAGCCCTAGCGTTGAATGGAGTGTGAAAAAAAAAATGGCTGCGGAATATTAGCAGCAATTGCCGCAGCGGCCGATTATAACTTCCTATGGACTACCCCAGCGCCCTTCTATTGGGGAAGGCGAGGGGGATTTGAGCAATAAATGATGATAAAGGCCATGGGTCGGCACGCGATAGGCGCACCATCTCGGATCAATAGGGGGAGAGGGTATGCAGTTCCGTCATTTATCGATTAAATTCAAAATCCTTTTCATGGTGATTGTCCCGGTCCTGGGGCTCATCTACTTCTCCCTCACCAGCGTCTTCGATAAGGTGCAGGTGGTGGAGGAGATGGGCTCGGTGGACCGCCTGGCCCAGCTGGCGGTGCGCATTAGCGGTCTGGTCCACGAGACCCAGAAGGAGCGCGGCATGACCGCCGGCTTCCTGGGCAGCCAGGGGACCCAGTTTGCCACTGAGCTACCCACCCAACAGCAGCAGACCGATCAGCAGGGCGATGCGCTACGCAGCTTTGTTGACCAGCTCCATCTCGCCGACTACGGCGATGAGTTCCAGCGCCAGCTCAAGGACGCCTTAACACAATATCAACGGATCCCTGAGATCCGCGATCGGGTGCGCAATCAAACGATCCCGGTGGGGGAGGCGATCGGCTATTACACGGAGATGAATGCCGCCTTCCTCAATCTCATCGCCTCCATGACCCGCTTATCGCAACATGGCGAGGTGGCGCGGCTGGTGGCGGCCTATGTCAACTTCCTGCTGGGCAAGGAGCGGGCCGGTATCGAACGGGCGGTGCTCTCCAACACCTTTGCCCGGGATGCCTTTAGCCCCGGGATGTTCCGCCGCTTTGCCAATCTGGTCAGCGAGCAGGAGACCTATACCCGGGTCTTCAACAGTCTGGCCAGTGATGGCGCCCGCGCCTTCTACACCGAGACCATGCGCCAACCGGCGGTGGAGGAGGCGACACGGCTGCGCGAGATCGCCTTTGAGCGGGCCAACGAGGGGAAATTTGGGGTCGATGCCGTCCACTGGTTCCAGACCCAGACGGCCAAAATCGATCTGCTAAAGCAGGTGGAGGATCACCTCTCCCAGAACCTCACCACCCGCATCGATGAGTTGACACTCCACGCCCGGCAGGCGATGACGCTATCCATCGCCATCTTCCTCCTGGCCACCCTCACCGCGGTAGGGATCGCCTGGGTTGTCAGCCGCAACGTTGTTGGGGCGCTCCGTCGCACCGTTGCCGCCCTCAACGATATCGCCGAAGGGGAGGGGGATCTCACCCAGCGCCTGGACGACTCTGGTCACGATGAGGTGGCACAGGTGGCCAACGCCTTCAACCGCTTTGTCTCCAAGATGCAGGCGATGCTACTGGAGATCCGCCACGCGGCCGAATCCATCAGCAGCGCCGCAAGCGAGATTGCCGATGGCAATCTGGACCTCTCCCAGCGGACCGAGGAGCAGGCCGCCAGCCTGGAGCAGACCGCTTCTAGCATGGCCGAGATGACCAGCACCGTGCGCCAGAATGCCGAGAACGCCCACGAGGCCGACACCCTGGTGGCAGAGACGCGGGCACGGGCGGAGCGGAGCAGCAAGACGGTGCGCGGGGCGGTGGCGGCGATGGAGGCGATCACCAGTAGCAGCCGACGGATCCAGGAGATCATCGGCGTCATCGACGAGATCGCCTTCCAGACCAACCTTCTGGCCCTCAATGCCGCCGTCGAAGCGGCCCGCGCCGGTGAGCAGGGACGGGGCTTCGCGGTGGTGGCGGCGGAGGTGCGCAACCTGGCCCAGCGCTCCGCCAGCGCGGCCAAGGAGATCTCCTCCCTGATCCGCGATAGCAGCACCAAGGTGGAGGAGGGGGGACGGCTCGTCTTCGAGTCGGGCGAGGCGCTGGAGGCCATCGTCACCGACGTGCAGCAGGTGAGTCGCCTCATCGCCGAGATCGCCTCTGCTGGCAGTGAACAGGCCAAGGGGATCGACCAAGTGGATAAGGCCATCACCCAGATGGATGAGGTGACCCAACAGAACGCCGCCCTAGTGGAGGAGGCGGCGGCTGCCGCCAAATCCCTCGATGAGCAGGGGACACAGCTGCGCGCCCAGGTGGGCTTCTTCAAGTTGGATTGAGCGGGAAACGGCGGGCGCGCCACCCGCCAGCGCGGGGCGCGCCCGGCCGTACCAGCTACCGCCTACGGGATTGCCCGAGGGGCGCCCCTCGAAGGGCTATTTACCCACATCGAGCGCCCCCCTCTGGCCGCCCTGGGCCTACAACAGACCTTCGGCCTCCTCCTCCCCTTTGGCTTGGGCACTGGCCGCATAGACGATGCTACGGGGGAAGAAGAGCACCGAGCGCGCATCCTTGGTAAAGCGATATAGCTCGGCCCGCCGATGCCCCCGGCTCTCCTCCAGCCGCCCGGTCGCCTCCAGCACCCCGGCCCGCGCCACATTGCGGCGGAAGCTCTGTTTGTTGAGCCGCTCGCCCAGGATGATCTCGTAGACCTTTTGCAGGTGGGGCAGGGTGAACTCCTCCCCCAGCAGATGGCCGGCGATGGCGCTGTATTCCAGTTTGGAGCGTAGCCGGGTGATGGCGGCGGCCAGGATCTCACCATGGTCGAAGGCGAGCTGGGTCCCCACCGCCTCACCGTGTACCGGCCACCAGCGCGCCTCCGGCTTGAGCTGCACCTTGTCGTAGGGGATGAGGGCAAAGTAGGCCACTGAGATGGTCCAGCTGCGGGGGTCGCGGGTCTGACCACCAAAGGTGCCCAGCTGCTCCAGATAGGGGGCCTCGGCGCCGGTCTTGGCCGCCAACTCACGCATTGCCACCGCCTCCAGGGTGGCCGCAACCTCGATATGTTTGCGCATGGAGCCCCCCGGCAACGCCCACGCATTGGGGAAGGCGGCTGAGCTGCCAGGCCGCTTCACCAACAGCACCTTGAGCTGGTCGTCCGCCACCGTAAAGACGATGACATCCACCTCCGGCCACAACTCTTTATTTGCGCTCACGGCCCCTCCCGGCGTCGGTGGTGGCGCCGTCCGGCAGGGGCGGGCCACTCGCAGCCCCGCTTTGTAACAGCCTGTGACTATGCTTTCAAGCGCACCGCATAGAGCGCCTGGCCGAGCTGAAAACGGAGTTGGCCGGCCCCCTCTGCCAACCGCATCAGGGTGCGGATCTGCCCATCCTCCACCCAGCGGACCACACCACTGGCGGGCTGGGTGGAGGTCAACTCCAGTAGCCCATCGCGCGGGATAGAGGCCACGACTCCGTGGGCCAACACCGCGAAGTTGAGATCCTCCTCCTCCCGTAGCTCAAAGTCGTAGCGGCTGAAGTCGCTGCTGAAACGGATCCGCGCCTGCCGATAGTGGCCCGCCCGATCGACCATGAGGAGACCGGCCACGCCGCGTCGGTAGCGCGCCTCCACCACCCGCTCACCATCCAGCTCCGGGATGGCCACCATCGGCAGCACGCCCCTTGCTACCGGCAGTAGCAGGTGGGTGCGGCCGAGCAGGTCCGCCAGCAGCAGACCATCAAACGGTCGAGTGGCGTGGGGGAGTACCTTGCGCACGCTCCCCGGCCCGGCCAGCAGCCGCCCACCCGGCTCGAATAGCTGCACCTCAATGAGGTGGTCACCCTGCAACACAAACAGCAGATTGGCCGCCACCCACAAGCGATCCGCCGCCAGATCGGTGCCCCATTCGGCGCCGCTCTCCCCAGCCACTAGAGTGAGGCGACCGTCACGCAGCAGCGGAAAACGCGGCTGACCCTGGCCATTCAACACCACTCCCGCATAGTCGGCCGGGGCTTGATAGCGGCACCGCCCCACCCACACCTCCCCCTCCAGCTCCACCACCCACTCATCTCCCACGCTATACCAGCGCCGCAGCGGTCGGTCGTAACGGGCGATGGGGTGTAACTCCAGGGCACCACCACTCGCTACGGTTGGCGACAGCTGACCGGGTGCAGGCAGGGGGCGGACCCCCCGGGGCGGGGCGATGCGCTCGCCGTGGATAAATAGCCGCTCAAACCACTGGCGATAGGCGCTGGGAATGAGCGCGAAGTCGCGCACCGAGGAGGGGTAACTGACCGCCGGATGGAAGACCGAGATCCCCGCCGCCATCCGCCCGGCAAAGTCATTGGGGGCGAAGTCGGGGTGGCGCCCCTTGAAGGGGTGGATGCCCGTAAAGAGCTGAAAGGCGATCACCGCAAAGGAGTACCAATCGCTCTCCTGGGAGAAGCTGGAGCGGCTGTAGTCGCGGATCGACGGCATGATGGCGGTGGCGGGGAATCCCGGGGTCTGGTAGGAGTCCACATCGATAAACCAGGGGCGCAGGGCCGCCAGGTCAACCAGATAGTTGAACTCGTTGCCATCCACCTGGAGGCAGTCGTGGCGGTGAATAAATTCGATGGTGGCGCGCATCGCCTCCACTAAACGGGCGATACCGACCACCGTCAGCCCATGGGCGCCCCAGAAGGTGCTGGAGAAGAGCCGGGGCAGCGCCACCGCCCGCTCCGGCACCCGCGCCATGGCGATACCAATGGGGTGACCGGCGGCATGGCTCAACAGGGTGAGTGGCCGCACGAGATTGGGGTGGTCAAGCCGCTGGAGTTGGCGGAATTTGGCGGCCGCCGGACAGCGGTCCGGGTGGTGGTAGATCTTGTAGATGCGGTCGCCCAGGGCGTAAATCCGCCCCTCGCCCCCCTCGGCAACGAACGCCTGATCGCTCAGCTGGATCCGCTCACCCCGTTGGTCAAAGATCTCCACACCCCACCTCCCCTGAACTGCATCGCGGCTATGCCGATATCGTCGTCGTGGACCACCCCGGCCCGCTCCCAATGCTTAAGGGCACGGCGTAGTCGCCGCTTGACGAAGGCCCCCTCCCCCACCAGCCCGCTGGTCAAGGTGGTGGCCACCTCGGCCAGCGCTAGCGGCTGCGGATCTGTGGCGTGGTGGAGGCTGCTGAGCCCATCGGAGGCGAGCCAGAGGGCGCGGAGTTGCGCCACGGGCCAGTGCAACACCGTGGGGGCGATCACGGCCTCGGTGGTGGTGCGCCCCCCTTGTCGGAGCCACTTCTCCGCCCCTTGGGAGCAGCGCCGATAGCGGCGCGCCCCCGCCGGATCGGTGTAGTAGACCGGGTAGTAGGGGGCGTTGTGGCTATAGCCCACCTCCACCAACTCCAGGGACCCATCACCGCTAACGGCCATCACCGCCCCATCACCGAGCAGGAAGACGGTCACCTGCTCGGCGTGGACGAAGGCCACCAACAGGGTGGCCTGGAGCGCGCTGGGCGCCAGCCCCAGCGCCTGGGCCGAGCGCCGCGCCTGGCGGCTGACTTGGCGGGCCAGTGCCGCCACCGCCGGAGGGGTGGCGCTGGCGAGGGCGAGCCGCAGATAGTGCCGGGCCGCCAACGCCAGTAGCCGGGCCCCGACATCGCTATCAGCCACGCTGGAGCAGCCATCGGCCACCACTAGCCACGGGAGCGGCGCGCACTCCCCTAGGGCGTAGTCCTGGTTCACCAGGTGTCTGTGGCCGATCACGTAGTGGCTATCGACGCTGATCTCCATCCTGCCTCCCCGTATGGATAGTAGCTGGGCCGGTGACCGCTCCAACGCGGTTGTTTATTGGGCTAGAAGGTAAGTGTTTGGCTCGCCCCGCCACTGCCCAGCGCCTGCGACTGGAGGCTGATGGAGCGGGAGATGTAGCCGGCTAGACGGGCCAAGTGTTGGGGGGTCGCCGCGCCCACATCGATGTATTGATCGAGCCCCCCTTCGCGGGCGAACTGCTCCAACGCCCGCTGCACCTCCCGCTCTGTGGTGTTGATACCGATGAGGGTGGTGGTGAGCGACTCCAGTATCTCCTGCTGTCGTAGCCGCCCCACCAGCTCGGCCACCTTGGCCGCGGTGGCCACTTGGGAGTGGTTGTCTCCGCCATCGGTGATGAGATAGACGCTGGCGTTGGTATCAAAATCCTGGTTATAGAGCAGGCGGGCGTACTGTTCGGTGGCCGCCAACGCCTCGTAACTAGCGTCGAATAGCGCCGTCATTCCATCCGGCTGAAAGGGGGCGATGGCCTGCGGATCGATATCCGCCAACGCCTTGAAACCGAACACCTCGCGCAGCGTGGTGTTGAAGGTCACCAGCCGCACCAGGAGGTGCTCGGCCCGCGGCGACTGCCGCAAAGACTCCACCACTGCCACCACCGCCGCCTTCAGCTCCGCGGCGAAGGGGCTGACGCTGGCGGTGGTATCCACCACGATGGTGGCGAGGGTGTACTCGGTCGCCCCCAAGGTGTCGGGACGCACGGCCGAAAAGCGGAAACTGCTGGCCCCTGGGGGCGTCAACCACTGCATATTGCGCTCGTTCATCTGCATTACTCCTGCGGTCATGGCCGCTCGGCCCAGCCCCTGCACCAGCGGGGCCGGGCGTGGGTTATATATCGATCTCCGCTGCCTTAGCGGTCTGCATCCCGCGCGCCGTCATCTCGCGCATAAAGTCGTCGGCCAGCGCCTCAAACCCCGCCACCGGCGAGCTGGTGTCGTCGATCAGCACCAACTTGCGGATACTCTCGTTGCCGAAGTTGTTGGCGATATCGCGCACCGTGTTGGCCACACAGTGGGAGAGCGCCTGCCCCGCCAGTAGCACCACGTCAGCCTCCTCCAAGGTGCGGATCAGATCGGTATTGAGCTGGGTGGTGGGGTCGCTCGGATCGGGGACATCGGCCATCACCGCGCTGTAGTGTTCGGTCCACGGGTTGTGCCCCTTCACCACAAACGAGGCGCGCCCCCGCCGCTCCTGCTCCCAGCCCTGGAGGGCGGTCATCACCGGCGCCACCACGTTGTGACCCGGCGTCCCCACCAAGGTGTGGGGTGGCCAGATGCAGAGGGGATAGCGCCCATTCAGCTCTAGCTGCTCAACGTAGTGCGCCAGACGCGGCTGGAAGGCGGGGTTAAAGGCGCGCCAACTCCCTCTGCGCACCTCTTCGGCCGTGATGATGGTGAAGGGGGCCGGTGCCCGACCACTGCTATCGACCCACATCATCGGGTGGGCAACATCCAGCAACTGGTGGGTGTCCAGGGTGACGTGGATGGCGGCAATGGCCCGCCGCTTGCGCTCGATGAGATCGGCGAGCCGCGCCGCATCCTGCATGGCGCCGGCCACCGGCAGGGTCGATCCCGGCAGGTCATGAAAGTCGTTCTGCGGGTCGATGATGAGTAGCTCCACCTTGCTCTGCATGGCACACCTCCTGGTTGGTCGCAATCTGCGACTTTGGTTGTCATGGCGCCAGCTGCGCCCTACGGGGCGCCTGGCAAGTTTGCCCAGGCGACCCGCCCTTACCTCACCCCAAAGGGGCGTAGAGGTCCTCTGTCTCTTCTGTCTGACCACCGGCCCGTTGCCGCAGCTGCGCCACTAGGCGCGCCACGCCGCCCGAGAGCTGCGGTCGGCGGGCGAAACCGGCGGGGTAGCGCTCCTCGCCGAGATAGCCGCGGCCGATCTCCCCCCAGCGCTGTTCGATGCGGGCGATGCGCTGCTGCGCCGTCACCTCCGGGGCCACCACTACGCCGTCGCGGGCGATATCGATGAAGCAGTCGCGCCAGCCCTGCCACTGTAGCTCTGCCACCTCCTCTCGCAGCGCCACCTGGCGGACCAGTAGACCGTCGCGCTCCCGCTCCAGCAGGGTGAGATCGCCCGGGTAGCTCTGTTTGCCCCCCTCACTCTCATCCCCAAACTTCATGGTGGGCACCCCGTCAATACTGGACACCTTATAGACCAGACTGACGAAATCGCGGCTGATCCCCCCCACCAAGTAGCCACCCAAACCGTAGATCAGCTTCTCCCGCGGATAGCGCTCTTGGGCGGCAATGGCCTCAAAGCGGGCCAGCTCCGGCGGGGTCAGCCCCGACTCGACAATGATGCCGGGGAGCCAACCGCGCCCGGCAAAGGCGGCGAGGAAGGTGCGCATCACCGCCCGCAGCTGGGCCTCCAGGTCCCCCGAATCGAGCCGCACACTGAGATCAATCTGGCTGCGGATCTCCTCGAAGCGGGCCTCGATTAAACGCACCGCCGCCGGCAGCCCTGCCCCAAGGGTGCTCCAGGTATCCAACAGCAGGCTCAGCTTCACCCGGCCACTGCCCGGCCGCGCACGGCGATAGGCCAGGATCTGCTCCAGCGCCTGGGCAAAGGCGCTCTCATCATTCGCAAAGCGCTGGGTGTAGCGGTGGCCCATGGAGCCACCAGCGGCGATCCCCGCCCGCAGCGCCGCCTCGCCAGAGGAGGTGAGCCGTAGCCCCACAGAGGCCAGCAGGGCCACGGTCTCGTCGTGATCGGCCACCGAGTTGGCGGCCCGCAATCCCACCTCAAACAGCCGCTGCCGCTCCCATGAGACGGCGCAGGCCGCTTTGGTGAAGCGGGTGGTGATCTGCATCGCCTTCTGGAGACGCCCCAACAGCACCGGCTCCGGTACCGCTGCCAGCAGCGCCGGCGCCTCGATCACGGCGATGGGCTCGCCCGGCCCGACCACCTCCCCATCTACCACCCCGCGCACCGTGATGGGGAGTTGCGGGAGACGGGCCAGCTGCCGCCACGCCTCGCTGGCAAATGGCACCCCTTGCGCCTCCCAGAAGGCGGCCGCCTCCTCCACCTCCGCCAGGGTGAGGGGATCGGCCAGATAGTCGGCGACAATCTCCCGCAGATTGGGCACCACCTGGGGTCCGCCGGTGCGGGCGTAGAGGGTGTGGCTCTCACGCTCCCACGCCCCCTGCTCCCCCATGAGATAGCCCATTGTGAGGTGGTAACCGTCGGTGGCCAGTAGTCGGTTCATGGCATCGCCTTAGTATCAAAGTGAGACTATATGGTGTCGGCGATCCATCTCAGCTCACCGACGAGGGAGACACCTTAGTCTCAGAGTGAGACTGTTGTCAACCGCCGGTGGGAGGCCCCTCCCATCGTAGATAGCGCGGGTCTAGGTATGGGGGACACGCGAGAAAACCGGGCCGACCGGGGTGGTTATCGCCGATAATGCCCCCCGTTTTGACTCGACTATCCACAGGAGAACCCCCATGAGCACCCTACCTCCCTGCCCACAGTGCGGCTCTGAGCTGACCTACGCGGATGGCCCCCTCTACATCTGCCCCGAGTGTGGCCACGAGTGGTCTACCACGGCGGCGGCAGAAGAGCAGGAGCGAGTCGTGCGGGATGCCTTCGGCAATGTGCTGGCCGATGGCGACAGCGTGACGGTCATCAAAGACCTGAAGGTGAAGGGCTCCTCCTCCGTCGTGAAGGTGGGCACCAAGGTGAAGAACATCCGTCTAGTGGAGGGGGATCACGATATCGACTGCAAGATCGACGGCATTGGCGCCATGCAGTTGAAATCCGAGTTTGTGAAGAAGGCGTAGCAGGGGCGGGCCAGGGCGGCCCACCCCTCCGGCGGCGGACCCTTAGCCTCCCCCCGGGGGGGCCACCCCCTCCTCCTTCGCCTGGGCCGTGGCGCTGTTGGTGGGGGTATAGAGCCGCTCACTGTAGAGGATGGCAGGGAGGTGGATGTGGGCTAGGGCATCCCGCTCCAGCTCGGGATCCAGCGGGGCGGGGGTGAGCTTACCATCACGGTAGGAGTAGCCCTCGGCCGGCAGGTTGGGGCGGTGTACCACCAGCCGCTCCCCCTCACGGAAGGCTAAGAGGTCATTGAACTGCATCAACGCATGGCCCGGCAGCTGCTCCGGCAGCGTGAGCAGATCGCGCCCCAGCATGGGGTGATCCGCCTCAATCCCCATGAGCGATAGCAGGGTCGGCGCGAGATCGAGCTGGGAGGCGGTCTTGCTGTAGACCTGCGGCTTCACATCGGCCCCGATGATGAGTGCCGGGATGTGGAACTTGGACACCGGAAATGCCTCGTGGCCGTAGACCCGGGTGTCGTGATCGGCCACCACTAGGAACACCGTGTTGCGATAGTAGTCGGCCTCTTTGGCCAGCCGAAATAGCTCGCCGATGGCGTAGTCGGCATATTTGATGGCGTTGTTGACGGTGGCGGCCGGCTGTTCATACAGCTCGATACGGCCGTCTGGGTAGTCGAACGGCGTGTGGTTACTGGTGGTGAGCACCAGGGAGAAAAAGGGCTGGTCACCGTGGGAGAGAAACTCCTGATGGGCGTGGTGCATCAGGTCCTCGTCAGAGACCCCCCACACCCCATGGAACTTGGCATCGGTGAACTGCGGCTCATCCACCACCCGATCAAAGCCATTCGAGAGGAAAAAGCCGGCCATGTTGTCAAAGTGGCTCTCACCACCATAGATGAATTCGGTGGTGTAGCCGTGCTGTTTCAGCAGCCCCGCCAGGGTGAAGAAGTTGCCCTGCGAGAGGCCCAACTTCACCACCGAGCGGTTAGCGGTGGGAAAGAAGTCAGAGATGAGCGCCTCGATGCCACGCACGGTACGGGTGCCGGTGGCGTAGAGATCGGTGAACCAGAGCCCCTCCTGACTGAGCTGATCCAGATTTGGGGTAAGCGGCAATCCCCCCAGGCTACCCACATACTCCGCCCCTAGACTCTCCTCCAGGATGATCACCAAGTTGAGGGGGCGCTGGCGCTGCACCACCGGTACCGTGTGGTGCAGGGTGGGGTGCTCCGGATCGCGGAAGCTGGCCAGCGGCCAGCCACTGTGGCGGAGGGCACGGTCGATCGCCTCGTCGCGCCCCATGGCGCCATATGCGGTGGCGCTGTGGGCCTCGTCACCCAGGGCGTAGAGGGCGTGAGCCAGGGCGTAGGTGGAGTTGAGTCCCAGCTCATTGACCAGCTGATCGCTACAAAAAGCGACTGTGCTGGGGTTGGCTGGACGGTGGCCAAAGGAGGAGCGGGCACCGGCAAACAGCAGCACAACCACCACCGGCAGCAGCAGCAGGCGCCGCCCCCAGCCCCAATGGGCAGCCCCTTTTAGCAGCGCCCGCTGCCAACGCCAACTGAGCCAGAAGGCGCCCGCCGTGAGGCCGAAGCCGACCGCAAGGTCGGTTTTATAGCGCGCCAGCAGCAGGCCACCCACCTCCCGCCCATAACCGAGGAAGTCAACAAAGAGCCGGTTGGGGCGCACGTCGTACTCCGCCATGAAGCCGAAGGTGGCCACCTCCAGGAAGGCGAATAGCGCCAACCAGGCGGCGAACCAGAACGCCACCAGGGGATGGCCCCAGCGCTCCAGCGGGCGTGGCAATAGCAGCAGTAGCAGCGTCGGGATCACCGCCACCATCGACATCAGCAGCACATCCATGCGCACCCCAAAGGGGAAGATCCACCAACCGTGCTCTACCCCCGCTAAGCGCGGCCAGTAGACCACCGCCAGAGTGACGCGGCTGAGGCCAAAGATAATGAGTCCGGCAAGGAAGAAGCCACCTAGGGGCGCAAGGGGTCCGAGGCGGCTGAAGAGACGGTTGAACAGGGACATTAGGCAGGATCTCGGCTGTGCAGACTCCGGGAGTGGCGCTAAGGATAGGTGGCCATACCCGCTGCTGCCTTAATGCTGCCTTCATCTTGCTGGCCCGTAGGCCCTGGCCTGGCGGAGGAGCGGCGGCCGGCGCCTGCTGGAGGGGCGCGGCCGCCGTGCGCGGCCTTAGAAGTGGTAACCGTAGGCCTGGTGGAAGCGGCTGCGGAACTCATCCATGGAGAAGCGGTGATTCTGGGTGCCGTGGTGCTCCACCTTGATGGAACCCATCAGCGAGGCGATACGGCCGACGGTGGCCAGCTCCATATCGTTCATCAGGCCAAACAGCAGACCGGCACGGAAGGCGTCACCACAACCGGTGGGGTCGCGCACCTCGCGCGCCGGCACCGGATCGATGTCAAGACGGTGCTCCGCGGTGTAGATACTCGCCCCCTTGGCGCCACGGGTAACGATATAGGCGCTCACCAGCTCGGCGATCTCATGGGGCGTCTTCCCGGTCCGCTCGGCCAGCAGCTCCGCCTCGTAGTCGTTCACGGCGACCCAGGTGGCCTGCTCCAAAAAGCGCAGCAGATCGCGCTTATCAAACATCGGCAACCCCTGACCGGGGTCGAAGATAAAGGGGATCCGACTCTCGGCGAACTGCTCGGCGTGCTCCACCATGCCGTCGCGCCCATCGGGGGCGACGATACCGATGGTGATCCCCTCCGCCTCGGGCACCTTGTTCTCGTGGGCCAGGCTCATGGCTCCGGGGTGGAAGGCGGTGATCTGGTTGTCGTCGGCGTCGGTGGTGATGAACGCCTGGGCGGTGTAGGTGTTATCGAAGGTACGGATAAAGCGGGTATCGATCCCCTGCTTCTCCATCCAGTTGGCGTAGTCGTCAAAGTCGCGCCCAACGGTTGCCATGGGCCGCGGGTCGCCCCCTAGCAGCTTGAGGTTGTAGGCGATGTTGCCGGCACAGCCACCGAACTCCCGCCGCATATCCGGCACCAGGAAGGAGATGTTCAGCATGTGAACCTTGTCGGGAAGGATGTGATTTTTGAAGCGATCGTGGAACACCATGATGGTGTCATACGCGATCGACCCGCAGATGAGCGCCGTCATACCGTTGACCTACCCCTGTCGTTTAGGTGATGGAGCCGCGCACCATGGTGGGGCGCGAAGAGGGAGGAGTTTACCGTGGGGCGACGGAAAAGGGAGCCGTGACGTGGGGTTGAATCCCGGCCCAGGGGGGCTAGCGGCCCCAATGGGGCCGCTAGGGGAGAGGGATCAGGCCTGCTCCGCCCCCGGGAGGGAGGCGCATTCGCGGAAGATGCGCCGGGTACAGGAGCGACACACCTCGGGGTCTAACTTGCTGGTGATGGCGCTGATGGCGGCCGTCTTGCCATCAAAGAGGTTCTCTTTACCGATGTGGTCGATAAATCCACCCCGCTCCAGCACCTCTCGCACCGACTGCTTCATGCGGATGAAGTAGAGCCCGCCACCGATGGCGTGACGCCGCACCGCCTCCTTCTCCAGCAGCTCGGCACCCGCCACATCGACGTGGTTGATGCCAGTGGCGGAGATGGCCAGATGGCGCTGCCCGGGATTCTGCTCATCAAAGCGGGCCAGGGCATCGGCGACATTGCTCACGGCACCAAAGAAGAGCGAACCATCCAGCCGCACCAGCTTCAGCTGCGGGCACTCCGGCAGGCGCGAATCGGTGATGAAGTCGCGCTTGGGGCTATCCGGGTTGGGCACCCGCACCAGCAGCTTGGGCCGTGCGGTACGGTCGATGTGCAGGGCCAGCGACAGCAGCACACCGGAGAGGATGGCAAACTCCAGCTCCAGGAAGAGGGTGGCAAAGAAGGTCACCGCCAACACCACCGTCTCCTGCCGGCTGGTGCGGATGATCTGGTGGATGTGGTGGAAGTCGATCAGACCCCAGGCCACCAGGAACAGGATCCCGGCCATGGCGGCGTTGGGCAGATAGGCCGCAAGCGGCGCCACCAACAGGATGATCACCGCCAGCAGACCGCCGGCAAACACCGCCGCAAACGGGGTGCGGGCACCGGCCTGGAAGTTGAGACCACTGCGGTTGAAAGAGCCGGTGGCGACGTAGCCAGAGAAGAAGCTGCCGGCCAGGTTGGAGAGCCCCTGACCGATAAACTCCTGGTTACCATTGATGCGCTGGTGGGTGCGGGCCGCCAGCGAGCGGGCGATAGAGACCGCCTCGGTGAGTGCCAACAGGCCAGCGGCCAGGGCAGCGGGTGCCAACTCCTTCAAGGTCTCCAGGCGCAGGTCGGGAGCGGAGAGGGGCGGCAGCGACGAGGGCAGCGCGCCTACCGTAGCGATGCCGGTCTGACCGGCGCCCGCCCAGCTATCCAGCCCAACCCCCGCAAAGGCCCCAGCCACCATACCGGCGATCATGTAGGGCACCTTGGGGACAAACTGCTTAACCAGCAGGCCGACGGCCAGTGTAACCACCCCCACAGTGAGGACGTAGAGATTGGTCTCGCCCAGGTGCTCGAACAGGTAGGCGTAGGTCTCATGGAAATCGAGACCACGCGGCATACTGAGGCCAAAGAAGTGCTTCACCTGCTTGGTGGCGATGAGGATGGCGGCACCGGAGGTGAAACCCACCACCACCGAGTGGGAGATGAAGTTGACCAGTGTCCCCAGGCGCGCCACCCCCATGACAAACTCCAGCACCCCCACCATAAAGGTCAGAGTGAGGGCGTAGCGCACATAGTCGGCGCTGCCCGGCTCGGCCAGGGCGCTCAGACTGGAGAAGAGGACGATGGAGGCGGCGGTCGTTGGCCCTGAAACCAGGTGCCAAGATGAGCCCCAGAGGGCGGCGATAATGGCCGGCACGATACCGGCGTAGAGCCCATACTCCGGCGGCATCCCGGCGATGGTGGCGAAGGCGACGCCCTGCGGCAGCACAACAATGGCGCCGGTGAGGCCGGCCACGAAGTCGGCGCGTAGGGTGTGGCGATCAACCCGGTGTAACCAGCGGGTAAATGGAAATAGCCAAGCGAGCCAGAGGGGACAAGAGAGGCCGGCGTTACCAACCTTGATCGTGTTGCTATCGGCGACAGATGGGGTTCCCGACATCACTTATCTCCCACCATCCCGATCACGACTCTCCCCGGCGGGAAAGAGTCCACCATCCCGCACGACAGGCCGTGACGGCTGGCCCGGGCGCAGGGCGGCCAGGCGCAGGGAGATGGCATCAGAGAACACTAGGCCACCCACCAGCAGCAGCAGCAGCGCCCCCATGGGGAGGGCGTGGTGGCGCAACAACCAGGCGCTGACGACCACGACCAGCAACACAATGAGCTGGGTGATGATGGGACGATGGTGACGAAAGGCGCTGGGCAGCGCAGGGTGTGAGGGCTTGTGCATGGGGCGCTCCGACGGAGTAGACGGAGCCCGCAACCCTACCACCCCACCTGTGAAGCGGTAGTCAAGCCAAGGTGAAGGGGAGGTGAAGGTGATTTAGCAAGGGCAGATTCACCCGCTTTTATACCACTTCACTAGGTAAATCCCAGCCGAAACTCCGCCCCCTCGCCCGTGCGACTGGTCACCGCGATGCTCCAGCCCTGGCGGTCAGCGATGCGCTTCACCAGTGGCAGCCCAATACCGGCACCACGACTCGCCCGCCGCGCCCGAGCACTATGCTCGAACAGGCAGCACAGCTCCTCGGCGGGGATGCCGGGGCCGGTGTCGGCGACGCTAAAGTCGGTGGCGGTCAGGGTGATGGTGACCTGGCCCCGCTCGGTGTAGGTGAAGGCGTTGCGTACCAGGTTGCCGATGGCGATGGCCAGCAGGGGGCGGGCCACTGCCAACTCCGGCCGCCCCTGTAGCACCAGCTGGTAGTCAACCGGCTTGTGACGCAGCAGCCGCTGATGCTGCTCCACCACCTCCTGCACCACCTCGGCCACTGGGCAGGGACCGGCCACCGCCCCCTCCCCCGGCCGCTCCCGCGCCAGGGTGAGCAGGGTGGCGGTGAGATCGGCCATACCGTGGGCGGCACGGCCGATGCGTTCGATACGGACCCGGTTGCGCTCATCCAGCTGGCGATCGGCCAGCAGTACCTCCACGGCCCCCTGGATCACCGCCAATGGGGTGCGCAGCTCGTGGCTGGCGTCTGCGGAGAAGGCGCGCTCCCGTTCAATGAAGGCACGCATCCGCGTGAGATAGCGCTCAAAGGCGTGGGCCAACTCGCCCACCTCATCTTGGGCAAACTGCTCGGCAAAGGGGGCCGGCGGCTGGTCCGGCTCCTGCCCCCGCACCCGCTCCGCCAACTCCCGCACCGGCGCAATCACCCGCCCAGCCAGCGACCAACCCCAGGCGGCGGCCAGCAGTCCCGTGATGGCAATCCCACTGAGCAGCAGCACGATGAGCCGCTGGTCGCGCTTGGCCAGCTGGGAGCGGTCGTGGAGCATGTAGAGCGTCCAATCGGGCCCTGAGACCACCGCCACCCGGAACGAGGTGCCATCCACCCACACCTGGTGACGCCCCTGCGGCAGGTTGCGTAGCGGCTCCGGCAGCTCACTGCCGGCCCCCCCTTGGTGCACCAGATAGCCGCGCACAGTGGCGGTGGTTGGGGGGAGTGAGCGGGGATTGCGACCGAGCCGGGCCCGGTAGTCCTCCACTTCGGCGGAGAGGGCGTCGTCGATGAGGCGGGCGTCGAGCCCTTGCGAGGTGAAGTAGACCAGGGCGCCAAAACCGACCGCCAAGGTCGAGCCGAGGATGGCAAAGCCCACCGCGACCCGTTGGCGCAGGCGATATTTAAGGGGCATCATCCACCGCCAGGCGATAACCGAAGCCACGCACGGTGTGGAGTAGCGGGCGGTCAAAGGGCTTGTCGATGAAGCCGCGCAACTGGTGCAGGTGGCTGCGCAGGGCATCGCTCTCCGGTGGGTCATCACCCCAGATGGCACGCTCCAGATCGGCGCGATCCACCACCTCCGGTGAGCGGCGCATCAGCAGCTCCAGCAGCTTCATGGCGATGGGGGGCAGCTCGATGGGGATCCCCGCCCGGTGCACCCGCTTCAACCCCAGATCCATCTCCAGATCCCCCACCTGGAGGCGGCGCGAGGGGGCGCTGGAGGCGCGCCGTACCAGGGAGTGGAGCCGCGCCTCCAGCTCCTGCATGGCAAACGGCTTGACTAGGTAGTCATCCGTGCCGCTGGCGAACCCCTCTAACTTATCCTCCAGGCTGTCGCGGGCGGTCAGCATCAAGATGGGCACCGCCACCCCCGCCTGGCGGAGACGGGAGCAGACCTCCAAGCCATCCACCCCCGGCAACATCAGGTCCAGCACCATCGCGTCATAGCGCTGTGCCAGGGCAAACCCAAGCCCGGCGTGGCCGTTATAGGCCACATCCACGGTGTGGCCCAGCGCCTCCAGAAACTCGGTGAGATTGGCCACCAGGTCGGGGTTATCTTCTACCAGCAGCAGGTGCATCGATGGGGCTCTCGGTAGCGCTGGGGAGGTGGTGGAGACTGCCATGAACCCACTGCGGGCGGCAATATGGCGCGGCCCTACACCCTTGCCGGTGGGGGAGATCCTCTCCCCCACCGTGGCCTCAGCCCCGCTGGAGGGGCTGCACGTTCCAGATCTGCTCGGCGTAGTTGCGCACCGTGCGATCTGAGGAGAAGAACCCCATCTGGGCGACATTGCGGATGGCGCGCCGCGCCCACTCATGGCGATCGCGGAATAGCTCCTCCACCCGCCCTTGGGCCGCCACATAGCTGGCGTAATCGGCCAGCAGCATGTAGCGATCGCCGCCATCGGTGAGGGCGTTGAAGAGCGGTTTGTAGCGGTCGAGGTCATTGGGGGAGAAGTAACCGCTGCGGATCATATCCAGCACCGCCTTCAGCTCCGGGTTGGCGTGGTAGTAGTCCCACGGGAAGTAACCCTGGGCGCGGCGGGCGTTCACCTCCTCCACCGTGAGGCCGAAGATAAACATATTCTCCTCGCCCACCCGGTCCCGAATCTCGATGTTGGCTCCATCGAGGGTGCCGATGGTGAGGGCGCCGTTGAGTGCCAGCTTCATGTTGCCGGTGCCGGAGGCCTCGGTGCCGGCGGTGGAGATCTGCTCGGAGAGATCGGCCGCGGGCATGATGATGGCGGCGGTCGAGACATCGTAGTTGGGGATGAAGACCACCTTCAGCAGGTCCCGCACCGCGGGGTCGTGGTTGACGATATCGGCCACATCATTAATGAGGCGGATGATCAACTTGGCCATGGCATAACCGGGGGCCGATTTGCCGGCAAACACCACGGTGCGCGGTACCACGGCCAGATCAGGCTGCTGACGGATACGGTTATAGAGCGTGATGGTGTGCAGTACGTTGAGCAGCTGCCGCTTGTACTCGTGGATCCGCTTGACCTGGACATCCAGCAGGGAGTTGGGGTCAAGGGTGAGCTGGAGCCGCTCTTCAACGTAGCGGCACAGCGCCACTTTATTGGCGTGCTTCACCTGCATGAAGCGCTCACGGAACCCCTCATCCTCAGTGAGCGGGAGCAGCCGCTCCAGCTGCATCAGGTCCGTCACCCAACCCTCGCCGATCTGCTCGCTGGCGAGGGCGGCGAGCCGCGGATTGGCCTGATTGAGCCAGCGACGGGGGGTAATGCCGTTGGTGATGTTGACGAACCGATCGGGATACATTTGGTGGAAATCGGCGAACATCGAGTGCTTGAGCAGCTCGGTGTGGAGAAAGGCGACCCCATTGACCCGATGGCTGCCAACGATGGCCAGATGGGCCATACGCACCCGCCGCTCCCCCTCCTCGTCGATGAGCGACATGCGGCGCAGCCGATCCCCATCCCCCGGGTAGCGGTGGTTCACCTCTTGGAGGAAGCGGTGGTTGATCTCGTAGATGATCTGGAGATGGCGCGGCAACATGCGCTCAAACAGCGACACCGGCCAGGTCTCCAGCGCCTCCGGTAGCAGGGTGTGGTTGGTGTAGGCGAACACCCCGCGGGTGATCTCCCAGGCCCGCTCCCACGCCACCCCCTTGTTGTCGAGCAGCAGCCGCATCAGCTCGGCGATGGCGATGGCCGGATGGGTGTCGTTGAGCTGGATCGCCACCTTCTCTGGTAGCAGCGAGCAGTCGTCGTGGTCCTTTTGGAAGCGGACCATGATGTCCTGGAGCGAGGCGCTGACAAAGAAGTACTGCTGCTTGAGGCGCAGGGTGCGGCCGATCATCGTGGTATCGGAGGGGTAGAGCACCTTAGAGAGGTTCTCTGAGGAGGTCTTGTCCTCCACCGCCTTGATGTAGTCGCCGCGGTTGAAATACTCCAGGTCAAAATCGCGGCTCGCCTTGGCCGACCAGAGCCGCATGTTGTTGACCGTCTCGACATCGAAACCGGGGATGGGGGTGTCGTAGGCCATCGCCATCACCTCATCGGTGTCGATCCACTGGTGGCGGCTCTGACCCTGCTCATCCCGATACTCCAGCACCCGCCCGTAGAACTTCACCGGGTAGAGCAGCTCCGGCCGTGGCAGCTCCCAGACGTTGCCGTAGCGCAGCCAGTTGTCGGGGTGCTCCACCTGCTGCCCCTGCTCGATCGCCTGACGGAACATGCCGTACTCATAGCGGATACCGTAGCCGTAACCGGGGATGCGCAGGGTGGCCATGGAGTCGAGCAGGCAGGCGGCGAGCCGCCCCAGACCGCCGTTACCGAGGGCGGCGTCAAATTCGAGGTCGCGCACGGTATCAAAATCGACCCCCAGCTCCTCCAGCGCCTGGCGCGCCTCGTCGTAGAAACCGAGGTTGAGAATGCTGTTGGAGAGGGTGCGGCCGATCAAAAACTCCAGCGAAAAGTAGTAGATGCGCTTGGCGTCTGAGCGGTAGTAGCTGCGCATCGTCTCCATCCAGCGCTCGATGAGACGATCCCGCACCGCGTAGGCGAGGGCGTGGTACCAGTCTCGGTCCGTCGCGCCATAGGAGTCCTTACCAACGTTGTAGATGATCTGGTTAGCCAGGGAGTGCTTGATGGAAGCGACATCCAGACCCTGGTAGTCGTACTTGAAATCGCGCGTCGACCGTTTTCCCGGCATGGTTCATCCAATTCAACTGGTTGCAGGCAGGAGATGAAGAGTAGCATGGCCACTCCCCCCCTCGCACGGGCGCTAAACCCTTGCGTGGCCTTGGTTCGAGGCATACAATGCCCGCCTTTTTTCGCATGTGCGCGGTGCTCGCCTTAGGGGACGGGTGGCGGCGCACGGGCCATACTGAGGAACTTCCCAATGAAGCCGGACATCCACCCGAAGTACGCTGAAGTCAACGCCATCTGTAGCTGCGGCAACACCTTCAAGACCCGCTCCACCGCCGGCAAGGACCTGCACCTGGACGTCTGCTCCGAGTGCCACCCGTTCTACACCGGTAAGCAGAAGATGCTCGACACCGCCGGTCGCGTTGACAAGTTCCGCCAGAAGTACGGTTTCAAGCGGTAATCCCGCACGGTCACCGCTCCGGCGGGTTACAGACCGGGAAGCAGAGTCTGGAAGGGGCACCCCAGGGTGCCCCTTCCGTGCGTTGGGAGATCCCCCATGAGGGGTGCAGCAGGAGTCGCCATGGCCCTCGATAACCTGAATGACCGCGATCGCGCGGCCCTCGCCTACCACGCCGAACCCACCCCGGGGAAACTGGCCACCGCCATCACCAAGGCGTGTGAGACCCAGGCGGAGCTATCCCTCGCCTACACCCCCGGCGTCGCCGCCCCGGTGCGGGCCATCCACGCCGATCCCGCCCTCGCCTATAACTACACCGCGAAGGGCAACCTGGTGGCGGTGATCACCGATGGCACCGCGGTGCTCGGCCTCGGCAACGTCGGCCCCCTCGCCGGCAAGCCGGTGATGGAGGGCAAGGCGGTGCTCTTCAAACGCTTTGCCGACATCGACGTGTTTGATATCGAGGTCAAGGCGGAGAGCCCGCAGGCCTTCATCGAGACGGTGGAGCGCATCGCCTGCACCTTCGGTGGTATCAACCTGGAGGATATCGCGGCCCCCCACTGCTTCGAGATCGAGGAGGCGCTCAAGGCGCGGCTCGATATCCCGGTCTTCCACGACGATCAGCACGGCACGGCCATCATCATCGCCAGCGCCCTGATGAACGCCCTGGAGGTGCAGGGCAAGCAGCTGGCCGAGGCGCGCATCGTCTGCCTCGGCGCCGGTGCCGCCGGCATCGCCTCCATGAAGCTGCTGCTGGCCCTTGGCGCCACCCGTGAGCGGCTGCTGCTGGTGGATCGGGGCGGTGTGGTCCACGCCGGCCGTGACGACCTCAATGCCCACAAGCAGGCCTTTGCGGTCGAGACCGAACGGCGCACCCTGCTGGATGCCATGAGTGGGGCCGATGTCTTCATCGGCGTCTCCGGGCCCGACCTGGTGAGCGCGGAGATGTTGGCGGCCATGGCCCCCAAGCCGGTGGTGTTCGCCCTCTCCAACCCGGTGCCCGAGGTCCGGCCGGAGCTAGCCCGCTCGGTGCGGGATGACCTCATCATGGCCACCGGCCGGAGCGACTACCCCAACCAGGTCAATAACGTCCTCGGTTTCCCCTTCATCTTCCGCGGCGCCCTGGATGTCCGGGCCAGCGCCATCAATCAGGAGATGCAGGTGGCAGCGGTCCACGCCCTGATGCGCCTGGCCCGTGAGGCGGTGCCGGCGTCGGTTCTCAGCGCCTACGGCCTAGAGACGCTGGCCTTTGGTCCCGACTACATCATCCCCAAACCGTTCGATCCGCGCCTGATTGAAGTGGTGCCACCGGCGGTCGCCAAGGCGGCCATCGCCAGTGGCGTGGCACGGCAGGAGTGGCCCGCCCACTACCCCGCCCTCGACACCCTCCCCTAAAGCAGGCCAGGCCGCCCCCAGCAGTGGGGGCGGCCCCCGCGTTGCCCCACCCCTCCAGCCGGCAGCCGGTGACGGGCGCCTAAGCCTTTGCCTTTCCCCAAAGGTTGCGGTTAGATCCACCTACTTCATCAGTGGACTCTGCCATGGCCTCTAGCCTCGACATCCGCCTCGCCGCCGCCTCCGATGCCGATCACGTCGTCGCCTTGATAGGCCGCCTACTAACGGAGATCTCCAGCGCCGTCGGCAGCCCCCAGTTTGAGTTCGACACCATGGCGGCCAAGGGGACCGCCAGCCACCTGCTCTACCAACGCCAGATGGCGGCACTACTGGCGTGGGCCGGGACGCTGCCGGTTGGGATCATCACCCTCTCCCCCTGCCACGCCCTCTACGCCGGTGGCAGCTTCGGCATTATCACTGAGCTATTTGTCGATCCCCCCTACCGGGCCCACGGCATCGGCGCCCACCTGGTGGCGGCGGCCCGTCGCTATGGGGTGGAACAGGGGTGGGCGCGCCTGGAGGTGACCACCCCGCCCCTCCCGGTGTTTGAGCGCACCCTCCACTTCTATCAGCGCCTCGGCTTTGCCATCACCGGCGGCCATAAACTGAAGCTACCGCTGTAGCAGAAATGGCCCCGGCGGCCACTCAGGGGGATCCGGGTTAGGATCGACCCCGCCGTTGTAACGGTACCGACTCCACTACCTGAGATCGCCCTATGTCGCCCCTCTACCGCCCCCTGCTGCTCCTCGCGTTGCTACTACCACTGCTGGCCAACGCGGCCCCCCAGCCGCCGGCGGCCGCCATCGCCTCGGCCCACCCCCTCGCCACGGCCGCCGGGAGAGAGGTGCTGGAGGCGGGGGGTAACGCCTTCGATGCCGCCGTGGCGGTGAGCGCTGCGCTGGCGGTGGTGGAGCCCTATAGCTCTGGCATCGGTGGCGGCGGCTTCTGGCTGCTACACCGTGCCGATGGCCGGGAGGTGATGGTGGATGGTCGGGAGGTCGCCCCCCTCGCCGCCCACCGCGATCTCTATCTCGATGAGCAGGGCGCGGTGATCCCCGCCCGCTCCATGGATGGCGCCCTCGCCGCCGGCATCCCTGGTGAGCCGGCGGCCCTAGCCCATATCGCCCAACGCTATGGCCGTCTCCCGCTGGCCCGCAGCCTCGCCCCAGCCATCCGCCTGGCGCGTGTTGGCTTCCCCGTCAGCGCCTACTACCAGCGCATGGCCGAGCTGCGGCGCCCGGCCCTCAACGCCTCCCCCGCCGCCGCCAGCCAGTTCTTGGCCGACGGTGCAGTGCCGCCCCTCGGCCATACCATTCGGCAAGCAGAGCTGGCCACCACCCTGGAGGCGTTGGCCCAACAGGGGGCCGATGGCTTCTACCGTGGCGAGATCGCCGAGCGCCTGGTGGCAGGGGTGCGGGCGGCGGGCGGGATCTGGTCAGCCGATGACCTGGCCCACTACCAGGTGGTGGAACGCGAGCCGGTGCGCGGCAACTACCGGGGTATGAAGATCGTCGCCGCCGCCCCCCCCTCCTCCGGCGGGATAGCACTCATCGAGATGTTGAATGTGCTCGCCGGTTACCCGCTGGAACAGCTCGATCCGGTGGATCGCATCCAGCTCAGTGTGGAGGCGATGCGCCGCGCCTATCGTGATCGGGCCGAGTATCTGGGGGACCCCGATTTTGTCACCATACCGACCGAGCGCCTCCTCCACCCGCTCTACGCCGCCGGCCTGCGCGCCTCCATCCGCCGTGATCAGGCCACCCCCTCCGCCCTGCTCCCCCCCGCGGCGGAGCTGACGGAGGGGGATCACACCACCCACCTCTCGGTCCTCGACACCGAGGGCAACTACGTCAGCGCCACCCTCAGCATCAACTACCCCTTTGGCGCCGCCTGGGTGGTACCGGGCACCGGCGTGCTGCTCAACGATGAGATGGATGACTTCGCCGCCAAGCCCGGCGTGCCCAACGCCTATGGCCTGGTGGGGGCAGCGGCCAATGAGATCGCCCCGGGTAAACGGATGCTCTCCAGTATGACCCCCGCCTTCCTGGAGCAGGATGGACGGATCGGCCTCATCGGCACCCCCGGCGGCAGCCGGATCATCACCATGGTGCTGCTGGGGACGCTGGAGTTCGCGGCCGGCCACGGGCCCCAACAGTGGGTGAGCCAGCCGCGCTACCACCACCAATATCTACCGGATCTCCTGTTCCACGAAGCGGATGCACTCAATGAGACACAACGGGACGAGCTGACGCTGCGCGGCTACACCCTGCGTACCGCCGATCCCTACGGCAATATGCAGGCGGTCCTCTGGGATTCGGTCCGCGGTCGAGTGGAGGCGGCCAGCGATCCGCGGGGTGAAGGCGAGGCGGTGGTCTTTGTGCCCCAACCCGTCCCGGCGACGAAGTAAGGGGGCGAGGCGTGCGCATCGGGATCGATCTCGGCGGGACCAAAATCGAGGCCATCGCCCTCGACTCGGCAGGGGTGGAGCTGGCGCGCCAGCGGGTGGCCACCCCGCAAGGGGACTATGACGCCACCATAGAGGCGGTGGCCCGCCTGGTGAGGGGGCTGGAGCAGCAGCTGGGGAGGCGCGGCTCGGTGGGGGTGGGCATCCCCGGTGCCATCTCGCCGGCCACCGGCCTGGTGAAAAATGCCAACTCCACCTGGCTCATCGGCCAGCCCCTCGACCGCGATCTGGCCCACCGCCTAGCGCGCCCGGTGCGGCTGGCCAACGACGCCGACTGTTTTGCCATCTCCGAAGCGACGGACGGCGCCGCGGCTGGGGCCGGGACCGTATTTGGGGTCATCATTGGCACCGGTACCGGCGCTGGGTTGGTGGTGGCCGGCCGGCTGCTGGCCGGACCCAACGCCATCGCCGGGGAGTGGGGCCACAACCCGCTGCCGTGGCCCGCAGCCGAGGAGTGGCCGGGGCCCGACTGCTACTGCGGTCGGCGCGGCTGCGTCGAGACCTGGCTCTCTGGACCGGGCCTGGCCCGCAGCTACCAGGCAGCGGGGGGCGAGCCGTTGACGGCGGAGCAGATCGCCCAGCGCGCCGCCGCAGGCGAACCGCTGGCGGAGGCGCAACTGAGCGCCTACGAGGGGCGACTGGCCCGTGCCCTGGCCACGGTGATCAACCTGCTTGACCCCCACGTCATTGTGCTGGGGGGCGGCATGGGACGCATCGAGCGGCTCTACCACAACGTGCCACAACGTTGGGGGGCGTATGTCTTCTCCGATCGGGTGGATACCCGCCTGCTGCCCCCCCGCCATGGCGACTCCAGTGGCGTGCGAGGGGCGGCCTGGCTCTGGCCGGCGGGGGACAGCGATAGCTAACCGCCGCGCTTGTGGCTACCGTCACAATGAGGTAGCTGGGCGCTCCGACGACAGCCACACAGCCAGACCCGTCCCTTCTCGGCCAGAGTGAACTTTATGGGAGAGAGATCGGTCCCCTGGTGCGAGCCGTCACAGAAGGGTTGCTGGGCACTGCGCCCGCAGGCGCAATACCAGTAGTCGCCCGCCTCCAGTTCGAGGGCATAAGGGTGGTTCTGGGTAGCGATGGGATCGGTCATGGTCTGCGCTCCTGTTATTCAGCTCCTGTTAGATTAACCCGGATCCCTCTCCCCCAACCCAACAGCCGGTATGCCCCTCCTCACCGTTCGTGATCTCACCAGCCTCCATCTAGGCCCCCTCTCCTTCGAGCTGGCCGCCGGGGAGCGGCTGGCCCTCTCCGGCCCCTCCGGGGCCGGCAAGAGCCTACTACTACGGGCGCTGGCCGATCTCGATCCGCACGGCGGCGAGCTGGCCCTGGCTGGGGTGGACGCGCTGCGCATGAGGGCGGCGGAGTGGCGGCGCCAGGTGGCCTACCTCCCCGCGGAGAGCGCCTGGTGGCATGACTTAGTAGGCGCTCACTTTTGCCAACTACCCAAGCCGGCTGAGCTAGAGGCCCTCGGCTTCGACCCTGGGGTGTTGCAGTGGCAGGTGGCCCGCTGCTCCACCGGCGAGCGCCAGCGCCTCGCCCTCCTCCGCCTCATCACCCCCGGCCCCCGGGTGCTGCTGCTGGATGAGCCCACCGCCGCCCTCGACCCGGAGAACGTAACCCGGGTGGAGCGCCTGCTCCTCGACTACTGCCAGCAGCGAGAGGCGGGGTTGATCTGGGTGAGCCACGACCCGGCCCAGATTGCCCGTATCGGCGAACGCCACCTGCGTCTACAGGGTGGCCAGATCGTCACTGGTACCTAAGAGACCTCCATGCAGGCCATCACCCTCACCCCCTTTGATCTCTCCCTGGCGGCGCTGCTGATACTGCTTCTGGCCGCCCTCTCCCACCCACTGCGGCTCGGCCTGGAACGGCGTCTGCTGCTCTCGGCACTCCGCACGGCGATCCAGCTGGTGCTGATAGGCTTTGTATTAGAGGCGCTGTTCCACTATGCCGCCCTCGGGTTGGTGGCACTGCTTGCCCTATTCATGCTGCTGGTGGCAGGCCGTGAGGTGCGGGCACGACAGAAGCGCCCCTTCACCGGGGGGTGGGGTTTCGGTATCGGCGTCACCTCGATGTTCCTCTCCTCCTTCAGCGTCGCCATCCTGACCCTGACGGTGATCATCGGCCCCAGCCCCTGGTACCTGCCGCAGTACGCCATCCCCCTGCTGGGGATGCTGCTCGGCAACACCATGAACGGCATCTCCCTGGCCCTCGACCACTTGACCGGCGAGGCGTTCAAACAGCGCGCCACCCTGGAGGCGCGGCTGGCGCTGGGCCAGAGCGCCGTGGAGGCGGCCTCCGATCTACGACGCGAGAGTATGCGTATCGGCCTGGTCCCCATCCTCAACGCCATGGCGGCAGCGGGGGTGGTGAGCCTACCTGGGATGATGACAGGCCAGATCTTGGCAGGGGCGCCCCCCTTGGAGGCGGTGAAATACCAAATCCTCATCATGTTTCTCATCACCGCCGGGACGGGATTCGGTACCATGGCAGCTGTATGGTTGGGGGTACGCCGGCTGTTTGATGAACGGGACCGGCTGCGGCTCGATCGGCTGCGCGCCCCCGCTGCGCGACCTTAAGGCGCGCCCCTTTTGACCCAACAGGCAGGTCCACAATGCGTTGGCTCATACTCTCACTACTGATATGGCCCCTCACCACCGGCGCCACTATCTACAAATGGACCGACTCCCAGGGGGTCATCCACTTCAGCGATGAGCGCCCCGCCAACCGCAAGGCACAGCGGGTCACCTTTAGCGACGATGGCGTTAACTACACCTTCAGCAACGTCAAACCCCGCAAAAGTACTAACCGCAAACCCAACCGGCAGGCGGTAGAGACCTTCACCCAGGAGCGCCCCGATGCCGCCACCTCTGAGGCGATGTTGGAGCAGGGGAGCGCCGCCCGACAGCAGAGTTGCGAGGATGCCCGTCGCCGCCTCAACAAGATGCGCCTCGCCTCCGTCGCCTACGAAGCGGACGCCAAGGGGCGCCAGCGGATCCTGGCGGGCGAGGATAAAAGGATCGCCGAGCGGGCGCTGGCGGGTGAAACGGCCTTCTGGTGTAACGAGAGCCTGTGACACGACGGTCGAGGCGGGGCTTGGCCGTCAGGGAGGCTGAATGAAAAAGAGTATCTGCTGGCTGCTGCTGACCCTATGGCCCCTAGGTGCCGGGGCCGATGTCTACCGCTGGACCGATGACCAAGGGGGTGTCCACTTCGGGGATGCCCCGCCCAATGCCCAAAAGGCGCTCAGCATCGATATACCCGTCGCCCCCACAAGCCCGGATCCCGAGGCCCAGAATCGCCGTCAACAGCTCAAGGCGTTCAGCGAGGCCTATGAGGCCGAGCAGGAGGAGCGGCGCAGCGCCAAGGAGAAGGCACGGGAGGAGGAGGCACAGCGCAAGCGCAAATGCGAACAGGCGCAGCGCGAGTTGACCCAGCGTACCCAGGCCTCCCGCGTGCAGTGGGAGGACGAGCAGGGTAAGCGCCGCGATATGACCGACCAGGAGCGGACGGCCGTTGAGACGCAGGCCCGCCTAGCGGTGGAGAAGTGGTGCCGCTGAGCCAGCAGCGGCCTCGACCACCCGCCATGAACCATGGCGCTCACCGCCGTTCCCATATCCGTAGTGGGGGGTTGGCGTGGGGAAAAGATTTTTTTTCTATTTCCGGCGGTAGATCTCATCGCACTTCGAGCGGGGATCGCCTATAGTCTGTTGGGCTTGCAGTTGGCGAATGGATGTTCGGTCGTTGAACCCCCTGGTACACCTCCCGAGTCCCTTCTCCGCTGTCTGGCTACATCTGCATAATCCTATTGTTTAGTGAAGGTAATTGGTAAATGGCAACTGGCACTGTTAAGTGGTTCAACGAGGCTAAGGGTTTCGGCTTCATCACCCAGGACAACGGCGGAGCTGACGTGTTTGTGCACTTCAGCGCCATCAAGGGCTCTGGGTTCCGTACCCTGGCTGAGGGGCAGAAGGTGAGCTTCGACCTCCAGCAAGGTCCCAAGGGGCTCCAGGCTAGCAACGTCGTCACCATCTGACGGCAACGCGGCTTGAAAACTCCAGAAAACCCCGCTTCGGCGGGGTTTTCTGTTTCTGGGCCTGGACCGCCCCCGCCAACCCGCAAGGAAAAAGGGGAGATAGCGCACCAACCGGCTTGCGACCACCCAGCGTTGGCGGGAAGATAGCGGCGGCACGCAGGGCCGGTGGCCCCACCGCCCCCCCACTCCCTCGACCCTCCGCCGCCACGGCAACCGCGGGTTGCCAGGCCTCCACTATCCGTGGAGTTCATCGTCTGCGCCGCAGCGGCGCAACTACCCAGCCACGCCGAGGACCTCTGCCCAGAGAGTTAGTTGGGACCCAGAGGCAGTTAGGCGGGAGGGGGAACAGATGTTCATGCCGAAACAGCTCTCCGGTGACGGCCACCTCGATGCGGTCGAGGCGCGTGCGCTACTCACCACCCTGCTGGGTCGCTACCGCACGCTCCCGTACACCGAGTTGAGCGACCGCGCCACCTTCACCCATGTCGATAGTGAGGAGGAGACCGCCCCCTCCGGTACCCGTTACCGCAAGCAGGCGGTCTGTATGTGGGACGATGAGGGGCAGGATGCCGTTGTGGTCATCGGCTTCGTCTTCGCCCCCAATGGCGACGATAGCGTAAGCGATGAGCTACTCATCACCCCCGTAGACCCCCCGCTCCCCCCTCTGCAACCCCCACCAACCCAGTGAGCTTGGGGATCACCCCCCTCCTGCAACTCCGCATTTAGCCCCCTACCTAGCCAGCGGCCCCCGAGGTGGTGACGCGAGGAGGGGGTGGGCACACCGCTAGGCGTGGGAGGCAGGCCCCAACTCATTGGGCCACCCACCGCCTTATGGCTCGCACTTGCCACAATTCGGCGGTTAAACTCGCCCCGACCGAACCCTCCATCTCCCTCTAGCCACCTCCTCTCCAGCGAGGACCGGCAGCGGCGGGGCGGAGATGGGTTAGCGGCAATAAAAACCTCAACGATACCCGCCGCCCACCACGCACCCAGGAGGCATCTCTGCCATGCAGTCTCGACCCCACTACCGCCGTCGCATCCTCGCCCAGGCCATCGGCCTGCTCCTTCTGCCGTCTGCCGCCCTGGCCCAATCTGCGGCGCCAGAGAGCTCCGTGCCGACCATCATCGAGCAGATCGGCAAACTGGAGCAGAAGCGCGACCCCAAGTGCTACGCCACCGCCAGCCGACTGGAGGATTTCATCTACGGCACTCCCCTGGAGAGCGAGACCCGGTTTGAGAAGATCGAGCTACAGAAGGCGCTGATCCGCACCCTCTGGCAGCAGGCCTCCGATGCGGCCCGGACAGCCGGGGCGGCACAGGTGGACGCCGCTGCCCTCAGCCCCTTCGTGCAGGCGGCGGTACCATTCCAGCACCACGAGAACGGCGACTACACCCTCCACGGCGACGATCCCGTGCGCCGCACCGAGATCGCCGAGCGTGACCGGCGCCAGTACGGCACTGTCGCCTACGCCCTGCGGGCGGTCCTCGCGGTGCAGCAGGATGCCCTGCTCGACCCCACCTCCACCCTCCTGCCCCTCAGTGCCGATGCGGTGGATCTATTTAAAGAGGCGATCGACCTGATCACCCTGGCGGCCCTGCAACACGCCGATCGCGCCACCCGCCTGGACAATAGCGGCCACATGGGCCCCGCCCTGCTGCGCAAGGCGTGGCAGGCACTGGTCCTCACCCCCACGGCACCGGCACCGTCGGTGGCAGCGGCACCGGCCGTGGCCGACACCGGCTCGGCGGAGCGCTTCCCCACCATCCGCGCCATTGTCGATGAGAAGCTGGCCGCCTACGCCGCCTACAACAACCTCTCCATGCCGCTCTTCGTGCGCAACATCCAGGTCTACATGGCGCGCCACGGCTGGCCCACTGATGAGGCGGAGAGCAAGGGCTTCAAGGACGTATTCAACGAGGCGATGATCCAGTTCACCGCCGATGTGATGCTGGAGGCGGAGCGCCAGGCGCGGCAGGCGGGTCACCCCTACATCCGGGTCACCGATGTCCACACCGCCCTCCAGATGTATGAGCCGCACACCCTCAACGCCTATGAGGATGTGATCTACTTCCCACGCCTCCCGCGCAACAAGCGCATCACCATTGAGGCCTACGACCTCGACTCCTTCCGCGACCCCGGTATCCACTGGTTCTACCTGGCCGAGACCCTCAAAGATCCCAACTACGCCGGCACCCTGGAGCCAGATCCCTTTGCCGCCGAGCTGCTCGTGGAGGGGACCGCCCAGTTTGGCGGCCTGATGTTGCGGATCGCAGGCAACGTCGCCAAAGAGGAGGAGTCGCTACGGCTCAATCGCAGCCATCTGGCCAAGGCACTGGTACAGATCCAGACCCTGCTCAACGAAAACGCCAGCGCCCCGGCCGACGCGCCCCAGGAGAGCGGCGTGGTATCGGTGGCCGCCAGCGCCAGCGCCCCGCAGGGAGGTTGGTTCTCCGATGCCACCGCCGCCAGCGGGGTGGTGTTCCGCCACCGCATGTCAGATTGGCTCAACCGCCTCATCCGCAGCTACACCGTGCGTGACGGCGAGGTGGCCCAGCTGGCGGTGCCCCAGGCGTTTGGCGGCGGCGGCCTCGCCATCGCCGACCTCGACAACGACGGCGATGACGACCTGCTGCTCCTCTCTGGCAGCGGCAACCGGCTCTTCCTGGCCGATGGCGAGGGCAAATTCATCGACGCCACCCAGACCGCCGGTATCGCCTGGACCCGTCCCGACGGCCTGCCTGGCGAGCCGCGCCAACCGCTGGTGGCCGACTTCGACAACGACGGCCTACAGGATATCTTCATCAGCTACGTGGATGACGATCACCGGCTCTATCGCAACCTGGGCGGTGGCCGCTTCGAGGATGTCACCGCCAAGGCGGGGCTGGGCGGCAAGGGGATGGTGGGTGGTCCCGCCGTGGCCATCGACTACGACAAGGATGGCCTGCTCGATCTCTACATCGGCTACTTCGGTGACTATGTGCGCGGTGTGCTGCCCACCTTGGCGCGGCGCAACAGCAACGGCCTGCCGGACAAACTCTTCCACAACCAGGGCGGCCTGGTGTTCCAGGACGCTACCGCCGGTAGTGGCGTCGATAACCTGGGGTGGGCGCAGGCGTTCGGCCACGCCGACTTCGATGGCGATGGCTGGGAAGATCTCATCTGCGGGAACGACTTTGGCGTCAACGCCTGGTACCGCAACCTGGGCAACGGCAAGTTCGAGGATATCTCCACCCGCATCGGCACCGACAAGCCGAGCTACACCATGAATGTCGGGATCACCGATCTGAATCGGGATGGCTATCCAGACGTCTACATCTCCAACATCGTCACCATGAACAAGGATGAGAAGTACATCCTGCCCGACGATAAGATGCGCATGAAGTTCAACCCCGACAAGTTGGCCACCATGCGGGTGGTGGAGGCCAATGACCTGTTCACCTCGGTGGCGGCGGATGGCAAGCTGGCCGAGTATCGGCTCTCCGATGCCGTAGGGCGCGGCCTTAACGCCACCGGCTGGGCCTGGGGTTCGCAGTTCTTCGACTACGACAACGATGGCGACGATGACCTCTACGTCACCAACGGCATGAATGAGTTCTCCGTCTACTCCAGCGTCAACCCCTACTTCACCGACTCCAGCGGCCAGGCGCGAGATGTGATCATCCCGGTCTCGGAGAAGGAGCGGAACGTCTTCTTCGTCAACGACGGCGGCAAGTTGAACGAGGAGTCGCGGCGCAGTGGCACGGATATCCTCAGCAACTCCCGCGCCGTCGGCTATGTCGATATCGACGACGATGGCGACCTCGATATCGTCATCAACAACTTCAACATGCCGGCCGTGGTGCTGCGCAACCACAGTGAAGCGCGCGGCCACCACTGGATCAAGGTGACGTTGGAGGGGGATCCGAGCAAGGGGGTCACCCGCGACGCCATTGGCGCCCAGCTGATTGCCGACAGCGAACACAGCAAGGGGATGTGGCGTGAGGTGTTTAGCGCCGTCGGCTATCTCACCTCCCCCTCCAAGGTGCAGCACTTCGGCCTGGGGGTAGATACGAGCGCCGATCTGACCGTGCGCTGGCCCAATGGCGAACGCCAGAGCTTCAAGGGGGTGAAGGCCGACACCCGCTACCGGCTACGCCAAGGGGGCGAGCTGGTGCCGGTGGTCGCCACGGCGTTGGCGGCCGCAGGTCAGGGGGAGTGATCTAACGCCGGCGGCCCGGTCGCTTAGGGCCGCCGGCGCAGGAGGGTGCTACGCCGCCACGCCGTTGTGGCGCAGCAGTGCATCCACCGTCGGCTTGCGACCGCGGAAGGCGACAAACAGCTCCATCGGCCCCTGCGCCCCCCCTTGCTCCAAGATCTGTTGCAGGAAGGCGCGGCCGGTGACGGGGTTGAATACCCCCTCCTCCTCAAACCGGCTGAAGGCGTCGGCCGACAGCACCTCGGCCCACTTATAGCTGTAGTAGCCGGCCGCATAGCCACCGGCAAAGATGTGGCTGAAGCTGTGCTGCATCCGGTTGTAGGCGGGCACCGGCACCACCGCCACCTCGGCCCGTACCGCGTCCACGGTCTCTTGGATACGTCCGCCTAACTGCGGCTCATACTGCCGATGCAGGCGGAAGTCGAAGAGGGCAAACTCCAACTGGCGCACCGTCTGCATTCCGGCCTGGAAGTGCTTGGCCGCCCGCATCCGTTGGTAAAGCGCATCCGGCAGCGGCGCCCCACTCTGGTAGTGGCCCGCAATCAGGGCCAGCGGCTCCTGCTCCCAGCAGAAGTTCTCCATGAACTGGCTCGGCAGCTCCACCGCATCCCACGGTACCCCGTTGATCCCAGAGACCGGCGCAAAGTCCACTTGGGTCAGCATGTGGTGGAGACCGTGGCCAAACTCGTGGAACAGCGTCTCCACCTCCGTGTGCGTCAGGAGGGCGGGGTGCTCGGCGGTGGGGGGGGTGAAGTTGCAGACCAGGTAGGCTACTGGGATCTGCAATGTGCCATCGGCCAGTCGGCGCCGCTTGGCACACTCGTCCATCCAGGCGCCACCCCGCTTGTGGGGGCGGGCGAAGAGATCTAGGTAGAAACGCCCACGCACGCCCCCCTCTTCCCCCACGATCTCAAAGAAGCGCACATCGTCATGCCAGCGCTCCACCTCCGCCACCTCCCGCACACCCACACCAAAGAGGCGGCCGATGGTCTCGAACATGCCACTCAACACCCGATCCACCGGGAAGTAGGGGCGCAGCTCCTCCTGAGAGAGCTGGAACTTTGCCTGGCGCAGCCGCTCCGCCCAGAAGTTCACATCCCACGCCGCCAGCTGCGCCGGTCCGCCGTGGGCCTCGGCAAAGGCGCTGATCTCCGCCATCTCGCGCTCCGCCAGCGGGCGCGAGCGCTGGGCGAGATCGGTCAGGAAAGCGAGCACGGCATCGGTTGACTCCGCCATCTTGGTGGCCAGTGATAGCTCGGCGTAGTCGTGGTAACCGAGGAGGCCGGCCATCTCGTGGCGCAGGGCCAGGATCTGCTCCATCAACTCGCTGTTGTCCCAACGACCGGCATTGGGTCCTTGATCGGAGGCGCGGGTGGCGTAGGCGATATATAGCTCTTGCCGCAGCGCCCGATCCTCGGCATAGGTCATCACCGCCTGGTAAGAGGGGAACTCCAAGGTGACGCACCAGCCCGGCAGATCCCGTTGCTGCGCATATTGGCGGAGCAGGCCGCGGGCGCTCTCCGGCAGCCCGGCGAGGCGCGCCTCATCGGTGATGGACAGCTCCCAGCCGTGGGTGGCGTCCAGCAGATTCTCACCATATTTGGAGGAGAGTTGGGATAGCTCCTGACGCACCTGCTTGAAGCGTACCTTGCGCTCTGCCGGCAGGTCCACACCGGCCAGATGGAAATCGCGCAGGGCCTGTTCGATCACGGCCCGCTGGGCAAGGGAGAAGTCGCCATAGGCCGGCCCCTGCTGGATCGCCCGATAGGCGGCGTAGAGCCGCTCATCCTGTCCGAGTTCGGTGTAGTAGGCCGAGAGCTTGGGCAGGCAGGCGTTGTAGGCGGCGCGCAGCGCCTCGCTGTTCTTCACCGCATTGAGATGGGAGACGGGCGACCAGGCGCGATCCAGGCGGTCGTTCAACGCCTCCAACGGCATCACTAGCTGCTCCCAGCTGTGGTTGCCGGCGGCCAGTAACCGCGCGATCTCGGCGCGGTTCTCCGCCAGTAGTTGGTCGATGGCCGGTTCCACCTCCTCGGGGAGGATGGCGCCAAAGGAGGGAAGTTGATTGGAGGCGGGTAGTGGCAAGGTCATAGGGGTATGATCGGTGAGTTGTTTACCATAAGAGTCAATTTAACATGAGCGCCCCCGCGACCGCCCACCCCCCCTATGCTGACCTACTCCCTGAGCGGGTCCTGGATGCGGTAGAGGCGGCAGGCCATCTCCCCGATGGACGCATGTTAGCCCTCAACAGTTATGAGAATCGGGTCTACCAGATCGGTTTGGAAGGGGATCAGTGGCTGGTGGCCAAGTTTTACCGCCCCGCACGCTGGAGTGATGCCCAGATCCTGGAGGAGCACGCCTTCGCCATGGAGCTGCACCAGCATGAGGTACCGGTGATCCCCCCCCTGGCCGATCCCGATGGCAGGACACTCCACCACCATCAAGGCTTCCGCTTCGCCCTCTTTCCTCGCCGCGGCGGCCGCTGGCCGGAGCTGGAGGACCCGGAGGTGCGGCTGCGCATCGGCCGCTTTCTCGGCCGCCTGCACGCCCTGGGGGCGGTGCGGCCGTTCCAGTGGCGGCCGGCAGTGGATATCGAGGAGTTCGGCGAGGCGCCGCGCCGGCTGCTATTGAGTGGTGATCTGATCCCGTCGGCCCTGCGCGGTGAGTATGAGACCCTGAGCGCCGAGATCCTGCTGCGGGTGCGCGACGCCTTCGCCAACGTGGCGCCACCCCAACAGCGGCTACACGGAGACTTCCACCCCGGCAACCTGCTCTGGACCGATAGCGGGGCCCATATCGTCGATCTCGACGACTGCCGCATGGGGCCGGTGATGCAGGATCTCTGGCTGCTCCTCTCCGGCGATCGCCGTGAGATGAACGAGCAGCTGGCCGATCTCCTGGAGGGGTACGAGGAGTTTGCTGACTTCCCCCGCCGCCAGCTGGTGCTGGTGGAGCCGCTGCGCGCCCTCCGCCTCATCCACTACGCCGCCTGGCTGGCACGCCGCTGGAGCGATCCCGCCTTCCCGCTGCACTTCCCCTGGTTTGCCACCCCCCACTACTGGGAGGAGCAGATCCACACCCTGCGGGAGCAGCGGCAGCGCTTGGCCGAGTTGGACTAAAAGTAGAGGCGCAGCCGTAGGGTCAAGGCCGTCGGCAGGTGGCCAAACTCCGACTGCACCTGCCCAACCGCCCCCAGCCCGCGGCCGCTGGCCACCAATAGTGAAAGGAGCAGGTCTGACTCGTTACTCATGGAGTAGGTGAGGGTGAGCTGGTGCAGCACAGAGGTGGCGGGCGTGGCCTCAGCGGTATCGAGTGGTGCCGCCAACAGGGTGTACCGGCCGTGGAGTAGCGGCGTGAGATCGCGCTCCAACGACACCCCCAACAAGCGCCGACCCAGCTGTGGTTGCAGCCCATAGAGCACCCGCGGCTCGCTGGCGGTGGCCGCCAGATCTGCGGAGGTGTCGGCACCGTGGCCGTTGTCATACCACTCGGCGGCGATCAGCGTGCCATCGTCAAACTGATAATCGATGCCGGCGATCCAAAAGGCATAGCGCTCCCGACTCTCCCGCCACTGATACTGAACCCCCTCGACCCGCCACCCCATCCCCCACCAAGCGCTCTCGAAGGCGCCGCCAACCACGCCACTCCCCAGGACACTCCCCCCCAGCAGCGACAGCTCAGACTGCTCCCCCACCTGGCGCCGATAGTAGAGGGCGCCACTCGCCTGCGGGGCGGCCTGGGAGGCGTGCTGGGGTCTGGCCACATAGGCGGCACTCAATGAGGAGAAGGTGGAGGGGTACCAGTCGAGCAGCAGCGCATCGATCCCCGGCTTGAAGTCGGTATCGAGATCGGTGGGGGCGAAGGCACCAAACACATTCAGCGGCTGCCAAAAGCGACCGCTCCCCCAGTCGATGGGTTGGCGTCCGAGCGCCAGGCTGAGGTGGCCAAAGTGGCGCCGGTAAAACGCCCGATCTAACTCGTAACCGACCTGGGTCACATGACGCCCGCCCCCGGCCCGAAACCAGTCACCGGCCATGTCGTCGTAGCGGAACAGTGCGCTGGCGGTGGGGGTGGTGCTGTAGCCCGCCAAGTGCTGCCGTGCCAGCTTCAGGTGTAGCGACCACTCCGCCGCCGCGCCACCATCATCCAGCATCAAGCGCAGGCTCTGCTGGTCGGCCACGAGCGGGGTGTAGTGGCCGCCCTCATAACCAAACTCGCCCCGCCCGGCCCAGGCGGCAGAGCCGAGGGCGGAGAGCCGCCCAGTCAGCTCGGTTGCTGTCGCAATACCCGGCAACAGCGCACAGACGAGGAGCCAGCCACTATGCAGTCGCCGCGGCATGGGGGCGCTGGTCGCTGACGATCTGGCCATCACGCAGGGTGATGATGCGCTCGGCGCGGGCCATCACCCGCGGATCGTGGGTGGAGAAGAGAAAGGTGATCCGCTCCTCGCGGGCGAGGTGATACATGCTATCGAGTAGCGCCTCGGCGTTCTCGGAATCGAGATTGGCCGTCGGCTCGTCGGCCAGCACCAGGCGTGGCCCCGCCGCCAGTGCCCGGGCCACGGCCACCCGCTGCTGCTGGCCCCCAGAGAGCGCCGCGGGTCGCCGGTGCATGAGTGCCTTCAGCCCAACCAACTCCAGATAGTGTTCGGCCCGTGCCCGCCGCTCGTGGTCGCTGCGCCCTTGCAGCACCATCACCAGCTCGACATTCTCCAGCGCGCTCAAGACCGGCACCAGGTTGTAGGCCTGGAAGACAAAACCGAGCTGGAATAGCCGGAAATCGGAGAGCGCCGCCTCGCTGAGCGCCGTGAGTTCGGTCGCATCGAGGCGGACCTGGCCGCTGCTCGGCGCGTCGAGGCCACCGATGATATTGAGCAAGGTGGTCTTGCCGGAGCCAGAGGGGCCGACTAAGGCGGCAAACTCACCCTCCGCCACGGTCAGATCGATCGCGTGCAGTGCCTGCACCTCCACCTCGCCCTGACGGTAGCGCTTGCTGATCCCCTCTAGTGTGAGCAGTGCCATATCGATAACTCCATCGGTTCAGGTGCGCAGTGCCGCCACCGGCGTCACCCGAGCCGCCTTGAGCGCAGGATAGATGCCCGAGGCGAGGGTGACGCAGAAGATGAGGAGGGTCAGTTGGATCACCCGCTCCGCCGACAGCTCGGTATAAATCACCGGATCCATAAAGGTGCCGGCGATGGCGGTCTTCCCCCCCATCAAGGCGGAAAAATCGATACCGTGTTGCGAGAACCACCAGTGGGCCCCCCCGCCGACCGCCCAGCCAATGACCACGGCCAACAGGCTGAGCAGCAGCGATTCGCACAACACCAACAGCAGTAACTGATAGCGCCCTAATCCCAAGGCGCGCAGCAGGCCGAACTCCCGCGTCCGCTCCAGCACCCCCATCAGTACGGTATTGAGGATGCCAAACAGCACCATGATCAGGATCAGGCCGAGGAAGACATAGTTACCCACATCGTCGATGACAATGAACTGCACCAGCTGCGGCATCATTTCGTGCCAATCCAACACCACCACGGGCTCATCCGCGAGGGCAGTGCGCAACACCCCTTTCCAGTAGCCCATGCCCTGGGGATCATCGAGGAAGAGGGAGAAGCGGGTCACCGGCAGTTGAGCAGCCACGCCCCCTTCACCCTCTAGGAAGTAGCGTGCGAAGGGGAGGTCACTGAGGATCAGATAGTCATCCAGCTCATCCACGTGGGAGTCGAAGATCCCGCGCACCCGACCGAGCTGGGCCTGGGAGTCGCCCCCCTGTTTGCCGGCCATCAACACCACCTTACTGCCCACCTTGACCTTGAGCCGACGCGCCATACCGTCACCCATCAGCAGGCCACGTTGATCAGCGGCGGTCAGCCACTGCCCGGCGATGAGCTTGGGTTGCAGCATTGCCACTCGCGGATCGCTATCGATCCGCATCCCCTCCAGGCTGGCGCCACTGGAGTTGTTGGCACTGCTGGCCAGTACCTGGAGCGAGATGCGCGGCTCGATGGCGCCGGCCACCTGGAGGGCGGTCAAGCGCGCCTGGAGGGCGCGCCCATCGGCCAGGAATTTGTAGTTGGCCGGCGCCTCCAGATAGCCCGGCGCCTGCACCGCCAGATGGCCCTCACCCAACTGGATGGCGTTGCGCACCATGGAGTTGTGGCTGCCATCACCGATGCCGATGGCGAGCACCGCTAATCCAAAACCGATGGCGATGGAACTCAGGGTGATGGCGGTGCGCCGCCGCTGGCGCCAGAGGTTGCGCCAGGCCAACATCAGCAGCATGGAGAGCGGCATGTGGCTGTGTGGTCGGCTCACCGCAGCACCTCCGCCGGTTTGAGTCGCGCCGTGTGCCAGGCGGGGAGGAGGGAGGCCAAGAGGCTCACCAGCAAGGTCAAGACGCAGGCCTGTACAACCTGACTCGGTTCAAGGTAACCCCTCATCACCGGCTCGAACACAATACCGCCCCAGTCGTAACCGTCCGGCATACTGGCGCTGAAATCGATGCCATGGGTCGCTAGATAGTGCGCCAGCGGGAGTCCCAAGAGCGACCCCAGCAACGCCGCCACCAGGGCGAGCAGTAGCGACTCCCACATCACCATCAACAGCAACCAGCGACGCTTCATGCCGATGGCCAGCAGAATGCCGAACTCGTGACTGCGCTCATGCACCGCCATCAACATGGTGTTGAGCATCCCCAGAGAGGCGAGCCCCACCACAATGAACCCCAGTATTATCAGCATCGAGCGGCTCAGTTGCAGCATGTCGGCCACAGCAGGGGTCAGCTGCTGCCAGTTGCGCACCACGGCCTCACCCCCCAAGGTATCGAGCGGCTGCTGCCGTTGCAGCGCGGCCAGCTCGTCCACTAGCTGCTGCTGATCCGTGGCCAAGGTGCCGATGTCATCCAGTTTGATGGCCAGCTCATGGAAGCCACTCTCCAGAGACATCAACTGTCGATAGGCCTCGATCGACATCAGTACCCCCATGCGATCGAAGTTGGGCTCCAGCGGTTTGAGCACCGCGGCGACGCGGTAGAGATCATTGCCGATACTGCCATCCGCGGCCTGGGTCACCAACACCAACTCATCCCCCGGCGCAACGCCCATATTCTTGGCCAGCTGCGCCCCCACAATCACGTTGTAACGACTGGCCGCGGAGCTGGTGCTGGCGCTGAGCCCGAGGCTCGCCTCGCCCCTCCGCAGGTGGCTCAACATGGTGGTCACCGCCGGCTCGCGGACGGGATCCACCGCCTCGATCAACGCCCCCACGGAGGTGGTGGCAGAGCTGGCAAGGGCCGCGGCATAGAGGCGGGGGGCGACGTGGAGCGTGGGGAGATCGTGTTCGATATGCGCTAGGTAGTCGCTGGGGAGGGTGGCGTAGAGATCTCGATCATCGATATAAGCCTGGCGATGGATCTGGAGGTGGCCGGTGGTCACCTCGGTGGCGTAGCGCACCATCTGCCGCATCATCCCCTCCAGCAGCGAGGCGTAGAGGATCACCACAATCAGCCCCCCCACCAGGGCCGAGATGGTCAATGCACTGCGGGCGGGGTTACGCCAGAGGTTGCGCCAGGCGATGAACAGCAACAGCGCGAGACGCTGGAGTGGCGCCGCAGCAGTGGTTGGGATCGACATGATCGCCCCTTAATGCCGCTGCTGGAGGTTTTGCAGGGAGAAGAACGACGCCTCCAGCGGGACACCAAATTCAATGGCGCTGTAGTCGATCTCCGTTGACTCATCCGGCTTATCCGCCGGTTGTAGATAGAGATGGAGCGGCACGCTGCGACCATCGATCACCGAGTTGTGATCAAAACGGATGGTCCGTACCAGGGTGCCCTCTTCGTCGTAGTAGCGGGCGTTGTAGGGGGCCAACGTGGTTTGATCGATCACCATGACCACCTTGCCCCACACCACGGCGGCATTGGGTTTCGGCAGTGCCGTCAACTCATAGATCGATTGACCATCGCGGCTGCCGGTGAAGCTCAACTGGGAGTCGTAGTCATCCTCAAAGGTGCTCTCCTTCACCAGATCGTCGTTGGTGAAGTGGCTACCCATCCACGAGCCGGACATCATGCTCGACGGCACCTTGGTGACCCGATTGATCTTGGGCAGGTAGTTCCAGATGTTCTCCTTGACCTTGAGGGTGGCGATCCCGCGATCTTTAATGGGCTGGCGGATCACCACTAGGGAGTAGCCCTTGCCCCGCGACCACGCCTCCATGGTCATGCTGCGCTCATAGCGACGGGTCTTCACCGTCATGGTCATGGCGGCGTGGGAGGTCTCCCCCCGCCAGAGGCTATCGATGTGGCGCACCAACTCCCCTACCTCGATCGCCTCCACCGGCAGCGCCGTTGCCAATAGTAGACAGAGCAGCGCCAACCCCACTGCACCTTTGACCTGGACCTTGGGCGTCAACATACTGCCTCCCTTGCGTTCGAGATGGTGAGGGCGGAGCGCCCGCTGGGCGGCGGACTACACGGGCCTGGCCCGCAGTATAGAGAGGTACGCCCGCCTCCTCGCACCCCACCACAGGGTTGAGCGGCCGCTCCCCATCACGGTTGGTCACCAGTAGGGGGAGTGCGAGGTCTGTCTGGGGATTCACCGTATCAATGACTGACTAGTCAGTCAATATAAATGGGGCAGTGATGGCAAAGAAGGTTGATAAAGAGCAGCGGCAGGCGGAGCTGTTGGAGAGCGCGGTGGCGGTCTTTGCGGAACGGGGCTACCAGGCCACCACCATGGATGAGATCGCCGAGCGCGCCGGGGTCAGTAAGGGGATGCTCTATATCTACTTCAAGAACAAAGAGGCGCTGTTCGGCGCGGTGTTCCGCTGGTTTGGCCAGCAGATTGGCGAGCTGATGGTGGACGCCATTGGTGACATCGAGGATGAGGTGGAGCAGATCCGGCGCATCACCACCCTCTGGGCCGAGGTGGCGATCCAACAGCGGGAGTTTGTGCCGCTATTTCTCGACTTCTGGGCAGCCGCCAGCCTCCGCGGGATGCGCAACGACTACGCCGAAGACCTGGCGACGATGTATGACGAGTACCGCACGCTGATCATCGGCATCATTGAACGGGGTCAGGCCAAAGGCACGTTCCGGGCGGAGACCGACGCCCGCGCCATCGCCTATCTGCTGGTGGGGGGGATGGATGGGATCTTTATTCAGTCGTGGCTCGCCCAGCCCGAGCACCTCGATCAACTGATGCAAAACGCCATCGAGATGCTGCTACAAGGGATCACCACCTGAACCGCGGTGGCGGGGACAGCCGCCACCGCAACGGGGAGATCAGAACTCCAACTCTAGGCAGAGGGCGGCGAGCTTGGACTTGATCTGGCCGGAGTAGCGCGGGAAATCACCCTGATTGAGGATCGCCGCCGCCCGCTCCCGCTCACCATGATCAACACACTGCACAACAGAGCCCGCACAGCGGTGGAACGCGGCGTGGATGGTCTTGATCTCCTGAAACAGGGGGTGGTGACCATAGCGCTCCTCCCCCTCACCATGGATCCAATGGCCCAAGGTACAGCGGTCATCCGCCCCTACCACCTGGGCATCTAACGGCTCCCCATAGGTGCCATTGAGATAGCGCTGAAGCTTGATTTTCCAGCCCACATGGGCCTGAATAGCCGCGGGAATGTCGATGCCGCTCGGGGTGGCAGACGGCATCACAACGGGGGTGGGCGGTTGGATCTCCGCAGAGCGTGAGAACAGAGCCATAGACAGGCGCCTCCAATTAGCATATTAAAATATTAGGAAATTTAGACCGAATATATCCGACCAAATGAGTAAAGTCACCCCCAGCGGCCCCTTGCGCCCCTTTCTCCACCACATGCCCCAGATCGATCCAACCACCTACGTCGATCCAACAGCGCTGCTGATAGGTCAGGTCAAGGTGGGGGCGGATAGCTCCATCTGGCCCATGGTGGTGGCACGGGGTGACGTCAACACCATCACCATTGGTCGGTGCAGCAACGTCCAGGATGGCAGCGTGCTCCACGTTACCCACGACCATGCCGCGGCCCCTGGGGGGCATCCGCTACTGATCGGCGATGAGGTGACCGTTGGCCACAACGCCACTCTGCACGGCTGCGTGGTGGGTGATCGCTGCCTGATCGGCATGGGGGCCATCGTGCTGGATGGGGCGGTGATTGAGAGCGAGGTGTTGCTTGCCGCCGGCTCTTTGGTCACCCCGGGTCAACGACTCACCTCCGGCTGGCTCTGGCTCGGCCGGCCCGCCCGCCAGGTACGACAACTGACCCCTGTCGAGCGGGAGCGCTTTGCCTACTCTGCCAGCCAGTACACCCAACTGGCAGACGCCTACCGGTAAGCATTCGTCCCGGCCAGCGACCACCCGACTGAACCGGGATCAGCCCCACACCTGATTCAGGTTAGAATCCCCCTCCAAGCCGGGCATCAAACACAGGAGGTGGCCCCGGCGTAACGTCAAGACAAGGAGGCGTAGTGCAGCTTTTCATCGGCAACCTCCCGCTCGATGTCTCCACCATCGAGCTGGCTCGGCTGTTCGCCGGGTTTCGCCATAGTGGTTTCCATATTGAACATAAGCGCCTCGCCGATGGCCGCGAGATCTGCTATGCCGTCGTGCGGATGGCCTCCGAACGGGTGGCGCAGAAGGCCATCCGGCGACTGGCGGGCCGCCCCACACCCAGTGGCCAGACGCTGATCGTGCGGGAGTATCGCTGCCGTAATAGCGCCAATGATCGCCGCACACCCCATAACTCCCACTGGGGTGGACCGGAGCGGCGCCGGTATGAGCGCCGCACCACACCGCCCACCCCAAGCCACCATGGGGTGATCGCTATCTTTCGCAACGGAACCCTGTTCTAGCCGCCGCCCCCCGCTCACCGAGCGGTCCACCCTACCCCGGGCCGAGCAACCCGCACCGGAGCGGCTGGGGAGCAGACCAACTACGTGGGGTAGTTCACCCCGATCCCGCCCAAACCGCAGTAACCCGCAGGATGCTTTGCCAGATACTGCTGGTGGTACTCCTCGGCGTAGTAAAACTCCGGGGCATCTACGATCTCGGTGGTAATGGGCCCATAACCGGCGGCGGCAAGGGCCGCCTGATAGCGCTCCCGAGAGGCGAGGGCGAGGGTCTGCTGTTCGGCGCCAAAGGTGTAGATGGCGGAACGGTACTGGGTGCCGATATCGTTACCCTGACGCATCCCCTGGGTGGGGTTGTGGGCCTCCCAAAACTGGCTGAGTAGCTGCTGATAGCTCACCTTGCTGGGGTCAAACAGCAGCCGCACCACCTCGGTGTGGCCCGTGTAGCCCGAGCAGATCTCCTCGTAGGTAGGATTGCGGGTCCACCCCCCGGCGTAACCGACCATGGTGGTGTAGACCCCGGCCAACGCCCAGAAACGCTTTTCCGCCCCCCAGAAGCAGCCGAGGCCAAATAGCGCATACTCCAACCCCTCGGGAAAAGGGGGTCGCATCCGCGCCCCGTGGACATGGTGGAACTCTGGGACATGCAGTGGCACAGCCCGGCCGGGAAGCGCCTCTTCTGGTGTTGGCAGCTCGATTTTGTGGTGTGACATTGCCCTCTCCTTAGTAACTCCAGCCCCCACCAGCCGCCGCGCGGGATGGGGCACCTGCTAGGGTGTTAGATGGAAAACTGGCTGGATAGTTGGCCTCTGGCATTGGGGTCAAAGTTGACTAAGATGCTTCTAGTACCTCTCAGTGGCGGTACCAGCAATCTGGCGGGTTGGGGGGCAGGTTGCGCGCGATATCACTTCCATCCGGCCACGGCCCCTCTACCCGCACCCGACCGGCGGCCGGAATCCACTAACAACAACACCCATCCGGGGTTCCTGTGACCGATCCCGCTGGCGGACGCCGCTTGGTTCTTGCGCGGCCTGGAACGCAGTAGTCCAGGTCCCAAGCCGTCCCGCCAAGATCGACCCAGCCCTAGGAGTCGGAGGAGACGTCGTACTATGAAGCTATCCATCCTACCCTTCATCGCCCTACTCACCCTCGTCGTGCCACAGTTTGCCCTAGCCGAACCAGATGCCACGACCACCGAACGGATCCGGGCGGTCTACCACCTCAACGAACTAGATAAGGCCGCCGGGCTATTCCGCAATGTGACCAACCACCTGAATGCTGAGCCGAACACCGAGATCGTCATCGTGGCCCATGGCGAGGGGGGCAGGGCCTTTATCGACGGCACCACCGATAGCAAGGGTAGACAGTTTGAAGGCTCTATTGCCGCACTGGCCAACCGCGGTGTGCGCTTTGAACTCTGCAACAACACCATCGAAGGGCTGAAACTGGATCGAGATCAGATCAACCTGAGCGTGGAGATTGTCCCCTCAGGGGTGGCCGAGATCGCCAAGCTACAGCATCAGGGTTATGTCTACCTGAAGCCGTAACCACGCCCGCTAGTCCCACAAAAAAGGGCGCAAACCGCGGTGGTTTGCGCCCTTTTTAGCGCCCGACGCCTGCCACTCCGCCTGGAGGGGCCGCGCCAGCGAAGCCTCAGCGCTTCATGGAATCGAAGAACTCACCGTTGGTCTTGGTGGCCTTCAGCTTGTCATGGAGGAACTCCATGGCAGCCAGCTCATCCATCGGGTGGAGCAGCTTGCGCAGGATCCACATCTTCTGCAGCTCGTCTACCTGGGTCAGCAGCTCCTCACGACGGGTACCGGAGCGGTTGATGTTGATGGCCGGGAAGATCCGCTTCTCGGCGATACGCCGATCCATGTGGATCTCCATATTGCCGGTCCCCTTGAACTCTTCGTAGATCACATCGTCCATGCGCGAGCCGGTGTCGATGAGGGCCGTGGCGATGATGGTGAGCGAGCCCCCCTCCTCAATGTTACGAGCGGCACCGAAGAAGCGCTTCGGCCGATGGAGGGCGTTGGCATCCACACCACCGGTCAACACCTTGCCGGAGCTGGGGATGACGGTATTGTAGGCCCGGGCCAGACGGGTGATGGAGTCGAGCAGAATCACCACATCCCGCTTGTGTTCCACCAGCCGCTTGGCCTTCTCTATCACCATCTCCGCCACCTGCACATGGCGGGTAGCGGGCTCGTCGAAGGTGGAGGAGATCACCTCGCCGCGCACCGAACGCTGCATCTCAGTCACCTCCTCGGGCCGCTCGTCGATGAGCAGCACGATGAGATAGCACTCCGGGTGACTGTGGGCAATGGATTGAGCAATGTTCTGAAGCATCATGGTCTTACCCGCCTTAGGCGGGGAGACGATGAGACCTCGCTGCCCCTTGCCGATGGGGGCAACCAGATCGATGACCCGGGCGGTGATGTCTTCGGTGGAGCCGTTACCCAGCTCTAGACCCAGCCGCTTGTTGGCGTGGAGCGGCGTGAGGTTCTCAAACAACACCTTATTTTTGGAGTTCTCCGGCGGCTCATAGTTGATCTCGCTCACCTTGAGCAGCGCAAAGTAGCGCTCGCCCTCTTTGGGGGGGCGGATCTTGCCGGAGACGGTATCGCCAGTGCGGAGGTTGAAGCGGCGGATCTGGCTAGGCGAGACGTAGATATCATCAGGCCCGGCTAAAAAGGAGTTGTCCCCCGAACGCAGGAAGCCAAACCCATCCTGGAGTATTTCGAGGACACCATCACCGTGGATGTCCTCGCCGTTCTTCGCCACCGCTTTTAGGATCGAGAAGATCACAGTCTCTTTGCGGGAGCGGGACATGCCCTCCAGGTTGAGCGCTTCGGCGATCTCGATGAGCTCCGAAGCGGGCTTGCGCTTGAGTTCGGTTAGATTCATGGTTTGCGTCCAAATGAACGGGGTGGGCTAACGGGTGGAGTCGATTCGGGAACCTGGATTGGCGACCGCAACCCGGGACGGGCGGGGTTCGTCAGGGGGAAAGGCCGGATGCGGCGGAAAATGCCTTTACTATTTATAGGAGGTGGGCGAACCGGCTGCTACCCAATCGCCCTGCGCCCGGGAGCCACCGGGAAACGGCAAGCCCCCGAGCGCTGCATATCGTAGCTCAAAGATTGCTATCAATAAAGGCTGTCAACTGCGACTTGGAAACGGCCCCTACTTTTGTGGCCTCCACCGCCCCCGCTTTGAACAGCATCAGGGTCGGGATGCCACGGATACCATACTTGGGGGGAGTACCGGAGTTCTCGTCGATATTGAGCTTAGCCACCTTGAGGCGGCCGTTGTAGTCCTCGGCGATCTCATCCAGGATGGGGGCGATCATCTTGCAAGGGCCACACCAGTCAGCCCAATAATCCACTAGCACCGGAACGTCGGACTTGAGGATCTCCTGCTCGAAGGTGTCGTCAGTGACGTAAACGATTTTGTCGCTCAAAGGATAGCCTCCAGGGGAACTGGGCGATAGGCCGGGGATCCGGCATGTGTTTATTTGTGGTTTTGCTTGTACCATTTGAGCCCAATCCCGGGCGCTTTTCAAGCCTGGCGGCCCCTTTAGACGACACCCAGGAACCAATGACCGATACTCACCTGACGGATATCCCCTTCTCCCACTTCGACATCCCGCCTCAGGTGCTGGCCGGCCTGGAAGAGGCCGGATTCACCCATTGCACCCCCATTCAGGCGGCCACCCTCCCGCTCTCCCTGGCCGGACACGACATCGCAGGCCAGGCCCAGACCGGCACCGGCAAGACCGCCGCCTTCTGCGTTGCCCTGTTTTCATACCTGTTGCGCCACGGCGAACCCCATAACCGCCGCCCCAATCAACCACGGGCGGTGGTGCTGGCCCCGACCCGCGAACTGGCCATCCAGATCCACAACGACGCCACCCGACTCGGCAAACATACCGGGCTCTCCCTGGGTCTTGTCTACGGCGGCACCGGCTACGACCAGCAGCGCTCCATGCTGGCAGAGGGGATCGATATCCTCATCGGCACCCCGGGACGCATCATCGACTACTTCAAGCAACACGTATTTGATCTGAAGGCGGTGCAGGTGATGGTGCTGGATGAGGCCGACCGCATGTTTGATCTCGGCTTCATCAAAGATATCCGCTTCTTGCTGCGGCGAATGCCGAAGCCGGAGCACCGGCTCGGGATGCTCTTCTCCGCCACCCTCTCTTACCGGGTAAGCGAGCTGGCCTACGAGCACATGAACAACCCGCAGCTCATCGAAGTCGCCCGGGAGAAGATGACCGCCGACCGGGTTGACCAGCAGGTCTACTTCCCCGGCAGTGACGAGAAGATCCCGCTCCTTATCGGCCTCATTCGCCGCCTGGAGCCGCCCCGTTCCATGGTATTCGTCAATACCAAACGGGTCGCCGATCAGGTGTGGGGCTACCTTGAAGGCAACGGCATCAAGGCCGCGGTGCTCTCCGGCGATGTGCCACAGAAAAAGCGCCAGAGCATCTTGGGCGAGTTTGAGGCCGGCCAGTTCTCGGTGCTCATCGCCACCGATGTAGCGGCCCGCGGCCTACATATCCCGGCGGTCACACACGTCTTCAACTTCGACCTACCGCAGGATGCCGAGGACTACGTTCACCGCATCGGCCGCACCGCCCGTGCCGGCGCCTCTGGCACCGCCATCAGCTTCGCCTGCGAGGAGTACGCCTTCTCGTTGGCCGATATCGAGACCTACATCAACCAAAAGATCCCGGTCTCCAGCATCGGTAGCGAGCTGCTGGCCAAACCGGAACCAGCGGTGCGAGCGCCGCGCCCGCCTCGCCTAGGCCACGGCCGTGGTGGTGGCAAGGGCGGTGGCAGCAAGGAGGGCGGTGGTGGGCGTGATAGCCGCCGCCGGCGCCCCCCTACAGCGCGCTGATCCACCCCCTGAGCGCCGGCCGTTTTGTCGCCCGAGCCGCTCGGCCATAATGCAAGGAGCGACATCACATTCAACATGGAGCCGATCATGCCCCCCAAACACCCCACAGAGAACCGCTTGGACCGCGTGGTTGCCGATGCCATCCGCGCCCGCGATACGCGGGAAAAAGGCTATCGAGAACAGGCTCTTAAGATGTACCCGTGGATCTGCGGCCGCTGCCAACGAGAGTTCACCCACAAGAATCTGCATGAGTTGACGGTCCACCACCGCGACCACAACCATGACCACAATCCAGCCGATGGTAGTAACTGGGAGTTGCTCTGCCTCTACTGCCACGACAACGAACATCAGCGTCAGTTGGAGGCGGCTGGGGGCAAAGGGTTGGTGGCCGATGGGGCGACAAGCGCCGCCACCCACCAGCCCTTTGCCAACCTAAAAGATCTCCTCAAACGGCCGTAATCTCATTTTTGATGAAACTTGGCACATCAATTGCCATCTAACCGTCAGGTCCGAAGCGAAAGGCGGACCCCTCCACGAGTCATCGCCGCAAGGATGCGGCTCTTTTTCCCCTCATCCCCCTCCCCATCCGTAGCACCGCACGCCCCGTAGGTGCGGCATTTCACACAGCCCTGGGGCAACTGCCCTACCCCACGACCCACTTTGCGCGCCGCCGAAGGGCGCCACCACCGCATCGGCCGAGCCACGGCACGGCTTACGGCCCATGAACTGACCTCAACGGTGGTTGGCACACCCGCTGCAACCTCCAGCTCGGCCCGAGCGCAAGGCGGGCCATGCACCTTTTGCCGCAAGGATGCGGCACTTTTTCCCGCCCCAGGATTTAAGGGGTCAGCGGCGCCACGCCACAGGCGATACGCGCCCCTCCGCCCCCTAGCGGTTTGGGATGATCGCTATAGTTATCCCCAGCGGCATGGATCATCAGGGCACGGCCACGCACCTCCGCCAACTTGAGCCGCGGCGCCAACACCGGTTGGCTCGCCTCTCCGTCAGCGCCCACAAACAGGGCGGGCAGGTCTCCCCGATGCCCCTCACCGTAGGGCCCCAGATGTACCCCACTCTGATCAGGATCGTAGTGGCCACCGGCCCCAAGGGCCGCTGCCGGTTCGCCCCCCTGACTCCCCGGTTCACAACTGGCGTGCTCGTGGAGATGGAAGCCATGCAACCCCGGGGGGAGGGCCGTTAGATGGGGGGTAAAGAGGGTACCGTAGGGGGTCTCCGTCACGCTGACCTCCCCAATGGAACTCCCCTCCCCCTGCGCGGTTACGGCATACATCGGCACCGAGAGGGGGGCCGCACCGGCAGTGGTGAGGGGAGAGACAGCCAGCACAACGGCACTCAACAGCAGTCGCATCGACATAAAACCTCCCGCGATCAACGTAGGTGATGTCCCCTCTGGGTATAGCCCATGTGCGACCCATGAGAGATCGGGCCGCCGCGACTCTTGGCAACACGACCCTGGACCGGATAATGGTCAACCCATCCAGGCCCCAGCCTATCCGCGACCAGCGGCGGGGATCCCCTGCGCCTCCCCCGCGCCCAACTTGGAATCATGCCCATGGAATATCGTGATCTACGCGACTTCATTCACCAGCTGGAGCAGCGGGGCGAGCTGAAGCGCATATCGAAGGAGGTTGACCCCTATCTGGAGATGACCGAGATCGCCGACCGCGTGCTCCGCGCCGGTGGACCGGCACTGCTATTCGAGCGCCCCAAGGGCCACAACGTGCCGGTCCTCGCCAACCTATTCGGGACCCCTAAACGGGTGGCGCTTGGCATGGGGCAGGAGGAGGTGGCAGCACTCCGCGAGGTGGGTAAGCTCTTGGCATTCCTCAAGGAGCCTGAACCCCCCAAGGGGATGCGCGATGCCTGGGAGAAGCTCCCTATCTTCAAGCAGGTGCTCAACATGGCACCCAAAGAGGTGCGCAATGCCCCCTGCCAACAGGTGGTGCTGGAGGGTAGCGAGGTCGATCTGGGCCGGCTGCCGATCCAGACCTGCTGGCCGGGGGATGCCGCCCCCCTACTCACCTGGGGTCTCACCATCACCCGAGGTCCCCATAAAGAGCGGCAGAACTTAGGGATCTATCGCCAGCAGCTGATCGGCCGCAATAAGCTCATCATGCGCTGGCTCTCCCACCGGGGCGGTGCCCTCGATTTCCGCGAGTTCCAACAGCGCCATCCCGGCCAGCCGTTCCCGGTGGTGGTGGCATTGGGGGCCGATCCCGCCACCCTGCTGGGTGCCGTAACCCCCATCCCGGACACCCTCTCCGAATATGCCTTTGCCGGTCTACTGAGGGGTAGCAAGAGCGAGGTCACCCGCGCCATCGGCGCGGACCTCCAGGTCCCGGCCGGCGCAGAGTATGTGCTGGAGGGGGTGATCCACCCCGATGAGATGGCCGAGGAGGGGCCGTTTGGCGACCACACAGGTTACTACAACGAGGTGGACCGCTTCCCGGTCTTTACGGTAGAGCGCATCACCCACCGCCGTGATCCCATCTACCACTCCACCTATACCGGCCGTCCCCCAGATGAACCGGCGGTGCTAGGGGTGGCCCTCAACGAGGTGTTTGTACCCATCCTGCAGAAACAATTTCCGGAGATCGTGGACTTCTACCTGCCTCCGGAGGGGTGCTCCTACCGTATGGCAGTGGTATCGATGAAAAAGCAGTACCCCGGTCACGCCAAACGGGTGATGTTGGGAGTATGGTCCTTCCTGCGCCAGTTCATGTATACCAAGTTCGTCATCGTCACCGACGACGATATCGATGTGCGTAGCTGGAACGATGTTATCTGGGCCATCACCACCCGTATGGATCCGGCCCGGGACACCGTAATGATCGAGAATACCCCCATCGATTACCTCGACTTTGCCTCACCCATCTCCGGCCTCGGCTCCAAGATGGGGTTAGACGCCACCCATAAGTGGCCTGGAGAGACCCAGCGCGAGTGGGGGCGCCCCATCGTCATGGATCCAGCGGTGAAACAGCGGGTGGACGAGATGTGGGGAGAGCTAGGTCTATAGTTAAGGGCGCCGGGCCACGGGCCGATGGGCCGTGGGGGTGGCAAATCCGAGCTATCAGCTCAGAGAAATCCATTTCCTTGGCCGCCCCCACACCTTAAAATTACCCATTCGGCCGCAGGCAAACCGAGCAATGAAACCTATCCTGATCGTCGATGACAGCGCCACCTCACGGCTCCTGTTCCGCGCCCATCTACCCGCGGGGCAGTTTGAGGTGATGGAGGCCGACTCGGCCGAGGGTGCCCTCGCCTTGGTAAGCCAGCGGGTCCCGGAGCTGGTGGTACTGGACTACAACATGCCTGGCGCCAATGGTGTGGAGATCGGCTATGCGCTGCGCGCTGCCGGGATCTCGGCCCCCCTGACCCTACTCACTGCCAACACCCAGAGAAGCGTGGTGGAGGCGGCCGGGGAGGCGGGGTTTGCCGCGGTCGTGGAGAAGCCGATCACCCGGGAAAAGATCGCCGACCTACTCTCTTATCTCCCCGCATGAACCTCGACGCCACCCAACGGGATGCCCTTAGCGAGATCGCCAATATCGGCGTCAGTCGCGCGGCCAAACAGCTCTCGCTGCTGCTCGATGACGCCATCGATATGCGAGTGCCCGATCTACGCATCGCCGAGCTGAAGGATGTCTGTGCCCTCCTGCCGGAGGCCCACTGCGACGCCTCACTCATGACGGTCTACCAAGGGCTGGACGGCTATATCTCCGGCCGGGCCATGCTGATGTTCCACAGTGAGGAGAGTCGCGCCCTGGCCCAAGCCCTGGTGGGCAATGTGCCCCCCATCGATGGTCAGGATATGCGCGCCTTTGAGCATGAGGCGGTGATGGAGATCGGCAACATCATCATCTCCTCCTGCATCAGTGTGGTGGCCGACATCCTGGGCAGAGAGATCATCCTCACCGTGCCCAGCTACGGTGAGGACACCCTGCCCAATCTGCTACGGCAGGATTGGCACCACGGCGCCAGCGCCGATATGCGAGTGATGGTGATGCACGCCACGCTGCGCGCCGCCCACCGTGACGTCAACGGTACGCTGCTCATCGTCCTCACCCTCCAGTCGATGCAGGCGCTGCTGGATCAGGTGAGCCATCTGGTAGCCACCCACCAAAGCAGACTCGATGGAGCGACGGCTGATTGATTGCCTGCCGCTCGGACTGCTGGTCATCGACCAGGAGTTCATGGTGCGGCGCTGGAATCGGTGGCTGGTGGACAAGACCGGCATTGTGCCGCAGCTGGCCATCGGCCAGGACCTGCGCAGCCTCTTCCCCAGCCTACGCAACCCACGCTTTTTCTGGGCCGTGGAGCAGGTGTGCGGGATGCGCAGTCCGCAGATCCTCTCCCAGGTGCTGAACAGCTATCTCATCCCCATCCCACTCCAGAGCGCCAACCGCCACGGCCTCTCCATGATGCAGCAGCAGGTCCATATCGAACCGCTGTTGGAGGGGGGGGAGGTGCTGGCGGTGGTGAGCATCCTCGATGTCACCGATAGCGTGATCCGCTCCTCGGCGCTGCTGGAGACGGCCCACAAGCTCCATCAATACAGCAATCGAGATCCGCTCACTGGGCTGTTCAACCGCCGCTTTATGTGGGACTGGCTCACCAAACAGCTCAAGCTGGCAGCGCGCCACGCCGGCAGTATCAGCTGCCTCATTATTGATGTAGATCACTTCAAGCGGCTCAACGATACCCATGGTCACGACCGCGGTGACGAGGTGCTAAAGGCGCTGGCCACCTCCCTCACCAGCCGCCTGCGGGAGTCGGACGTAGTTGTGCGCTACGGCGGTGAGGAGTTTGTGGCCCTACTGCCCGACTGCGCCGCTGAAGAAGCTATCGACACCGCCGAGCGCATCCGCCAAGAGGTGGCCAACAGCGGCGTGGCCCAGCTTGAACCCGGCGCCGTCACCGTGAGTATCGGTGTGGCCTGCTGCCAACCGGACAACCCCTGCACCGGCGAAGAGATGCTGAAGCGGGCCGATCGCCGCCTATATGACGCCAAAAACCGGGGCCGCAATCAGGTGGTCCCAGCCCCGGAGGGGGAGCATGAACCCGCGCCGGTAACCGCCCCGACCCTCAGCTGAAACCCGCCCCTTCACCCGAATCTCTCTCGCCGCCCCTCCTTCTCCCCACCCCCTGCGGCGCGCCATAATCTGGCGTCACAAAGAAGGAGCTTTAGCGCATGAATCGGAGTTTCTGGTACGGATTTGCCGTCTTCTTCAGTTCGGCCCTATTGATGGTGTTGGAGATCGTCGCCGGCCGCCTCCTGGCCCCCTATGTGGGGGTCTCCCTCTACACCTGGACCTCCATCATTGGCGTCATCCTCGCCGGCCTCTCCCTCGGCAACTGGCTGGGCGGGGTATGGGCCGATCGGGGTGCCGGCGAGCGGGCGGCGGCGCTGACCCTGGCGGGGGCCGGACTCTGCTCACTGGGGGTACTGCTACTGCTCACCTGGGTCGCACCCCTCATCCAAGGGGCCCGTATCCATCTGGTCAGCGCCAGCTTTCTCTATGTGCTGACGCTGTTCTTTCTACCGGCGGTCCTCATCGGCGTGGTCACCCCACTGCTCACCACCCTCGCCCTGCGGGCCGATCCGCGGGCCGGTCATGTGGTGGGACGGATGCACGCCCTCGCCGCCCTGGGCAGTATCCTCGGCACCTTCATCACCGGCTGGGTGCTGGTGCAGTGGCTAGGTTCCGTGCGTATCATCATCGCCACCGCCTTGGCGCTGTTCCTGCTGGCGCTCCCATTCTTGCGGCCTGGCGCCCGCACCCTCCCCATCGCCCTGATATTGGCGGCGCTGCCACTGGCTGGCCTCACCGCCTCCCGGGCGGGATTTGCCGATCCCTGCGAGGTGTCGAGTAGTTACTTCTGTATTCGGGTGGTGGAGGAGCAGACCCCGGCCGGCCCCACCCGCACCCTGGTCCTGGATCACCTCATCCACGGCACCAATCACGCCACAGAACCAACGCTACTGCTCGCCTCCTACGCCCAGTTCATCGATGAGCTGACCCGCCAACGCCTCCCGCCGGAGCGGCTGGCGCAGGCCCACTGGTTCTTCATCGGCGGCGGTGCCTACACCCTACCGCGGGCGGTGAAGGCGGCCTGGCCAGAGGCGCAGGTGGAGGTGGCAGAGCTGGATCCGCTGGTGACCCACACCGCGCAACAGCGGCTCTATGTCGATAGCAGCCACATGCACGTAACCCACCAAGATGCCCGCACCGCCCTCCGCCACAGCAGCACCACCTATGACCTGGTAGTGGGTGACGCCTTCCATGACATCGCCATCCCCTACCATCTTGTGACCCGTGAATTTGCCGCCCAGGTGGCGGCCCACCTCACCCCCGACGGCCTCTACCTCATCAACGTCGTGGATCTCTTCCCCGATCCCAAACTGGTGAAGGCGATGGTCAAGACGCTACGGGAGGAGTTTGCCCAAGTGGATGTGTGGCTGGAGCAGATCCCCGCCGAGCCCCTGCGCCTCACCTTCGTCATCAGCGCCAGTAACGGCGCCCCCTTTCCACCGCTGGTGAGCGCCGAATACGGTATGCCGCGCCACTGGTTCAACATCACCGAACCGATGACCAGCGCCGGGATAGCCATGGCAGAGCTACCGCTCCTCACCGACGACTACACGCCAGTGGAGCGCCTCATCTCCACCCTGTTGACCGACGAGGCGGGGATGTAACAGCCCGCCGGCCTGCATCGCCCGCGGCGGGCTACGCCTCATGCCAACGCAGCGGCACGGGCAACTGCATGGCTGAGTACTCCAGATGAATGACGCGGCGATGCTCGGGCCGTTGCGACTTGCGTGAGGCGTGCAGTAGTAGCGGGCGCATCACCAATAGATCACCCGCCGCCACCTCGCACTCGGCCACCGCCTCCCGCTCCACCATGGCCAACAGATCCGCCGCGGCAATACGTCCATGGCGATGGGAGCCCGGTACCACCCGTAGGGCACCGTTGTCCCTGTCGGCCCCATCCAGGTGGAGCCGAAGGGTGACCATCCCCTCCAGATAGGGGAGCGGTGGTTCAACATGGGGCACCCCCTGCTTCTCGCTCCACACCCCAAAACCCGGCAGGTCGGCCCGAGTCGCCACGGCGATGGAGGTATCCTGATGCCACGGGACGCTCCAGTTGGCCTGCGGGATCTTGTCGAAAAAGACCGAGCGAACCGGGCGCGCCGCGTCACCCAACAGCCTGCGCACGATATCGATATAGGGGGATGACTCCGCTAAGGCCCGCACCTGGGGCGCCTGCCGCATGAGATCGCGCACACCATAGTGCTGCTTTGCGGTAAAACCAGCGGGGAGGGAGGCGATCAGGGCTGCCACCTGCGTTGGCGTCAGGGCCGCACGGATCAGGGCATAACCATCACGCTGGAAGGCGTCCAGATCAAACGGCTGCATGTTGCACCCCTCATCGCAGTGGCAGGATAGGCAGGTAATGTAGCCTCCCGGCCGAGATTTGGGATCCCTCTGCCGCCCCCGCTGCGGCGGGTGGGTGAGATAGAGACAACGCAGGTTTGGGGTAGGCCGTATGTATGGCGCATAGGAGTCACTCCCCAGCGCTAAGATCACCCGCGGTGGCTGGCCCAACGGAACCAGCCGTCCATCAATACCAGCTATAGATAGAAGGAGAGCAGCGCGTGAGTCACTGGTACTTCAGCTACGACGGTCAGCAGAGCGGCCCTTTCGATCAGGCACAGGCGCAGGCAAAGGCGGTCGCCAACCCCGACGGCTATGTGTGGCGCGAGGGTTTCGCCGAGTGGTTGCCGATCCGGCAGGTGGCAGAACTTGGCACAGCAGCGCCAGAGATCGCGCCGCCACCGCCGACGCCGGGCCCCCGCACCACCCGATCTGACGAAGTGGACTTCCGCATCGTCGGGGGCGAAATGCAGTTCGTCGAGGTGGAGCTGGATCCCGGCGAGAGCGTCGTGGCCGAGGCGGGCGCGATGATGTACAAATCCTCCCATATCCAGCTAGAGACCATCTTTGGTGACGGCTCTGAGCAGGGTGGCGGTTTCATGGGACGGCTACTGGGCGCCGGCAAACGTCTGCTCACGGGGGAGAGCCTTTTCACCACCGTCTTCACCCACAACGGCAGTGGCAAGGCCCATGTCGCCTTTGGTGCCCCCTTCCCCGGCAACATCATTCCGGTGCCATTAACCAGCGTCAACGGCTGCCTCATCTGTCAGAAAGACTCCTTCCTTTGTGCGGCCAAGGGGGTCTCCATCGGTATCCACTTCCAGCGCAAGATCCTCACCGGCCTATTTGGCGGCGAAGGCTTCATCATGCAGAAACTGGAGGGCGATGGACTGGTCTTTGTCCACGCCGGTGGGACGGTCATTGAGCGTGAACTGGCGGCTGGTGAGCTACTGCACGTAGATACCGGCTGCCTAGTGGCACTGGAACAGACGGTCGATTACGACATCGAGCAGGTGGGGGGTATCAAGAGCGCCCTGCTCGGTGGTGAAGGGCTGTTCTTCGCGGCGCTACGCGGCCCCGGGCGGGTGTGGTTGCAGTCGCTGCCCTTCTCGCGCCTGGCGGGACGAATGCTGGCGGCGGCCCCGCAGATGGGTGGCAAACATCAGGGTGAGGGCTCAATACTCGGCGGACTGGGCGGACTACTGGACGGCGACAACAACTGATCACACCGGCTCAGGGCAATGCCAAACCGCGCTGAGTTGGTCCAACTATCCCATCACTCACCTAGCCTTCACCACTTAGTCGCCATACCGCGCTAACGGGGATCGGGAGAGGGCGCAACGCCCCCTCCCACCCGTCATCTCAAGCGCTGCGCGGTTCAACAAGATGCGCCAACTTACCCTCTGAGTGCAGCGCAGTCAGGGCGTCGAAATCACCGATCCAAACGCCATCAATGGTAATTTGCGGAACCGTGCGGGCGTTGTGGGTCACCTCCAACGCTTCGCGGCGGATGGCAGGATCGCGATCCACCCGCAGTTCATCGAATGGGATGCCCCACTTGGTCAGCAGCTGCTTGGCGCACTGGCATAGGGGACAAATCCCGCTGCTATAGAGTTTCACTCGCGCCATCATCTCTCTTCTCTCATCGTTCAATCACCAAGTGAGATTTTACGTCGCTGTGGCCGCGACGACCATCCACCATTGGAGAGAGGCAAACCGGCGACCGCGTTTACAAGCACAACCCAGCGCCGACAGAATCGAGCGGAGAGCGGAGAGCGGAGAGCGGAGAGCGGAGAGCGGAGAGCGGAGAGCGGAGAGCGGAGAGCGGAGAGCGGAGAGCGGACAAATTCTATTGGTGACGGCGCGCAGTTGTTATACTCTGCGGCGTTGCCATTTTTTATTGCAGAAGGGGAATTTACCAATGGCCGTGAAGAAAAAAAGTGGTTCTCGTACCCAGGCCGCTACTCGCCGTTCCACCGAGGTCGCACCCACCGCTAGCCTCGATACGATGGGGAGTTCCGCTCGTGCGGCCGAGGCAAGTTTGAAAGCTGCCGAGAGTAATCACAAAAAGGCGCTGGATGCCGTCGAGAAGGCTACCGCCAAGATCGAGGGCGCCAAGGCCAAGCTCGATAGTGCCAAGACGCCAGCCGCCGCCAGCCGCGCCAAAGAGGCGATGGCAGCCGCCCGCACTGCGCTCACCGATGCCAAGGAGGCCGAACGCGCCGCCCGCACCGAGTTGAAGATGCAGGCCAACTGGAGCAAGGCGATCGCCAAGCTCAACGCCCAGGTGGAGAAGAGCTACGCCAAGTCGCTCGCCGCGCTGAAGAAGGCACACACCCAGCGGAGCGACGCCAGCGCCAAGCCGAAACGCGCCCCGCGTGCCCGCAAAAAGGCGGCCGCCAGCGCGGAGTAGTCGGTAGTCAGTTGCAGGGAGCTAGCGAGGGGCCTAACGGCCCCTCGCCCGTTTTACAGCCGGAAACCGAGCCCCACCAGCAGGAAGTTGATACCGGGATTGGGGGAGCCCAAGCCGGCATTGGAGATGTGCTGGACCCGCAGCGTCAACTCGGTATTACGCCACTGATATCCGCCCCCCAGGTGGGTACCAAAATGGATCTGCGAACCCAGCTGCTTGTTCCCCAGATCCTCCTGAGAAAGCAGATGGACCCCCAGCCCCGCATCAATGAACGGACCCAATCGCTCGGCGCCCGAGCGGTAGAGCCGGAATACCGGGGTCAACGCCAACTCATAGAGTGAGTCGTCGTCCGAGTGCTTCTCACCCGACTGCCAGTAGCCCAAGGTCAGCTCGGAGTACCCCCCCACCACCCAACCATCGGCCTGCCACTCCTGGTTCCAGCGATCCGTCAGCACGATGCGCCAGAGGGAGGCGTCATCATTGTTGTCACTCTCACCGCCGATGATGCGCACATCGTCGATGGCCTGGGCAGTCGGTGCAGCCCATAGGCCCAACAGCAGGAGTAGGGGGAGTGGGGACCATCTCGACTTGAACATATCTGCTCCTTGGCTTGTTACAAAGCGGGCCACGCAACGGGTCCGCCTGGATGAGCTGAAAACTCGCCATCGATCTCTCCATCCCCCCTCGCCCCGCAACAGGGCGGGGTTTAGGTGGTACCGGGAGCATCGGAGTGGCGGCATGATACCCAGCGGGGATGGTCCGTGACGAGTCTGGGCGCGCCCTCAGCGCACCCTAAGAGGTAACGTTTTATTCGACCACTGTGAATCTGCTGTTGCCGGCCGGCTGGATCAGGGCGATTGGCCGCTTGAGGGTAGGTAGTCAAACGGCCCTCCGCCACCGCGAGCGCCATCGCCATGCCTCACCGCCCCCGCTTTTTTGCCTTCGCTGCCGACCCACCCTCTCTTATACTCACCCACCCAATGGGGCTGAAGTGACCAACGGTGGCCCGCCTGGGATCCCTGTCTTGCGGGTCGGGTGCTATTCTGTGGCCCCACGAAGGGGGGTAAGGCCTACCGACGGCGCATCGCACGCCGCCGTGCGGCCCACCCCCACAGGGTTCCACTCTCCAGAGCCAACGATGTACACCGCATTCTTCGGCCTCAACGAAAACCCATTCGCCATCACGCCGGATCCGCGCTACCTCTACATGAGTGAGCGCCACCGTGAGGCACTGGCCCACCTCATCTACGGCGCCGTGGAGAGCGGCGGCTTTGTGCAGCTGACCGGCGAGGTGGGTACCGGCAAGACCACCGTCACCCGCGCCTTCCTGGAACAGCTACCGGAGCGGGTAGATGCCGCCTTGGTGCTCAACCCCAAGCTCACCGCCCTGGAGCTACTGGAGACCATCGCCGAAGAGCTGCATGTCACCCTGGCGCCCGGCCCCCACACCCCCAAGCGACTCATCGATACCCTCAACGACTACCTGCTCGGCGCCTATGCCCGCGGGCGGCGCACGGTGGTGGTGATCGACGAGGCCCAAAACCTCTCGCCGGAGGTGTTGGAGCAGGTGCGGCTACTCACCAATCTGGAGACCGATCGCCACAAGCTGCTCCAGATCTTCCTGGTAGGCCAACCCGAGCTACGTGAGCTACTGGCGCGACGCGAGATGCGCCAGCTGGCCCAGCGGGTCACCGCCCGCTACCACCTAGAGCCCCTGGATGAGCGGGAGACCGGCGACTACATCCACCACCGGCTACGGGTGGCCGGCGGCTCTGACAGCACCTTCCCGCCCGCGGCGGTCCGCGCCGTCTACACCGCCTCCACCGGCATCCCGCGACTGATCAATGTGATCTGCGACCGCGCACTACTCGGCGCCTATGCCGCCGATTGGCGCCAGGTGAGCCCGGGGATAGTGCGGGTGGCGGCCCGGGAGATCGCCGGTGAGGCGGTGGGTTCTGATATGCAGACCGCCGCAGTGCGCCCCTGGCGTATCGCCCTGCCGGCGGCGGCCATCGGGGCCGCACTGGCGGCGGCGCTACTGCTGGCCCTGCGCTGGCTCCCGCTCCCGGATTCGCTCTTCGCTGGGGGAGAGGAACCACCCTCGACGACACAGACCCAGAAAGACCCCAGCTTCACCCCCATTCAACGCACCCAGCCGGAGATCCCGTTGGCCGACCGCACCCAGGCGGAGCAGGTCCTGTGGGCGACCTGGGGGGAGTCATTGGCGGCGGGAGATGCCTGCCTACAGGGGGACGAGACGGGACTCCGCTGCTACTTTGGCGTGGGTGGCATGGAGCTGCTGCGCCAGTTTGATCGGCCCGCCCTGCTCTCCATGCAGTCGGGTAGCCATAGCGGGTATGGGGTGCTGGTGGCGCTCAATGGCGGCGATGCCACCATCGACTTTGGCGGCGAGCGACGCACCCTCGCCGTGAGCGATCTGCTCCCGCTCCTCTCCGGCGAGTTCATGCTGCTGTGGCGGCCACCGCCCGAGGCGCGGCTACTCCGTCCCGGCGCACGCGGGACGCCGGTGGCATGGCTCAGCCGGGCCCTCGCCCAGGTGGATGGCGGCCACACCGTAGAGGAGCTGGATCCCGTCATGGATGGCCGGTTGGAGGCGCGAGTCCGCGCCTTCCAGCGGGCGCGCGGGCTCGATGTGGATGGCCTGGTGGGGGAGCAGACCCTGCTCTACTTGACCACCGCCGCCAATCTTCCGCCCGGCCCGCGCCTCAGCGCCCCCCCGCCAGCGCAGTAAGGAACTGCCATGTCTTACATCCTCGACGCGCTCAAAAAATCCCAGCGGCAGCGGGAGCTGGGGCAGGTGCCAACCCTCGGCGCCGAACATAGCCAACACCCCTCCCGTACCCCGGCACCGGCCCTGGTGCTGCTGGCGGCCGGCTTGGGCGGGGCACTGCTGACCGGGGCCACGCTCTACCTACTGCTACGCCCCGGCACAGAACCGGCCGCCCCGGTCCAGGAGGCACGCGCCCCCAGCACACCGCAGCCGCCCCCCAAGGGCAACCTGCCACCTCGCGTCTATCCCCCTAGCAGCAAGCCAGCGGTGGTGCCGTATGTGGAGCAGCCGGTGAAGCCGCCTATCCAACTCCAGCCGGACGAGCCCCCCCTCGCCGTCACCACTATCCCGCCGCTGGAGACGGCGCCGCCACCAGCGACGCTGCTCTCCAGTGGCGATGTGCCCTATTGGTCTGAACTGCCCGAAAGGCAGCGGGCGACCGTGCCGGACCTACAGCTCAACGTCCACGTCTATGCCGACAACCCGGCGGCCCGCTTCATCTTCATCAACAACACCCTCTACCGAGAGGGGCAGACCACCCACGAGGGGGCGATCGTTGAGGCCATCACCCCGGAGGGGGCGGTACTGCGCTATGGCGATATCCGCTTCAAGACCGCGCTCTAACCCCCAACAGGGCGCCTACCCCCTGAAAAACCCCACCCAGGCCAAGGCGATAGCGGCCGATGAGGGGGCAATTTCTTTTCGACTCCGACCCCACCCCCCTCCCCGGAGCGGGGGGTGTAGTTTAAAATCGTTACGTAAGAGACGACGGAGACCACAGGGTGAGTTGGGGTTGTCCACACGAAGCTGATGGCCGCTGCATCCGGGTTGAGGGGCGCCCCTGCGATCCCGGCATGAAGGGATGTATCTTGTTCGGCCGATTTGTCTTCAGCAAGGACGAGAAGAACCGCCCCGGTGGACCCCGGCGTCGCACGCCGGAGCGTGACTTCGGCGATGCAACCAAACGCCGCGTCCCTGACAAATAACCGACTCTCCGCCGCACTTTCCCACCCATCGCACATCCGACCGAACCACGGCCGCCTGCGCCGACACCTGCCCGGTGTCCGTGGGTGAAGGGGGAGACTATGGGCCACATGTTGCACGTCGAGCGGCTGGAGAAGCTCATCGAGATCGGGATCGCCCTCTCGGCTGAGCAGAATACCGACGAGCTGCTGGAGCAGATCCTAAGAGGCGCCAAGGAGATCACCGGCGCTGACGGCGGCACCCTCTACGCCCTCGATGCCGGGCGCCGCGAGGTGCGCATGGAGGTGGTGCTCACCGACTCGCTGCACTTTGCCATGGGCGGGACCTCCGGCCGACCGATCCCCTTCCCGGCGGTGCCGCTCTATGACACCGACGGCTCCGCCAACCGCCACAACGTGGTCACCGCCGCGATCCACGACCGTCGCACCATCAACATCCCAGACGCCTACCAGGTGGTGGAGTTCGATCTCTCCGGCACCCGCGCCTTCGATGAGCGGAGCGGCTACCACTCCACCTCCTTCCTCACCGTACCGATGATGGATCACCAAGGAGAGGTGATCGCCGTCCTCCAGCTACTCAATGCCATCGATGACGAGAGCGGCGAGGTGATCCCATTCACCACCGACTGCCAGCGCTTTGCCGAGGCGCTCGCCTCCCAAGCCGCCATCGCCCTCACCAAAAAGCGGCTGATCGAAGATTTGAAGCTGCTCTTCGAGGCGCTGATCCAGCTAGTGGCCACCGCGGTTGACGAAAAATCACCCTATACCGGCGGCCACTGCCGACGGGTGCCGGAGGTGACCATGCTCCTGGCCGACGCCGTGCATCGGGTCGATCGCGGCCAGCTGGCCAACTTCCGCATGTCGGCGGAGGAGCGCTACGCCCTAGAGATCGCCGCGTGGCTACACGACTGCGGCAAGATCACCACGCCAGAGCACGTGGTGGATAAGGCGACCAAACTGGAGACCATCTACGACCGCATCCACGCCATCGACATGCGTTTTGAGGTGCTGAAACGGGATGCCGAGATCGCCCTCTTGCGCGAGCGGATCGCCCGCCTGGAGGCGGGGGAGCGGGTGGATGGCGCCGCCTTTGAGGCGCAGTTGAGTGCAACGCTGGCGACCCTACACCAGGAGCGGGAGTTCCTGCGGACAAGCAACCGGGGAGGTGAGTTCATGGCACCCGAGGCGCAGGCGCGGGTGGCGGCCATCGGGGCCCGGACCCTGCGCGGACCCGACGGCAGCGAGCAGCCGCTCCTCGCGGCGGATGAGATCTACAACTTGCAGATCGCCAAAGGCACCCTCACCACCGAGGAGCGGCAGGTGATCAACAACCACATTGTCGCCACCATCAACATGCTGGAGGCGCTCCCCTTCCCGAAAAACCTGGCCCAGGTCCCCGAGTATGCCGGCGGCCACCACGAACATATGGACGGCAGCGGCTATCCACGCGGCCTCACCGGCGCCCAAATGCCGGTGCAGAGCCGCATCATGGCCATCGCCGATGTGTTCGAGGCGCTCACCGCCAGCGACCGCCCCTACAAGAGTGCCAAGACCCTCTCCGAGGCGCTGCGCATCCTCGGCTTCATGGTGAAAGAGGGGAAACTGGATGCCGATCTCTTTGAGGTCTTCGTGCAGGAGAAGGTCTATCTGCGCTACGCCGAACGCTACCTGGAGCCGAGCCAGATCGACGAGATCGATCTCACCACGCTACCCGGTCTGCGCCACGGAGGGGCGTCGCTCGGCCCCTAGGGGGCCACAGCGCACCGATCTGGTGCCGCACCGCCGCTGTCATCCCACAAGATGGGGACCAGTACAGTGGCATGACACATGCAGCAATCTCCCATGCCGATGGCGATCGGCATGGAGTTGGGTTAATCAATACAAACGGAACCTCTCCGGGTTCCGCTTGGGGCTTGCTAAGCCCGCGTCGCAAGACGCGGGTTTTTTTATGGCATCTCCCCCGCCACCCGATGCGCCGCCACCTTCTCCAGCAGCCCACGGTTACGCTCATCTAACTGCTCAATGAGCCGATCCAGGCCGTGTTGCTGGATCTCAGAGGCGAAGGAGCTGCGGTAGTTGGTCACCACACTCACCCCCTCCACACTCACATCAAACACCTTCCACTCACCATCTTTCCGGTGCATCTGGAAATGGACCGGCACCACCTGGCCATTGGGCATATGGACCTCAGAGCGCACCGGGACCGTCTCGGCATCGGCCGGGATATCGGTGGGGAGATAGGTGATCAGGCCGTCGGCGCGGGCGATGAGATTGTCGAGCCGCTGCGGGTCCTCCAGTAGCGCCGAGGTGTAAAAGCGCACCAACAGCAGCCGGAACGACGCCATGAAGCGCTGCTGCTGATCTGGCGTTGCCTGCTGCCAGTAGCGCCCCAAGACCCAGCGCGACATCCGCGGGAAGTCGATGTGGGGGCTAAGCACCCGATCCACCAGGTCAAACAGATGGGTTGGCTCGGCCTGTACCATCTCCCGCTCCTGCCGTAGGGCGGTGATCATCTCATCGGTGGCCTGGGCCAGGATGCGCTCCGGCGGCATCCCCACCGCCTGTGCCGCGCCGGGGAGTAGGGAGAGCAGAAGCAGTAATGGGGCAATGAGGCGGGCCATGGTGATCTCCTGAGGGCGAGGGGGGAGCAATTGTGGGCCAAAGCCGATCCCCAACCAAGGGGCAGACGAGCGACCGGGGTGCGTTTCCAGGATAATAGCCGGTCCATCCGTGACCCAGCCGTTGTCATGAAACAGCCTGAACTGCTCGCCCCTGCCGGCACCCTAAAGCACCTCCACACCGCCATCGCCTACGGTGCCGATGCGGTCTATGCCGGACTCCCCCGCTACAGCCTGCGGGTACGCAACAACGACTTTGATCACCTGGAGCAGCTGGCCAACGGCATCGCCGCCGCCCACGCCGCCGGCCGCAAGCTCTATCTGGCGGCCAATGTCCTGCCCCACAACAGCAAGGTAAAGAGCTTCCTCAAGGATCTGGAGCCGGTGGTGGCACACGCCCCCGATGCGCTCATCGTCGCCGATCCGGGGCTGCTACTCCTGGCCCGCGAACGCTGGCCCGATCTGCCCCTCCACCTCTCGGTACAGGCCAACACCATGAACCACGCCGCGGTGCGCTTCTGGGCCGCCAATGGGGTGAGTCGCATCATCCTGTCACGGGAGTTGGCGCTGGATGAGATCGCCGAGATCCGCCAGCTCTGCCCGGAGACCGAGCTGGAGGTATTTGTCCATGGCGCCCTCTGCATCGCCTTCTCCGGCCGCTGCCTACTCTCGGGCTACTTTAACCACCGCGACGCCAACCAAGGGGCCTGCACCAACGCCTGTCGTTGGCAATACCAGGTGATCCCGGCCACCCCGGACAGCAGTGGCGATCTCCTGCCGAGTCAATCGTGGTTGCTGGAGCAACGGGAGCGACCGGGGGAGTTGATGCCGATGGAGGAGGATGAGCACGGCACCTACATCCTCAACTCGCGCGATCTCCGGGCGGTGCAGCATGTGGCACGGCTGGCGGAGATGGGGATCGACTCCCTCAAGATCGAGGGACGTACCAAGACCCCCTACTACGTCGCCCGCACCACGGCGGTCTATCGCCGTGCCATCGACGACTACGCCGCGGGGCGGCCGTTCGATCCCCATCTGACCACGGCCCTGGAGGGGCTAGCCAACCGCGGCTACACCGAGGGGTTCTACAACCGCCACGCCGAGGCGGAGTTACAAAACTACCGCGTCCCCCACTCCGAGTCGGAGCTGCGCCAATATGTCGCGGAGATCACCCAGTTCGACCCGGCCAGCGGCCTGGCCGAGCTGGAGGTCAAGAATCGCTTTGCCATCGGCGACACCCTGGAGCTGATCGCCCCTGGGGGAGGCGGCGATCTCCTGTTGGAGCGGATGGAGGCGCTGGATGGCCGCCCACTCAGCGTCGCCCCCGGCAGCGGCTGGCGGGTGCGTATCCCACTACCGCCGGGCGACTATCGCCACGCCTTTCTCGCCCGTCACCTGACGACCAACACCGGTGATCACTGATCCCGCGGCCCTGGGGGCAGACCTCGCCCAAGAGGCCCGCCACCAGGGTGAACGGCGGGCGCTAGTGCTGGCCGGGGCGGCCGACTGGTGTCAGCAGGGGGCCCACCGTCTGCTGCGCGGGGCGGCCATAGAGTCGCCCCTCTGGATCGGCCGTGACGCCCCCGCTGGGGTTGTCGCCATCGCCGCAGAGCGGGCCGTGGCCCTGTTGGGCGGCGAGCAGCCGGCCCTGGTGTTCGACGCCCACGCCGGTTTCGATCCCGACGCCTTCGGCCAGGCCGCGGGCACCGTCAGCGCCGGTGGCCTGCTCCTGCTGCTGGTCCCACCCCTCGCCACCTGGGCCGACTTTGCCGATCCGGAGAAGCGGCGCCTGGCCATTCACCCCATCCCGCCGGCGGCGGTCACCGGCCACTTTCTGGCGCGCCTGGCCCAGCAGATAGGCCACGCCCCGGAGATCACGCTGTTAGAGCAGTCCAGGCTGGCGTGGTGTGAGGAGCCGACAGCGGCTAGCAGGGCGACACCCCAGACGCTGACGACCCCATCGCCCTCGCCCATCACCCTCACGGCCGATCAAGCGGCCGCCGTTGATGCCATCCAGCACACCGCCCGCGGTCATCGCCAGCGGCCCTTGGTCATCACCGCCGATCGGGGCCGTGGCAAGTCAACCGCCCTCGGCCTCGCCGCCGCCCACCTGCTGGCGGAGGGGTTCTCGCGCATCGCCATCACCGCCCCGCGCCCGGCAGCGGTGGAGGCGCTCTTCCGCCACGCCGCCCAGGCGCTACCGATGGCGCAGCTCCAACCACACGAGTTAACCACGCAGAGTGGACGGCTCAGTTTCATCGCCCCCGACCGGCTCGCCACTGGTGACGAGCCGGCGGCGCTGGTACTGGTGGATGAGGCGGCCGCCATCCCCCTCGCCCTGCTAGAGCGGATCCTGCTGCACTATCCGCGGGTGGTGTTCGCCTCCACCGTACACGGCTATGAGGGCTCCGGTCGCGGCTTTGCCCTGCGCTTCGGTCGCCTACTGGATCGGCGCTACCCCGGCTGGCACGCCCTGACACTACAGCAGCCGGTACGCTGGGCCACCACCGATCCGGTGGAGCCGTGGGTCTTCCGACTGCTACTGCTGGATGCAGAACCGGTGGCGGCAGAGCAGTTTGATCTCGATGCGCCGCTCACCATCGAACGCCTCGATCGGGCGGCCCTGGCGCGCGACGAGGCGGGCCTACGCCCCCTCTTTGGCCTGCTGGTACTGGCCCACTACCGCACCCGACCACTCGATCTCCGCCATCTGCTGGATGGGCCCAATCTCAGCCTGTTCGCGCTGCGGCTCGGCCCCCATCTGGCGGGGGTGGCGCTGGTGGCCGAAGAGGGTGGTTTCGATAGTGGGTTGGCGGAGGCGGTGGCCCTGGGACAACGCCGTCCCCGCGGCCACCTCATCCCCCAATCCCTCGCCGCCCACATGGGCCTGGTCAGTGCGGCGGAGCGCCGCTGCGCCCGCATCTCCCGGATCGCCATCCACCCCGCCCTCCAAGGGCGGGGCCTCGGCCGACAGCTGGTGACGGCCGTTGGCCAGTGGGCAGCGGAGAGTGGTTGCGACCTGTTGGGGGCCAGCTTCGGCGCAGATCCGGGGGTGATCCGCTTCTGGCAGCGCTGCCATCTACTGCCGGTGCGGCTCGGCCTCACCCGCGAGACCGCCAGCGGGGCCCCCTCCTTGATGGTGCTACACCCCTTCAGTGCGGCGGGTCACCAGCTGCTGGCCAGCGCCCGCCACCGCTTCACCCGCAATCTGCCAGAGCTGCTGGCAGAGCCGCTAAACGACCTCGACCCAGCCCTGGTATTGGCCCTGCTGGCCACCCTGCCAGCGCTGACGCTCACCGCGGAGGAGCAGGCCGAGTGTGCCGATTTTGCCGCTGGCCGACGCGGCTACGACGCCTGCCTACCGGGCCTGCGCCAAGGGGCGCTGGCCCGCCTCACCGCACCGCAGCCCCCGGCCATGGCGGAAGGAGTGTTACTGGTGGCGCGCCTGTTGCAGCGCCACCCATGGGGCGAGGTGGCCAAGCGATATGGGTTGGCCGGGCGGGCGGCGGTGGAGCAGCGGTTGCGGCAGGTGTTGGCGGAGGTGTGAGATCACTACGGCGCCGATGGCCTCGGCACCACGGCGGGTTGCGGGAGAGGTTAGCCGCGCACGGGGGCATGACAACCCGCCGCCCCCAACTCAACTACCGTCGGCGTTGAGCATCTGCATGGTGGCGTTGATCTCATCCCGGGCCAGCTCCAACACCTCCACGCCCCCTTCAGGGCCAAGGGCACCGAGGGGAAACTTGTTGAAGGCCGGCAGGGTGACCATAGGTGGGCCGTCATAGGTGCGCTGGCTACCGAAGCGGGCAAAGATATTGGCGAGCAGCACCACATCCCCGTAGTCGGGCATCGGGCGGGGATCGCGGCTCCAGTTGTCCACCGCCAGCGGGATGGTGGTCAGCGCCTCGTCGAACTCCCAACTGCGCAGCACTAAAGAACCGATGCGGCCACGCAGGCGCTGAATCACATGGTCCAGTAGTTGACTGTCCTCCAACAGCTGCGGGTAGTGGGTGGCATAGCCCAACACCGGGAGCGCCCCCACATCATGTACCAGACCCGCCAGGGTCCCCCGCTCCGGATCCAGCTCCGGGCCGATGCCCGCCAGTACCCGCGAGATGGAGGCGACCCGCACGCTGTGGCGCCATAGCTCCTTCATACGCAGGGCGATCACCGGCGAGCGGGCGCCGAAGAGGGTGCGCATGGAGAGGGAGATCACGAGGTCGCGGGTCTGGGTCAGACCGATGCGCGCCACCGCCGTCTGGGTGGAGTCCGCCGGCCGCAGGTTGGCAAACCGGGCGCTGTTGGCCACCTGGATCACCTTTAGGGCGATGGTGGGATCGGCCTGCACCAAGCGCGCAATATCCGGGATCCCCTTGCCCTCATCGGCCACCGCATTGCGGATCCGCAGGGCGATATCGGGGAGGGTAGGCAGCTGGAGACGCTGGTTGAGGTGGTCGTCGGTCAGGCGATCGACCAGCTCCTTAACCAGATGGGTCCGCGATAGGGCGGCGGGCGATGTCGAGTGAGTGGGTTTGTCCACGGTGGCCATGGTAGTGGGGATCTCCTCCAATGCTAACGTCCCTGGGCCTGCCATGCCATGGCCGACCCCACAGCACAGACCACCAATATAGGGTGAGAGGGGGGTGGCAGGCGGCGCAAAGAGCCAAAATGTCGACTCGTTTTTTGCCTTACGGGCCCTTTTTGCGGTTAACTGCGCCTTCGCCCATCCGTAGAATGGCCCCTCGCCCCCGCTAGGACCCGCCCATGCGTCCCCTTGATCGCCTCATTGCCCAGATCGATGAACTCATCCTTGGCAAGCACACCCAGGTGCGCCTTGCCGTTGCCTGTCTGCTCGCCCGCGGCCACCTGCTCATTGAAGACCTGCCCGGGGTAGGTAAGACCACCCTCGCCCACGTCCTGGCGGCCACCTTGGGGTTGCGCTTCTCCCGGCTCCAGTTCACCTCGGATCTCCTGCCGGCTGACATCTTGGGGGTCTCCATCTTCGACCGCGAGAAGGGCGCCTTCACCTTTCACGCCGGCCCCATCTTCTCCCAGGTGGTGTTGGCGGATGAGGTGAACCGTGCCACCCCTAAGACCCAGAGCGCCCTGCTGGAGGCGATGGAGGAGCACCAAGTCTCCATTGAGGGGGAGACCCGTCCGCTACCCGAGCCGTTTTTTGTCATCGCCACCCAGAATCCGATGCACCAGATCGGCACCTTCCCCCTGCCGGAGTCGCAGCTCGACCGTTTTCTGATGCGCATCTCGCTCGGCTACCCCGATCCGGCGGCGGAGCGGGCGCTGTTTACTGGCCGCGACCGGCGGGAGCTACTGCGGGAGCTGGGCGCCGCCATGACCCCAGAGGGGTTGGCGCAGGAGCAGCAGGTGGCGGCCCAGGTCCACGCCGCGGATCCGCTCATCGACTACCTCCAGGCGCTTATCCGCTTCAGCCGCGAGAGCGGCCACTTCCACAACGGCCTCTCACCCCGCGCCGGCCTGGCGCTACTGGCCGCGGCCCGCGCCTGGGCCCATCTGGCGGGGCGCAGCCATGCACTACCGGAGGATATCCAGGCGGTACTGCCCCATGTGGCCGGCCACCGCCTACAACCGGCCCAGCGTGATCAGAGCCCCGCCGATCTGATGGTGCTCTTCCGCGAGGTACCTATCCCCTAGTCACCCCCTCCTTGTCGCCCCTCCCGCTGCACAGAGGGGCGACCCACTAGGTACCGAGTCGCATGACCATGACTGCTGCCACCTCCCGCATTAATTGGAGCCGTTTCCTCCGCCTCGCCCGACCAGAGGCGGGGCGGCTGGTGCTGGACCGCCGCCGTATCTATGTGCTGCCCACCCGCATGGGACTGGTGTTTGCCCTGGTCCTGTTGGCGATGCTGATCGGCGCCACCAACTACGGTAACTCGCTGGTCTTCGCCCTCACCTTCGTGCTCGGCTCGGTCGGCTTTGTCTCCATGCTCTACACCTACCGCAACCTGGCCGGCCTCACCATCGCCACCGCCAGCGCAGCGTCGGTGTTTGCCGGTCAACCGGCCCGCTTCCCGCTGGTGCTGGGGAGCGTCTCCCCCAGCCGCAGGCGCTACGCCATTGCGGTAGAGTTGCCGCCCCATCAACCGGTACTGGCCGATCTGCCGATCGAGGGCAGCACCCGCAGCGAACTCATGCTGCCGACCCCACGCCGGGGCCGGTTACGGCTACCCCGTCTCACCCTCTTCACCCGCTATCCACTGGGGCTGTTCCACGCCTGGGCCTATGCCGAACCCCAGGAGGAGTGCATCGTCTACCCAACCCCTTCGGCCGAGGCGGATCTCCCTCCCCTCTCCGGGCAGGGGGCCTCCCACCAGGGGAGCGAGGGGCGAGGGGGGGATGACTTCCTCGCCCTGCGCCCTTACCACCCCGGCGACTCTCTGCGCCAGGTGCATTGGAAGGCGCTGGCCCACGGCGGGGGCCTGGTGGTCAAACAGTTTGGCGGTGAGGCGGGCGAGGAGCTGTGGCTCAACTGGAATGACGCCCCAGAGCCCGATATTGAGGGGCGTCTCTCCCGCCTCTGCCGCTGGGTGCTGGAGGCCGAGGCGATGGGGCTACGCTACGGTCTCCAACTACCGAGCGCACGCATAGAACTGAACCACGGCACGGCCCACCGTGATCGCTGCCTCACCGCCCTAGCCCTATTTGGAGAGGCATCGTGAGCCGCTTTGATCCCCCCGTCTCCATCGCCGGTCGCCACTGGCTGCTCACCTCGCTGGCGCTGGTGGTCGCCCCCTTCATAGCGCGGATGCCGTGGTGGCTGTCGCTCCTGCCGCTCTTGGTGATGGGGTGGCACGTGATGAAAGAGAGGCGCTGCTGGCGCCTCCCCCCTGGCTACATCCGGGTGATGGTGGTGGGGTTGGCGGTGGTCGGCATCGTCCTGCAACACCACACCATCCTTGGCCGCGACGCCGGGACGGCCCTCTTGGCACTGCTGCTCACCATGAAACTGCTGGAGTTCAAGGGGCTGCGGGATGCCGCGCTGATGATCTTCCTCGGTTACTTCCTGGTGGCCGGCAGCTTTCTCTATGACCAGTCGCTACTCTCGGGGGGCTATCTATTTGCCACAGTGGTCGCCCTCACCGCGACCTTAGTCGCCCTCCACCACCCGGCCGGTGGCGCTGCCGACAGCCGCCACTATCTGCAAGTTGGCGGGACATTGCTGCTACAAGCGCTGCCCATCGCAGTGCTGCTATTCCTGCTCTTCCCGCGACTACCCGGCCCCCTCTGGAGCCTGCCGCGTGACGCCTTTAGCGGCCGCACCGGCCTCTCCGAGGATATGAGTATCGGCAGCATCAGCAGCCTGGCCGACTCCGATGAGGTGGCGTTCCGGGTGCGCTTTTTCGACCCCATTCCCCCCGCCGATCGCCTCTATTGGCGTGGTCCGGTGCTGTGGCACACCGACGGGCGGCGCTGGACCCGGCTCTTGCGCTATGAGTACCAGCTGCTGGAGAAACCCCAATATCAACCCCTCAGCCCCCCCGTGCGCTACTCGGTGATCCTGGAGCCGGCCAACAAACCGTGGCTGATGGCCCTCGATCTGCCAGGCACCCTCCCCCCGGAGGCGGAGGTAAGTCCCGATTTTCAGGTAACGGTGCGGGAGTTGATCACCCGCCAGCGGCAGTATGAGGCCACCTCCTATACCCGCTACCAGATGCGGGATGCCGATCTCCAGGCGCTGGAGATCGGCCTGGAGCTACCCAAACGGGCCAACCCCCGTACCCGCGCCTTGGCAGAGCAGTGGGTCACCGAAGGGACCCAGGGGGAGGCGCTGGTGCAACGGGCGCTCGATCTCATCCACAACCAACCGTTCTACTACACCCGTAACCCCCCGCTGCTCACCGGCAATGTTGTAGACCAGTTCCTCTTCGAGACCCGGCGCGGCTTCTGCGAGCACTACAGTGCCGCCTTTGTCACCCTGATGCGGGCCGGCGGCGTACCGGCCCGCATCGTCACCGGCTACCAGGGGGGCGAGCCGAATCGGGTGGGTGACTATCTCACCGTGCGCCAGTCGGACGCCCACGCCTGGGCCGAGGTGTGGTTGGAGGGGAAGGGCTGGGTGCGGGTCGATCCCACGGCGGCGGTCTCCCCCAACCGTATTGAGGAGGGGAGCGACGTCGGCCGCTTCTCCGGCGAGGCGGGGGCGGCACTCCTCTCCGCCGAGGATCGCTCACTACTACTGCGGGCCTGGCATACCGCCACCGACACCTGGGAGGCTGTAGACCACGCCTGGACCGAGTGGGTACTTGGCTATGGTCCAGAGAAACAGCAGGAGCTGCTGGAGCGGTTGGGACTACTACGCTGGGGCTGGCGTGGGGTGATTACCGTGCTGTTTAGCGGCATCGCCCTGGTGGTGCTGATAGTGGCCATCTGGCTACTGTGGCAACGCCCCCGCCCCCCGGATCCCCTACTCCGGCAGTGGCTGCGCTTCTGCGCCAAACTGGCGCGGCGTGGGCTGCCGCGGGCACCAGGTGAAGGCCCCCGCGACTATGCCGCCCGGGTGGCCAGCGCCCGCCCCGATCTAGGCCCGACCGTGATGGAGATCGCCGAGCGCTATCAACTGCTGCGCTACGGCCCAGGCGGCGCCGATGCCGGCGCCCGCCGCACCTTGGCGCAACAGGTGACCCGCTTCTCGCCCTGACGCCAGCCTCGGGCGCCTCAACGCCGGTTGGGGGGCAGGGCCAGCAGTAGGGCGGGCAGGGCCAACCCCAGCAACGCCACCCCCCAGAGGTTGGCGCTGGGGTTGGCCCCCCACCAGTCAACGGCGAGGGCGATGCGCTCGGCCAGCCCCGCCGGCCGACCAAAATCGGCCCCCGCCGCCTCCAGCGCCTCGGCCCCCACCACCCCCAATGCCGCAGCGCACAGCATCAGCGCCACCACCGCAGCCCCCCCGCGGACGGCAACAGAAGGGGGCGTCGGCTGGGGAAGGAGGGTGGCCCAGAGGGCAGCGCGCCATGGATTGCCAGCACCACGCCACATCACCACCGTGAGGGCCATGCAGCCCACCACCAGCAGCGGCAGGGCCGTGGGGATATCACGCAGATGGCCGGTAAAAGTGAGCCGCTGGGCATGGAAGAGCAGCAACCCCTGGGCCGTCCACAACAGCCACGGACCGGCCCACCTGACCTGCGCAGGGCGCGCAGTCCCCAAGGCCGCGGCCGCGTTCAGCGCGCTGAGCAACAGCAGCAGCGCCGCCACTACGGCCACCCCGAGCGCCCAGAGGTATTGCGCTGGGACAAAGGCATTACCCAGCGCACGCCAACCGGCCAACACGGCGAGGGCCGCCAACCCTTGTAGCGCCAACGCCAGTAGTAACGTCCCCCCTGGCCCCGTCGCTGGGCGCCGCAAGGCCAGCCAACCGAGCCCCGCCCCCAGGGTAACGGCGAGGGCCGCCAACCAGGGGGCCTCGGGTAGTGGATCGATAGGACCACTGGCGGGATATTTGAGCTGGCGATCGGCCCCGAACAGCCCCCAGTGGGCCCCCACACGCCCCTCCAACGCCCCCTTCCATGGCTGGTCAAAGGCCTCGATGAGGTTGTAATCGAGATGTAGCTCGCGCCCGACCCGCGCCACCATCCGCACCATACCGGCCTGGTGGGGACGGGAGGCCAGCGCCGGACCGCGGGGTCGGCCGTCGGCCGGCCAACCGACCTCCCCGATGAACAGCGGTTGGCCGGGAAAGAGGGCGCCGAGTTCGCTCACGCTGGAGCGCAGATAGCGCTCGGCATCGGCAAAGGCGACCGCCCGGTCCTCCCAGTAGGGGAGGATATGGACGGTGATGAAATCGACCTCTGCCGCCAACTCGGGGTGGTGCCGCCAGACGATGGGGACGTCGGCATAGGAGACCGGCTGCGCCACCCGCGCCCGCACCTCCCGCAGTAGGGCGATGAGTTCGGCGGGCGTGATCTCATGGCGTACCACGGTCTCGTTACCGACGATGACCCGTCGCACCGTCTGCGGATAGGCGTTGGCCACGGCGATGAGCGCCTCCACCTCCCGCCGGTTGTGCTGCGGATCGCTCCCCAGCCAAGCACCCATGGTCACCGTCAGCTGTTGGGCCGCCGCCAGGCGGGGGATGCGATCAAACCCCTCCAGTGAGGTGTAGACCCGTACCCCCTCGGCCACCGTCGCCACTCGGGCGATATCCTCGGCCAGCTCCGCCTCACTGGGATAGCGGCCGATAAGGGGGCTCTGGCCGCGGCGATAGGGGGAGAAGGAGAGACTAGGGAGCCGTTCTGTCACGGCCCCCGGCACCGCCACCGGTCGGCTGCTGCCCCACCACACCAGTAGGGCGACCAGGGCCGCCAGCCCCAGCAGGAGGCCGCGCCTCACAGGTCGCCCACAGGCCGACGCGGGGTGAAGGCCACGACGACCGCCGGCACAAATAGCCACACCAAGCGCGCCTGATAGCGGTCATCGGGGTTGGAGAAGATGGCGGTAATGGCGGCGTTGACCAAGGTGGCGGCGATCAGCAACCAGAGCATCTGCGCCACCCGATCGGCTGTGCGGAGATCGCGCAGCGCCAGCACCACCCCCAGCACCATGGCAGCCCCTAGAACCGCCACATGCAGGCGGTTTAGCCCACTCAGATCGAGCTGCCCGGCATATTGGCGGGCGGTGAGATAACGCTCACTCTCGGCGGGGAAGTACTGGCGCTGCACCTCCGTCGCCTCCCACAGCTTGGGGACCAGGCCAGCGCCGGTGCCAAAGGTGATCAACTGCTCGCCCCAATCCCTCACCGCCCACTCCAGATTCTCTACTGGGCGGGCGGAGAGGGTCTGCCACACGATGGTGCGCGCCTCGGCCCCGAACGACTGCCAATACTTCCACCCCTCGACCCGATAGAAAGGTGAGCGCTGGTCCCACAGAAAGTCGTTTGCCCCATTGGGGCCCGCCACCAGCTGATCGACATAGGGGCAGAGTGAGTAACCCGCCTCGGGGCAGGCCTGGCGGAGATAGATCTGTGCCTCGCCATCGCGGATCAACCGCGCCAGGGCCATGATGGGAGCGGAGCGGCTCAAATAGAACTCGCCGGTGAAGATCCGATGGCTCACAGGGGTGGCCAATATCCCGGCGATGACAATGACGAGGGGGAGCCCCACCCGCGGTCGCTGGCGTGGCGACCAGATCGCCGCCACGGCGATCAGTAGGGCCAAGGCCAGGGCCGTACCGGCATGGGAGGCGTGGGCGCTGATGGCGATCACCGTGACCACCGCCAAGGCGGCCAAGCGCAGCTTCCCCAGCTGACCGTAGGCGAGTAGCAGCAGCCCCATCACCATCGGTGCCGTAAATAGGTCGGGCATGAGCTGACTGGTGAACCAGGGCAGGCCGGTACCGATGGCCACCACCGGCGCAACCAGGGCGGTGAGTAGGCGCGGCTGGCGCGGGGCGAAGGTGGCGATGAACTCAAATAGCAGCCAGGCGACCAGTAGCGCCTGCACGATGATGGGTAGCCAGAGGCTGAAATTGAAGTGCGTGGCCCCTAGAAACAGGCCATAGGGGAGGGTACGCCACACCTTGGGGGTGTGGGTGAAGGAGGCATCTATGTAGTCGCCGGAGTCGTAGAAGAAGAGGGGGTAGCCGTTCCAAAGCGCCGGCCACAGGAGTAAAGCCGCAACAAATAGCAGTAGCCACAGGGGGGCCAACGGCGCCCGGGTCGGTTCGGTTCGGAAAAGAGGCTTCACGCGGTTGCGCCTGCCGGAGGGGAGGGAAGGCGCACAGCATAGCGCCTAGAGGGCAAGGCAGGAATGGTGGCGAGCAGCCCGCCCGCCACCGGTTAACCCATCACCGATGCCCGTGCCGGACGGCCATCACTCCGGCCCCTTCACCAGGGGTTGCAGGATGTCATCGCCGGTGTAGGGTTCGCCATCCGGCCCGTAGGAGATGAGCGTGCCATCCTCCAGCCCGATGGGCTGATCCCAACCGTCCAGCGGCGGCTCCTGCTGCGGTTCAATCACCTGCCGCCAAAAGGTCTCTGGAGTGCCCGAAGGGTTACCCATCTTCCAGAGATTGTAAGAGAAGGAGAGAGTATTCATGGTGAGGGTGGTCTGCTGCCCCTCTGGGCTCTCCACCACCGCGTTATCACCCAGCACTTGGCCCATCTCCAGACCACCCATCTCGTCGGCAAATTGACTGGCTAGCCATGTGCCCAGCAGGAAGGAGCTTAGGAGAAGGAGAGCGATACCGGCCCACACCGCCAAAATGCTGGTCCCACCCTCTCGATTCATCCGCTCTACGGCGGTCACATCGTCGGTACTGGTGGCGCGGATCGCCTCCACCTTACGCTTGACGTGGCGGAAATAGAGGTAGTTAGCGACGACCGCAGAACCCACGTGGGTAATGGTCCCGGAGAAGAAGGGGATGAAGATCGCGGCCAGGATATCGACGACCAAGAAGAGCGCCGCCCACCCCCACAGTTTGCGGTATAGCGCCCAATAGAACGGGACCAAGAAGGCCGGCCAGTGCCAGGTAAAGGCGTAGCCACCGCCACCGATGCGGAACTTCTCAAACTGCTCCAGATAGCGCTGGAGATTGGGGCCGATGAACTCGCCGTAGTCGGTGCTGGCCACCTCTGATACAGGGCGTGCCGGTGTGTTAGGCACCCCAGCCGGAGGCGGCGAGGTGAAGGCCGGCACGGCACTGGGTGCCAACTTGGAGAAGAAGATGCCGCACCCCTCACAGAGGTCACCGCTCCCTTTGGGGTGGCCGCATTTGGGGCAGCGCTCGCCCACCGGCTCCTGCCCTTGGTCGCTCGCCACCTCCCCCTCAGCGGCGGCCACCGGCTCCAACTCTAAGGAGAATTTGGAGCCGCCCGATGGCGGGGGCGTGGGGCGCGGCGGCGGTGGGGGCACGGGATCGAGTCCTAGCTCCAAGCCCAGCGGCTCGGGCTCCACCCGCTCCAGCGTGCAGTGGGCACCCGCCGCCTCGATACGCTGCCGGATGCGCTCCGCCTTCTCGCAGTCAAACAGCTGTTTGATGGGAACAGGAGGTCCCCCTAACATCCGGGCCACCTTGTCATGCGGTTGTTTGAGCAGCGTCCCGAGGGCGTTGATCACCTCCTCACGCTTGGAACCTATGACCAGTTTTCCCGTCAGCACCACACGACATTGCGGTGTGCCCATCTCCATCCTTCCAACCTCCTAAATAAGGGCGCTACTGCGCAAGGTGGGCGGATTATCCGGTAACTGTGGCGCTGTCGAAACCCTTGTCTTACTTACCCTGTCGGTTATGACAGGGTGCCGCACTGCGATGGTGCAGCCACCTCTCCCCGCCTCACCAGGCCCCGATCAACTACCCTCTTACAGGATCCAGGCTACTGTTATTTTCCATGTCCTCCCCCCTGCGACCCACCCCGCTCCAGGGCGCCGCCGCGCCCCCCCGGGGCCGCAGCAACCACAGACACCATTGTTCACAACCCCACACCGCCAACGGTCTACCACCTGTCACTACAGACACCGATACTGGCAGCCGAACCCTATCTCCCCGCCCCCAGCAACAACGGGGGGCGCGAAGCAGTCGGCTCGGCGCCACCGGCCATCCACGATCCCAGAGGAGAGCGCTGTACATGAACGATACCGACCAACTCCCGTTCCCTTTGAGCGAAGACGAACTTCAGCGCATGGACGCCTACTGGCGAGCGGCCAACTACCTTTCGGTAGGCCAGATCTATCTATTGGCCAATCCGCTGCTCCGCGAACCCCTCACCGCCGATCATGTTAAACCGCGCCTACTGGGCCACTGGGGGACCACACCGGGTCTCAACTTCATCTACGTCCACCTCAACCGCGCCATCGTCCAGCGCGATCTGGAGATGCTCTACATCTGCGGCCCCGGCCATGGCGGCCCGGCGATGGTGGCCAACGCCTGGTTGGAGGGGGTCTACAGCGAGGTCTACCCCGACATCGCCCTGGATGGCGACGGGATGCGCAGACTCTTCAAACAGTTCTCCTTCCCCGGCGGGATCCCGAGCCATGTCGCACCGGAGACACCGGGCTCCATCCACGAAGGGGGTGAGCTGGGCTACGCCATCAGCCACGCCTTCGGCGCCGCCTTCGACAACCCCAATCTGGTGGTCACCTGCGTGGTGGGCGACGGCGAGGCGGAGACGGGTCCCCTCGCCACCTCTTGGCACTCCAATAAATTTCTCAACCCGGCCACCGACGGTGCTGTCCTGCCGATCCTCCATCTGAATGGCTACAAGATCGCCAACCCCACCCTACTGGCGCGCATCCCCCACGAAGAGCTGAACGCGCTGTTCTGGGGCTACGGCTATGAGCCGCTCTATGTAGAGGGACATGAGCCGGCCAAGATGCACCAGCAGATGGCCGCCACCCTCGATCTGGCCCTCGACCGCATCCGCGAGATCCAGCGCCGGGCCCGGGAGGAGGGGGTGCAGGAGCGGCCACGCTGGCCGATGATCGTGCTGCGCTCCCCCAAGGGGTGGACCGGCCCCAAGAGCGTTGATGGCAAGAAGACCGAGGACTACTGGCGCTCCCACCAGGTCCCCTTCTCCGGGACACGGGAGAACCCGGACCACCTACACCTGCTGGAGGAGTGGCTACGCAGCTACCGCCCAGAGGAGCTGTTTGACGACCAAGGGGTCCCCATCGAGATGCTGCGCCAGCTGCCACCGCAGGGGAACCGACGCATCTCTGCCAACCCCCACACCAATGGTGGGTTACTGCTGCGTGCCCTCAAGCTGCCCGATTTCCGCGACTACGGCACCGCCGTGGAGCGGCATGGCGATCCGGTGGTGGAGTCAACCCGCCTGCTTGGGGTGTGGCTGCGGGATGTGATGAAGGCCAACGCCGCCCAGCGCAACTTCCGCCTCTTCGGCCCCGACGAGACCGCCTCCAACCGGCTCGATGCGGTGTTCCAGATCTCCGGCCGCGCCTGGATGGCAGAGCTATACCCGGAGGATGAGGGGCTCGACCGCACCGGTCGCACGCTGGAGATCCTGTCGGAGCACACCTGCCAGGGGTGGCTGGAGGGTTACCTGCTGACCGGCCGCCACGGCTTCTTCTCCTGCTATGAGGCCTTCATCCACATCGTTGACTCGATGGTGAACCAGCACGCCAAGTGGCTGAAGACCACCCGCGATATCCCCTGGCGTCGCCCCATCGCCTCCCTCACCTACCTGCTCACCTCCCACGTCTGGCGCCAGGACCACAACGGCTTCTCCCATCAGGACCCTGGCTTCATCGATCACGTGGTCAACAAAAAGGGGGAGGTGGTACGGATCTATCTGCCACCGGATGCCAACTGTCTGCTGTCAGTGGCCGATCACTGTCTGCGCTCGCGCCACTACATCAACGTCATCGTCGCCGGCAAACAGCCCCAGGCGCAGTACCTCTCGATGGAGGAGGCGGTCAAACACTGTAACGCCGGCCTTGGGATCTGGTCCTGGGCGAGTAACGATGAGGGCGGTGAACCCGATGTGGTGATGGCCTGCGCCGGCGATATCCCGACCCTAGAGACCCTGGCGGCGGTGGATATCCTGCGGCGCGAGTTCCCCGAACTGAAGGTGCGGGTGGTCAACGTAGTGGACCTGATGACCCTAACGCCGCCGAGCGAGCACCCCCACGGCCTCCCCGACCGCGACTTCGACGACATCTTTACCCGCGATCGCCCCATCATCTTCGCCTACCACGGCTACCCCTGGCTGCTCCACCGCCTCACCTATCGGCGCACCAACCACGGCAACCTGCATGTGCGCGGCTACAAGGAGGAGGGGACCACCACCACCCCGTTCGACATGACGGTGATGAATGATCTCGATCGGTTCCATCTAGTGATGGATGTCCTGGACCGGGTGCCCAAGCTGCGGGCCCAGGCCGGTTATATGAAACAGCGGCTGCGGGAGAAGCTGATCGAGCACCGCGACTACATCCGGCGCTACGGTGAAGACCTGCCGGAGATCCGCAACTGGAAGTGGACCCACGGTTGAGCCAGGCCCCCCGGGCGGTGAGGGCAAACCGCCCGGGGAGAACAAACGTTCACCGCCACCTTATCTGAATGAAATTTCTGCCAACATGTAGCGCGCCGCCGGGTTTGCGACAGAGCACGGTTGGGTTTGCGACAGCATTTTAGGGCTATTTGACGCAGGTTTGAGGCACGAGGATGTTCGTCTTCAGCGTGCTAGGAGCTTGAGCGCCTTGCGGATGCCGGAGCTGACGTTGCCGCTGCCCAGCCTCGCAATCGCTGCCAGGCTGGGCAGCGGCAACCTTTCGCCCATCCAGGCTACGGATAGCTCCCGCATTGACCTGGACATAGACGCCAGTTGCCTCGATGCGCACCAGGGCGGCGGTGGGGAACCGTTAACCAATAACGACGTCTAGCACAACATCACCATATCCACGGGCCGTCACCTCCAGCCGGTGAGGACCACGGTTGGATGAGAATTGGACACGCCCAGCGCTATCTGTACGTGTAGCCACTCCTCCGTCTAAGCGCACGTCTGCACCGGCCAACGGCCGCCCATCCGCACCCAAAACCAACAGTCTAGCCGCGCCATCCCTGTACTCCTCTACCGCCACTGACACCTGTGTTGCGCTCGACCAGGTGCCGGCCAACTGCACCACAACCACCTTTGGGCGGACCCCACCGGGGTGCGACTCGAACTCCAGAGTAATGCCATCATCAGCAATTGACGAATCCAGCACCAGTGCTGTGCCTTGTACCGGCAGCAGTGGATGCTCTACTGATATCCAGTCCCCGGGTGAGAGGCGGTACCACCGCAGTGAGACGGTAGCTGATGTGGTCCAGCGAGGCCGTGCCAGCCATCGCAACAGCCGCGTGCCAACAGCCACAGCTACCCGCGGTGAGTCGATCCACGGGGCGGACCACACGCGATGCAACCTACCACAGACCTCTACTGCTCCAGGCGCCTCTAACTCGACCGCACCATTTGGTGCGCCACCTACGTGCCCAAATTCCACCCGCAACGCGGTCGTGAGGTCTGCCAGAGCACTGCGCGGACGTGGGTCTATGAGATCTAGGGGACCAAGCGTTACAACGGGCTGGTGCACCGGTGCAGCCTGCGCTCCAGACCTGATAAATGGGAGTCCGAGTGTCCCCAGGCCGATGGGGCGGCGTACCGTCACGCACGGATCTCGGCCGGGCGGTGTGCCGCCAGGATGCCGACGGTCGCGAGATAGTCAAGCCCGGCCGCTACGTCGGTGTCATCCAGTTGGATCGGGCCGGCCGCGGACGTGACGCGAAGCAGCTCGAAGAAGTCCCGGATTACCGGGTCGTTGGCTTCTGCTTGGTATACAGCAATCCGCTCCAGTGCTGTGAACCGCCGCAGGAATGCGGTGCCGGATATCTCCCGGATGGTCTCAGGAAGGGGGCCGAAGGACCCGAACCTCGCAGGCGGGTACACCGTGACCGGGCCGGCGGGTCCTTCCACATCATAGGACACTCGCGAATATATCCGGTCGTAGACCTCTAGCTTGGCCGGGTCTGCGAACACCTCGCCGAATGTGCCCAGCTCCACAATCCCTGGGAATTCGGCGAGGGCCGCCTCTTGCTGTGGCAATAGGCGGAGCAGCGCGATAGCCTCAGCTTCCCCCAGCCGACTAGAAACTACGATTTTGTCTGCCACTGGAAAATCTGTAGCGTTGAAGAGAGAGCCGTCAACAGCATAATAGATGGCGTCGCGCATCATGCAATCCTCAGTACATCGGCGGATAACGCTCTATCGTAAATGCGCAGATTGCGCAAATGTCCATCAAGAGGAATCGTTGAGCTATTTGATCCGAGGTACACGATATATGGCGAGCCGCTAGGCGGCGCGCCCCCACTTTGAGCGCCTACCAACACCCCGTCTAGGTACACACGCTGCGACGCATATCCGTCAACAACGTACCCAGCTCGATAGGTCAATCCCGCCTGCAATATGGTCGGAGATGAGGTGACCGGAGTGGTGCTGTTGTGCCACCCCACCAGCGCGCCCGAGCCCGCTTGCACGCCAAATAACTGATTTGTTGCGCCCATCACCTGATATATGCGGTGACCGCCCACATGGCCAACATCGATGTGGTCAACATCTACGACTACTGTATAACTATCTACCGGCCAATTGTCAGACGACAAATAGATCAGATCGGCGGCGCGAGTGACGGGTGCATCCGACGTTTGTATATAACTGGTTGCATAGTGTTTTACCTCTATCTGTGCACCCCACACATACACTCGCGCCGATACATGCGACACAATCGTCAGTGATGCGGTGGTACCAGTCAGCGTCGATTGCCATTGGTATCGTCGCCATGTTGACGTTGGCGCCATATCACCTAAATATACTCCCGCACACCACACGGCAAACGTGGCGCCTTGCGTATCAGCCAGCGCATACACACTAATCGTCACCGTGGTGCCTATTGTGTAGCCAGCTACTGACTGCGTGATTTGGCCATACTGCGTACCGTCAAACACCAACGTATCAGCATTTGTGGTGCCGTCGGGCGCCGCCCGTGTATTGACTTGCACGGCGCAGTTATAGAGCCGTAGCCAGGCCGCTGCGCTGAAATCAGCAGAGTACAAACAACTATTTGACGACGCCCCCTCAATTAGCAGACCAGCTGACTCAAATCGCGGCGCATTGATCGCTGCTGTTCGGATGATCCCGCCGCGATCGACATACGTGGCAGTTGTAGCGCGCTGGGATGTGATGGATCCGCTCCCAACTGCCAACTCGGTAGACCAAACCAGCGGAGCGTGTAGCACCGGATCTGCCAAATCTCCCAACGCCTTGACCGGTATCGGCACGATGCCGAGGTCATCTAATGTTGTGTTATGCGGATTGCCTGCCGCCGTTACGTGCTCCTCCCACCGATTTATCAGTGTCGATACCACGTCGCTGGCCACTTCGGCGCCACTGCCCCAGGCATGCGCCGTAGATCCACATTGTCCTCGCTCTACCCCTGTCAGCGTGTACGGCCCACTCCCACTAACGCCGGTATAGGTCACCACCTCGGGTGTTGAGAGACCATCGGATATCACCAACACTGCCATCACACCCTCTGGTACCGCGGCCGGGGTCGCGTACTCTCCATCAAACGGCTGCACTACCAAGGTGCTAGTGGCGGCGCTGACGGCCTCTAATAACGTTGCTCTCACAAAATCTTGGACGTGGTAAATCACGGTCATGGGGCAGGTCACCACTCAGGTGGATAGAGGCGGGCGATGCCCTGGCGCCGCAGCGACCAGATCGCGCCCACGGAGTTGCAGATATCATCTAGCGCAGAACGCACGGTCTGTGAGCTATCGGAGAGCACACCGCTCGCCTCCAGTCCCGCTGCAGCGCATTCGGCGCGGAAGTCGTCGAGGCGTGCGGGCTGGATGTCCAGGCCGCAGAGGTTAGCCAGGAGATCCCACAGCAGATCGGCAGGGTTGGTGATCAACGCACCAGTGCGGGGGTGAAGCCGGCCGCGCACCCACACCCGCAGGCTCTCGCCTAGGCGCAGTGGGGTGCCGAGATCGAGGAGTGCCACAGCGTGGCCGGTGCGGTCGGTGGTGTTTGTGAGACGCGGGGCGGTGGTGACCACGCCGGCGCGCTCCACCCGGTCCAGGCCGGCGCAGACGTGATCGGCGACGAGATACCAGCGGCCTGTGCGGTCGTACGGCACCGGCTGGATATCGCGGCGACCCCACACCCATGGGAGCGCCCCCAGCTCGGCGAATTCGCCCCACACCGCGGTGGTACGCAGGGGAACTTTGTCTGGCAGGGTGAGCAGGGTCACGACTCGATCTCCACGCGCGCCTCTGCGCCGCACTCCACCGCCACTACGCGGCCCTCAGCGAGCACCACCACCTCCCCGTCGATCTCTGCCCGCACTTCGGCCCGGGCGCCGAGCGGCGGCACTGCCCAACGCCGCGAGAGTGCCCCATCGCCGTTCGCCAGAGTGGCGCCAGCTGTCGGCGCCTCGGCGCCGCCGCCCAGACGGGCGCCGCCGCGCACCGGATCGAGGGCGATGAGCCGTGGCAATCGCAGCGGCGCGGTTAGGAGCGAAACCGGGAACGCGCCGCCCGAATAGATCTCGACGGCTGGTTCGGTAGCAATGTAGAGCCAGCGCCAGATCATTCGATGACCGCCTCCAGCGGCAGCTCAATGGAGAGGGACGGCACCCGCTGCTCATCCTGCTGGTACTGGAATACGTCCTGGACCTCGATGAGATCGGTGGCGATGCGGACGAGCCTGGCATCGCCCGGGTGAAGGTGATGTGGCACCAGCACGAGCGGCCAATCGCCGCTCTCCTTGAGCCCGTCGACCATCGCCAGGACGGCATCGGCATCCGACCAATCGGCCCAGGTGCGCCACGCCACCAATCCGCCGTCGCCGCGTCCCAGAAACGCGCTACGTGGGCGCAGGCCGCCGGAGCGAGTCACGGCGTAGGCGCGGGAGAGGCGCAGCTCCTGCGGCTCCGATACACGCTCCGAACGGCCGACGAACAGCCAGCCGACCTCGGCGCCTGGGGCACCGGAGACGGTCCACCGGAGCTGCTGCACCTCCAGCGCCTCGGGCAGCAGCGAGACCATCGCCCCCCGGCGCTGCGCGAGTGTCGCCACCGGTACCCAGGCCGCGCCGTCCCAGCGGTCGACCTGCACCACTGCGCCGACCGGCAGTTTGTGCAGGGCGACCGCCAGAGCGTCGAATGCCTGCGGGGTGGCCCATGACGCGGTGACGGTGCGACCATCGTCATCCCACGCCCAGCGCTCGTCATCTGGGTGCGGGAGATGACCCGGCGCGTGAGGCTGCTCGACAGCGAAAACCCACAGGTCACCCGCCGCCCAACTGGGTGACACGCCCGCCTGGAAGGTCGCCTGGAGTCCATCCACAATCGCCTGCGTACCGGTCGTGAGCTGCTGTTCGCCGGACCAGGCGCCGCCCCCCTTGCGCCACCGCCACCGGCCGCCGGTGACCTCCACCTGCCATTGATCGCCCACAGCGTTCGCCACTGCACCGCGCCGCAAAAGGAAATGCAGGCCGCCGGCGCTATAGGCGGCCTCGCTGTTGTGAACCACGGCATAGGGCGGCAGCAGTCCAGCGGGACCGTCTACGCGCCAGGTGTGGGTGTCATTGCCATCGACTCCACCCGACAAATACAGGGGAGCACCGTGGATGACCGAGATCTCGAACCTATCGTTTAGGGCGTAGGTCCCGAGGGAGATCCCGTCGCTTCTGATCTCGACCGTCACGGTGTCGCCCGGCTTCAGTGACTCAGGGCATTCGACTTTCAGCACGAAACCCACCTCACGGGTCGGTTCGATGCGCCAGCCGGTTTCTGGATCGTAGACCCTGCGTGCGGACATCCAGTAGTGATTGGGGAACAGCCAGAGGTATTGGTTTCCTTCGACCTCAAAGCCGTAGTCGTCATAGCGCTGCCAGCACTCGCTTCCGTCGGTGCCGGCGTCAGATTTTTTTGGGAGCAGACCCGCTTTAACACGCACGTGATCCGCTCGGGACTTGTATTTGGTGGCCAGGGAATCAATCTGCGCTGAAATTCGCCCAGAGGCGGCGACTTGGTCGCTCAGGTCCTTTTGGTATCCGATCTCATCGACCGAGCCTAGATAGGCCAGCACCACCGCGTTGGTGCCTGAGAGATAACTGCCCGTCGGATGGAAGATTGCGCCACGACCGGACCCGCTGGACACGCTACTCACGGTCACGTAAGTGTTGGTGCCCCCTGAACTGTTGGTAACGGCCCCGCCAGCAAGACACTTGAAGAAGCCATCAGCATGGCGATAGGTGCTATTGGTCGTGAAGTTGAAGGACGCGCCTGGACTGAGTTGCACGCTCGTGAAGTCCGTGGCACTCGGCAGAGCGAAGGTATCAATGCCGCTCAGTGCGGCGAAGTCGCTGCTGACCAAGGTCAGCAGCGCATCGAACTCGGTCAACGCCGCAGCAGCCGGCACACCCGCCGCGAAGATATCCGCGAGCACTGTCAAAAGCACGTCGTCTCGCACGCGGTTGGCGGCCGTCACGTCATGCTGTGCCACTTTGATTTCGCCCTCCGCGGACAGTACCGCATTGCCGGCGACGAAAGCGTGATGCCAGGACGTAACCGCCTCCAGTTTGGCCAGGTAGGTCGGGTCAAGGCCCATGTTGGCATCCTCCAGCTCGATCCCAAGGCACTCCTCCGAGGGAGAGCCGGTGTAAGCGGTGTTTTCGCATGCACAATCTCCGTAGTTTGGGACGGCTTTCCACACCAGCCGCAGAGTCATTGATGCGGGCGCCGCAGCCCCCAATCTCGGCTCATCCAGGCACACTGGTGGCGACACCTCGCCATCACCGCGGCCGGCGTAGTTGATATCAGAAATCCATACCTGTCCCGGCGGCGCCGACACCTCCGGCAAGCGCCGCGGGATGGTGAACTCATAGCCCTCATTGGACCACGGCACACCGCTGGTTGCCTGTTGGAGCGCGCCGCTCACGGATCCGATGACGGACCACACCTCAGCGCCGGTGGTGCTCGCCTCGATGCACACCACGCTCAACTTTTCCGTGGGGGCACCGGCAGGCACAGTGAGGTTATTTAACTCGGAGGCCCGGACATACTCGGAGCCAGATGTCTGCACCGGCAATTGGTAGCTCTCGGTGCGCAGGAGGAGATCCCTGGCGTTTGGGCTGGCTGGCAGACGCTCCGCTGAGTAGGAGCCATCCACGGTCAGCAGGCTGCTATCGCGGACGATCGCGGCGAGCAGGTCGTAGAGGGTGACGATGCCTGCGAGCGTCTCGGTGGTCACCCCGTCCGTGATGGTCACGGTATAGGTGCCGGTCACGAGCTGCACCGCCGTACCAGCCGGAATGGAGCGGGCCACCGCCGGCACGAAGGTGTAGGTAATCGCCCCGTCCGTCGTCTGTTTGTATTGCCGATAAATCTGCTGAGGGTCAGCGGCGAAGCAGATCCGCGGCGCTGCGGCCTGCAACTCGCCGGAGGGTAGCAGCGCCAGCGCGCCCCAGTCGTACTCAGGACCAGAAACGCCAGTGGCGCCAGCGCTGAGGTCGGCGAGCAGGCTATATGGCGCCGCGGATCGCACGATGCCGGCCGTGGATACGGAGAGGCGGATGGTGTTGCCGTCCGCGCCCGGGTTACGGGCGCGAATAGTGTATCCATACAGCATCGCCCAGGCGTGCAGGGTATCGATGCCGAGGTCGACTAGCGATATCGTATACACGCCGGCAGTAGCCCCAGCGTCGACTGCGAGCCCCTCCAGAGTGCCGTTGCCGGCGCCCGCGAATTGGGGGGAAGAGACCTGCGGCGACGCACCGGCGTCGGTTGATACGATCTCCACTTCCACGGTGGTGTCCTCAGCGCCGGTGTATGCACCGCCCAAACGCACGCGCCCGTTGCCTGTCTTGCGCGTCTCCTTGAGGGCGATGGCCGTCGACGGGCGCACGTGGGAGGCGGTCAGCTCGGCGCCAGGGAGAAGGTTCCGCCCCTGGTGCAGGAACAGGGTACTCACCGTTTGCGCCTCTCTATGGCCGCCAGCTCGGGTTCAAGCCGCCGCGCCAGGCCCCGCAGGAATTCGCCGCTTTGAAGCAGGGACTGCTCTCCACCGCCCAGGTTGGCCACGTGGCGTGCAGTGCGCTCGGCCTCCTCGCGCAGCGCACGTGCCTCACGCTCGCGCCGCTGGATGCGGCGTTGGGAGTATTCCCGGTCGATCTCGTCGAGTGCCTCGGCATCCTGGCGTGCAGTCTGTATCTGGCCGGCGCCCCCCCCCTGCCCACTGCTTCCTGGCCGTTGACTGCTGGTATCACGGGCGTTCTCACGCTCCGTTTGCTCCCGATCCGTACGCTCTCGCTCCTGCCGCTCATCGGCGAGATCCTGCATCTTGCGCTGATGCACTTGGTCCAGCAGCCGGAGGGCTTCTGCCGCTTGTGCTGCGGCCTCGTCGTTGCCAGATTGACGTGCCTCATCCTCCGTTTGTTGCAGCTCCCGCCGACGTTTTTCATAGTCGCGTTGCTCGATCGCATCCTGATTATCTGTCAGCCTGTCTAGCTCATCCTGTAGAGCTGCGATCGTGCTGTCCAACTCATCGGTCAATTGCTGATTTGCCCGGCGCAGACGCTCCACTTCTGAGGTGATCCCGGAGAGCGTTTGCTGATCGAGCATGTCAAACCCGCGAGCGCTTTGCTCGATTGCGTACAGCTCTCGACTACTAATCGTCTCTAGCGATGCTAGCCGCTGCGTCAGCACAGATGCCCCGGCGTACTGCGCTTGTTGCGCCTCGGACAGACGAGCCTCGATCTGGCGGAATCCATCGGCAAAATCGTCCATCCATTTGCCGACGCCGCCGCCCTTGATGGTGATGGTATCAATCAGATCATCGAGCGCTACCTGGCCCGCTTGACCATATTGACTCAGCTCCTGCCTCCCACGCTCAACGATGCCCCTCAGCGCGTCAAATTGACCGCCTCCGGCGGCGGCTGCCGCCGCGGCCCGCTCTATGCCGGCGGCCACTTGATCAGTGGACTCCGCGTGCTCAGCATTGGCCTCTGTTGACTGTCTGGTTTGTTGCGCTCCCCGCCGAGTCTCATCCGCCTGGCGCTCCTGCATATCAGCCTGATGTCGCAGAGCCTCCGCGTCATTTGACTTTTCGTTAGCACTGTCGATCAGCTCTTGCCTAGACTGCTTTTCGACCTCCGTTAGTTTTTCATATGCGCCGGCTTTATCGAGGATTTCGGCTGCATGTTGTCGCTCAAGTTCGGCGGCTGACTGTAGTGTCTCGATTTTTGCCCTGGTCCCGTCAACTTGGGCTTGTATCGCGTCGGCGGCATAGTGCCGTGCAGCAGTCTCGTTGCCGAGTCGGGTCATGAGATCAGCGTTCGACGTCGCCTCGGCGACGGCCGCTTTCGTCGCCGAGTCGATGAGGTTTGTTTGCCGCTGGTGCGCCTGAGCTTCCGCTTCCAGCTGTTTTGTCCACGCCTTTGATAACGCTACCGCGTGCTCAACCGCGGTGTTTTGATCGCCAACGGCGCCAGTCGCTGCGTCAAATGCCTGCCCGGCCCTCGCAAAGGTTTGAGTCAGCGCGGTCAGGATATCGGCTTCTTGTTGGTGTGCTGCCAGCATTGCTTCGCTATCTGCCAACATCCGCTGACTCGCTTCATCGAGCAGTTGCAACTCAGTTTTTGCGCGCACCCACTGCGCTGTTGCGCGATCAAATACCAATATCCCATCGGCTTCGGCTCGATTGAGGTCATCCATGCTATCAACCACTACACCCGTCCGCTCGCTGATCTCTGCCAGATGTTGAGCGGCCTTGCCTTGGTTTTGCTGGATGCTATGGGTCAGTCGCTCAACATCGGTGGCTAGCAGCTGATACGCCGTGCGTGCTATCAGCCCGGCATCCGCAGCCTGACCCGACTCTATTGCCCACTCGCGGAGCGCGCCCCCAACGTTGTACCCGATGAGCAACGCACCGGCACCCGCCAGACCCTGAATAGAGGCGGTTAGACCGGTAAACCTACCTACCACAGATAGCAACGTCGGCAACATGGACGTTAGGGTGCTGGATATAGTAGATAGCAGCGGTCCCACCGGCACCCCGGCGGCTACTAACAGTCGCCAAGCTGCGGCGGCCAATCCGATTTTTACAGCCCAGTCGGCCAGGGTGCCGACAGTACCAAATACTGTGGATGCAATCTGCGCTATAACTGGGATAACTACGTGTGCGCTAGTTCCAAGGCCCTCGATCTGGCCGATGATATTGGGTAAGGTGGATTGACCGCGAGACATCGCCTCCCACACTAATGAGAGGGTGTCTGCCAACGGCTCTAGGCCATCGAGCAGCCCGGCTACGTAATGTGCAAACGTCCCGGTGACGTTTGCGACAGACTGGATTGCGTTACGCAACCCGTCTACGGTGCGCAAATCTAGCCCATCAAACAACGCACTGAGCAGCTCTCCCAGTTCGCCACTGGCTGACGTTAGGCCGTCTACCAACGGCGACCAGTCGACACCTTCAATGGCGAGTTCCAGGTTGGAGGCCATCGCCTCTATGAGCGATTGGAGTGCTGAGATTTGCGGCCGTATTGCATCGAGTAATGGGGACAAACTGCCGGACTCGACAGCAGCATCAAATGCCGCTGCCAACGTGCCGGTGGCGGTTACAACGCCGGTGATTTCGTCCTTGAGTTGGTTGCCCAAAGTGACCGCCAGTTGACGATATTTTTCGTCTGCCTGGGCCGTCTTAGAGGCGGAGGTCTCCATCCGCGTCGAAACCTCGGCCATCGCCGAGCCAGACGATGTTTCCGCGGCGGAGGTAACATCCATCACCTTTGCTAAATCGCCAAACACTACAGCCATGCGGCCCGCTTGCTCGATGCCCACCAGCTGAGCTGTTGCCTGCTGTCTCTCAGCATCGCTCAACTGCCCAAGGGCACTCGCAACGTCGATGAATATCTCGCGCCCAGATCGTAATGCTCCATTGGCGTCAGTCTGGGATACGCCGATCTGCGCTAATGCGTCCGTTACCGGCGTTGCATCGTCAGTCAACCTCTGCAGACCCATTTTGAGTGCATCGGCGGCCTCGGCCCCCGACTGGTACACTTCGATTATTGGGGTCAGTAGCCCGGCAGTTTCGCTGAGGCTAAACCCCATTGCCTTGGCAATAGGGCTGATGCCAGCCATACCATCTGAGAGCTGCCGCACGTCCGTCGCGTAACGATTAGAGACCTCATTGAGCAGATCAACAACATGCGCGGCTTCGGAGGCGGGGGCGCGGAACCCTTTTAGTATCGATACGAGATTGGCGGATGATTCGGCGGCATCCATTTCGCCTGAGATCATCATCTGTGTGGCTCGTTCTACTAACTCAATCGCGTCTGCGGACTCAAATCCGGCCTGCTTGAACGACGTCATTGCATCGACTAGTCGCTCGCCATTTGCGCCGTATTTGATCGCTAATACATCTAATTGTTCTCCATATTGGCGCGCTTCCTCGGTACCGTTCTCGGACACTTTTGCCAGCCCGGACAGCACACTCTCATACCCGGTGGCGGCCTGATGTACGTTGATTGCGAGCGCTGTTATCACAGCGTCTAGCGCTGCCGCTAGCGCTAGCGATTTTGTCGTCGCGGCGGCCAGCGGCTCTGTAGTTCCCTTGACCGCCTCCCCGAATCGATCCATCAGTCCGGCGGCATGGGTGTAGCCGCTGGTGGTGAGTGCCTCACCTAGCTCCCGCACCTTTTTGTTGACCCCTTCGATGTCCCGGGTTGCGAGATCGAGAGCGGAGATGACGATCTGTATGTTGAGGTCTTGATTGGACATGTGGGGTGGTCTCGGGTGCGGCCAGTGGGTAAGGTTAGGCGCCGAATCGATACTCGAAGAACTTCGATTTCCCAGCCGGGCGGGTCATGTCCGACATTACCTCGCCGCTGACGGACATCGGGGCGAAGCCCTTCGGGTTCACGAGCACCAGCTCTTTGAGCGGGTCAGAGGCGAAGCGGAAGGCATCCACCGTGACCGGCTTGGAGCTCTCCACGTCGTTCAGGCCCTCGAAGCGCAACCACAGGTCCGGCGCAATCGTGGTCAACGCATCAACCACCACCTGGTCGCCAAAGCTGAAGTCCGCGTGGATGGGCAGGCCGCCGTCCTCATCGGATTCGGCTGCCACCGCCGCAGCAATGGCGGTGGCGAGGTCGCCGCCCGCGGTAACGTTGATGGACCCCCACTCGGGGTTGACGGTGTAGTCGTCGTAGGTGGTGAGACCGTCCACAGAGGTCAGCACCACACTGGAGACATTGAGATAGCCCAGGCTGATGGTGAGGCCGGTGAAGGCAGTGATGGCCTGATCGGTCGCACTGCCGGCCGCGACTACGGCGCTCTCGCCGTAGAGCAGGTGGGCCAGGTTCTGGCGCTCGCGGGAGAGCCAATTTGCGGTCAACTTGCAGGACTGCTCGGTGCGCCTGCGCTTGATCTTGCCCTGGTTGCCAGTCTGGTTCTCACGGAGGTACTCCATCGAGACATCCAGGGCGATCTTCAGCTCATCCACCTCGCCAACCTGGCGAAACCCAAGCGGCTTGCCGAGGGCATTGCGCAGGGCGACAGAGACAACGCCCTGGCCGCCGTACCCATACGTTTCAGTGATCTGGTTATGTGCCATTCACAGTCTCCTTAATCGGTATTTGCGGTCTGTCTACTCGACGATGCCGGCCTGCCTCATCCGCGTTGCGCGGGCCTGGTCGACCTCGACCTTCGCGCCCTTGGGCACGGCCACGCCGGCGTGGATGTGGTTGTCCTTCTTGATGGTCACGGTCACTTTCTTCTGCGGCGGTGCCGCCTCGGTCTTGTCGGCTTTCTCGGCCATTGACGTTCTCCAGTAGTGGATCAGGCTCGCGCTATTCGCTGATGCGTCCACGCGAGCGGGTAATATCCGAACCCGGCGCTGTGTCCTGCCTTCGGCGGCGTTACTGCGACGAGGTGCCCAAGGTTGTCCCCGATTCGCCATCCAGCGAGGGCTTCATATACCGCATCCATCAGGACCCCAGCATCAACGTGCATCTCGTCGCTGCGGGGACGTGCATTGCGAATAGCTACTACGGTCAACCAGGTGAGAGTCATCTCAGTGATTCGGCCTGTGCCGTGCACTGCGTCGACTTTGTGGCCGCCGAAAACAACGTGCACAGCCGGGCTTGGCTGCTTACTCTCGACCACTCCGGACAAGTCCGCAGCAGTCAACACGCGCGGACGCGGAGTAATTGCCGCCAGCCGCTCTTCCAACCTCGCCACGATGAGCGGCCCCGCCTCCAACATCAGAATCGCGTCCAGTCAATGCGGCTCACCCCGGACCGCGCCACCACGCGCCCATCGGGAGCGGCGGTGGCGGTGTCCTGGGCGCCGAGGCTGGCGCGGCCGCGGCTCACATCGAGCAGCCAAGCGATGTGGTCGCGGTGGCGGTCGGCCACGTGTTTCGGCGGCTCGCCGACATGCAGCCGGTACCAGACCAGGTCGGTGCAGACTCGGCGCAGGTCGGCGCCGGCGACCAATTCGGCAGACAGCGGCAGGGGATATCTGGGCGCCAAATAGCTGTCGATGCGTGCGGAGGCGCTCGAAATTTCTTTGACGATGCGGCCCAGCGCCTCATCTGCGAGCGTGCGATCCTCGGCGCTCCAGGCGGAGCGGTCGGCCCCGTCGATGGTGGCGCGGAGCAGGTCGCCCGTGACGGCCGCGTCATCCGGCTCCGCCAGCTGTGCGAGCTGGTCGGCGCCGAGGATGAGTAGGTCGGAGGGGGTCGCGTACGGCATGGCTTATCGCCGTCCTTTCGGTTTGGCCGTCGGCGGATCGCCCGGCCGCTCCGGAGCCTCTGGCTGCTGCTCCGGCGGTTCAGCCTGTCGCTCCGGAGTCTCGGGCTCGGGCTCGGGCTCCGGATCACCCAACACGCCCTTCAGCTGAAGCGGCTCCCCGACATCTTCCGGCAACTCGACATGCGAGCCGGAGAGGTAGCGCCGGCCGTCATGCCGCAGGTTCATGCGTACGGTATAGCGGGGCATATCAGGCCACCACGTCTTGCAGTAAGTAGCCGAGGTCCGGCGCGGTGATCAGCTCCGCGACACTCTCACCGACGCGCACCCGCTCACCACCCCGCAATCCGATATCGGGATCGTGGATCGAGCCCGCGACGCGCCCGCCGAACTGTGCGGTGAGGGCGAAGGTGGTGCCGCTCGACGCATCCGCCAGTTTGTCGCGGTACATGAATGCCATGTGCTTGCCCCAGCAGCGGGCCATCACGGCGGCCTGTCCCTTGCGTGCGGTGTTGACGAACGCCTCGCCGACGATCAATTCCTCCAGCTCCAGCAACTGCGCGATGAATGCTGCCGGCACGATGCCCGCATCGCCAGAGTTTCCGTGGAATGCCTTCACCACATCGGGATGCTGGGCGAGGTAGGAAAATGCGGGCCGGCCGATCACGGCTGCGGTGGGCCGCATCAGCATCGAATCCATCACCTCGGTGAGAAGCTTGATGGGGTGGCTGTCGGCGTGGCTAAACTGGTCGGTGCCGCTCAGTTGATCCTTGTTCGCCACCGCGTAGTTGTGGGCGTTGAACATCACGTTCGCCACCCGCACCTCGCGGTCAAGTTCGATGAGGTTGGTCACCTGCTCGACGGCCTTGGCGCGCGGATCGTGGTTGGGCGGTGCGTTGTCTATGTCCGCCTGTGGGATCGGCGCATCCAGGCCGTAATCGACCGTGGAGGCGGTCACGTCGGTCGCGGAAAAGGTCACTTCGCCGGGCTTGCTGCGGCGTCCGACTTTGGTGTCCGGGATGGTAAATCCTTCGGCCATCGCATGTTTCAGGTACTTGAACTCCTGCTTGCCTACCGGCACACGGGGCATTACCTGGTCGGCTATCAGACGGCGATTGCGGTAGGCGATGGCAATCGCGGTCAGGTGCGGCTGGATCGGGAACGGGGCCTGGCTCATCTCTTGATCCTCTTCGTTAGCTCAGCACGCCGGGGGCCAGCAACACCTCAGCGATGTCGCCGGTGCTGCCGGATACTTCGGCGAACCCGGCGATGCGCACTGCGGGATTGCGGTAGGTCACCACCAGATACCCGCCGGTAGTGTCGGTCCCACCGACGTTGGCAATGGTGTCTGGCGCAGGCGCCTCGAACTCAGCGGTTAGATCAGCTGCGGTCTCGGAGGCGTCGGTGGCATCGAGGTGCATTACCGAGATGAGGGTGTCGGTAGTGGCGATGCCGGTCACGGTGTGATTTCCGGCGCCGCCGCCGGCAATCACCGTCTGGTGTATTTGGGGCGCGGTCGCGGCCACTGCTTTGCCGTTGACATCGGCAGTCACCGCCTGGCCGCGGGTGATGGTGCCGCCGAACTCCACTTCCGCAATCCCGTGGGTGTGGATGTCGACACGCTCACCGGTGTCGGCACCCAGCTCGCCCGAGACGCCGCAGATGGCATCGGTGGCACCAGCGGCCTGCAACACGGCGCCATCGGCGGCGCCGTGTTTCGCCAGGCGGTAGGGATTGATGGCGGCGTCGGCCACGCGGTTCTTGGTCAGCATCAGGTTCATGCCGTCTTCCCCTTCATGACGTGGGCAACGGCGGCAGACACCGAGATGGTCCGGCCGGCACGCTCTTCTGCCGCCTGGAAATCCGCTGCGGCGCGAGCTATGGCCTCGGCGTCGCTGGTGTCGATGATGGAGTCGGCGCCGGCGCCGGTGTCTGTCTTGCCAGGGGTGACATCGGGCGGCATGGCGGAGGCGAAGTCGATGAACCACTGTACGAGCTGGCCCGTTTTCTTTGTGCCGTCGGCGGCGCTGAACTCGAAGGTGGCGTTTTCCAGCGCATCAATGGCGTGCATGAAGTCCATGAAGCCGGATAGTTTGGCGGGCGCGTGTCCCGCGTCCACCAGTCGGTTGTAGTGGGCTTGGAACTCGGCGTTACGCCGCTCACGGCGCTCTGAGGCGAGCTGATTGGAAAGGCGCATCTGTTCCGCCTGGGCGGCGGTCTCGGCTTCGGCGCGGCCGGCAGCCTTGGCCGCGTCAATGTCCTCCTGGGTGAAACTCATGGCATCTGCTCCTGGTGCGGTGAACTGATTGGGCTGAACGGTGTACTCATCCGCGGCGAGCCGAGCGATCTCTTCCAGCTCCCATTCGGAGAGGGCGGCGTCGGCCGTCTCGCGGTCGAATTTGTCGATGAGGAGTTCGCGCAGGCGGCGGAAGCCGCGGGCGATCATCTCCAGGGCACGGGCGGAGCCGGTGGAGAAGTCGAAGATTTCGCCCTGGGGCGCTTCGTAGTTGAGTGGGGCGAGCGGGATGGCCGGGCGCTTGGCGCCGAGGAAGCCAACGTGGTCAATGAGCCAGCGCCCCTTGTCTTTGACGAGACGCACCGACCGGCTGCTGTAGTGGCCTGCCTCGACGGCGGCGGCGAACTCCGGGGTGATGTCGCGGAACTTGGCAAAAAGTGAGTCGCCGTCACGCTTGAGCGACTCGACCCAGCCGTAGGCGGGATCGTTGTGCTTGGGGTGGCCGATTACAAGCGGTGCCCGCCAACCCGCGGCATGGCTATCGATGATCTGATCGAGATCGGCGGTGGAGAATTCGATCTCGGTGCCGTTGCCGGCGGTCTGCCGGCCGGCGCGGAAGATCTCGACCCAGGCGTCGAGTCCGCGGGGGGTGGTGTGGGTGCGCTCTTTCATGAGCGCATGATGCGGTGAGGGTGGGGACGGGAGGAGGGGGAAAGGTTTCCCCCGCAGAGATTACCCCGGTGCTTGTTTAGGGTGGCGGCTTCTGGGCGGCGCCGTCAAGCCGACGAGGTGAACGCGGATTGAGTCAACTCTTCCCCAGCGCCTTCTTCACCTCTTTCAGGATCGCGCTGAATTCATCGACGGCGAGACGCACCGACCGGGAGTCAACCCACCGGTGATCTTCTGGATACTTGTGCAGTTCCACTTCGTCCGCAGCCAACTCCCGGCCGCGCACGGCATGCAACAGCCTGTTCATCCGATCCTTGAGGCGGCTCTCAAGGTCCGTGGTTTCGAGAGGAGAGTGAAATCCCATGTGCGACTCCGTTCCTGAAATGAAGGTGACTGACCTGAAATTCTTCTTTGCCGAAGCAAGGAAACGCTTCGACATGCTGGCGGCGAGGATGGCGACCCTTCCCGAAGGGCTGCCGGACAGCGAAGAGACCGCCCTGGTACTCGATATTGAGTTCGCCCGCGTGCCCCTCGCTCTCATGTACGAAACCCTGCGCCCAGGCGACGAATGACCTGCGCCCCATCCCCCCGTACCAATGAATGGGTGGCTCCTGATTCATTGCCCCTCCACCCTGGCCAACTCCTCGCGGGTCCGCTCCAGTTCGCCCTGCTTCAAGCTGATCAAACTGTCGTACTTCCTGTTGGTGGCGTCCATTTCGGTCGAGAGAGACTGCTCCCAGGTTGCGCCGGCGAGGTTGTTCGCGGCGCGGGTTTTCTTTGCTGCGATGCGTTGGAGATCGGCTTCGCGTTTGCGGTTGAGTGCGTTGATCTCAGATTCCAAACTGCTGATCTTTGTGCGGATCTGATCGGCTTGGACACGGGTACCGAGGGCGCTGATCCTCTGCTGGGCGGCCTCCTTTGCAGCCTGATCTACAGGCGCCACCTTAATCTGTACCGTCTCCGCATCGGCCCCACAGGGGCGCTCAGAGTAGGCAGTCTTACCGTTGACGGTGCATTTGTAGATCTCCGCCTGGGCGGAACTCCACAGCGCGACTCCCAGGGCCACCGTGGCGGCGGCGTGAACCCGTTTGTTCATCTCCATCTCCCTCTCCCTCTCGTGATGTGGTCCAATTTCCGGCCGCGACCTACGGACGCGACCGGCTTATCTCAAGGGGGGCAAGCAGCCCCCTGGGTCCTGGTCGCTGCATGATGCCTTGGATACCGACCACGACCAGATCAGGCGAATCGTCGCCAACCAGTTTGCGCTGCTGTACAAGCTAGCCATCGAGCTGACGGCCGATCAGAACCAGCTGCGCGCCTACGAAGCCGCTGTCGCGCGGCTGCTCACCTCACCCAGCCGCCGCCCGCCCCATCTGCACCCGGTGCGCTGAGGCCACTGTCGAAACGTTTATTCACCGAGCCCCTGTCCAAACGTTTGGAAATCAGCCCGTGTCCTGCCCCGCGTTGTCCTGCGACGTGGCCCAGGCCCGCACCGTGACCACCACGAAGCGCCGGTCCTCCGGGCGGATCGCCCGCCAATAGCGCACCCATTGCGCCTCGTCGGCGTCTCGTGGGCATAGCTCGCTTGCCCCGGCGGCGACCGCGTGCCGCCCACTCACCACATAGAGCACGTCGAAGCCTAGGGGCTCCAGTACCGCCAGCTTGTCCGCGGGAATAGGGATCGCGCTTTCCCATCGGCTCACGGTCTTCGGCGCAACATCGCACGCAGCGGCGACCGTCTTCTGTTCGAGCCCAAGTCGCGTCCTCTCCTCCCGCAAACGCGAGTGGACAGAAATGTTCTCCATAGCCATTGACAGGGGACATTTCTGTCCCCACAATCACCCCCAGCTCAACTTGTTGAGTTACCAGACCCAAAAAACGGCGGTCCTGCCAGACCGCCCCAAATGCCGAAAGGAGGCACTCCCCGTGCATCATGCCGACATCATCGCGGCGATGGTAAAGGCTGGCTGGCCCTCTGCCAAGGTCGCCAAACATCTCAAGGTCTCCCGTGGCCTGGTCAGCAAGGTTATCCACGGCAAGGCCACCTCACGGCCAGTCGCTACCTTCATCGCCCGCAAGACCGGGCGCGCCATCAGCGAGCTGTTCCCCAACGGGCGCTACACCTCTCGGTTGAATAAACGTTTCGACAGCCGGAGGGCCGCGTCATGACCGACGTGACCCTTTGCACAACGCCATCCTGGCCCTGCATCAGCCCGCGGGTGCAGTCCATCCTGACGTACTGGTGGACGCTGCCGCCCCAGGGTACCTATCACAACGAGGCCGTACAGCAGCGCCTCGACCTCCACGCCGCCACCTTCGACGGCGCCGCCCTCATGGCAGAGAGCGACGATGATGTCGCCGCCCTCGCCTGGGCCGCCGATGTCCACCGGCAGCTGGCCCTGTACCAGCTGCTCGGTCCAGAAATCTATAGAGAGGTGCAGGCATGAGCACCCGCAGCCGTCCCAAAGCCGTTCGCGCCATGTGCATCGATTGCATGGGTGACGGTGCCAACGTTAACACCCCCTCCCTGATCCGTGAGTGCTCGGTAGAGCGCTGCCCGTTGCGCCCTGTGCGGCCGTACATCGATGGGAGGGGGCGCCGTCCGCTTGAGCCCGCAATCCGAGCGATGTGCTTCCACTGCGCGGGCGAGAACGCTGATCCCGGCCCCAAGCTCCGGGTGCGCGACTGCCCCCGCCAAAGCTGCCCGCTCCACCCGGTTCGTCCCTGGCAGGGCATCACGGGCCGGCGGCGGGACGAGACCACGGAAGCAGCCGTCTCGCAGCACCCATAACCCCCATTTAAAGGCATTAGATCGATGCATAAGTCTCCCTGTCAGTATCAGCCCACCACCCCAGCCCAATCAGCGCCAGAAAACGGCACTGGCGGGCCCCATGAATAGGCGCCACGCCACCGTCGCCCTGCTGCTCGGCTGCATCGTGCTGCTCCAGTACCACAGCATCCAGTTCTGGCGCGAGGTGGATGCCCTCACCGGCCCGGTCTTTTCGGTTCTGCTCGAAGGCACCGCGCTGTGGCTCTGGTTCGACCGTCGCCGGGCATACCGCGTCGCCGGCGGCATCACCACCCTGCTGTTGCTGGCGGGTCCCCTCTACGTGCTCTCCGCGCCGTTGGTGGCGGAGTGGCAGGCAGTTGCGGCCGGCGGTGTTGCACAGGGGGACCGACGCGCCGTGCTCGACCGCGAGATCGCCGCCCTGGAGTTGGAGCTGGCGACCTACCGCGCCAACTCCAAGGCGCGCCGCGGCTGGGACGGCCTCATCACCTCCACCAGTACCGATCTGTCTGCCGCACGCGCCGAGCGGGCGCGGCTGATGAGCGCCGCGGCCGAGCCGCCGCCGCGGATGGATGTGCAGCGGGTCGTGATCATCGTGATGCAGCTGATGGCGGTGTCGTTGTTCCAGCTGGTGGCGGTGCTGTGCATCGCCGAGCTGCGGGTCCTGCCCGCCGCTGCATCGGTACCGCGGGGTCGGGGGGCTGAGCGCCGCCCTCTGTTCGCCATCGTCCGCTGATTGCGCGGCTGGCCGATGGCGCCGCACCTGAGTCGGTTGCGCCGCGCAGTCGTGGGCCGCCATGGGCGGGTCCGCGACGAGAGCCACTCCATCACCACTAAAGGCATTAGACCCATGCATTACTACCTCCCAGAAAACCGCATTGCCGAAGCGGCAGCTAAGCGCCGGGCTGATCTGACGCGGAGAAAGGATTCGGAAGAGGCGGCTCATCGAACGGCCACTCATCAATCTCCGCAAACAGGCTCTCCGCAAGGAGACGCGAACGGGCAGCCCGGGTCACCGGATCGTTCAGCTCCCCCTGGAGACAGGGATCGTGGAACCACGGGTCAACCACCGCCGGCAGCTGGGCCGTCCAGATCGCACCGTACTTCAGCAGCAATCCGTCTTCGGCCTTCGCTAGCAGCTTTTTCCGATCGCGCGGGGAGTTGGCGATATATCGCTCGATATCTTCTAGGTGGTCTTGCAGCCAATCCCACCATTGGTCGCGCCCTAGCGTTTGCAGTTTGGTGTGTAGCCGCCGCACTTCTGCTTCCGTCAGCTCGGCTATCAGGTCGCGGGTCAGATCGTCATAGAAAGAGAGCCGCCTTCCGCCGGGCGCTTGGGTGTGCGTATTCATCGTTGACCTCCTGGTGTGTGCGGGTGGTGTACGCCAGGAACAGCGTACCCCGGAAGGGGGGGTAAATCAGTGGCTAAGCGTCCCCCAATTTTATCCAGCAACCAGCCGGATCTTTTCCAGCAAGTGGCCGGGCATGTCCCGACGCTGGAGCAGGAGAACGCCCCGGACCTGGACATCGAAGCCGAGCTGCTGGGCGCGTTGCGGTACGCCCTGCGGGAGGCCAAGAAGCGCGGCCTCTCGCGGGAGCGGGTGGTGGAGCGGATGAACTTGTGCCTGCCGGAGGGGCAGCGGATCACCAAGCGACAGCTGGATGCCTGGTGCGCCGAATCCAAGGAGTTCCACCGCATCCCAGCTGCGCTCCTGCCGGCGGTGGTGTGGGCCTGCGGTGTGGCCGATCCGGTGGAGGTGATCACCAGAGCCCTTGGCCTGGTGACCATCGACGAGGCGGAGACGCTGGCAACCGAGTTGGGGCAGACCGTGTCGGCCCGGGTGCAACTGGGCCGGCGCGAGCGTGAACTGAAGCGCCGCCTCGGCGGCTAAACAACCAATGGAATACGAAAGATGGCGACCAAGAAGAAACCCACCACTGGGATGACCATCCCAGAACACGACGGCGGAGCGCTGGTGCAGCGCACGCCGCCGTCGTGGCTCTCCCACATCATGCAGCAGATGGATGAGGCGGCCCCAGAGGCCCCATCCAATGACCCGGCCGCCTACTTCCAGGCGTTTCTGCGGCACATGCAGAAGGGTGCTGCCCACGCCGCGCTGGCTGGGTGGAATCTTGCGCAAGCGCACGACCTCGGGGGGCGTCCGTTCATTGTCGACGAGGCGCGCCGTATCGGTGCACACCCGTCGACGCTCTACAACTACAAAGGGGTCTATGAGGTCCTGGAGCAAGCCGCACAGGCGGGCGGCGGTGCCTTGGTCAACGCCCTGCTCCAGATCGATCAGACCAAGCTGCTCGTGTTGCGTCGTCTACCAGCTCCTGAGTTCGCCTCGCTTGTGGAGGGCGAAGAGGTCCACGGCATCACGTTGGATGCCCTGCCGTCGCTCTCTTACAGAGATCTGCAGGAGAGGATTCGGGACGCCGAGCGGTCCGACGCACGGAAGGAGTTCGAGGAGGAACTGAACCGCACCAAACACCTCCTGGAGCAGAGCGAGATGGAGCTGCTCGACCTGCGGCGCCAGCAGAGTACCCAACGCGAGCCGTCCCCCTGGCCGTCCATTGTGGCCGAAGTGCGCATGGAGTCGGCGGCGCTGGCCGAGCAGGCGCTCCTCGCCATCGACGAGCTGCATCGACTCCTGGAGCGGTGGATACAGCAGCAGCCCGATTCGGATGCCGAGTACCGAGGCGGTGCCGGCGCGCTGTGGGCGCAGCTGCGCGCGGTGACCGCCCGCGCCAACCGGGTGATGGGCGAGGCCGCTGAGCGACTGGAACCCGACGTCGTCGAGGGCGACGACACCATCCTGATCCCGTTCAGCAATGCAGAGGTGGTGCAGGCAATGACCACCCGCGAGGTACTGCTCTCCCAGCATCGGGCCCAGTCGGCGGCCCGGGCCGATATCCGCGCCGGCGCCGAGCCGGTGAGGCGTGGCCGCGGCCGGCCGCGCAAGGGGGTGGGCCGTGGCTGAGGTGATGGTTGTGAATCTCGTGGAGGGGAGCCCAGAAGAGTTGGCGGCGGCGCTGGCGCAGAGCGAGGGGGAGATTGAGCGGTACCTCCAGCGGGGCTGCGGGTGTATCACGTGTTCGGCCGAGCTGCACAAGTACAGCACCATCGCTGTGGCGCTCGCGGCCTATGGGGGCGAGCTGGATGCGGCCACCGCCTATGCGGCGATGGCCGATGTGGAGCTGGCGATGCTGCGGGAGTCCGCGCTGGACTTCGCCCTGACGTTAAGGGGGCCGGTCCAATGAGCAACCTCATCCCCTACCACATGCCGGGCCTGCCGCGCCCGCGCAAACCGGACCCGGCGGCGCCGGCGCCGTCCGCCTGGGAGCGGCTGCCGGCGGACAAGCGGGCGGTCGCGCTGGCGCGGTATCAGATCGTTGCCGCGGCCCTCGCCCGGGTACGCCCCGGCGTGTCCGAGCGGGCGGCGGTGGAGTACGTGCTGCGGGCGGTGACGCTGGGCCAGGTGGATGGCCAGCTCAAGAGCGCCGCCGAGCAGCTCGCCCGCGGGGGCGACTGCCCATCCCGCGCGACCGTCCAGCGTTGGATCAAGGCGCACCGCTCCGGCGGGCTGCCGGCGCTGGCGCCGGGGTATCGCGGATCCGTTCGGAAGACCTATGGGTGGGAGCTGCGGGCGATGAGCCTGTACCACATCCCATCGCAGCCGTCCTATGCCGCCGTGGCCGCGCAGCTGCGCGACGAGGGATTTGTTGATGCCTCCGACGACCGGGTGCGGAGCTACCTCAAATCCATGCCGGAGACGCATGGCTCGCACAGCCCGCTGCGGGTGGGCACGCACTATTACCGCCAGAACATCGGCCGCTACCGGTCCAGAGACACCTCCTGCCTGCTGGTGGGCGAGCTCTACCAGATGGACGGGCACACCGTCGACGTTTATCTACGGCACCCGTTCAGCGGCGGCATTTGGCGTGCCGAGCTGACGGCCGTCATGGACCTTGCCACCCGATACATCGTCGGCTGGTACATCACCGAATCCGAGTCGAGCCGCACCACTCAGCTAGCCCTTGGACACGCGCTGCTGACCTGGGACCACGTGTGCGCGCTGCTGCACGTGGACGTAGGTTCCGGATTCAAGGCGAAGCTGATGAGCGACGAGGCGAACGGATTCTATGCGAGATTTGGGATCACGCCGATGTTCGCCTTGCCCGGCAACGCGAAGGGCAAAGGCAACATCGAGCGGTGGTTCCGGACGCTGCGCGACCAGCACGACAAGTTGTTCATGGGCGGTGAGTGGTACTGCGGGGACGACATGGCCTCGGAGATCAACCGCCGGCTGCACGACCAGATTAAGCAGGGTAAGCGGCGCCTGCCGACCCTGGGCGAATACCGCGACAGCCTGACGCGCTGGATCGACCGCTACAACAACACCCCCCACAGCGCGCTGGACGGCCGCACCCCGGCCGAGCTGTGGGCCACCCTGGAGCGTGTTCCGCTGGAGCTGCCCGAGGCGGCGCTGGTGCGCGAGCGCCAGGCGCGCGTGGTGCGCCGTAGCACCCTCATCCTCGACAACCGGACCTACTCCCACGCCGACCTGGCGATGTACGAGCGCCGCCTGCTGCCGGTGGAGTACTCGATCCACGACGACACCCATGTGTGGGTCTACGACGAGCAGGACCGGCTGCTGTGCGTGGCGGAGTTGAAGAGCAAGCAGGACTACCTGCCGGCCTCCCGCCTGGAGGAGGCGCGGGCGAAGCGGCGCGAGGGCCAGCTCAAGCGGCTGGCACGGAAGGTGGCGGAGGTGGAGGCGCAGCACCGGCCGGCCCTCAGCCACGACCAGGCGCTGGTGCAGCTGGAGCAACTATCGGGCCCGCCGGCGGCGCCGGCGCTGGAGCATCAGCCGGCGGGGCCGGCCATCGACCTGGTGGGCTCGGTGCTCGATGCCGAGCGACGCAAAGACAAAGGGGCCAGCCCGGTCAGGCTGACCCCCTTCGATTGGGATCAGGAGTAGCCGCTCCAGTCCCGTTTCCCAGCAACAAACCGTAAGGAGTGTAGCACGTGAACGCAGCTGTGACGCAGCACATCCAGAGTCTGGCCGAGGCACCGACCGAATGGCCCGCTCACTACAGTGACGAGGACCAGGCCGCGGTGGTGCGGCTGGTCGACTGGATCAACGCCGGGCAGACCCACGCCCCCGGCTACCCCAATCATCGCTCGCAGGCGAAGGTGGCGCGCGCAATCGGTGTCTCTGCGGCGACCCTCAACAGCATCCTCCGCGGGCTCTACCCGAGCCCGCCGACCAAGCACCTGCAGGCGGCGCTGCAATGGGTCGCCCGCGAGGCGGCCCGCGCCACCTCGTTGGAGATCCCGTTCGTTGAGACCAGCGTCAGCAAGTTGGTCGGCTACGTCTGCGACCGGGCGAGCCGATACCGAGACATCGGGATCCTCACCGGTGTGGTTGGGACCGGCAAGACGGCGGGTCTCAAGCGGTACGCCGCCCAGCACGCCCACACGATCATCATCGAAGGGCAGCCGGACATGAACGCGACCGCCCTGCTGCGCACGCTGGTGCAGCGCACCGGAGCGGCGCCGCAGCGGTCCCGGCGCGACAGCACCGGGACCAAGCCGGAGATGCTGGCAGCCATCGTCGAGGCGCTGCGGCAGACCGATCGGCTGCTGGTGATCGACGAGGCGGACAAGACGACCGATCAGTGCCTGGAATACGCCCGGCGGATCTCGGACCTCGCCGAGATCGGACTGGTGCTCTCCGGTAACGCCCTGCTGCGCACGATGGTGGCCAACGCCAATGGCAAGCACGGGCAGATCTCCTCGCGGGTCGGGTTCTGGCCGCCCGAGATCAAGGCCATCACCGTGGAGGATGCAGCGGCCATCACCCGCGCCGCCTTCGCCCACAACGCTCCGGATGTCGAACTGACCGATCCGGTGCTCGATGCCTGCTGGCAGATGTGCTCGGGACACGCTCGCGTGCTCACCAAGCTCATCCGCAACGTCATCGAGCTGGGGCTACAGCAAGGGCACTCTCTTTCGGCCGAGCTGGTGTTTTCTGCCGGTCAGCAGCTGATGGGGCTGAAGCGCCCCACTGGGGGTTGAGATGGGCATGACAAAGAAGAAGGCGCCGACGTACCGCACCGTGGCCTACCGCTGCCCGGCGTGCGGTACCGTGATCGGCCAGCAGGTACCGCCCGCGGGCGAGCTGTGGGACACCCTGCGCTCATGCGACCAGTGCCGGGTTCAGCACTTCGTGCTCTCGGACAACGACACGCTGGTGGTGAAGGTGTCGTTCACCGCGCTGGAGCGCGTAAGCAGGAGGCGGGCATGACTATCGAACCGATCCTCTACACCACAACAGCTCTCTTCGCTCTCGCTGGCGTTGGGGTGGCGACCTGGTCGCTCCGGCGAGCGCCGGCACACGGCGATGGATGGGACCTGGTGCAGGTGCGCGAGCCCACCGTGGTGACCAGCGTGCGGCTGCCGGAGTCCTACATCGAGCACTGGGCGTCGATCTATGAGGCGCTGGATCTGTGGTCGATGCAGATCCGATTCGACACATTCGTGCAGGCACCGCAGGCCATCCTCGATGGCCTCGCCATGCGCGCCGCTTTCCGCGGCGAGGCGGAGGCCCTGCTGGCTGATCTGGAGGCGGTACGGGCGGCGCTCGCCGGCGAGGAGGGGTCATGGGCGTGATCGGGATCTGTCCGGCCTGCGGCGACAGCCGGCCGCTGGCGGAGTATCTGGCGGAGACCCGCTCCCGCCAGGCGCTGGGGGCGGCGCTGCGGATCGATCCGCGCATCGCCGATGCGCTGCTCGACTATCTGGCGTTGTGGGCCCCGCCCGGCAAACGGCTCCAGGAGCGGAAACTGGCGCGGCTATTAGTGGAGATCCAGGGGCTGATGGAGCCGCGGTCTGTCACCCGGGATCGGCAGACCTGGCCGGCGCCGCTGGAGTACTGGCGGGAGGCGATGGAGACGATGGCCGCCTCGCCCACCCTCCAGCGTCCGGTGAAGAGCCACGGCTACCTGCTGGAGGTGGTGACAACGATGGCGCGGCGGGCGGCGGCCGGACAGGAGCAGGCCCAGATCGAGCGCCATCGCCAGCCCTATCGTGACCTCACGCCGATGCCGGTTGAGCCGGCGCCGGCGCCAAAGGCGGAGCCGCCCAAGCGGACTCCGCCGCCGAAAGCATTGTTCTCAGCAGCGAGGGGGAAGTAACCGTGCAGACGGACGACCGCGCCGAGTTGCGGCGGCGCATCCGGGAGATCCTGGAGGAGCACACCGCGGACCACCCGATCACCATGATCGCGCTGTTCCAGGCCATCACCGGTGAGGTGGTGATCCCGTGGCGGCGCTACGACCAGTCGCGGATCGTCCGTTCGCTGGTGGAGGAGCTGCGGCGTGAAGGGATGCCGGTGGCGCACAAGAGCAGCGCCGGCGGCGGGTACTACATCGCCCGCAACGCCAAGGAGCTGCAGCCTACGGTGGACTGGTTCCACGTCCGGGCGCTGTCGTCGTTGCGCCAGGAAGCGGCGCTGCGGCGGATGCGACCGGGGGAGCTGGTGAAACAGTACGAACTGGAATTAAATCGACAGGAGCAGAACGATGGCGAAGCGTAATCGGATCAAGACCGACACCCTCGCGGTGCCGGCTACCCAGGACGAGGCCGAGATTATTTTGCAGGAAATCGGCGATCTGCAACGGGAGGTGAGCCGCATCGAAGCGGCGATGAATGACGAATTGAGCGTGATCAAAGGGCGCTATGAAGAGCTGGCGAAGCCTGTCAACAGCGCCATCGAAACGAAGTTCACCGCCCTGCACGCCTGGGCCGAAGCGCACCGTGGCGAGCTGCTCGCCAAGGGCGGCAAGACGGCCAAGCTGGCCACGGGCGATGTGGCCTGGCGCACCACGCCGCCCAGCGTCACGGTGCGGCAGCCGGCGGTGGTGATCGAGACCCTGAAGCGGCTCGGACTTAAACGGTTCGTCCGCACCAAGGAGGAGGTGAACAAGGAGGCGATCCTCTCCGAACCGGAGGCGGTGAAGGGGGTGGCCGGGATCACCATCTCGCAGAAGGAGGAGTTCGTCGCCAAGCCCTTCAGTTCCGAGATCGAGCGGGCCGAGCCCGCGAAGGCGGTGGCATGAATCCGGGGCAGAAGCGAATCGAGGCGGAGACTATTCGGCAACTAATTCCGTGGCACAGAGGCCTAACGACCCGGACGATACACGCGCTTCGGCGTTGCGGTTTCTCTAGCAAGGAGGATTGTCAAGTTCTTTGCAGAGATGACCTTGATGTATATCGAATGTCCGTGGCGCTGCCTGGGTGGCGACCATGCGAAAATTGGGAATGGAGAAATAGCGGCAAGCGCATGACGTTCAGGGAAGTGAATGAAGTTCGAGCATGGCTTGGCGCTAAACCGTTTGATCCAAAACTGCGGCGGGCTACGGTAGAGCTTGAGCGGGCCAAGAAACTTCTTGAGAGCCACGGGTACAGCGTGATATGAAAAACAACAGCACCGCCTCAAACAAAGCCGACCCGCGCAAGCACCTCTACACCCTGCTCCAAGTCGGCCGTGCCGACATCGGTATGGATGAGGAGGCCTACCGCCTGTTCCTGGCTCGACACGGCGCCAAGCAGGTCAAGGGCCGGTACTCCGCCACCACCATGCCCATCGGCGGCCTTGAGGCGGCGCTGGAGGAGATGAAGGCCAAGGGGTTCAAACCCACCGGGAAAAGCCGGCCGCGCTCGCAGGACTGGCGCCGGCCGCGCATCGAGAAGATCACCGCCCTCTGGTGCGCTCTCGCCGACGCGGGGGTGGTGCGGGATAGGAGCGAGGCGGCGATGGTGAAGTGGTGCGCGCACCATACCAAGACCGCCCAACTGGAGTGGGCGAAGTCCGCCGGGCTCAACGCCTGCATCGAGGGGCTGAAGAGCTGGTCCCTCCGGGAGGGCGTTGGTGTCGAGTGACCTCGACATCATCGATCCCTCCCTGCTGCCGCCGCTGCTGCGGCAGCTGGTGGGCCTCCTGGGGGTGGCGGAGACGCTGCGCCTCCTGGAGGCCCGCGGCGGGCTGCCTCTCTACATCCCCACCCACCCAGACCAGACCGCGCTACGCGATGTGATCGCGCCGTCGGCACTGGCGGCGCTGTGTGCATCGCCGCTCGCGGGCGACACGGTCGATTTACCGAAATCCGATAAGCTGCTGGCCCAGCTCCGCAACCACTATCTCTTGGAGGCGGTCGGTAGCGGTGCAAAGAGCGCACGGGCCGTGGCACACGAACTGGGGATCACCTGGCGTCGGGTTAAGCAGATCCGCCAGGCCGCCCGCGACCGCTCGCCGGACCCAACGGGCGATTTGTTCGCCTGACTTGACGCCCGTACCCTCTCCCCGAGAGACTGATGTCCCCCCACCCCCCGCCTGGGGGAAGTGTTTCCCCCTCCTCGAATCCCCCGTCCACCGGCAATCTGGCCCGGTATGGACCCATCAACGTACCGTGAATGGTACCCCGGTGATCCGTGGCCGCGTCACTACGCCGCCCGCATCATCGAACTGCCGACACGGGACGCTCGCACTACCGCCTTGGCCGAGGTGCCGGCCTGGTGCCGGGAGTGGGTCCGGTTTTATGTCGCCGACCACTTTACCCGGAGGGCTGCATGCGCATCTCGCCCCACTTTACCCTCGCCGAGTTGACGCACTCGGAGACCGCTACTCGGCACGGCATCGACATCGTCGTGCCGGAGGCGTCTCCGGTGATGGCCAACCTCCAGCGACTTTGTCACTCCGTGCTGGAGCCGGTGCGGGAGGCGTTTGGCCCGACGGTGGTGTTGTCCGGGTACCGCTCTCCGGAGGTCAATACCCTGGTGGGCGGGGCCGCGAAGAGCCAGCACCTTGAGGGGCTGGCCGCCGACATCCTCTGTCCGGGCGTTGCGCCGCTGGAGGTGTGTCGCTGGATCCACCGCAACCTCCCCGCAGTTGCCGACCAGATCATCCACGAGTTCGGCCGCTGGACTCACGTCTCCATCGCCGTTGCCGGACAGCAGCCGCGCCGCTCTCTGCTCACTGCCGTGAAGGCGCCGGTGGGTCCGGGCGGCGCGGTGCGCACGGTCTATGTCCCCGGCCTGCATTCGATTGACCAAGCGCTAACCCGCGTCACAGGAGCGAAGACCTGATGTTCCCGATATTCCAGTCCCACAAGGTGGTGGAAGCCTTTCGCATCGAAGGAACCCGCCAAATCGACGATTTTATGTGGAACCTCTTCCCAAAACAGGGGATGCCCGCAGTGGTGGTGACAAGTGATTTCATCACCAAACACAACCCGCAGGTGGGCGGCTATTGGGTTCGGTACGAGGACGGGTACGAGAGCTATTCCCCGGCTCACGCCTTCGAGTCCGGCTACACACCGATGGATACGGCGAGCAGTAACCCCCTCTACACCCCACCCCCGATTACCGGCTATCGCGCGCTCGACCAGCAGGAGCTGGACCTGATGAACGCCATCAAGGCGAAGGGCAACGAAATCGGCCAGCTCATCGAACGCATTCGCCTGGAACTGCCCGAGCACGATCCCCTCTGGGCGAATATCGCCACCACTGATCTGCAGAAGGGCTTCATGGCCCTGGGTCGGGCTGTGGCACGGCCGGACTGTTTTTGACAGGAAAAGGAGAACCCCGTGAAGAAACTGATCATCGCCATCCCCATTGCAGTCACTGCCCTGGTGGGCTGCGCCAACCAGGAAGATCCGACCCACCTGGCCACCGCGGTGGCCACCGCCACCAGCGTGCTCACCGCTCGCGACGAGATCGATCACGCGCTGTCCCGGGTAGAGCAGCACGTCGGGGAGTGGCCAGAGGAGGACCAGGCGCGCTGGCGGGAGCTGCGGGTGCAGGTGGACGCCCTACTGGCCGAGCTGGATCGGCCGCGGGACCTGACCACCCTGCCCACGCCCGCCGAATTTGACCTGGTGTTGGCGCGGGCCGAGGCGCTGTACCTGGATGGTCGCGCACTGGTGGGGCCGCACCTGCACACGTTCGGCGCCGACGACCGGCGAGCGCTGGAGGCGTTCGGGCGGCGCCACGACCAGCTGCGGGTCGCCTACGATGCCTACCGTGCCACCCCATCCGCCGACCGCGCCCGGGAGCTGGTCGACGCTGGCCTTGAGCTGGTGCGGCTGGCGGTTGGGCTGCATCAGCTGCTGCCATGAAGCACCTCCTTGCATCACACGGCGTACGCGGCTCCCTGCTCTCGGTCGGCGCAGGCATCGCCGGGTTGCTGCACCTGCTGTTCGTCCCCTCGATGCCGGCGGGGCTGCTCGCGTTGGCCGGCCTGGCCGGTGGGCTCTGGTCCCTATATGGACGACTGACCGCCACGCAGCGGGTGGCGATCACTCCGGAGATGCTTCCAGCCCTGCGGCCGCTACCGGATGGCAAGCATTGGCAGCTGACCGAGGAGGTGCGCTACCACTCGGCCCACCTGCGCCAGGCGATCGTTGTCCCGGTCGGCTTCGTCACTGATTTCGCATCGGTGCCTTGGTGGCTGCACTGGCTCTATTCGCCCTGGGGTCGATACGGTGTGCCGGCGATCATCCACGACTTCCTTTATCGCACCCAACCACCGGGCATCTCCAAAGGCGACGCGGACCGCGTTTTCCTGGATGCGATGCCCAAGTGGGGCACTCATCCGATCACGACGCAGTTGATGTGGCGGGCGGTCGATCTGTTCGGCGCCACCGCGTGGGAGGAATCGGCCACCCGGCTGCGGGGGGCTGCATGCTTGACCAAATCCTGAAATGGTTGCCGATCGCCACCACCATCCTGTCGGTGCTGGCCGCCTGGGCCGCGCTGACCATCCGGGCCACCATCGTGCAGCGGGCTGACCTCACCCAACACGCCGAAGCCAACGCACGTGACATCGCGGCGCTGGACCGACGCATGACCGTACTGGAGACCCATGTGGAGCACGCACCCTCCGAGGATGACCTCATCCGGTTGCACGCCCGGATCGATGCCCTCGCCTCCGAGGTGCACAGCTCGGTCGGCCATCTCTCCGGCCAGGTCCAGCGCCTGGTGGGCGAGTCGTCCGGCATGCGGGGCCTGCTGGAGACCATCCACCACCACCTGATGGGAAAGACACCGTGACGGATTACCGGGAGCGGCATGCCGGGCTCATCCGGCGCATGTTGCTGGAGGCGCTGGAGCGGGAGCCGTCCTACACCGCACCGCTCCAGCTGCTGCAAGATGCGCTGGAATCCCATGCGCTGGCCATCGGCCTGGACCGGGTGCGGACCGAGGTGGCGTGGCTGGCCGAGCAGGGGTTGGTGGAGCACCAGGCTGGTGCCGCCATGCTCACCCAGCGCGGCATCGATGTCGCATTGGGCCGAGCCGATGTGCCGGGGGTCCAGCGCCGGCCGCCCGGTGGAATTATCGGCGTGGGTACCAGCCTGCTGGCGCAGCGCCTGCGCGGGGAGGGGTGAGTGGCTCATCCCCCAGAACTCCGCGCGGCAGTCCGCCGGTCCTTCGTCGTCGAGCGCCTCTCACTGGAGGCCGCGGCAGAGAAGCATGGGGTGGCATTCGCTACGGTTCGCAGCTGGAAGGCGAAGGGCAAAGAAACCGGGGACGACTGGGACCGGGCGCGCCAGGCCGCCCGCATGGTGGTCGGTGGGCTGGGCGATCTGACCACCCAAGTGCTGGAGGATTTCGCCCTGCTGTTCCAGTTCACAATGGAGGAACTTCAGGATAACAAGATCCCGGCCATCGTCCGCGCCGAGGCCATCGCCAAGCTGGCCGATGCCTACACCAAGACGGTGAAGGCGGCCGGGGGCGGTGATGGCAAGCTCGCTAAGCTCTCGGTGGCCCTGGAAGTACTGGAGCGGTTTGTCGAGTACCTCCGTACTCGCTACCCGCAACACGCTCCGGCGCTGCTGGAGGTGTTGGAACCCTTCGGCGAGGAGCTGAGCCGCCTCTATGGCTAAGCTCTCCACCCGTCAGTTCGCCCAGCAGCTCGCAGAACTGGCGGCTGAATTCCGCACGCAGATCGAGGCCCAGGTTTCGGGCTTTGATCCGGATCCCTCAGCGTCCAAGGCGCGCCGGGAGCGGGCCGATACCGATTTCGAGTTCTTCGCCCGCACCTACTTCCCGCACTACGTCACCAAGCCGAATAGCCGGCTGCACGACTATCTGTATCGCCGGCTGCCGGAGATCGCCGACTCCGACCAGAGCGAGACCGACGCAATCGCCGCACCCCGCGGCGAGGCAAAGTCCACCATCACCAGCCAGCTCTTCGTGCTGTGGTGTCTCGTGACCGGTAGGAAGTGGTACCCGATGATCGGCATGGATGCCTTTGACCAGGCGGCCATCATGCTGGAGGCCATCAAGGCAGAGCTGGAGAGCAATCCGCGCCTGTCGATGGATTTCCCGGAAGCGACTGGGCGCGGCCGTGTGTGGCAGGCGGGCGTCATTGTCACCGCGAACGACCGCAAGGTGGAGGCGGTGGGCTCCGGCAAGCGCATCCGCGGTCGCCGACATGGCCCGCACCGCCCCGACCTGTTCATCGGGGACGACCTGGAGAACGATGAGAACGTCCGCACCCCAGAGCAGCGCGACAAGTTGCAAAGCTGGCTCACCAAGGCGGTGCTGAAGCTGGGCGGCGCCGGCGCCAAGTTCGATGTGATCATCATCGGCACCATCCTGCATTACGACTCGGTGCTGGCGCGGCTGCTCAAGAACCCCCTGTGGAACAGCCGCAAGTTCAAGGCCCTCATCCATTGGCCCCACCGAATGGACCTGTGGGACCGCTGGGAGGAGCTGCTGCTCAACGACAGCAAGGCGGCGGCGGAGGCGTTCTATGCAGAACGCGCGACGGCGATGAACGCCGGCGCCGAGGTGAGTTGGCCGGCCGGCCGCCCGCTGGTGGAGTTGATGGTGACCCGGGCCCGGGATGGGCATGCCTCATTCGATTCCGAGCTGCAGAACGATCCGCTCTCCGATGACGATGCCCCGTTCGCCAAGGTGATCACCTTCTGGGTGAACCGGCTGCGGGAATGGCTCTTCTTCGGCTCCTGCGACCCGTCGCTCGGCAAGGCCGGCGCGTCCCGTGACCCGTCCGCCATCCTGGTGGGGGGATTCAATCGGGAGACCGGGATCCTCGATGTGGTGGAGGCGGCCATCCGGAAACGCCTGCCTGACCGCATCATCGAGGACGTGATTGCCTTACACCAGGAGTATCGCTGCCTGCTGTGGGTGATCGAGACGGTGCAGTTTCAGGAGTTCCTCCGCTCGGAGCTGGTGAAGCGGTCGGCCGCCCGCGGCTACCCGGTACCGGCCCGCGCCGTATCGCCCATCGCCGACAAGATCCTGCGCATCGAGTCGCTCCAGCCGCACATGGCCAACGGGCTCATTCGGCTGCACCCGTCGCAACGGACCCTCATCGACCAGCTGACGCACTTCCCCAAGGCGGACCACGACGACGGACCGGACGCACTCCAGATGCTGTGGATGGCGGCGGTCTCCGGCGCCGGTGGCCTACCCCAGATCACAACCCGCGGTCGCCGCGACAGTACGGACCTATCGAGATATGGATAAGATCGACCTGGCCAAGGCCAGCCGTGCGAACCTCGCCCGCGAGATCGCCACCCGCACCACCGATCCGAAGTTCTTTTCTGCGCTGACCGTCCTGCCCAACCCCGATACGGTGTTGCGCAAATTGGGACGCTCCGAGGAGGTGTTCGACGGCCTCGCCGCCGATGCCCATGTGGTGGGGGATCTGCGCTCCATCCGCTCCGGTCTGCTCGGATTCGAGTGGCGGGTCCAGGCGGGCGGCTACTCGAATTCCGATGTGCAAGCGTTTGCACTGTGCGAACAGCTCATGGCCCAGCGGCCAGCGCCCGGCATGCGCTGGCCGGACGTGATCTGGAACATGGCCGGCGCCGTGTTCCGTGGGTTCCGTGTCCATGAGGTGGTATGGGCGCGGCAAGGTCAGTACCTCATGCCGGAGGCGGTGCTCGACAAACCAAACCGGCGTTTCGCGTTCGGCTCCGACTCCAACGAGCTGCGCCTGCTTACCCGCGAAAATCAGATCAGCGGGCTCGAACTCGGCGCCTACAAGTGGCTGATGACGCGGCACATGCCGAGCCACGAAAACCCCTATGGGGTGGCGGTGTTCTCCTCCTGCTTCTGGCCGTGGACATTCAAGAATTCCGGCTACCGCTATTTTGTCAAATTCTGCGAGAAATACGGCATTCCCTGGGCCATTGGACGCTACCCGCTGGGGACGCCCAAGCCGGAGCAGGACGCGCTGGCGAACGCCCTCGCAAGGATGATCGAGGACGCGGTCGCCGCCATCCCAGAAGGGGGCTTGGTCGAACTGGTCGAGAACAAGGGCGGCGGCCAGCAACTGCCGCAGGAACGCCTCATCTCGCTATGCAATCGGGAGATCTCGAAGGCCCTCACCTCCCAGACGCTGGCGACCGAGATCCAGGGGAACGGTTCTCGGGCCGCTTCCGAAACCCACCGCGGGCGCGAGGAGGCGGTGAACGAATCCGATCGGACGGTGATTTCCGACGCGATGAACGAGCTGTTCGCGTGGATCACCGAACTGAACGTCCCCGGCGCCGTGCCGCCCACCTTCGAATTCTATGAAGAGGCCGAAGCCCGCAAGGATTGGGTGGAGGTGCTGGACAAGGCGCGGGCGTTCGTGCAGGTGCCGGTGCAGTTCGCCCATGAACGCCTGCAAATCCCGGCGCCGGTCGATGGGGAAGCGGTGCTGCCGGGGTTCGGTGAAAGCAAGCCGCCCGCCGCGCCCAGCTTCGAAGCCTTCTCTCGCGGCGGTTTCGATTTCGCAAAGGGAGTGGACGACGATTTCACCGCGATGGAAGCGGTCAATCTGGACAAGGAACTCGGCCCGATCGCGGAAGCCATGCTCAAGCCGCTATTCGATGAGGTGCGTGAAGGGGTCGATCCCGAAGCGCTGATGTCACGGCTCGAAGCCTTGTTCCCGAAGATGGATTTCGAGCAGCTCACCGATCTCCTCGCCCGGGTGATCTTCGTCGGCGAGCTGTATGGCCGGCTCCAGGCGCAGCAGCGGGCGGCCGCGGCCGATGAGTGATGTCGATCTTGGCTTTGCCATCCGCCTCACGCCCGAGGAGGCGGTCAAATATTTTGAAGCCAAGGAACTGGTGATCACCGGCTCTTGGCATGAGCTGTATGAGGAGGCCCATGCCAAGGCGTTCACCGTCGCCCACCTCGCACGGCTGGATCTGGAGGAGGATATCCAGAACGCCATCACGAAATCCCTGAAGGAAGGCAAGACCGAGAAGTGGTTCATCAAGGAGATGACCACGGTCTGCCAGAAGAAAGGATGGTGGGGCAAGGCCATCGATCCAGACACCGGGGAGATCCTGGAGGTCTACCCCGGCACCAGCGTGCCCGTGCAATGGGGCTCCCCCCGCCGCCTCTCCACCATCTACCGCGTCAACATGATGACCGCCTACTCGGTCGGCGGGTACAAGTTCGACTCGGAGAACCAGAAGTCTCGGCCCTACTGGCAATACTGGGCCGTCAAGGATGGCCGCACCCGACCCACTCACGCGGCCCTGCATGGCCGGGTATGGGAGGCGACCGACCCGGTTTGGGACTCCATCTATCCGCCCAACGGCTTCAATTGCCGCTGCGGCGTGCGGACCTTGAGCAAGAAGCGCCTCGACAAGGAAGGGCTCAAGGTGGAATCCAGCGCCGGCAAGCTCGAACAGGTGCAGGTACGGGTGGGGCAGGACGACGACGGCAACCCCATCACCAAGCCGGTCACCCGTCTGCGGTACATGGACAAGTCCACCGGGAAGGAGATGTGGTTCCAGCCGGATCCGGGGTGGAGCTACAACCCTGGGAAGGCTGGGATGGAGGCGCTGGCGCAAGCGAAGAAGAAGGTGCCGCCGCCGCCACCGCCAAAGCTGGTGCCCACGCCGGCGCCAGTTGCGCCAACTCCAGCGAAGCCCCCTTGGGCCCCGCTACCGGGATCGGAGGTCGACATGACCCCGGCCCGCCCTGCCTCGTCGCCACGCGACGGCAGACCGCCACCGCCCCGATTCTCCCCCGCCCAGCGCGCCCTCGGGCTCCAGAAGTTCGGCGGCGAGGTGGACACATGGGGCCTGCGCGCCATGAACGCCCAGCAGCAGAAGCTAGGGCTGCCGGAGCTGACGGTCGAGGAGTCGGCCGCCATCAGAATGTATACTGGCGGCGCCTACAAGCCGCTGAACATCGCTCTGCGGGCGGGCGAGTACGAGACGGATCCGTACCTCCAGGCGTATGTCGATGCTGCTCAGGAAGGGTTACAAAAGATGCCCCGGTTTGTCGGCCCGTCGATCCGCGGGGCGACGTTCAAGCCGGATGCTCTGGATCAGGTCCTGAAGCGCTACCAGGAAGGCGCAGAGGTAGAGGAAAATTCATTTGTCTCGTCCTCGTATGGCGACGAGGCAGCGTTCGACGGGAATGTGATCATGAAGATCGATGGGAAGACAGGCGTCAATATCGCCCGGTTTTCCCAGTACGGCGCCGAGCGCGAAGTCCTTTTCGCGCCTGGTACGCGGTTCCGCGTCGACAAGGTCGACAAGGAGCGGGGCAAGTACATCATCACCATGACGGAGCTGTGACATGGCCGAACAATTCGATGACGCTGACCGGAGTTTCGTGCCGGGCCCTCACTGGCAGGAGAAGACCTCATGGGCGCCTGGCATGCCGCTCGATGGCGACACCATCTCGGACGTGTTCTACGAGGTGCGGCCCGATGGCCGCGCGGCCTCCGTGCAGCGTGCAACGGATGGTCTCACCAAGCCACTTCGCGAGGTGTCGCTGGAGACGCTTGGCAGGCTCGCCGGTGAGCCGGTAACCCTGGCTGGGTGGTACAACGTCCGCGCCGAGTATATCGGGGCCGAGCTGCCCCCACTCGTCAGCGATGTGCTCCAGCTGCACTATCAGGTGGAGGATGGGGGCCGGACGTTCGTGCAGAAGCGCATGAAGGACGGCTCGACAACCCGCCACCCGATATCCGGCACCGACCTCGTCAACGTGTCCGGCCAGCGAGCACCCGGCTGGTACAACTCCCTGGGGGAGTACCTGGGGACCGATGCGCCTGCCGAGGCGGAGACCCCGTGATCTCAATCCAAGTCCGGCTCGATGACCAGGAGGTGATGGATGTCCTCCACGAGCTGCTGATCCGCGGCCAGGACCTCACCCCCGTAATGCGGGACATCGCCGGGGTCCTCAAAGACGCCTCCCTCCGGGCATTTGGGAATGAATCCGACCCAGCTACCGGGACCCCCTGGGTGCCCCTGAAAGAGGGGACCACCGAGAGGAAGATCGGGGGAGGTGTGCGCGGTGACCACCCCATCCTCCAGGTGATTGGACAGCTCCGCCGCTCGGTGGAGGGTAGCGTCTCCTACGGACCCGACTGGGCAGCGGTCGGGTCCAACCTAGACTACGCCGCGATCCACCAGTTCGGCGGGCTGCCAGGCATGCCTCCAGGTCCCGCCGCCGTCCCCGCCCGCCCCTATCTCGGTGTGGGCGACGACGACCTGGAGGAGATTCTCGACCTGGTGCAGGGCTATTTGCAGGGGGGTTGAAGGGCATTGAAGTGCCCTTCGAAGGGAATTTCAAGGGAAAAAGACGGGCTATTTTTCTCCAGTTTTTCCGCCATTTTTTGCTGGAAAAAACGCGAAATTTGCCTCAAACCGACTGTTAATTCCCAATCCGCTGAATTTCTCCTAAGCTTCTGTTCTTCAGGAGTTTTTCTCCGAAATCCGCCCGATTCCCTGTATCTCAAACCTAACACCCCCCCACACAACAAGTTGGCTATTTAACGAATTAATGGATGAAAAATACTTGCCATCTGCCGGCGAGTAAGAGAGATTCGGACGGCGATGGCCGCTTGCTTGCGGCCGCCGGCTACATGGGGGAGCCGCTAAGAGGATATGGAAACGCAACCTGAGGATGAACTAGAGCCCGAAGAGGCGTTCGACACGCCGGCGCGGGAGGCGCCGACAGCGAGCGCCGAACCGGGTGAGGGCGATCGGGACATCGCCTATCTCTATCTGCGGGAGATCGGCTACTCCTCGCTCTTGACCGCTGAAGAGGAGGGGTATTACGGCCGTCTCGCCCGCCAAGGTGATCCCACCGGCCGGCGGCGGATGATCGAGTGCAACCTGCGCCTGGTGGTCAGTGTGGCACGGGGTTACCTCAACCGCGGCCTACCGCTGCTGGATCTGGTGGCAGAGGGCAATCTTGGACTCATCCGCGCCGTGGAGAAGTTCGACCCGGAGCGCGGTTTTCGCTTCTCCACCTACGCCATCTGGTGGATCCGCCAGGCGATCGAGATCGCCCTAATCAACCAGGTGCGCACCGTGCGGCTCCCGGCCTATCTGGCCAAGGAGATCAACGCCTGCCTGCGCGTTGCCCGCAAACTACGCCAACGCCTTAACCGCGAGCCGAGTGTTGATGAGATCGCCCAGGAGATGGGGCGCACCAGCGACGATGTGCGGGAGCTACTCTCCCTCGATCGGCGCACCTCCTCCATCGACGCCCCGCGGGGCGAGGATGGGGATGGCACCCTGCTCGATACCCTGGAGGCGGAGGGGGATGAGCCGGGCGAATCGCTGCACCAATCCCAACTCGGGGCCAATGTGGAGCTGCTGCTCTTTCAGCTCTCGCCCATGCAGCAGCAGGTCCTGCGCCGTCGCTTCGGTCTCGATGGTAATGACCCGGCCACCCTGGAGGAGCTGGGCTCCGAATTGGGTGTAAGCCGGGAGCGGGTGCGCCAGATCCAGCTGGAGGCACTGAAGAAGCTCCGTCGCATGGCGGGCGATATGGCCCTCGGTCCCGAGGGGCTGTAACCGGAACCACACCCCACTCCACCCGGCCGCGTGCCCCCGCGGCCGGGGACTCCCAGCGGCCGCAATTGGCCGGGGCATGTTTACAATGTGCCTACGCAACCGCCCCCTTTCAGGGCGGAGACCAGCCTGGGAGAGTCCTATGAGTAATGTCGTCAGTGTCGTGCGATCGTTCCTGATCCTGGTACTGCTGATCGCCCTCGCCGCCGCCATCATCTCCACCGGTGGCACCATCCAGTCGGGTAATGTCGGCCTACGCACCACGGTGGGCAAGCTGAGTATGCAGGAGATCACCCCCGGCTTTTTCATCAAGGCCCCGGTGATCCAGACGGTGCGTGAGTTCTCGGCCAAAGAGATCGAGGTCGCGCTGGATGATATGCGACCCAAGGCCAAGGACAACCTCTCACTGGCCGACCTGGACGTGGTGGTCTACTACCGGGTGCAGGCAGACAAGGTGGCCGAGGTGGAGGTGAAGTACGCCGGCCAGTCGCTCTGGGACCCGGAGATCGCCGCCTATCTGCCCGCCTTCCGCCTAGTCACCTCGGTGGCGCGCAACGCCGTCTACGAAGAGGTGGCCAAACACGACTCCCTGGCCATGCACACCCGCCGCTCCGATATCGAGGACCAGGTGCTGGCCTCGGTCCAGCGGGAGCTGGACCGGACCGATCCGGGGGTCTTTCTCATCAGTCGAGTGGTGGTCCGCGCCCTGCTGACCGACCAATCCATCGAAGAGGCGATCCGCGATGCAGTGGCCCAGGAGAAGCGGCTGGCCGCGATGGAGGTGAAGGAGCAGACCGCCAAGCGGGAGGCGCAGATCGAGATCGAACGGGCCAAGGGGTTGGCTGAGGCCAACCGCATCATCAACTCCTCCCTGACCCGTGAGTACCTTCAGCACGAGGCCAACCAGGCGCTCATGCGCTTCGCCGAGAAGGGGGCCGCGACGGTGGTCGTGCCGGCCAATATGGTCACCGCCCCCCTCATCCAGATACCGGCCCCCACCGTCGGCGGGCAGTAATCCCCTCCCCCACCCCCTGGCCTGACGCCAGGGGGGACCCCCTCCCACTCCAGCGCCCTCCCCCCCATACTGAACGCTGCGCCACCCACCTCTGCCCTCAAGGGGACGCAGAAGGGTAGCGCTCACCCTTTATTCACCTGTCATCTTGCTGTCATAATTCGCGGCGCTCGCCCGGGGGAATTGGGATGAATCACATCTTCAACATGTTCGGAAAGTCGCCTGTGCGGCCATTGCAGCAGCACATGGCCAAGGTACACGGCTGTGCCGAGGGGCTCATCCCCTTCTTTGAAGCAGCCCTGGAGGGGGAGTGGGTGCTGGCCGGGCAGCGTCAGCAGCAGATCGCCTCCCAGGTGGGAGAGGCGGATCGCCTAAAAAACGACCTCCGGCTCCACCTACCGAGTGGCTGGATGATGGCCTTCTCTCGCCGCGACATCCTCTCGGTGCTGACGGAGCAGGATCGCATTGCCATCACCGCCAAAGATATCGCCGGCCTGATCCTGGGCCGCAAGATGAACTTCCCCCCCGAGATCCACGCCCCCTTGATGAACTTCGTGCGGCGCAGCGTCGATGCCAGCGCCCAAGCACGGCAGGCCATTGATGAGCTGGATGAGCTGGTGGAGACCGGCTTCCATGGCCGTGAGGTGGCGCTGGTGGAGGGGATGGTGACCACGCTGGACGCCATCGAGGGCGATACGGATGCCATGCAGGTCGAGGTGCGCAGCGCCATCTTCCGGCACGAACAGCAGCTGCCGCCGGTGGATGCCGTATTCATGTACCGCGCCGTCGAGCTCATCGGCGAGCTGGCCAACCATGCCCAAGGGGTGGGGGGACGGCTGCTACTGATGCTCGCCCGCTGAACCCAACACAAAGAGACTCTATGGAATACAGCACCGTCTATGTGCTGCTCGCCTGCCTATTTGGCCTCTTCATGGCATGGGGCGTTGGCGCCAATGATGTCGCCAACGCCATGGGCACCTCGGTGGGCTCGGGGGCACTCAGCGTGCGCCAGGCCATCATCATCGCCGCCCTATTTGAGTTTGCCGGCTCCTTCCTCGCCGGTGGTGAGGTCACCGCCACCATCCGCAACGGCATGATCGACTCGGCCCTGTTGGCGGAGGCCCCCGAACTGCTCATCTTCGGTATGCTCGCCTCGCTGTTGGCGGCCGGGATCTGGCTGCTCATCGCCACCTATTTTGGCTGGCCGGTCTCCACCACCCACTCCATCGTCGGCGCCATCGTCGGGTTTGCCGCCGTGGGGCTGGGTGTCGATTCCGTGCAGTGGGCCAAGGTGGGCTCCATCGTCGCCAGTTGGGTGGTCTCACCGCTGTTGGCCGGCCTGGTCGCCTACGCCCTCTTCTCCAGTGTGCAACGGCTGATCCTCGACACCCGCGATCCCCTCGCCAGCGCCCGCCGCTGGGTGCCGATCTATATGTTCTTAGTCGGCTTCGTCATCGCCTTGATGACGCTGATGAAGGGGCTCTCCCACGTCGGCCTGCACACCTCCACGCTGCAAAATTACCTGCTGGCCATCCTCTGCGGCATAGCGGTCTGGGCCTTTGGGGTCTATTACGTGCGGCGGGTCCCCACCGATCCGGCCGCCGATCGGGAGTTTCACTTTGCCAATGTGGAGCGGGTGTTCGGCGTGCTGATGATGGCCACCGCCTGCTCCATGGCCTTCGCCCACGGCTCTAACGACGTGGCCAACGCCGTCGGACCGGTGGCGGCGGTGGTCTCTGCGGCGCAGACCGCCCAGGTGGCGGCCAAATCCGTCACCCCCGCCTGGATCCTGCTGCTGGGCGGGGTCGGCATCGTGCTCGGGCTGGTGATGTATGGCCACAAGGTGATGGCCACGGTGGGCACCGGCATCACTGAACTGACCCCCAGCCGCGGCTTTGCAGCCACCCTCGGCGCCTCCGGCACGGTGGTCCTGGCCTCCGGTACCGGCCTCCCCATCTCCACCACCCACACCTTGGTGGGGGCGGTATTGGGGGTGGGGATCGCCCGCGGGATTGCCGCCCTCAACCTCCATGTGGTGCGCACCATCTTCCTCTCCTGGGTGGTCACCCTCCCGGCCGGCGCCATTCTGGCCATTATCTTCTTCTATATACTGAGGGCCACGTTCACGTAGGCGGGCTGCGCCCAGCGGCCCTCTGCGCGTTACCCCAGACCGGAGCCGTTCCCATGTCCCTACTCGATTTCGATAGCCCAGCCGACCGCTATGGGGTGATGGGCAACCCCATCGGCCATAGCAAGTCGCCCCTCATCCATGCCAGCTTCGCCGCCCAGACCCGCCAGCGCCTCAGCTATGAGGCGATCTTGGTGGAGCCAGGTGGCCTCCCGCAGGCCATCGGCAACTTCCACGCCAGCGGCGGGCGTGGCCTCAACATCACCGTCCCCTTCAAACAGGAGGCGTTTCGCCTCGCCGAGCGGCTGGAGCCCCGGGCGCTCCGCGCCAAGGCGGTCAACACCCTCTACTGGAGCCCAGAGGGGGTCCTGGTGGGGGATAACACCGACGGCCTCGGCCTCCTGCGCGATCTCACCCACAACCAGCACCTCTCACTGGCGGGGCGTGAACTCCTGCTGCTCGGCGCCGGCGGCGCGGTGCGCGGCGTGGTGGAGCCGCTGCTGGCGGCGGCCCCCGCCCGGCTCACCATCGCCAACCGCACCCGCGAACGGGCCGAGGAGCTGGCGCAGCAGTTTGCCGATCTCGGTACCGTGGAGGCGTGTGGCTTCGAGCCGCTCCAGGGGCGGCGCTTCGACCTGGTGATCAACGGCACCTCCGCCAGCCTGGCGGGTGAGTTGCCGCCGCTGCCGGCCGGCCTCATCCACCTCGATGGGCTCGCCTACGACATGATGTACGCCGCCCGCCCCACCCCGTTCATGGAGTGGGCCCGGCGTGAAGGGGTCACCGCGGTCGATGGGCTCGGGATGCTGGTGGAGCAGGCGGCGGAGTCGTTTGCCATCTGGCGCGGCGTGCGACCGGAGACGGCGCCGGTGATCCAGGAGGTGCGGGCCCAGCTGAAGGGCTAGCAGTCGCCATGTCCATTGAATATCACCGCACCATGCTGGCGGACCGGGTCCGCAACGAGGCCTTCTATCAGGCACTGCAACGGCTGATTGAACCGGGGCGCACCACCGTGGCCGACATCGGTTCCGGCACCGGCCTGCTCGGGTTCATGGCGAGTCGCTTGGGGGCGAAGGAGGTCCACTGCTACGAGCAGGGGGAGATCATCGAGGTGAGTCGGCAGCTGGCGCGCCGCAACCGCATCCGCAACTGCCACTTCTACCACGACCACTCCAGCAACATCCTGGAGCCCCCCAAGGTGGATCTGGTGATCTCCGAGACCCTGGGCAACTTTGCCTACGAGGAGAACATCTTAGAAACCCTGAACGACGCCCGCCGCTTCCTGAAACCCAAGGGAGTGGTGATCCCCGGCCGTATCGAGCAGTTCATCGCCCCGGTCATCACCGATCGCATCCATAGTGAGCTGACCAGCTGGGATACGGTGGGGTTTGGGCTCGACTTCGCCCCGGCCAAAGGGGTGGGGCTCAACAATATGTATGTGCGCACCCTCGCCCCCGCAGAGCTGGCGGCCGATCTGCCCGCCCAGCGTATCGATGTTGCCGACCTCAACAAGCGCAACGGCAGTGTGCGCCATGGGGATGCCGAGTGGGATCTCCCACGGCCACTCCAGATCTACGGCTTTGCCCTCTGGTGGCAGAGCGAGCTGGTGCCCGGGGTGGTGCTCTCCACCGCCCCGGACGCCCCCCGCACCCACTGGGAGCAGCTCTATCTCCCACTGCTGGAGCCGATTGCCGGGGTGGCAGGGGATCGGCTGGCGATCCACCTCATCTCCGATACCCGCCTGGAGGTGGGGGTGACGGTCCGTTGGAGCGTCACCCACAGCCATGGGGGAGAGAGTCAGACCCAACGGCTAGATCTACGCAAGGGGTTTATCTAACCCCTAGCGCCCGTCCGCCCTACGCGGCGGGCGGGCCTATAACCCCACGCAACCGGGCGGATAAGCAGCTACTATAGTGGTGGAATCCGCCCCTCATGCGTTCAATTTCCATCTCGTGACCCACCCTTCCCCTGTCACACTGGCCAGGGTGATCCGGGTCTGGGTAGAATCGGGACCAGAATAAGAGAGGGCACGTGCAGCCGCGTTAGGCTACGTGCCTGATGCCACCTGTGGGGAGCGGATCCCGGCGGGTTGGATGCCCGAATCTGTCACCGGGCAGGTAGCGTGCCCGCCGGCGGAGCATTGGCTCCCGCTGCACGGCGGAGCGTCAACCGATCGGTGACCCGCCAGCGCCCAGGGCGTGGCGGCTACAAGGGAACTTTGACTATGGCTGCGCGTAAGTCCATCCCTTCCCTGGCCTTTGTCACTTCGACGTTGGTCTGCTGCCCTTTGGCAGCGGCGCAGTCGGTCCCTCCTGAAGAGGCGCTTTCGCTGCTGTATGGCGATGAGGAGAACGTCAGCATCGCCACCGGCTCCACCAAGCCGCTGCATCTGGCGCCCGCCGTCGCCTCGGTGGTCACCGCCGAAGAGATCCGTACCTTTGGCGCCACCACCCTGGATGAGGCGTTGGAGATGGTCCCGGGTCTCCATATCGGCGCCTCACCGCTCAACCGGATGAATCCCACCTGGTCGATCCGCGGCATCCACACCGATCAAAACCCCCAGGTACTCCTGCTGCGCAACGGGATCCCCATCACCCACTTCTACACCGGCAGCCGCCCTAACCTATTCCGGCTGCCGGTCTCCGATATCGAGCGCATCGAGGTGATTCGCGGACCCGGCTCCGCGGTCTACGGGGCCGACGCCTTTGCCGGGGTGATCAACGTCATCACCCGCACCCAGAGCGGCATCGACGGGGTGGAGACGGGCGCCAGGGCCGGCTCATTTGAGCGACGCGATGCCTGGCTACGGGCCGGCACCACGACAGGAGAGTGGCGGGTCGGTTTCAACCTGGCGCTGATGCACAGTGACGGCGACTCCGACCGAGTGGTGCGGCGGGACCTGCAAACGGTGTTTGATGAGCAGTTGGGGACCAACGCCAGCTACGCCCCAGGGGCCCTCTCCACCAACTACGATCTCATCGACACCTCCCTCAATGTCAGCCGCGGTCCACTCGACCTCCATCTGTGGCACTGGCAGATACGCGATGCCGGCGTTGGTGCGGGCGCCTCGCAGGTGCTCGATCCTGCCGGTGAGCAGAGTGTCGATCTCACCCTGTTTGACGCCCGTTATCGCCTGGGTGAGTTTGCCGAGGGCTGGAGTAGTGATATACGGCTCAGCCACTATCAGCTCCACGACCGCCCCAAGTTCACCCTCTTCCCCGCCGGCGCCACCCTGCCGGTGGGTGAGGATGGCAACATCGGCACCCAACCCACGGCGGGTCTAGTCACCTTCACCCAGGGTGCGCTCGCCCGTCCGGAGAACCTGGATCGCTACAGCGCCGCGGAACTCACCACCCTCTACACCGGCCAACTCGGCCACCGTTGGCGCCTGGGGTTGGGGGTGAAGCGGCAGGCAGAGGAGACCAACGAGCGGAAGAACTTTGGACCTGGGGTGCTGACGGGCAGCGAGGGTGAGGTGGATGGCAGCCTGACCAACGTCAGCGACACGCCGTATGTCTTCATGGCGGATCAAGACCGCACCGTGCGCTATATCTCGCTCCAGGATGAGTGGAAGTTCGCCCCAGATTGGGAGCTGACCGCCGGGCTGCGCTTCGACGACTACTCCGATTTTGGTAGCACCACCAACCCACGCCTGGCGCTGGTGTGGGCCACCCGCCACGACCTCACCACCAAGTTCCTCTATGGTCGGGCCTTTCGCGCCCCCTCGTTTGGCGAGCAGTATGCCCAGAACAACCCGGTGGCCCTCGGCAATCCCCATCTGGCGCCGGAGACCATCGACACCTATGAGTTGGCGCTGGACTATCGGCCGCGCTTCGACATCTCCACCCTGTTTAACGTCTTCTACTACGAGATCGACGACCTCATAGACTTTGTGCCAGACGCCGATGGCACCACCAGTACCGCCCAGAATGTCCACGACCGTAAAGGTCACGGCTTCGAGCTGGAGGCCAACTGGGCCGTCAAACCCAACCTGGACCTGCGCGGTTACTACGCCTGGCAACACTCAGAGGACCGGGATACCGGCAACGTGGTCCCCAACACCCCGGAGCAGAGCGCCTATCTCTCTGCCACCTGGCAACCACTGGACCGCTGGAGTGTGGCCGGCCAGCTATCGTGGGTGGGTGAGCAGCCCCGGGCGGCGGGGGATCCACGCGCCGCGGTGGCGGACTACACCACCGTCAACATGACCGTGCGCCGGGAGGCGCTGGCCAACGGCTGGTCGGTGGCGGGCACCGTCTACAACCTGTTTGATGAGCAGGGCTACGCCCCCACCCTCTACTCCCCAGGGATGACCGGCGGCTCCACCATCCCCGACGACTACCCACTCCCCGGCCGCTCCATGTGGCTGGAACTCAGCTACCGGTACTGATCCCATGAACGGCTCGCGCCAAGGAGTGGAGGGGCGGGGAGAGCAGTTTGCCAGCGGGGTACCCACTGCGCTATGGCTGGAGCAGCCGACACCCCACAACCCCTATTTGGCCGAACGCTGCTACTGTCAGGGCTACGATCTGCTGGCCCTGATGGCAGGGCGCAGCTTTGTCGAGGTGCTCTATCTCCTGTTCCGCGGCGAACTGCCCAGCCCCGCCCAAGCGACCCTGCTGGAGCGGCTGATGATCGCCTGTATCAACCCCGGGCCGCGCCACGGCGCCACCCGCGCCGCCATGAACGCCGGCATCGGCCGCACCCAGCGCAGCCATCTGCTCCCCATCGCCCTCACCGTCTTAGGTGGCGATCACCTAGGGGGCGGCGAGGTGGAGGCCGCTATGCAGCAGCTGAGCGCACGCAAAGGCGAGGCCCCCAGCGAGGTGATCACCACCCTGCCACTGGCCGATCCCAGCGCGGGCGATCACCACCCCCTCCCCGGCTTTGGCTCCCGCTACGGGGGTATCGATCCGCTGCCAGGGGCGATCGCCCAACAGCTGGCGGCCCTGCCCGCCGCCGGCCCCCATCTGGCCTGGGGGGAGGCGTTGGCCCAGCAACTCGCCCCCCACAACATGGGCTGGCTACTGCCGGGGGTAGTGGCCGCTACCCTGGCGGACCTCGGCTTTGAGGCCCGCCAAGGGGCCGGCCTGTTCCAACTGCTCGCCGCCCCTGGCCTGCTGGCCCACGGCCTTGAGGTGGCGCGCCAACCCATCACTGCCATGCCCTTCCCGGACGCCGAGCACTATGTCATCGAACGGGAGTAGAGCCGCTGACGATACCCGCCTCTGGGATGAGGCGCGCGGGGTGATCCGCAGCCGCAAAGGGGGCTGGGTGATCGGCGAGGCGGTCTATAACCACGGCTACTCGATGATGGAGGAGCTGGTGGGGCAGCGCTCTTTCTTCCAGGTGCTGGTGCTCAACACCGTCGGCCGTCTGCCGGAACGGCGCCTCGCGGAGTGGCTGGAGGCCAGCTTCATCTGCCTGAGTTGGCCCGATGCACGCATCTGGTGTAACCAAATAGGCACCCTGACCGGGGCCCTGCGCGGCTCGCCGGTGGCGGCGGTGGCCGCCGGCTGCCTGGCGGCCGACTCCCGCATGTATGGCCCTGGCGTGCTGGAGGCGGCGGGGCGCTTCATCCAACAGGCCCAGCAGCGCGCCGCCGCAGGGGAGAGCGCCGAACAGCTGGTGGCCACGGCACTGGCGGCCCCACGGCCGCCGGGCACGCGACCGGTCATCGTCGGTTACGCCCGCCCTATCGCCCGCGGCGACGAGCGGGTGGAGGCGATGGAGCGGGTGGGCCAGGCGTTAGGTTTTGAGCGCGGGCCCCATCTCGACCTCGCCCTGCGCCTCGATACCGTGCTGGCCCGAGACCACGCCGAAGGGATCAATTTGGCCGGCTACGTCGCCGCCTTTCTGGCCGATCAAGGGTTCCAACCCACCGAGATCTATCGCCTCTACAGCGCCTGGGTGATGAGCGGCGTACAGGCCTGCTATGCCGAGGCGCGGGAACGACCGGCCGAGGGCTTTCTCCCCCTCCGCTGCACCGACATTCACTACCAGGGGCCGGCACCACGGCCCCTCCCCCCGCGGGCAGAGGAGGCAGCAGACCGCCCCGCCCCTTGACCGCCAAGCCCACAACGGACGACAGCCAACAACGTGGAGGTTATATGGATAACAAGATCGCCCTCATCACCGGCGGCCACTCAGGGATCGGCCTCGCCACCGCCCGGCTGTTCCGGGAGAAGGGCTACCGGGTCGCCGTGCTGGGGCGCAACGCCGCCGCGGTGCAGGAGACGGCAGCGGAGCTGGAGGGCGAGGGGATAGTGGCCGACCTATCGCAACCGGCCGATCTGGAACAGGTGGCGAGCCACTTCCCAGAGGGGCTGGATGTGCTGGTCAACAACGGCGCGGCGGCCAAGTTCATCCCCCTGGAGGCGTGCAGCATGGCCGACTATGCGCTGTTCGCCGATACCAACATCCGCGGCCCTATCTACCTCACCCAATGTCTGCTCCCCGCCCTCGCCCAACGACGCGGGGCGGTGGTCAACATCTCCTCAGTGGTCACCCACAACGGACTACCCAATGCCGCCCTCTATGCCGCCAGCAAGGGGGCACTGGAGGCGGTCACCAAGAGCCTGGCGGTGGAGCTGGCCCCCCGCGGGATCCGGGTCAACAGTGTGGCGCCGGGGGCGGTGGACACCCCGATTCTCACCAAACTGGGGCTCACCCTGGAGCAGTTTCAGGCCATCCGCGCCCAGCAGGAGGCGATGATCCCGCTGCGCCGCTACGGCCGCCCGGAGGAGATCGCCCAGGTGATCTGGGCCCAGGCCGAGGCCACCTATGTCACCGGCGCGGTGTGGGTGGTGGATGGCGGTGTGGATGCGGTGTAAGGCGCTATCCCGCCCGGAGTGCGCCTCCGGCATAGCCGCTCCGGGCGGGGTCCCATCAGTGGCGCTTGTCGTTGAGTAGCAGCGCCACGGCGATGCGGCGGGCGGCCCGCAGGACAGAGCGGCGATCGGGGTGGATCCCATCGCCGCCGTGGTTAAAGTCACTCCAGTAGTCCAGGACCAGGGCCCCCGGCAGCTCGGCCTGGAGCCGCGCCCGGTGGCGGGCCCGCAGCACATCGTAGCTCGCCTCATCCACCATCCAAGAGATGCCAAACAGCTCACCGGAGAGGGGGAGATCCATATCCTCCCAGCGCGGCATCACCCCATAGACCGGTGTGATGCCGAGGGCCAGGGCCCGCTGCCCCACGGCGATCAGCCGATCGATAAAGGCATCCACCTCCGCCAATGAACAGGGTTGGGTCGCGCTCTGAGGCACCCCAAAGGCGTCGGCATGGAGGCAGTCATTGGCAAAGGTGACGAGTAGATAGCGGGCATTGAGGGTGACCTCCCCCGTCACCGGATCAACCACCGAGACCCGCGCCAAGGCGCGGGTAAACTGCTCGTCATAGCCCAGCCAACCGACCCCCATCTGACACTGGGGATTGCAGGCGGTGCGACTAAACGTGGTGGCGCCGGCCTGCGCCTCATTGACCACAAGGCCGGAGAGTAGCGGTTCCCGGACCAGCGCCTGACCAAGGGAGAGGTAGCCGCCGTAGCCGATGCTGATGCCATCGAGTGGCGCCTCCCCCTGATCATTAAATGGCATATTGCCATTGGCATAGCTGGCGCCAATCACCAACAGCGCCGACTCATCCGACGTCACAGCGCCAACCGTGCTGCCAAAGAGCGCCAACAAGGTGCCGGCCAAGACCCGAGTCAACTGGTTCATAGTGCGGTTCTCCTTTGCGTTTATCCCTTGAAGTGGGCACAACTGACCATCGATGTCGGCGATGGTCTTGGGATGCTATCACCCGGCCTTGCGGGGGCAATCGTCGGCTAAAAATGGGTCGGAACAACATATTTGGCGGCGATCGGCATCGACGCCGGCAGGGACCCCACCCCCCGACGCCCCAGCAAAAGGTTCCGCCCACCGGCGCGGCGTGGGAGAATAGAAGACCCCGTAGGTATCTCCGCCATGCAGCTGCGTCGCCGTACTCTCTTTTTTCTACTCTCCCTCGCCATATTCGCCACGGACGCCTCCCTGCTGAGCGTCAGCTACTTCTCGGCGCGCGATGCACTCATGGAGTCGTTGCGAGAACAGGGGGAGCGGCTGCGGGATGGCTACCGCGTGGGGCTCTCAGCCACCCTCAACAACATGTTGCAGATGGCCACCTTCGTCGCCAACGACGACCGCCTGGCGGCGCTCTTCCTCGCCGGAAGGCGGGCAGTGGAGGCGGAGGGCGGGGGTGCCGGAGGTGTCCAGGCGGCGGCCGCCCGGGCGCGGCTTTTAGCAGAGGTGGGACCGGCCTGGGAGCAGATGACCCAGCGCTTCGATGCCCGCCAGCTCCACTTCCATATCGCCCCCGGTTCACTCTCGTTCCTGCGGGTCCACCAGCCGGATCGCTTTGGTGACCGCATGGATGACATCCGCCAGATCATCGTTGACGTCAACGATGATCTCATCCCCCGCAGTGGCTTCGAGACCGGCCGCATCTATTCCGGCATACGGGGGGTGGTTCCGGTCTTCGCCCAGGTCAACGGCGAGCGGATCCACGTCGGGGCGGTGGAGGTGGGGACCTCGTTCACCGAGCTGTTTCGGGTGATCGATGAGGAGTTGGGGGTGGGGATCGCCGCCCTGCTCAAGCGGGAGCACGTGGATAACAGCATGTGGCAGGAGTTCGTCCGCAGCCACTTTGCCCGGGTCAATGAGGCGTGCCAGTGCGCCATTGAGGCCACCTCTCGCCCGGGAGTGGAGGCGCTGATCACCGCCCATATGCAGACCCAGGGGGACACCTTCGGCCAGCTGGAGACCCACCTCTTTGAGCTGGGGGAGCACTATGTCGCCGCCACCCACTGGCCGCTGTTCGACTACGAGGCGCAGCGCCACCCGGACACCCCGCCGGTCGGCGCCATTCTGGCCTGGCGCACGGTGGATGCGGAGGTGATGGCCTTCCAACAGGCGATGCGCTCCAACCTGGCCATCGCCGTGATCGGCTTTGTACTGCTAGAGATTGCCCTCTGGGGGACCACCCGGCTGGTGACCGGACGGCTGGAGCGCGAAGTGGCCGAGCGCACCACCCAACTCCATCAGGCCAACGCCCGGCTGGAGGAGCTGGCGACGCGGGATGAGTTGACCCGTATCTACAACCGCCGCCACCTCATGACCCTGCTGCGCGAGGAGTGGGAGCGGGCGCGGCGCAATGGCGAGCCGCTCTGTTTCGCCCTGCTCGATCTCGACCACTTCAAGATGGTCAACGACACCCACGGCCACATCAGCGGTGACCGGGTGCTGCACAACGTCGCCCAAGTGGTGGCCAGCGAGTCCCGCGCCTATGACATCGCCGGTCGCTATGGGGGTGAGGAGTTGGGCCTGATCCTGCCCGGGATCGGTCTCCCCCTGGCGCGGGCGGTCTGCGAGCGGGTGCGCCAAGCGGTGGCCAGGAGCAGTGTCGAGTCGCTGGAGGGGCGGTCGATCGGCATCACCGTGAGCATCGGTCTCACCCTGGTCAACGACAAAGAGGACATTGAGGCGGTGATCGCTACCGCCGATGCCGGCCTCTATGAGGCCAAACGCAGCGGCCGTAACCGAGTGGCCATCGCGGGACAGAACGGGGTCCCGCTGGCCATCGCGCAATAGAGAAGGGGTCAGAACGTCAAGCCATAGCGGCCGCGCTATCCCGCTACGCCCAGCCCGCCACCCCCGCTCTAGCAAGGGGCAAGCCCGCTACGCGGGCTGGCAGAGCTGTCATAGGGGCTATCGATTTTCCTCCCAACCCTGTCACATCTACCAGGTTTTTGCCGCCTAACCCCGTAATAACACAGAGAAAGAGGGCTGGTGACAACCCCACGGCCCCGCTACTCTATGCGCCGGGCCCTCCAGTCCGCGGGAATCCCCCATGCCGACCGTCCACTGCAAGTACCACCACACCATCCCCGCCCGCTATGAGTGTCCCCGCTGCGCCATCGCACTCTGCCCGCAGTGCGTCAAACCGGTGCCTCAAGCCCGCCATGGTGAGGTCTGCTGCCCGGTCTGCAACGGCGAGCTGGACTCCCTCGGGATCGGCAACACCATCGTGCCGTTTTGGGAGCGGCTGCCGGCCATCTTTGCCTACCCCGCGAATCCGACCATCGCCATCTATTTAGCGATGCTGTCACTGGCCACCCTGCTGGGCTTCCTCCCCATCCTTGGGCTGCTGGTCTATCTGCTGGTCTTTTTCGTCATCCTCAAAGGCGGTTATGTGGTCCTAGAGGAGACCGCCCACGGCCAGCTCACCCCCTCCCAGACCATCACCAGTAAGTTTGATGAGGGCAATCTGCTCCCCCTCAAACAGTTCGCAATACTGATGGCCATAGGGTTCGCCAACGGCTTTGTCGCCAGCATCTCACCGCTCATGGGCACGCTGCTGCTGATAGCCGCGCTGTTCGCCATCCCCGCCTCGGTCATCACCCTGGCCATCACTAATAGCTTTGTCCAGGCGATCAACCCCACCAAGCTCTTCGCCGTCATCACCGCCATCGGCTGGCCCTATCTGCTGCTCTACCTCTTCTTAATCCTGCTCTCCTCCGGCTCCTCCTTGGCCAATGAGCTACTCCTACCGCTGATGCCGACCTGGCTCTTCTTGGTGTTGAGCACCTTCATCGGCGGCTACTTCATCTTCATCATGTTTCACCTGATGGGCTACGTGGTCTACCAGTACCACGAGCCGTTGGGGCTGGAGGAGGTAAAGGAGTTTGAGGCCCCCCGTCCCGCCAGCGCCCCGGCACCGGAGCACCCCCTACTGACGGAGATCGATATCCTGATGGCGGAGGGGCAGCCGTTGGAGGCCAAGCAGCGGCTCGCCGCCCACCTGCAACGCTCCAACGAACCGCCGCTGCACGAGCGCTATCACAAGCTGCTCCTCTCCCTCGGCGAGAAGAGCGAGGCGCTGGAGCATGGACGCCGCTATATCCCCATCCTGCTGGAGCTGGAGCAACCCCTGAAGGCGCTAGAGCTGTTTGCTGCCCTCAGTCGCCTCGATCCCAGCTTTACCATCGCCGATGGCCAGCAGACCTACCGCATCGCCCAACTGGCCACCGACACCCGCCGCCCGGAGGTGGCACTACGGGCATTGAGCAGTTTCGCCCAGCGCTTTCCCGGTCACCCGCAGCTGCCCGCCGCCTACCTGTTGGCGGCCAAGCTCTTCTGCGAGCATAAAAACGACCTCTCCCAGGCGAAGAAGATCCTCCTCTCCCTGCTCGGGCGCTTCCCCCAGCACCCACTGGAACCGGAGATCCGTCACTACCTGCAACTGGTGGAGCGGTTGGAGGGGAGCGGTCTCGCCTAGGTCGGGGCGACCACCCCAGCCAGCTGCTGGGCGCGCTGGAGGTGGGCACGATAGCGCCGCTCATCCCCCCGCCGTCGCCACGACTCGGCCAGGGTGTGGAACGCCTCCTGTAAGCCAGGCAGCGTAGGACGCCCCTTGGCCAGGGCGAGCAGGATCCGCTCTGCGGTCTCGCTGAGATCCGCCTTGGCAAAGCGTCGGGTGAGGACCAACAGCTGGTTGGGGGAGAGGCGGATCTTGCCCTGGGTGCTACTGAGATAGCTGGTGAAGATATCGTGGCTACGCTGGGCGGTCAGCAACCCCTCCTGTTCCGGTGCCAATAGGCGAATGGCGGCGTAGTGGTGAAGCTCACTACCGGGGCGCAGGCTGGTCGCCTTGAAGAGCTGCACCAGCACCTCTAACTCCTCCGGCTGCTCCTCGTGCAGCGCCTTAAATAGTGCGATCCCCTGCTCCACTTGCAGCTGGGCGATCAACCTCAACCCCTGCTGAAACCGCTGCTGCCGCGCCTCGCGCTGTATATCGGCGTCGAGATAGTGCTCATCGACGGCGTTGCCCTTCAGCTTGGCCGCCACCCCCAACAGGGCGCCGGTCAACAAGCCACCGATGTGGGCCTCGTAGGCCACATTCCCCGGTCCCCCGAGGTGGAGTTGGAATAGCTCATTGCCAAGCCACAGCAACAACATGATGTAGGCAGGCGCCTTCACATAGTCGAAGTAGAACAGCAGGCTATAAAAAAAGCGGATGCGGCGACGGCCAAACAGGACGGCATAGAGCGCCATCACCCCGCTGATGGCGCCGGAGGCCCCCAGGACCATGGCCGCCTCATGGCTATGGGCCAGATAGTAGAGTCCCCCCGCCCCGGCACCACTAATGAGGTAGAAACCCAGATAGAGCAGGGAGCCGAGCGCCATCTCCACCGCCAACCCGACCAACACCAGCACCACCATATTGCCGATCAGGTGCTCGGCACTCCCGTGCATAAATATGCTGGTGAAGAGGGTCAAGAGGCTCGGCTGGGCGGTATTAAACAGATAACGCTGGGTAAATGGCGCCGACCAGAGCGCCTCGAAGTGGGTCCGCGCCGCCTGCCACTCCACAAACTGCTCATGGGCCGGGGAGATCAGCTGCTGCCCGTGCAGCTGCTCTAGGAACTCGCTATCCCCCTGTAGCTGGATCACCAGCAGTGCCGCCTCATCCTCCTCCAGCGCCTGCCACTGCGGTGGCTCCTCCCCCACCTGCTCCCCCAAGCGGGCCAGATAGGCGGGAAACTCCAGCGCCGGCAGCTCTGAGTGGAGGTAGTAGTGCAGCGCCTCCTCCATCTGCTCATCACTGCCACTTTGGAGACCAAAATAGACAATGAAGTTGATGAGTAGCAGCGTCAGCGTCATCACTGGCGGTCTACGCCAGTCGATGGAGCGCTCAAAAGGAATCAGAAACATGATCGGCCTATGGAACCCACACCGTCGGGAGGGGCCATCGTAGCCTACCCACGCCTCTGCGGGCCTATAGAGGAAGTGGTTTAGCGGTGAATCACTCCCTCCTAGGGGGCCGGCCGGTGACAGAAACGGGCCCGCCCACTACCCGCAGCGGCCGCGATCCAGCCGAGGAATAGGTCCCCTGTAACAAACACGCAAATAATGGCCCGCTTCGCCCCCCCCAGTTTTTTTAGCCTTTGTAGGAAAACGACTACAGACAATCAGTTACCGCGTTTGGCATGATGTTTTTACTATCTCGATCCCGCATTGGGTGCCGATTTTGGGCAGCGCTTTCAGCGCCGTTTACTGCCTGCCCGAATATCCGTGGCCACCGCCCGTCGGCACCTATACTTCGAGGGGGCACCACCGCTTGCCGATGGGCCATAGCGCCAAGCCCCTACCGTCGATCCCCTGCGCTGACACCCATACGGCGCGGATAGGCTAGAGGGAGTGCTGTATCGCCAACTTGATCCCATCTTTAAGTGAGTATCGGGATAACTGTTACCGCACTGATCGCGGAACGCCCCTCCAGTAGGCCCCAACTCACCACAGGGCATCTCTATGCGCCTGCGGGTAGAGCGGTGTGTCTGCTGCCTAACCGCCAACGGATGGCGCAGGAGGCTAACCATCGAGGTGGATCCATTGTTCAGGAGCGTCACTCTCAATTTCTTCGTGCTCTTCCTGCCCGCCCTCACCATGATCGGGATAGGGAGCTATTTTTACGCAGATGCTGAGATCCGCTACGCCCAGAGCAACCTCCAAGGCGAGGATCGGGAGATCGTCCAACTGGGGGCGCAGGCGCTACGCCACCACTTGCGTGGAATCACGGCAGACCTGGAGTACCTCTCCAACTTGCCAGAGCTGCGCGATGCGTTGGATCGGCCATCGAGCATCAATCTGTTCCGGGTCTCCGAGCATGTGGCCATCTATATGAATGCCCACCGCGCCTACGACCAGATCCGCTGGATTGATCAAAGTGGGCATGAGCGGCTGCGCCTCAATTTTGTCGCTGGGCGGGCCCGGCCGGTCCCCGAGTACCGCTTACAGGACAAATCCCAGCGCCCCTACTTTACCGACTCGGTGCGGCTACCCATTGGCGGCATCTACGTCTCACCGCTCGATCTCAACATCGAAAACGGGCAGCTGGAGCTGCCCCATAAACCGATCTTCCGCCTCGCCACCCCCTTGGCCGACCGTAATGGCCAGCGGCAGGGGGTCCTGGTGGTCAACTATCTGGGGGAGCAGCTGTTGCAGGCCTTTAGCCGCGCCGCCGGCTCCAATGAAAAGCGCCTGCGACTGGTCAATGGTGACGGCTATTGGCTACGGGGGCCAAGCCCAGAGCTGGAGTGGGGCTTTGCCATTGGCCAAGAGGAGAACACCCTGGCGGTCCGCAATAGAGCCGCCTGGTCAACCATCAGCGCCACCCCCGAGGGGCAAGGCACATTCGCCTCTGGCCTCTGGACCTGGCAACAGGTCTCGCCCCTACAGGAGGTGCGGCTCGGCAACGTCTGGCCACAGGATCGGCTCACCACGGTGGCCGGCAGCGGCGACTATGAGTGGTGGGTCATCGCCCGCAGCACCCCTGAACGCTTGGCCACCTTAGCGCCGCGGGTGTGGCAATCCATCACCCTCATCGTGACACCCACCATCCTTCTCACCATCGCCATCTCCTATTTCCTAGCGCGGGCCCTGGCCCGTATCTACACCCTCAACCAAGAGCTGGCAGAGCGGGCCAATGTGGCGGAGATCGCCAACCAGTCCAAGGCGCAGTTTTTGGCCAATATGAGCCATGAGATCCGCACCCCGATGAACGCCATCCTCGGACTGGCCTATCTACTGGAGCAGCTAGAGCTACCCAAAGATGGCAGCGAGATGGTGCGTAAGCTCAGCAGCGCCGGGCGCACCCTGCTCGGCATCATCAACGACATCTTAGATATCTCTAAGATCGATGCCGGCCGCCTGGAGATCGAGTGCACCTCATTCCGCCTGGGTGAGGTGCTCGATAACCTGGCCACTATCATGTCCGCCAATGTCGGCAAGAAGGATATTGAGCTGGTGGTGTCACCGCCCCCCGCTGGGGTGGATCGCCTACAGGGTGACCCGCTGCGCCTCTCCCAGATCCTCATCAACCTCACCAGCAACGCCATCAAGTTCACCGATCACGGCCACGTCCATGTGGCCATCGACCAACTGGCAGAGGACGCGGATCAAGTCACCCTGCGGTTTGCCGTCACCGATACGGGGATCGGGATCGATCCGGCCCTCCAACAGACTATCTTTAGCCCCTTCTCCCAGGCCGACACCACCACCACCCGCCGCTTCGGCGGTACCGGCCTCGGCCTCACCATCTGTCGGCGCCTAGTGAAGTTGATGGGGGGCAAGATGGGGGTGGAGAGTAGACCGGGGCAGGGTAGCGAGTTCTGGTTTAGCTTGACCTTCTCTCGCTCTAAGGAGACCGAGATGTCCGAACCTGAGACCGTAGATCTCAAGGTGCTGGTTGCCGATGACAACGCCCTCTCCCGCGACGCCCTGTGTCAGACCGCGCAGGCCCTGGGATGGCGCGCCACTGCGGTCAACTCTGGCGAAGAGGCGATCGAATATCTACGGGCCCGCGGCACGTCGAGCGATCAGCGAGAGGTGGTTCTGCTGGACTGGAAGATGCCCGGGATGGATGGCGTGGCCACCGCCCAGGCCCTGCACCGCCTCCTCCCCCAGGACCACGAGACCATCATCATCATGGTCACCGCCTACTCCAGTGATGCCCTGCTGTCGGCCTCAAACGGAAAGTTGGTGGACGCCGTACTCACCAAACCGGTCACGGCCTCCTCGCTCTACGATGCGGTCTCCTCAGCCATCCACCAGCGCCAAGGCGTGGGAGAGGCCGCTCCGCCACCCTCCCGGGTACAGCGGCTGCTGGTGGGTATCCGGATCCTGGTGGTCGATGACAGCGACATCAACCGGGATGTAGCGCAACGCATCCTGGAGCGACAGGGGGCACGGGTGACGTTGGCAGAGGATGGCCAACAGGCGGTCAACTGGCTCAAGGCCCACCCGGAAGAGATCGATATCGTCCTGATGGATGTGCAGATGCCGGGCATGGATGGCTACGCCGCCACCCGCGCCATCCGCGGTGAACCTGCGTTGACCGGTCTACCGGTGGTGGCCCTCACGGCGGGGGCGTTCAAGGATCAGCATGACGCTGCCCTCGCCTCGGGCATGAACGCCTTCATTGCCAAACCGTTTGAGGTGGATGTGGCGGTGGCCATCATCTTGCAGCAGGTCGGCCAGCGCATCGCCACACGGGACGCTAACGCCCGCCACCCCAAGCCAGCGAATGAGTGGCCGGGGATCCGGGTCGATAAAGGCCTGGCCCTCTGGCAAGACCCGCAGGTCTACCGCCACTATCTGCGCAAGTTCGCCAGCGACTACCACGACTGCACCCAACGGATGGCCGATCTGCCGCGGCCGGAGGCGGCGGCGCTGGCCCACAAGTTGAAGGGTGCCGCGGGCAATCTGGCGCTCGATAAGGTCGCCGCCCTGGCCAGTGAGGCCGATCTCTGCCTACAGACCAGCGCCGATGCCGAGGCCGCCTTGGCGGCCCTCCAGGCCGCCCTACAGCGCGCCCTCGACTCTATCCAGCGCTATGCAGCCGAGGCACCGATGACCTCTACAGCACCGCCCTCGGCGCTAGATAGCGCCGCCCTTGGCAGCGTGCTCACACGCACCGTTGCCGCCTTCGATAGTGACGACATCGATGCGGTGGCACCGATCCTCGCAGAGCTGGCAGATCTGTTGTCGGCAGAGCAGTTGGCGCCCCTGCGCCACGCAGCGGATGAGTTTGATTTTCGATCTGGTGAGGTGGCAACACGGGCGCTTGCCACCGAGCTTGGGATCACGTTGGAGGAGTGAGTATGTCTGTGCACCCCATTCTCATCGTCGATGATGAGCCGCAGAACCTGGCAGCGCTGCGCCAAGTGCTCCACCACGACTACTCCCTGGTATTCGCCCGCAACGGGGCCGAGGCGTTGAGCGCCGCCCGCAAACACACCCCGTCGATGGTGCTGCTGGATATCCAGATGCCCGATATGGATGGCTACAGCGTCTGCCAGGCATTGAAGTCCGATCCGCTGACCGAGGCGATACCGGTCATCTTCGTCACCGGGCGCTCCGATGAAGGGGATGAGGAGGCGGGCTTCCTAGTCGGGGCGGTGGACTACATCGTCAAGCCGGTATCGGCCCCGGTGGTGCGGGCCCGCGTGCGGGCCCACCTCTCGCTGGTCCAGGCCACCCGCCTGGAGCAGAGCTACCGAGACGCCATCTTCATGCTGGGGGAAGCGGGCCATTACAACGACTCCGATACCGGCGTTCACATCTGGCGGATGGCCAACTACGCCAGCGCGCTGGCCGCTGCCTGTGGCTGGGGACCTGATCGATGCCGCCTGTTAGAGCTGGCGGCACCGATGCACGACACCGGCAAGGTGGGGATCCCCGATGCCATCCTGCGCAAACCGGCCAAGTTGGATCCCGCTGAGTGGGAGGTGATGAAGACCCATACCACCATCGGCTACGAGATCCTCCGCCAAAGCGAGGCGCCGATCTTCCGCATGGCCGCCGAGGTGGCGCTGCGCCACCACGAGAAGTGGGATGGCAGTGGCTACCCCGATGGCCTCGCTGGGGACACCATTCCGCTGGTCGCACGCATTGTCGCCATCGCCGATGTGTTTGACGCGCTGACCATGAAGCGCCCCTACAAAGATGCCTGGCCCATCGAGCGGGTCGTAACCACCATTGAGGAGAGCGCAGGCCAACACTTTGATCCGGAACTGGCCGCCACCTTCCTCGCCATCCTGCCGCAGATCCTCGATATCAAGGCCAAGTGGGATAGCAAAGAGTTGGCCGCAGGGGGGCTCTCGCCCCGCCATGTGTGGGAGTAACCGCCATTGGGGCGGTGCAGCAAGCCAAGGATTGAGCTAGCGCAGCCCCTGTAGCAGCTGCGCCAACTCCTCCTCTGTCAGGGTGCCACTACGCATCCGTTCCAAAAAGCGGTCAAAGGCCAGCGATAGATTGGAGGCGCCGGCCAGCAACCGCTCCACCCGTTGTTGGTGCTCCGCCACGGCCGCCTCTAACCGCTGCTCGTGCTCCAGGTGCAGCTCGGTGGTGGCCCCCAGCTCCACCAGTAGGAGGGCCATCTGTTCGGCCACATCATCGGTGGCACGGCCGATCTCCACCTTGAGTCGCTCCTGCGCCTGATTGAGGGTGGCGAGGAACTGGCCCATCTCGTCGGCCAGGGTGCTGCTATTCTCCCGCGCCAGCAGCAGCCGCCGATGTTCATCCAGATTGGAGAGGCGGGCATCGACACCATCGATCAAGATCGCCAGCAGATCCTTCAATTGGCCATAGCGCACCTCATCCTCCACCGGCATGTTTTTCACCAGTAGGGCGGAGCGGGTGCCGTTGAAGATGGTGCGGGTGCGGTGGAAATCGACGATACGACCCCGCTCCGCCATGATCCGCAGTAGCTGCCGCTCAATGGGGGTGGCCGGCCCACCGTGGCAGTGGTAGTGGGTATCGGGCTGCAAGGTCATAGCGAGCGTGGCGTTCAGCTCCAACTCGGCCAGCGTCTCCAATACCGCCTGCCCCAACTCGGCCACATCGTGGATATGAAAGCTGCGTTGCAGGAGGCGCATCACGACGCCGAGCATACTGTTCTCGCGGAAGGAGTTCATTACCAGCTGGGAGGCCTCCCGAAAGCCGGCCTGGAACTCCCGTCGCTCCGCTGCCTGGCGCAGATTAATCCGCACCTTCTCTTTGATCTCGTCGTGGTTAAACGGCTTGGTCACATAGTCGTGGCCACCCGCCTCATAACCGGCAAGTACGCTGGCCGGATCATCACGGGCAGAGATAAAGATGATCGGCAGGTCCGCCCCCCAACTCTGCGCCTTGATCTGCCGACACACCTCATAACCATCCGGCCCAGGCATCATCACATCAAGCAGCACGATCTCCGGGATCTGCTCGCTCAATACAGCCAGGGCATCACTGCCCGTTTCATATAACACCACCTCATGCTCACGACCCAACAGTCGTTCCAGGATGGCGCGATTGGTGCGCTCATCATCGATGACGGCGATCAAAGACATGGCGACAACTCCTATGCCAACGGCAGCTGCACAAAAAAGGTAGCCCCCTCGGTGGCGTTATTCTCCGCCCAGAGACGACCGCCATGGGCGCGCACAATGGCGCGGCAGATGGCGAGACCCAGGCCAGTGCCGGCAAACTTGCCGCCGGTCCGACTGCTCTGATTAAACTTTCCAAAGATCATAATCAGCTCATCCTCGGGGATACCCACCCCGGTGTCGCTGACGGAGAACAGGGCGTTCTGTTCATCTCCCTCTACGTGGATACGGATGGTGCCCCCTTTAGGGGTAAATTTGATGGCGTTGGTCATGAGGTTGGAGACCAACTGCCACAACCGCACCTTGTCGGCCCGCAACACCACCCCACTGCGCCCCTCCAGCTGGAGCGCAATCACCTTCTCTTCCGCACTGCTGTAGAGTCCGCTAATCGCCTCCTCCACCTCGGCCTTGAGGTCGAGCTGTACCGGCTTGAGGCTGACCCCATGTTCACCAATGCGGGTGGAGTCGATGGAGGTGTTGATGAGCGCCCGTAACCGCTCTAGCGAGTGGCCCATCTCCTCTAAGGTGGTGGTGGCCCGCTCGACATCACCATCACTGAGATCCTCACGGGCGAACTCCCAATAGCTCTGCACCCCTTGGAGGGCGGTATTCAACTCATGGGAGAAGACGCCGGTAAAGTGATCCGCAGAGCGGTGCGCCTGCTCGGTCTGGATCTCTTTGAGGAAGAGGGCCTTGTGGATCGCCTTCAGTAGATCCTCGCCATTGAACGGCTTTACCAGATAGTCCGAGGCGCCCGCCTGAAAACAGGCGATGATGGTGTCCCGATCCTCGTTGACGGTCAGCATGATCACCGGGATCTCGCTGCGCCATTGCCGCAACTGCTGCAACACCTGGAGGCCATCCAACCCCGGCATCATGTAGTCCAGCAGAATCAGCTCTGGATCATCGGTGTGGATGAGACGTAAACAGCTCGGACCATCGACGGCCTCAATGACGTTAAGACCTGAGTCCTCGACGATTGCCTTCACTAAAAGTCGCAGATCACTCGAATCATCGGCAATCAGCACTTTTCTCATCTTGACCCCCTTCGGCTAAATCACAGGGCAGCACGAAACGGAACTCAGAACCTCGCCCCAACTCAGAGCGATGGACAAAGATCCGCCCACCGTGCAGCTCAATAATGCTGCGACAGATGGAGAGCCCAAGCCCCGCCCCACCGGAGGCGCGGGTATCGGAGGCGTCCACCTGTACAAATGCGTCAAATATGTTTTCGTGCATCTCGCTCGGGATGCCGATACCGGAGTCGGTGATGGAGAAGGTGACCCCCTCTGGGGTGACCAGGGTACGCATCACGATCTCCCCCTGTTGCGTAAAGCGGATGGCGTTCTTCAATAAATTACCCACCACCTGCTTAATCCGCTCGGGATCGGCGTAGACCAGACAGCGATCACAACTCATCTTCTCGCGTGGTGTCTCGATCCGCAGCTGGACCCCGGGCGTGAGTTGAGGTCTCATCCCCATTGCCACCGCGTGGATGATCTCCGTCAGGCAGATGCGCTCCCGCTTAAGTTTGAGGTGCCCGGCCTCCATGCGGTGCATATCCAGCAGGTCATCGATCAACCGCTCAAGGATGCGCGCGTTCTGGGCCAACACCTCGGTGTACTCCAGAATGCGCTTATCGGGCGGCCCACCATGCTGGACGGTGCGCTCCAATGCCTGCTTGAGATAGTCGGCAAAGCCGATGATGACCGCCAGTGGCGTCTTCAACTCATGGGTGGTGTTGCGCAGTAACTGCACCTTGGCGCTACGCGCCTGCTCGGCAACCTCCTTGGCGGTCACCAGCTCCGCCTCGACCCGTTTGAGATTGGTCACATCGGTCAGGATGCCAACGTGCCCATCCACCATGCGTGCCCCTTGGCCGAGCACCCAAGTGACGCGGCCATCGTCCGCGAGAAAACGAAAATCGAGGGAAAATAGGTCGCCGCGATCGATCAGCCGCTGCCAGGCATTCCGCACCGTTACCCTATCGAGCGGGTGGATAGATTGCTGCCACTGGATATCGTCTGCTGCGGTGGTGGCGGGCACATCGGCCATCCAACGAAACTTCTGATTGACCGCCAACAGGTGGCCTTTGAGATCGGTGAAAAAGATACCCACTGGCGAGATATCGGAGAGGGCGTCGTGCCGCCGCCGCACCCGCGCCAGCTCGTTGCGCAGCTGGTGGTAACGGGTGGCCCGCCGGATCTTCTGTTCGAGGATGTCGTAGTCGAGGACCGGCTTGATCTCAAAATCGGCCCCGCCCATACGCATGAAGGTCACCGCCAGCTCCAACTTGCTGGCGGCGGTGATCATGATCACCGGCACCTCCACATGCAGCAGCTGCAACTGTTGGAACACCGCCAGGCCATCCATCTCCGGCATCATGTAGTCCAACAGCACGATATCGAAGCGGCTACCGCTCTCCACCGCCTTCAAAAAGGGAGGGCCACACTCAAACACTGAAGAGTCAAAGCTACGCATCTCCATCTGCATCTTCAACATCTGAGCTATCGACGCATTATCATCCACAATCGCAACATGCATCAGCGTCCTCTCCATGGCGGGGCAGGTTGACCGCAAAGGTGGTGCCTCGGTCAAGGGTGCTGCTGACGGTGATGTAGCCATCGTGTAGTCGAACCAGACGATCACTGATGGCCAGGCCCAAGCCGGTACCGCCCACTTCGCGGGTGGTCGAACGGCTAGACTGGAAGAATCTATCAAATATATAAGGGATCTCCTCCGCCGCCATTCCGATCCCGGTATCGCTCACCAAAATGATGGTTCGGTGACGTTTGGAGTAACAGCGCAGCTCCACCCGGCCGCCCGCTGGGGTGAACCGGATGGCGTTGGATAGGAGGTTGATGAGGACCCGCAACAGGCGCTCTTCATCGGCGTAGATCCACTCCGTCGTGCACTGTACTTCCAGCACCACCCCTTGCTGCTCTGCCAGCGGCCTCACGACATCCAGCGCCCGCTGGGCGAGCTGCTGACTCGCAACGGGACCGGGGGTTATCTCCAGCGGCCCGTGATCGAGCTGGGCAAAATCGAGCAGGTCATTGATCAGCGCCAGCAGGTGGGCGCTCCGCTCCTGCATTCCCAGGGCGAGCTGCTGCACCTTGGCCAGCAGGGGATCTAAGAGGGGGCGCTGGGGCTGGCTGGCCAAGGCCGCCATCTCCGGCCAACGCGCCATGTGGTAGAGGAGATCGATATTGCCAGTGATGGCCGTCAGCGGGCTCTTCAGCTCATGGGAGATCACATTCAAAAATTCTGATTTAGCGGCACTGGCCGCCTCGGCATCCCGCAGTGCCTGCTTGAGCTGCTCCTCCATCTGCTTGCGCCATGAGATATCGCGCACCACACCGACAAACCCCACCCCGTCGTCGAGCACCATCTCACCGACCGATAGCTCCATGGGAAACTGGCTGCCATCCTTGCGCTGCCCCCTCACCTCTCGCCCAATGCCGATGATCTTGGCCGGCCCCCCTTGGAGATAGGAGTGCATATAGTGATCGTGCTGCGAGTGGTAGGGCTCCGGCATCAACAGGTTCACGTTGCGCCCCAACACCTCCTGCACGCCATAGCCAAATATCTCCGCCGCCGCCGGGTTGAAGGAGCGGATGAGGCCCTGCTGATCGATGGTGATAATCCCCTCCACGGTATTGTTGACGACGGCATGGAGGCGGCTCTTGTCAGAGCGCGCCGCGGGGATCCAGTGGCGCGCCCCCAGTAGCAGCAGAAGCAGACCGATGGAGTAGATAACGTGTTGCGTCAATTCGGTTAGCCACTCAACGGCCAGGAGCGCTGCCGCTCCCTCATTGAGGGCCGAGAGGACCGCCAGGGCAATAAAACCATAGCCGATCCGCATCCCACCGGTATGGGGGGCGCGTCGCTTGGAGATCTGGCGCAGATAGAGGCCGATGGCAAACAGCAGAGCGCTCTGCCATAGGTCGAATAGCTCGTTCACGTGGATCGCCCCGGTTCGCGCGCATCTCCAGTTCTGCGCCAAGGTTCTCTCTCCCTCGCAGGTGAGCGCATGGCTTGCGCTGCGCCAGGAGGCCGTCACCACTGCGGCTGAGTGGCCTCCCAACCGGCACCGGCGAGTCGGTATCCATTGCCGACGGTCTCTCTCCTAACCGCCCGACTTTGGCCGGGGGCAACGAGCCGGTTGCACCGGGATTTATGCTGTCACCAGCGCGTGCAGGTGTCTGTAGGATTTTTCGACAGGTATGCCATTTATTTGGGATTTTCACCCGACTAGACCAGTTTAATGGCCTACTTTCGGCCCTGTTTGAGATCGTCTCCCACTCGCCCCATCGACCGGAGCGAAGTGCCGTGGCATGACAGCCACCACCCCGGTGCTCTAGTATCGCTTCGGCCAGCCGGCTTCCCATTTGCCGCCCGCCGCGGCGCCACTGCCGCGGTTGGGCGAGGGCCGGCGCTCAACCACCCGCTACATTCAGCCACCTGAGGGGTGCACCCATGCAATCGAAAGCTCTACTGCGTACCGCGGGCGCCATCGCCCTGTTGACCGCCGCACCGGCCGCCCTGGCCCATACCGGCGTAGGCAGCTCATTCAGCTTCGCCAGCGGCGCCAGCCACCCTATCTCGGGGCTCGATCACCTGCTGGCCATGGTAGCGGTGGGTCTGTTTGCCGCGCAGCGCGGTGGCCGCGCCCTGTGGCTCGCCCCGGCGACCTTTGTCGGCACCATGGCGCTGGCGGCGCTGCTGGCGGTCAGTGGGGTGGCACTACCGGCGGTAGAGCTGGGGATCGCCGGTTCGGTGCTGGCCTTTGGCCTCCTGGTGGCGGTGGGCCAGCGGCTGCCGCTCCCGGCCGGCGTGGCCATCATCGCCCTGTTTGCCCTATTCCACGGCCATGCCCACGGCAGTGAGATGCCGCTGGCGGCCTCCGGCCTCGCCTATGGCCTCGGTTTCGTCCTCTCCACCGCGGCCCTGCACGCCACTGGCCTCCTGGGTGGACTGGCACTGCGCCGCACCCTCTCTGATCTCTGGCTGCGCGCCTGCGGCCTGCTCTGCGCCGGCTCGGGCGCCCTGCTGCTGCTACAGGTGTAAACCGCGGGGGTGGGGCCTCCCCGTCCCCACCCCTCCAAGCACCCGGGATCGGTCTCGGTTGGCCCGCTAGGGCCGCTGAGACCGACCACCGGGCGCAAGTCCGTCACCATGGAGCTACCGCGCCCCAACCAGCGCGGCACCTGTGGCCCCTGACCGAGGCCCGTCCGCAGCACCGGGCAGAGACGCCTAAATTCGCGTGACCACCGCTCCCAGCCCACTCCTCATTGTTGGCCAGGGGCTCGCTGGCAGCCTGTTGACCTGGGCGCTAGAGGCCCGCGGCGCCAGCTATACCGTGGTGGATGACGACCACCGCAGTGCCGCCACCCGTGCCGCCGCCGGCCTCATCAATCCGGTGGCGGGGCGCCGCTATCAGTGCCACTCGCGCACCGCCGAACTGCTGGCAACCGCCCGCGCCACCTACAACGCCATCGGCCAGCGGTTGGGTCTCCCCCTCTACCACCCCCGCCCCGCCCTGCGCCCCTTCGACACCGCTGCCGCTCGGGAGCGGTATGAGCGACAGCGCAACGGCGGCTGTCGTCCATGGTTGGGGGAGCCGCTGACGGCCGCTATGGGTCTCCGGATCGGCCCCCTGGGGGCGGTGCCGGTGCGAGAGGCCGGCTATTTAGAGACCCAGCGCCTGCTGGAGGCGACCCGGGACCGGCTCCTGGCCAGCGGCCAACTCCAGCGACAGCCGTGTACCAGCAGCGAGCTGGAGCCGATCGACCACGGCGTGGTATGGCGCGGCACCCGCTACCGGGCGGTGGTCTTCTGTGAGGGTTATCGGGTGCGGGAGAACCCCTGGTTTGCCCACCTGCCGCTCCAACCCGCCAAGGGGGAGATCCTCACCCTGCGCACCCAAGCTGAGCGGCCACAGGCGATGCTCCTGGGGGGACGGTGGCTGATCCCACTGGCGGAGCCGGGGCTGCTGCGCCTCGGTGCCACCAATAGCTGGGCCCCGCTCGATGAGGAGGCGACGCCCGCCGGCCGCGCCGAGCTGCTGGCGGCCCTAGCGACACTGCTCGATCCACTGCCAGCCGTGGAGGTGGTGGCGCAGCGGGCCGGGGTCCGGCCGGGGACGCCGGACCGGGCACCGCTGGTGGGTCCGCACCCCGACCATCCGCAGCTCTACGTCTGCAACGGTTTCGGCGCCCGCGGGAGCCTGCTGGCCCCGTGGTATGTGGCGCAGCTGGCCGATCACCTCACCCTCGGCACCCCCCTGCCGCAGGAGTCCGATCCCCGGCGCTACGCCGATCGCCGGCTGAGGAGACCCTCATGACCCCCCGCCTCCCCCTCACCGCCCTGGTGCAGGCGAAGGTCGCCCACCACCTGCGGCCCGCGGCGGTGGCGGTGGACGCCACCGTGGGTAACGGCCACGACACCCTCTTCCTCGCCCAGGCGGTGGGTCCCCATGGGCAGATCTACGGCGTCGATCTCCAGCCGCCCGCACTCCAGCAGACACGCCGCCGCCTAGAGGCGGCGGGGGCGGCGGCCCAGGTGTGCTTGATCGCCGGCAGCCATGCCGATCTGGCCCAGCAGATCCCACCCCATCTGCATGGCCAGGTCGCGGTGGTGATGTTCAATCTCGGCTACCTGCCAGGGGGCGATCACCAGATTGTGACCCGCCAAGAGAGCACCCTGCCGGCCCTGACCGCGGCCGCCCACCTGCTGGCACCGGGTGGGCTCCTCTCCGTGGTGGTCTACCCCGGGCACCCCGGTGGGGCGGAGGAGGCGGCAGCGGTGGCGGAGTGGATGGGAGAGCGGCCCCCCGCCCAGTGGCAGATCAGCCGCTACTCGCCCGCGCCCGGGCGACGCCCACCACCCTGCTGGTGGTGGGCAGAGCGGCGCCCATAGGAGACCGCTCAGCACTGCTCCCAGGGCAACCCATCAAATCGCCAGCCCGCCAAGGTGCTGCGGTGGTGGTGCTCATCCAGCTCCCCCTCGAAGCCGTCGAGGACGTTGTAGACGCTCCGCAGGCCGGCCTCAATCAACCGCTGCCCCGCCTCCACAGAGCGCTTACCGCTGCGACAGATGAGGATCACCGGGGCACAGTCCGTCTCGTCGTTGCAGATGATCCCCCCCAACATCAGCTCCCGCACCTGACGCACAAAATGGGGGTTGACCTCCCACTCCGGCTCATCGATCCAGGGGATGTGGATCGCCCCCGTGGGGTGGCCCACAAAGAGAAACTCCATGCTGGAGCGCACATCCACCAGTAGCGCGCGAGGATCGGCCTCTAGGAGTTGATGGGCCTCGCGGGGGGTGAGGTGCTGTAGCTGAGCGCTCTGCATGACGGCTCTCCGGGCAGAAGGGAATATCAGAGTAGCACCGTTGGAGATGGCCGGAACGCCCCTCTCACCTGCGGGCGGCAGACTGGTAGAATCGGCGCCAATGCACGCCAAAGATCTCAAACCCCCCAAGAACCTGCTGCGCCCCATTGGCCGCGCCATCGCCGACTACGCCATGATTCGTAACGGCGACCGCATCCTGCTCGGCCTCTCCGGCGGCAAAGATTCGCTCTCGCTGCTGCACGTCCTGCGCCACTTCACCCGTGCCGCGCCGGTCCGCTTTGAGGTGGCGGCCATCACGGTGGATCCGCAGATCCCAGGTTTCGACCCCTCACCCCTGAAGGACTATCTGGCCGAGTTGGGGATCCCCTACTTCTACCATAGCCAGGCCATCGCCACCGATGCCGAGCGCTTCAGCAACGACCCTGGCTTCTCCTTCTGCGCCTTCTGCGCCCGCATGAAGCGGGGGATCCTCTACGCCACCGCTCGCCGCGAGGGGTACAACGTCATCGCCCTCGGCCAGCACCTGGACGATCTCGCGGAGAGCTTCCTGATGTCGGCCCTGCACCGCGGCCAGCTGCGCACCATGCAGGCCCACTACGTCAACGACGCCGGCGATCTGCGCATCATCCGGCCGCTTGTCTATGTGCGAGAGCGCCAGACCGCCGCCTTTGCCGAGAGCGCTCCCCTGCCGGTCATTCCCGAGAACTGCCCCGCCTGCTTCACCATGCCCACTGAGCGGGAGCACATGAAACAGCTGTTGGCGGCAGAGGAGCAGCGCTACCACCACCTGTTCCGCAATCTCCTGCACGCCATGCGGCCCCTCATGGGGGAGCAGGGGCGCCCAGGCACCGACGAAGATGAGTGAACGGCGCCCCCTGATGTCGAGCCAATAGGGGTCGCCCCTGGCCCCGGCCGGGGAGGGTTCAGCGTCGTCATATAACTGTCACTTGCCCTTCGCAGAGGGCTCGCATAGCCTCTGCGCTCCCTGCCGGAAGAGAATGGGCAATGTCTCCTAAAGATGATTTCACCCAACTGCTGCGCAACTCTGATGAGGCGCAGCACTACACCGCTGGCAGCACCATCTGCCGGGCGGGCGATCCTGGCCACACCATGTATGTGGTGATCACCGGCCAGGTGGAGATCCGCGTGGGTGACCACGTGATCGAGACGGTCAGCGACGGTGGCATCCTGGGCGAGATGGCGCTGGTGGATGCCGGCGACCGTAGCGCTGATATGGTGGCCATGACCGATTGCGAGCTGGTGCCCATCACCGAGAAGCGGTTCCAATTTCTCGTCCAACAGACCCCCTTCTTCGCCCTGCGGGTGATGCGGGTCCTGGTCCAGCGGCTGCGGGCGATGAACCACCACTCGGCCGATCCCGTCAGCTGAAACTGCGCACCCCGATCCGGCCAGCAAGCAGCCTGGCCTAGTGGGCTACGGGCCCGGCCGGATCCCCACCCTGTTGCCGTCCCCCCAACGCACCGCCAAGCGCCCGGCCGGGGCCGGCGGGTGGTTGCCCACTCCCCCTCGCCTTAGAACACCCACCCCACCGCCATGAATAGCCGCAGCGCGGACCCGCTCGACCCCAGCGCACAAAAAAACTATTTGATCCCAACGGCGGGAAATTGCGCCGTCCCGCCCCGGGGAATGAATTATATTAGAGTTATCTGATTTACCTCTCTCATCTTCCCCTCCATGGATCTGCGACAGCTCACCTTTTTTGTCACCATCTGCGAACTGCGGAGCTTTACTCGGGCGGCTGAGCAGCTGCACATCGCCCAGCCCGCGGTCAGTATCGCCATGCGCAAATTGGAGGAGGAGCTGGGGGTACGGCTGCTCCACCGCACCCCCTCGGAGCGACAGGTGACCCCCACCGCCGAGGGGCAGGCGCTACTGGCCCACGCCCGCGCCATCCTCGCCCAGGTGGACGACGCCCGGCGCGAGCTGGCGGCCCTCAAGGGGCTGGAGGAGGGGGAGGTGGAGATCGGCGTACCCACCATGCTGGGCAACTACCGTCTCCCCCCGGTCATCACCGCCTTTCGCAACCGCTACCCCGGGATCCGTCTGCTAGTACGCCAAGAGGGGGCCAGGGCGATCCAGGCCCAGGTGGAGAACGGTGCCCTGACCCTTGGGGTGGTGGCCAATGAGGACCTCCCCCGCGAGGCGCTGGAGTGGCGCCCCCTGATCCAGACGGAGTTGGTGGTCTGCCTACCGCCGGATCACCCCTTCACCAGTCTGCCGGCGGTGCCGGCGCGCCGCCTGGATGAGGTACCGCTGGTGCTGTTTCCCGCCGGTTACTACCAGCGCGAGCGGCTGGATGCCCTGCTCACCGCCGCCGGTCTGCGGCCCAATATCGTCTGCGAGACCAATCTGGTACCGCTCCTCAAACAGCTGGTGGCCCATGGCGGGGGGGTCAGTGTCCTGCTGCGCGACGCGGTGACGCCGGAGGATACCTTTGCGGTACGCCCCTTCGATCCCCCGGTGTACATCGATGTGGCAATCTGCTGGAAGCATGGCCGCCAGCTCTCGCCGGCGGATCGCGCCTTTGTGGAGTTTCTGAGCGAGCAGTGCGCCGCGGCGGCCCAGCAGGCCGGTTAGTCGGTGGGCAGTGGCCGGGTTAGCGGCTCAAGACCAGGGGAGATCATCGAAGCGGCGATACCAGATATCCCGCCCCAAAGGCCCCTGGCCGTAGTAGCGCCAACCGATCTGCACCAGCAGCCGACGGGTCAAGAGCTGGGTGAGCTTGGGATTCTCAATCACCATCAGTACCCCCTGCGCCTCCGCCGCCGCCTCTCCCCGCAGCAGCTCCCAGGTGAGGGTCAGTAGGCGACGCCCCAGGCCGCGGGTCCCACGGTGGTCAGGGTGCAGGAACATGCGCAGAAAGAACCAGGGCCGATCCGGGGTGAGGAAGGCCTGGCGGTAGACCGTATCCATTCCCACCAGCTGGCCGTTACCGTCGCGCACGGTAAAGGCCAACTCGCTGGTGCGCCGTTGTGCCTCTGCCAGCTCAAGCCCCGCCGCGCCGATCCAGAGGGCCACCGCCGCTTCCGCCAGCGGCGGGGTCACCTGGCGCCACACCGGGGTGAGGCGGTACCCCTTAAACCACTGCTCCGTCACAACGGACCCGCACCGCGCAACTCGGTGGGCACCTCGCGGAGGGCCGCATCCGGCACGGTGTAAGAGGTACCGATCAGCTTATCGCCAAACGGCAGCAACTCGGGGAAGCGGTGGGGCACCAGCTCCACGGCGAAGATCTCCCGCACCCCCGATTTGAACTGGAGGAAGGCGATGGTCTGGCCGTTGTCGATATTCACCGCCCACACCCCACACACCTGCTCACCCTGCTGCTCAGTGATGGGGATACCGCTGAAGATGGCGGTCTCGCGCACGAAGGAGAGGCCGATAAAGGCGACGTTGCCCACCATGTGGAGCCCCCGGGTGAAGCCCGGCAGGGTGGCGACCCGCTGCACTGCGCCGCTCTCCTCCAGGTAACAGAGCGCCCCGCGCCCCGACTCCAGAAACCAGAGCCGGCCGTTGTGCCAACGGGGAGAGTGGGGCATGGAGAGGCCGCGCAGCAACAGGCGGTTACCCTGTAGATCCATAAGAATTCCGCCATCCGCCTTGCGTTCGCGCCAACCGCCGGCACTATCGCTCTCCCCCAGGGCGGTGATATAGCGCGGCTGACCGTCGCGCAGCCCCAGCCCATTGAGGTGACAGCGATCCTCCGGCGTGAGGGCGGAGACGAAAGGGGGGCGCCACTGGGGGACAAAGCTGTATTCGGGATCGAGGGTACAGAGGGTGGAGAAGCGGGTATTGATGAACCACAGCTGGCTCCCCACCCAGTTCATCTCATGGATATCGATATCGCCGGTCACCACCTGCTGGCGCGGCACATAGACCGCATCATTCCGCTGAGGTGGGTCGAGGCGGCCGGCCACCGCCGGGATGTTGCGATAGGTCCACACCTCCGCAGCACAGCCGATGGCCACCTGACTATTGTGATAGGCGATCCCCATCGGCTTGGTGAGACTGCGAAAGTGGGTGTTGATGTGCTCCCCATCGGCCCGCACCATGATCAACTTGCCGGCCTGATAGGTAGAGACCAGCAGACTGGCGCCGAGCTGATGCAGCAGGGGCGGGAAGGTGTGGGTGTGGACGCTGGCGAGCGGCTCGGCCGCCTCTGGCGGTAGTGCTGTGGGGTCGGTCATGCTGGGTCTATGGCGAAGAGAGGGAGAGAGGGGAGAGGCCCATACGGCCCGCCCATAAGCCCGCATCACAGCGGACCCGCCGGGGAATATACCTTGCCCCCGGCGGCCCCTATCTTAGCGTCGCCGCCGCAGGGCGCCCAAACCGAAGGCGCTGAGGAGCGAGGCGAGCAGCCCCATGGCCCACGGCGTCAACACCGGGATGGCGGTACTACTGCCATCGCTCTCGAAGGCACCGAGATCGCAACTGGCCCCCACGGTACGGGGGTAGCCGGCACCGCGCTGGTCGGTGGTCAAGGCGCTACAGGCGCCGCTATCCCCCACATCGATGGCCGGACTACCGGCGCTCAGGGCGTGGGTCCGGGTCGGTCCACCGTTGTCGGCCAGGGCACCCAACAGCGGGTCGCCACTCAGACTGGCACCGCAGGTGCCATCCTCTATCAAGGCGCTCCCCAGGCTCTCGATGGTACCGGCGCAGTCATAGCCGGTGTTACCGGCGATGATGGTGTTGATCACCGTCTCGCTACCGTAAGCACTCACCCCACCGGCGATGTTGGGGGGGGCCGCCGCCGGACCAAACTGGTTGTCATCGGAGGCATGTCCCGAGCGGGAGAGTCTCCTGCCCACCGCGGTACCGTTGGTGGTGTTGTTGGCAACGGTGACGGAGTTGAGGGTCAGGGTGCCCACACTGTAGATCCCCCCGCCACCCCCATCGGCAGCATTGTTGGAGACCGTGCTGTTGACCAGTGCCGCCTGCCCGCCATAGACAAACACACCACCCGCCTCCGCCCCCGAGCTGTTACCTGAGATCTCGCTCTCCACTATCAGGAGATCGGCGCCACCGCTGTAGGCCGAAAACGCGCCGGCCCCGTAGATAGCCGTGTTACCGGAGACGGTACAGCCGGTGACCGTGGCCGTGGCATAGGTCTCCACCGCGCCGGCAAACTGGGCGGTGTTGCCTTGAATCAGGCAGTCGCTGAGGGTCAGAGTGCCCTCATACGACTCGATGGCGCCGCCATAGGCAGCGGCGTAGTTGCCCGTCAAGGTCGCATCGATCGCGGTGGTGGTACCCCTGTTCAGCAGCGCCCCACCCGAGCCGTGGGCGGTGTTGCCACTGATGGTGCTGCTGGTCAGGGTGAACGTCCCGTTACTCCACACCCCGCCACCATCGCTGGTCTCATTGCCGGAGACGGTGGAATCGGTCAGGTGCAGCGTCCCACCGCCAATGGCAATACCGCCCCCCAGCTCGGTGGCGATGTTGTTGCTGACCGTGGAGCCGGAGAGGGTGGCGGAGCCCCCGTCAAGCGCACTGATGGCCCCACCATACTTCGCCGTATTGTGGCTAAAGGTGCTGTTGTTGGCGGTGAAGGAACCCCCGTACACCATGACCGCGCCCCCCCCCGACAGGCTGCTGTCGCTCCCCCCGCTGAGGGTCACCGAGTTCAGCGTGAGATCACCGGAGGAGATAACCGCAAACAGACGGAACGCCCCCGAGGCGGCGATGGTCGCGCTGTTGCCGGTGATGGTGATGGTGGAGGTGACGAGTGGCAGGGCGGTATAGCCAGCCGCTGGGTCACCACCTGGCTGGGCGCTGTTCAACGTGTAGGTGGCAGCAGCGGCCAACACGATGGTGTCGGCGCCACTCCCGGCAGGGCAGCTACCGGTGGCGGTATCGCTGTTAGCGGCGGTCACCGCATCCACCAGGGTGCAGCCACTACCGATCGTAATGGTGTTGGCGCCGGCAACCGTGGCACTCAGCAGCAGGGCCTGGCCAACAGCCAGTGCCACCAGGCGCCGGGAGAAGGGGCGAGAGCGGGGTTGTGTCATAAGCGGAGGGCTCCAGCAAAATGAGGTGTTATTTGTGGTAGGAAACCGTCTTGTCGCTGATTATTTGCCGTGGGGCGAGCGGGGGCAGGCTAGCACACTCCACCATGCCCCAGAGACATTCTTCACATTTCATTCCATCACCCTTAAGCGAACAGGGCTGCCGTCACCAGCAGGGCGGCCACCACCCCGTGGCTGTACCAGATGAGCCGTAGCGTGTCGTGCTCCCAGGGGTACCAGAGCTGCCAGCCCAATACCGCGGCGAGCAGCTGGAGGGCGATCCAGTAACCCACCCCCACGCTGAGTGGCTGGGCGGTGAGCGCCAGGGCCCACAGCAGCAGCAGCGCCAACACCCCATGGATCGGCTTTTCGGCCCCGCTGAAGGCGAGGGCCAGACTGGCCTGCCCCTGCTGGCGTTGCCGGGCGCTCACCAGCAGCGAGTGGTGAAGTAGCAGTAGCGCGGCCCAGAGGGCGCCGCTGATGGCGGCAAGGCCCGCCACCCGATCAATGGCCAGCGGGGTGAGGGTATAGGCGTATAGCGGCACCCCGCCGAGGGCCGAGGCCAGGAGTAGCGGCGCCAGCGGGGTGCGACTCCGCAGTGGTAGATAGGCCAGTGCCAGCAGCAGCGCCCCCCCGACCGGTAGCAGCAGATGGCCGCCGCTGATAATCAGCGCGACACCGGGGGGGAGCGAGAGCAGCAGCAGGGCCAGCCAACCGGCGAGCGGCACCGCCCGGAGGCGCTCGGCAGGCCGCGCCGCTGGACGGGCGTAGTCGAGCAGAAACAGGGTGTTGACCACCCCCCAAGCGGCACACCGCAGGCTAAGCAGGCTGAGCAGGAGCAGGGCCAGCAGCGAGGGGGAGCCCAGGCCGCGGTTGGCCAACCCCCAACCCCACAGACCCAGGGCCAGTAGCAGGATGGCGTCAAATGGATTGTCGAGCCGCAGCAGGGGGGCGAAGCGGGCCAGGGTGGCGAGGCGGGGGCGGGCAGGCTTGGGTGAGGGGGCGGGGGGCACACTGGGGGTTGCAGCGGCGGGGGGCACCCGCCGGGTCGCCTGCGGTCCATGCCGGCGTTTAGCGGAGGGGCGCCTCATCCAGGCCCCTCCAGGAGGGCAGGGAGGAAAAACTCACTCACCAGCAGCGGGCGCCCCCGGAGAAAAAAGATAGAACGTCGCCCCCACACCCCCTCCCCGCTGCCGCGGGCGGTGCGGTAGAGCCGGTCGGCGGGGGTGAGCTGGACCTGCTCGATAGGGCCCCGCAACAGCCCGGGATCGGCAAACAGAAAGCCCCCCAGGGGGCGCTGACCGAGCCGTTTCAGGCGGCGGTTACGGTGGGTAAGGGTGGCGAGGGGGATGACCGTGCGGGCGTAGACCCAATCGACCTCGGCACAGCGCAGAAAGACCTCCCGCACCAATACCCGCCGCTGGAGCGCTACCCCCAGCAGGCGCGCCTCCTCCGGCTGCACCCGGCCAAAGCCGTGATGCACCAGGGTGACGTTGAAACGACCCGCACAGCGCCGCTTGAGGCGACGGGTCAGGGAGCCGGTATCCAGCAGCCAAGCGGCCACGGTGGCCGGCAGTCGTTGGCTGGCGCGGGCGCGGCGCCAACGGGGCAGAGGCTGCGGGACAGGGCGGGTCACGATCTCAGGTAAAGGTCGGTCTAGGGGGTGGTGACAATCGGGGGCGATTTTAACGCAAGGGCTGGGCGGCTACACCGTGCCGTAGCGATCCCCCCCTGCGACCCAACGCCGCACCAGCGCGGGGATCCGTTCCGGGGCCTGGCGCACCAGTATACCGGCGGCCCGGTTAACTGCCGGTAGCAGCGCCTGATCGCGGCGCAGATCGGCGATCTTAAGCTGCATCAGGCCGGTCTGGCGGGTACCCAGCAGCTCTCCGGGACCCCGCAGCTCCAGATCGCGGCGGGCGATCTCGAAGCCGTCATTACTCTCGCGCAGGATGGCCAGCCGGGAGCGCGACATGGCCGAGAGTGGCGGGTGGTAGAGTAGCAGGCAGTGGCTCTTGCCGGCCCCCCGCCCCACCCGGCCCCGTAGCTGATGGAGCTGGGCCAGCCCCAAGCGCTCGGCATTCTCGATGATCATCAAGGTGGCGTTGGGGACATCCACCCCCACCTCAATCACCGTGGTGGCTACCAACAGGTCCAGCTCACCCCCCTTGAAGGCGGCCATCACCTGCTCCTTCTCATCCGCCTTCAGGCGGCCGTGGACCAGCCCCACCCGCAGCTGCGGCAACATCTGCTGGAGCAGGGCAGCGGTATCGGCCGCCGCCTGCGCCTCCAATAGCTCCGACTCCTCGATGACGGTGCAGACCCAGTAGGCCTGGCGCCCCTCGGCACACGCCCCAGCCACCCGCGCCACCACCTCATCGCGGCGGCTATCGGGGAGCACCGCGGTCTCCACCGGGGTGCGCCCGGGCGGCAGCTCATCGATGGTGGAGAGGTCGAGATCGGCATAGGCGGTCATGGCCAGGGTGCGGGGAATGGGGGTGGCGGTCATGATGAGCTGGTGGGGCTGGCGCCCGGCCCGCGCCCCCTTCTCCCGCAGCGCCAAACGCTGGTGGACCCCGAAGCGGTGCTGTTCATCGACAATCACCAACCCCAGCGCCTGGAACGCCACATCGTCCTGAAACAGGGCGTGGGTGCCCACCACCACCCCCACCTCACCGCTGAGGATCCGCTCCAGCGCCGCCTTGCGCGCCTTGCCCTTCAGCTTGCCCGCCAGCCATGCCACCTCTATCCCAAGCGGCGTGAGCCAGTGGGAGAAGTTACGAAAGTGCTGCTCCGCCAGCAGCTCGGTGGGGGCCATCACCGCCGCCTGGTGCTCTGCCTCCACCGCCCGCAGCGCCGCCAGTGCCGCCACCACGGTCTTGCCAGAGCCCACATCCCCCTGCACCAGCCGCATCATCGGGTGGAACTGTGCGAGATCGTCGGCTATCTCCCCCCACACCCGCTGCTGGGCTGCGGTGAGGGAGAAGGGCAGCGCCGCCAGCAGGGCCTCGACCAACGCCCGCCGGGGTCGCAGCGCGGGGGCGCGCTGTCGATTGGAGGCGAGCCGTAGCTGGCGCAGGCTGAGGTGGTGGGCCAGCAACTCCTCAAAGGCGAGGCGCTGTTGGGCCGGGTGGCGGCCATCGGCCAACAGCGCCAGTGGCGCATCGGGCGGGGGGCGGTGGAGGAAATGGAGCGCCTCCGCCAACGGCAGCTCCCCCCCTGCGGGCAGCAGCTCCGCGGGCAGTAGCTCCAGCAGCGGCAGCTCTCCCTGGGTCAGCAGGTCCAATGCCTGATCAGTGAGCTGACGCAGGGTGGTCTGCTGGAGCCCCTCTGTGGTGGGGTAGATAGGGGTGAGATGCTCCTCCACCGCCGGCGGTTGATCGCCATTGGGACGGCGGTACTCGGGGTGGACCATCTCCAGCCCCGTGGCGCCGGGGCGCACCTCGCCAAAACAGCGCAGCCGGGTGCCACGGGTCAGGCTCGCCTGCTGGGCCGCAGTGAAGTAGAAAAAACGTAGAACAATGGTGCCGGTGCCATCCACCAGCTGGGCCAGTAGCATCCGCCGCCGCCCCACCTTCACCTCGGCGGCACTCAGCTCCCCCTCCACCACGGCGTGGTCGCCAGGGCGCAGGCTACCGATGGGGACGATGCGGGTGCGATCCTGGTAGCGGCTCGGCAGGTGGAACAGGAGATCCACAACACTGCCGATCCCCAGTTTGGCGAGCCGCTCCTGCATGGCAGGGCCGACCCGCCGCAACGCGGTGACCGGTTGCGGCGCGGCCAGCCCCTCCATCGACCAGGTTCTCCTATCTACGCCCGGCGCCCAGGAAGCGATCCGCCAACAGCGGCTGATCGGCGTAGCGCTCGATCACCCCGGTCGCATTCTCGATATGGCTCAGACGATCATTGGGTGACGGGTGAGTGGCCAACATGTAGGAGAGCGTGCTGTCATCGGGCCGCTTGGCGGCGAGGGTCTGGAGGACCGCCGGTAGCCCAAAGGGCTCGTAACCGGCGCGGGCCGTCAGCACCAGCGCCTTGGCATCCGCCTCATACTCATCGTCTTTGTCCAGGCCACGGGCATAGAGTTGTCTACAACTGTTGGTCACCAGATCCATGGCCCGGCGATCCGTCTTGGTGAGGGCAGCGGCCAGCGTGAGCCCGAGATCGAGTTGGGCATTTTTCTGTACCGCATTGATGTAGTGACGCTCCACTACATGGACGATCTCGTGGGCCAACACCCCCGCCAACTCCGACTCACTACGCAGATTCTCCAGCAGCCCGCGGGTGATGAAGACATAGCCGTAAGGAGCGGCGAAGGAGTTGACCTTCTCGGTATCCAGCACGCCGAAGTGCCAAGGCAGATTGGGTCGCTCACTCTGCAACGCGAGCCACAGACCCACACGGTTGACGTAACGCTGGAGGTCGCGGTCGTCCACCAGCGGGATCGCCCCTAACAGCACCGCCGCCGCCTCATCGCCGAGGATCGCCTCATCCTCCAGGGAGAGGGATTGGGTCTTGGAGAGCGAGTCCGCCACCTGGCCGATATCGACACCAGAGCTGCCACTCCCCCCTCCCCCTTGGAGTATTTCGCCCAGGCTATTGAGATTGAGGTCGAACGCCATGGCCGACCCGCAGAGGGTCAAGGCCAGTGCCGCAATAATGGGTTTGATACTTACCATGAGCCTATCCCCTCTAACGCCTTATTGGCCGGCTCGTCACCATCCCGCCGATGGGAGCCACCCCGACTGCCCTGGTAGTACTCGATCTGGTGGGGTGAGAGCCGCCCCTTGGCGGCGAAATCATCTGCCTCACGGGCGGAGACAGCGAATCTATCCATGGCGGTCACTGCCCGACGGTCGGGGACCGCACTCAGCATATCCTCCGGCTCGATCCCCTTGATGCCCGTCACGGCAGTAACACCGCTGGAGCCGGTACGGCCGGTGACCGTCCCAAATAGCGATCCGAGGCCACTATCGCCCCCCTCCAGCTGCTCCCCCAGCCGCATGGAGGTCATGCGGACCCAACCGCTACTACGCCCGCTCTCCACCTGGTACCAGCCCCCCTTACGCTGCTGGATTGTCACCCCGGTGCCCATCGGCAGCTGGGCCACCACCGCGGCATCCAGAAAGGGCTCAGAGCGCAGTTCAGTGGCCTCGATGATCCGTGCCTGGTCAGCCGCCAGGGCAATACCTGCGACCATCAACAGTAGTAACGACAGGAAAGATCGCCATCTCATATCGCCTTTCTCCTCGGCTCAAAGAGCCTAACCTCTTGGGTGCGACCCTTTACCTTATAAGAGCCGCGATCGATGAATTCAAACGCCTCACCACACTGCTGGCGGGTCTCCGCCGAGACCAGCACCCGTGCCACCCCTTTGGTCTGCCCCTCGATGCGGCTGGCCAGGTTGACCGTATCGCCAATGGCGGTGTAATCGAGCCGGTTACTGGAGCCGAGAAAGCCCACCACCGCCGGCCCGGTATGGATGCCGATGCCGACATCAAAACCGGCCCCTTCAGCCCCCAACTCGGCCCGGAACTGCTCCAACATGTCGCACATCTCCAGCGCCGCCCCGACGGCGTGGATCGCCTGCTCCCCATCCGCCACCGGCGCCCCCCAGAAGGCCATGATGGCGTCGCCGATGAACTTATCCATGGTGCCATAGTTGCGGAATATCACTTGCACCTGCCGCTCGAAGTAGTCGTTGAGCAGATGCACGATATATTCGGGGGTACTGCGCTCCGAGAGGGTGGTAAAGCCACGGATATCGGAGAAGAGTACCGTCACCTCGCGGCTCTGGCCCGAGAGGGAGAGCACCGTCTCGCCCCGGTCCACCAGCTCCCGCACCACCCGCGGATCCAGAAAGCGGCCGAAGATCTGGGCGGTACGCTCTCGGGTGCGTCGCTCCATGACGTAGGCCCAGAGGGCAGCCGCCACATAGTAGAGCCAAGCCAGGGCCAGCGGTGTGAAGACCGGCACTGACAACCGCAGGCCGAGGGCGAGGTAGGCACCACCGATGATGAGCGGGGTGAGCACCGCCAATCGCAAGCCGATGGGCAGCGGGTTGCCGCTGGCGCGGAAGGCGTGCCACAGGCCGACGATGAGCAGGGCGAGCAGGCTGATGGGCAGCAGCTGCGAGCTGGGACGCAGCGGATCGCCGTTCTTGAGATTGTCGATGGCGGTGGCCACCATCTCCACCGCCGGATGCTGGCTGTGCATCGGCGTCGGTCGCAGGTCGTTGAGGCCGGTGGCAGTGGCGCCGATCAACACAATCTTGTCGCGGAACTCAGCGGCCGGGCGGATAGGCTGGCGTCGATTGAGATCCATGTAGAGATCGGCGTAGGAGATCCGCGGATAGACCAGACGCGGACCGCGCCAGTTGAGCAGTAACTCCGCTTGAGCGGGGAGGGGGTAGCCGAGCGCCGCCACCACCTTGGCCGGCAGGGAGGGGATGCGCCAGCCGTCGATCTCTTGATAGAGGTGGTAGCGGCGCCCAATGCCGTCACGATCCGGCAGGAAGTTGATGGTCCCCAGGCGGCCGGTGGTGGCCAGCTCATCGTAGGGGAGCTGGAGCGCCACCCGGGCATCGGCGCGGGCGGCAGGACCGGCCTGAAAACCGAGCGCCTTACCCCACTGTCCCAGCGGCAGCCCACCGGCGTCGTTGCCATCCACCAGGCGGGTGATGGGAAAGAAGATCATCGGCTCGGCATGGGCCACCTCGGCCAGATAGCGGTCGCCATCTAGGTGGCCGATGAGGTGGTCGCTGAAGATGATGTCAAAGACGATGGCGCGCGGCCGCTGGGCGGCGATGGCCTCCACCAGCTCGGCATGTACCGAGCGCGGCCAGGGGTAGCGGCCGTAGAGCTGGGCCATCTGCTCCAGGCTGCTCTCATCGATATCGACGATGACAATCGCGGGGTCGGGGTGGGCGAAGCGGACATGCTGGCGCAGCAGGAAATCGCCCAGCGCCCCTTCGAGGCCGGCAAACAGGTCGAGGCGGACGATCCCCGCCACCCCCACCAGAAACACGCCGAGCGCCAGCAGGCCGAGCGGTCCCCTCCCCCGCCCCCTCCCCTCTAGCGACATATCAGCGACTGAGCACCATCACCCCATCCATCTCCACCGCCGCCCCGCGCGGTAGAGCGGCGACCCCGATAGCGGCCCGGGCCGGATAGGGTTCAGCGAAGTAGCTGGCCATCACCTGGTTGACCAGGGCGAAGTGGGAGAGATCGGTGAGGAAGATATTGAGCTTGACCAGATCGGCCAGGCTGCCGCCGGCCGCCTCCGCCACCGCCTTGAGGTTGTCGAACACCTGGCGCACCTGCGCCTCCATCGCCTCGCCCACCAACTCCATGGTCTCGGGTACCAGCGGGATCTGGCCGGAGAGGTAGACGGTATCCCCGACCTTGACCGCCTGGGAGTAGGTGCCGATGGCCTTGGGGGCGTGGTCGGTGGCGATGATCTCTCGCTGCATGGGAGGCTCCTTGTAGGTTGGCTAACAATGTGCAGAGCGCAAGTTTGGATTATCCAAGGTGAAGCGGTCTAGTCACCCCCCGCCGCGACCGTGGAATACCATTAGGCAGTGGTTCAGTGAGGGAAATAGAAGCAAGAACATGGTTTAATCGTGGCCTATCCGTGACACTGTTCACACTCTAGCGCGGAAGGGCTGCCCCCACTCGGCCCCAGCAGTGGTGGCCTAGCAGGCGGGTGCAACCGACCGGCGCAGATAAAGGTCCAACGTGGACGTGAAACCTGCAAACCAACTACTCCCGACCCTCGGCCTGTTTGTGGCCATCGCCGCCGCCTTTGCGGTGAGCCTGTGGGGGGATCGCCTCACCGACAGCGAGCCCGCCGCGGTGGTAGCGCCGCTGTCGAGCTGCGATCTCAACCAAGGGCCGTGCCGCAGCGCCCTGGCCGATGGGCGCGCCGTCACCCTGGCCCTCGCCCCCACCCCGCTGCTACCCATGCAGCCCCTCCAAGCGCGGGTGACCCTGGAGGGGCTGGATACGGTGAATCGCGCCACCCTGCGCTTCACCGGCCTCGATATGGATATGGGGATCAACCGCTTCCCCCTCACCGCCGGTGCCCTCCCTCACCAGCTCAGCGGCGAGGCGATGCTGCCGATCTGTAGCCGCAGCACCATGTTGTGGGAGGCCGTGGTGGAGCTGGCGGTGGGGGATGCGCGCATCCAGTTCCCCTTCCGCTTTGCAACCCGGCGCCCTTGACGCCTCTCCAGGCGGGGCGGTGAACCGCCCTAGCCCCCGGCTGGGCTGCTAAAATGGCCAGCTTTCATCCGGAGAGCTGTTATGAGCGACAAGCGCGTCGAATCCAACAAGGTGGTCTCCATCACCTACACCATCCGCGACGAGCAGGACAACATGCTGGAGGCGGTGGAGATCCCCGTGGACTACCTGCACGGCAGTGGTTCGCTGATCGGCGGCATCGAGCAGGCGCTCAGCGGCCTTGCCGAGGGCGAGCGGGTCGATGTCACCGTCCCACCGGAGCACGGCTTCGGCCCCTGGGACCCCTCCCTCTCCTTTTCCGACGTCATTGAAAATGTCCCGCCGGAGTATCGCCGCTTGGGGGCCGAGGCGGAGTTCCACAATGAAGATGGCGAGGTGCTCACCATGCGGGTCACCCACGTCGATCGGGGCACCGTCACCCTCGACGGCAACCACCCGCTGGCCGGCAAGACGCTGATCTTCGCCGTCACCATCAAAGGCATCCGCGATGCCACGGCCGATGAGCTGCGCAACGGCGTAGCCCCGCCCCAGCTCCACTGATCCCGCGCCACCGCCGCCCCCCTACTAGCCCGCCCGAGAGCAGGTGCATCTACCCATGAGACGACTGGAAGTGATCATCCTGGCCGCTGGCCAAGGCACACGGATGAGATCCGATCTGCCCAAGGTACTCCACCCCATCGCCGGCCGCCCGCTACTCCGCCATGTCTACGAGACCGCCCGCGCCCTCGCCCCCCAACGCATCCACGTGGTCTACGGCCACGGCGGCGCGCGGGTGCAGGCGCAGCTGGCGGACCTGGAGGTGCGGTGGGTGGAGCAGGCGCAGCAGCTCGGTACCGGCCACGCAGTGGCCCAGGCCATGGACGGCGTAGCGGAGGAGAGCACGCTGCTGGTGCTCTACGGCGATGTCCCGCTCATCGCCAGCACCACCCTGGAGCGGTTGGTGGCGGCCGCGGAGGCGGGCATCGCCCTCCTCACCGTCGAGCTGGCCGACCCCACTGGCTATGGGCGGATCCTGCGGGATGGACAGGGGCAGGTGGCGCGCATCGTTGAACAGAAGGATGCCCAGGGGGCGGAGCTGGCCATCCGCGAGGTGAACACCGGCCTGCTCGCCATCCCGGCCAGCCGCCTGCGCAGCTATCTCGCCCGGCTGGACAACGCCAACGCCCAGGGTGAGTTCTACCTCACCGACATCTTCGCCATGGCCGCAGCGGAGGGGGTCGCCATCGCCACCACCGCCCCGGCAGAGACGGCGGAGGTGCTGGGCATCAATGATCGGGTACAGCTGGCGGAGGTGGAGCGCCACTACCAACAGCGCCAGGCCGCGGCCCTGCTGCGCCAGGGGCTCACCCTGTGCGATCCCCAGCGCTTCGACCTGCGGGGCGAGCTGACCGTGGGGCGCGACTGCACCATCGACGTCAACGTGGTGCTGGAGGGGCGGGTGGTACTGGGGGATGGGGTGACCATCGGCGCCCACTGCGTCATCAAAGATGCCGAGATCGGCAGTGGCAGCCAGATACAGCCGTTCTGCCACATCGAGCAGGCCCGCATCGGCCCGGCGGCCCGCATCGGCCCCTACGCCCGCATCCGTCCCGAGAGCGAGATCGGCGAGGCGGCCCACATCGGCAACTTTGTCGAGGTGAAAAAGTCCACCATCGGCCACGGCTCCAAGGTCAACCACCTGGCCTACATCGGCGATACCAGCATGGGGCAGCGGGTCAACATCGGCGCCGGCACCATCACCTGCAACTACGACGGTGCCAACAAGCACCGCACCACCATCGGCGACGACGTATTTATCGGCTCTGACACCCAACTGGTGGCGCCGGTGACGGTCCATAGCGGCGCCACCATCGGTGCCGGCTCCACCATCACCAAGGATGCCCCGGCAGACGAACTCACCCTCAGTCGCAGCAAGCAGCTCACCTTCCCCGGCTGGAAGCGGCCGGTAAAGGGGAGACCCTGAGCCCTCCGGCCCCTTTGTGCCTGAAACCTAGAGCGAGGCTACCCAATGTGCGGAATCGTCGGTGCAGTTGCCGAGCGTGATGTGGTCCCCATCCTGCTGGAGGGGTTGCGGCGCCTGGAGTATCGCGGCTATGACTCGGCCGGCGTCGCCGTCCTCGATGGCGCGGGGCTCATCGAACGCCTGCGCACCATCGGCAAGGTGACCGGCCTCGTCCAGGCGGTGACCGCCAACCAGCTGCATGGCCGCATCGGCATCGCCCACACCCGTTGGGCCACCCACGGCCAGCCCAATGAGCGCAACGCCCACCCTCACCTCTGCCGCGACGCGGTGGCGGTGGTCCACAACGGCATCATCGAGAACCACGATGAGCTGCGCCAGGGGCAGCTGGCCGCCGGCTACGAGTTCGCCTCCGACACCGACACCGAGGTGATCGCCCACCAGCTGCACCGCTATCTGAGCGATGGCCTCGATCTCTACACCGCCCTGCGCCACACCGTGCACGACCTACGCGGCGCCTACGCCGTCGCCGCCATCGCCAAAGAGCAGCCGGAGCGGATCGTCGTGGCCCGCAGTGGGGCGCCGCTGGTGATCGGCATCGGCATCGGCGAGCACTTTGTCGCCTCCGATGTGGCGGCGCTGCTGCCGGTGACCCGCCGCTTCATCTTCCTGGAGGAGGGCGACGTGGCCGACATCACCCGGGAGGGGGTGACGATCTACGACCACCACGGCAGCGCGGTGGAGCGCCCCATCCGCGAGAGCGAACTCAACGCCGACGCAGTGGAGCGGGGCGAGTATCGCCACTACATGCTGAAGGAGATCTACGAACAACCACGCGCCATCGCCGAGACCCTGGAGGGGCGCATCGGCCATGGGCGGGTGTTTGAAGAGGCGTTTGGCCCCGCCGCCAAGGCGGCGCTCGACGCCACCCGCCGCATCTACATCGTCGCCTGCGGCACCAGCTGGCACGCCGGCCTGGTGGCCCGCTACTGGTTTGAGGCGGTGGCGGGGATCCCCTGCACCGTGGAGGTGGCCAGCGAGTTTCGCTACCGCCAGGTGGTGGTGGAGCCGGCCACCCTGCTCATCGCCATCTCCCAGTCGGGCGAGACCGCCGACACCCTGGCCGCCCTGCGCCAGGCCAAACGGTCCGGCTTCGCCCACACCTTGGCGGTCTGCAACGTGCCAGAAAGCTCCCTGGTACGGGAGGCGGACCTCACCCTCATGACCCGCGCCGGCCCGGAGATCGGGGTCGCCTCCACCAAGGCCTTCACCACCCAGCTGGTGGCGCTGATGCTGGTGGTGTTGGCGGTGGGACGGCGCCACCGCACCAGTGCAGAGCAGGAGGCGGAGCTGGTCAACCAGCTGGCCACCCTGCCGCGTCGGGTGGAGCAGGTGTTGCTGTTGGATCCCTTGATCAACGAGACCGCCGCCGCCTTCGCCGACAAACACCACACCCTCTTCCTCGGCCGCGGCCCCCACTACCCCATCGCCCTAGAGGGGGCGCTGAAGCTGAAGGAGATCTCCTATATCCACGCCGAGGCCTACCCGGCCGGGGAGTTGAAGCACGGCCCCCTCGCCCTGGTGGATAGTGAGATGCCGGTGGTGGCGGTGGCCCCCAACAACGCCCTGCTGGAGAAGCTGCGCTCCAACCTGGAGGAGGTGCGGGCGCGCGGCGGCCAGCTCTACGTCTTTGCCGACGACGGCGTGCCACTGGTCTCGGAACCGGGGCTCCACGTCATGGATGTCGGCCATGTCGAGGCGGGGATCTCCGCCATCCTCTACACCATCCCGCTCCAGCTGCTCGCCTACCACGTGGCAGTCCTCAAGGGGACCGATGTGGACCAACCACGCAACCTGGCCAAGTCGGTGACGGTGGAGTAACCGCCCTCTGGCGGGGCGCTAACCACGGTCTGGGCGCCCCGCTCCCCCCTTCGCCAGCAGTGGGTGACAGACGCCACTGCACCCCCTCCGCCGCCCCGCCACAATGCCCCCTGCCGCGGGGATCACACCATCGCATAGGCGGATCGTTTAATATCCTGCCCCACCTACGGAGGCCGGCTAACCGTGGCTGAGGACGGCCCATCCAGCCCACTAAGGGCGTTGGCACAAGGAGTAGACCATGGAGCGTGTAGTGACCCTGGATCAAGGCGGTGGCGACCAACAGCTGCTGCTGGCGATAGGCGCCGCCACCCTGTTTGCCGTCACCCGGGCCATCGCCCACCACGATCCGCGCCTCCACGCCGTGGTGCTGCTGCTGGATGGCGCCATGGCGCTGCTGGCCACCGCCGCCCTCTTCACCCCGCGCCGCCAGGTGGTGATCGATGGCGCGGGGATCCAGGTCCGCGCCCGCTATCTGGGGCTGACCCGCGTGCGCTACTACCCCGTGGCGGAGATCTGCCACATCGGCATCGTCTCCCGCTGGGACCTCGACGACGGCTTCATCTTCTCCATCCAGGCCACCCTGCGCGACCGTGCGGCGCTGCCCCTACTCACCGGCACGGTGAGTGAGGGCCGGGCCAAGGCGCAGCTGGCGGCCATTGAGCGGGTCTGCCCCCAGCGCCCACGCCTCGCCTGCCTACGCAGTGGCGGGGCGGCGCTGGCGCGCCCGGCCCACCCCTGTAGCATGGCCCTTTGATAGGCGCCCCCACCGCCCCAGCAACACCGCCCGCCGACCATGAAGGCACACCACCCGTGTGCCGCACGTTGTTATAGGAGGTGTGGATGATGTGCCCAGCGCGAGATGACAAAGGCCCAGGCCAGCACCACGACCGGTTGGTTCACCGCTGGTAGATGGAGACCAACAGGCGGCCCCCCTCCATCGCCAATACTGAAGGAGTCCGCAGGTTGGGCACGGGGTGGGAATAAGCAAAACCGTCATAGGTATAGCGCCACTCTTTAATGGCTCGCCCGGCATAGTCATAACTACTGCCGCCCCACGGCGACTCCACATAGCCCCCCAACCACCGCATCTCCGCCCTCTCCCATGGCAGCGGCTCGGCGTGATGCTCCTCCACTAGCCTATAGCGAGTGAGCCCCCAGTAGGCGTAGGCGCCCAGCGCCTCGTGGTAGGCCATGGAGCGACTATCCCACACCTTGTCATCCAGCTCGGTGATGGCCGCCCGTTGCGCCTCATTGGGCCGTAGCAGCAGCAGCGGCACCCCATGCACATCGAGGCTGTAGACCACACCGCTGACCAACTCCGGCAGATCTAACTGGACGATAGAGTCATCGAGTGCCCGAGCGGAGGGGCGAAGGGTCTGCACTAAGGGGTAGGCAGTGGCCCCGAGGCTCACCGCCCCCATGGCCAGCGTGGCAAAGATAAGCAGAGAGCGACGACCCATCACTGGCCTCCTCCTGGAGCGTTGGCGCGATACCCGGGAAGCATAACCAGCTTGGCCCGCTGCCCGCCACCCCAGCCAGCACATCACGGTCAGCGACCCAGCGGCGCTGAGGGCCAAAGGGATCGGCCCAACGGACCCAGTTGTCTTCGGGGAGAAGCTGGATAGCTGAGAGGGCGTGGGGGGCGTTGAACCGCTCCAGGGAGCAGAGAATTATTTGATTACCGGCCGCGGCGGGCTTGGTGGACACGCTAGACGATGGGTAATAAGCACTGAGAGCGCGGTGTCCTGGCGGGCAGTTGTCGGCTTACGCGGTGCTCACTCGACCGACTGATCAACCCTTCCACAAGCCCACCTGGGTACCATAGGACCCACGGAATTTTGATAGGTCGGCGTTCGCCCAGCGTAACCCGACGATCCCACCACCCGGCACCCACCGTCACCAGAGGGGAGACGCCATGCCAGCCAGCGCGGCAAAACGGATCCAGTTAACCCAATCCCGCCTCACCCAGGTGGGCTATGGTTGGTTCACACTGCTCTTCTCCCTCCCCTTCATCGCCATCGGCAGCTACCTCGCGCTGGGGGGATTGGGTTATCTCCCGCTGTCCGGCAAGGTCCACGCGCCGCTGTGGGTAGTGGGCGCCGCGGGGCTCTCCTTCGCCATGGGGGGCGTGCTGCTGTTTAGCCACTCCATAGCCGGTCTCCTGCAACGGCGCCGACGGGCGGCGCTGGCCAGCCGCCCCGGGGTCCGGCCTTGGCTGCTGGACTACCCCTGGGACCCGGCCGGTATCGACGACCCGGCGGCCAACCGTTGGCTCTCGACGCTGGCCATGACGCTGCTCCTGGCCATCTTCCTCACCCCCTTCAACTGGTGGGCCTTTATCAGCAACAAGGGGGGGCTGATGGTGCAGCTCGGCATTGGCCTGTTCGACCTCATCCTGCTGCTCATGGTGAAAAATTTCCTCTATCGCCTGGGGCAGCACCTCAAGTTCGGTGCGGGCCACCTCGCCTTCGCCGAGTTCCCATACGCCCCTGGCGAGACGCTGCGGGCCTACTTCTCCCCCAACCGCTTCGACCAACTACAGCTGGAGCTACGTTTTGTGGAGGAGTGGAGCGAGGTGGTCCGCAGCGGCGGCAAACGCCGGCGCCACCACTCCGCTGTGGTCCATCACAGCACACGCCACACCCTCCCCGTCCGGTCCCACAGTGGCGAGGTGGAGATCCGTCTGGATCTGCCTGCCAACCCAGAGTGGGTTAATCAGCTACGGGGTGAGGGGGAGCGGGTCTACTACTGGGAGCTGCTGGTGGAGGCGGAGCAGCCGGGGATCGACTACCACGCCACCTTCCTGCTGCCGGTCTATGACCGCCCCCGCTCTGCCGTTGTTACCACCCCGCGCCGGGCCCCCATCGGTACCAGCCGGCGGCTGATCCCCTACGCCTTTGAGCTGCTGCCGCCCCTCATCCTTGCCGCCCTCGTCGGCGTCGCCTGGCTGCTGGCACCGACCCAACTGGAGCGGACCGCCCGAGAGGTGGCCAGCAGCTTGACCCCGATACCTTGGGTGCCACTGACCCAGTTCAACAGCTCGGCCCTGGCCACCCAACCCGGCCCAGATGGGCAGGTGTGGCTGCTCACCAAATATGAGTTGGCGCGGCTGACCCCAACGGGGCCGAAGCCCCTGCTGGATAGCCCCCGCTACCGCCAGCTGTTCAACCACAAGCTGAATGCCCTCTCCACCTTCACGGTCATCGCTCAGGATGAGGCGTGGGTGGCCAGTTGGTACGGTGAGCTGTTCCACTACCAAAACGGCCAGTGGCAGGAGCGACTCTCCCGCGGCCAGCCGCTGGCGCGGCGTATCCATGCGCTGGCACAGTACGCTGGCGCCCTCTGGCTGGGGGGCGAAGAGGGGCTGTGGCGCTGGGTCAGTGACGGGCCGGAAGAGGGGCTCACCCCGGTGGCAGGACTACCCAAGGGGGCGGTGCGGGCGCTGGCAGTGGACCAAAGGCAGCGGCTACTGGTGGCGCTGGAGCGGGAGGTGTGGCGCCTGGAGGCGGGGGAGTGGCAGCTCCATTGGCGCGGTGCTGGACGGGTCAACGCACTCGCCGTCAATGCCGCGGGAGGCCTGCTATTGGCCACCGATCACGGCCTCATCCCCCTCGACCGCGACGGCGTAGAGGGGGCGCTGGAGCTGGCCGATCACCCCCTCACTGCGCTGGCCCTCTCTGGCACCACGCTGGCGGCCGGCGACCAAGAGGGCGGGCTCCATCTGCGCCGAGACGGGGTGTGGGAGCACTATGCCCTTGGCAAACGGATCAGCGGTATCGCCTTCGACCAGACCGGCGGGGTGGTTCTAACGAGCTACGGCCGTGGGGTGCTGGTGCCACGCTGATCCACCCCGGCGCCCCAGGCGGGCACCAATAGCACGCCCTCTGCCTCAGCCCCTTGGGGCGGAAATAATGATCTCCATGGCATATATTATTTAGTGTCATGTCGCACGATGCCAGCTACAAACTCCTCTTCTCCCACCCCGAGATGGTGGCGGACCTGTTGCGTGGCTATGTGGAGGAGGGCTGGGTCAGTGAGCTGGACCTCACCACCCTGGAACGGGTGGCCGGCAGCTTTGTCAGCGATGACCTGCGCGGACGGGAGGAGGACCTCATCTGGCGGGTCCGCTTCCGCGGCCGCTGGCTCTACCTCTATCTGCTCATCGAGTTCCAAGCCACGGTGGATCGCTTCATGGCGGTGCGGCTGCTCACCTATGTGGGGCTGCTCTACCAGCAGCTCATCCGCAGCGATCGACCGGGGGCGCGAGAGCGGCTGCCGCCAGTGCTGCCCCTGGTGCTCTACAACGGCGAGGCGCGCTGGTGGGCCTGCACCGAGCTGGCGGGGCTGCTGGAGGAGTCGCTGCCCAGCGGACTCGCCCGCTTTCAACCCCAGCTACGCTATCTCCTGCTCGATGAGGGGCGCTATGCCCACCATCCGCTGCCGGCGGTGAGGAATCTGGTGGCGGCCCTCTTTGGCCTGGAGAATAGCCGCACCCCCGTGGACATAGCGCAGGTGTTGGGCCGACTGCTAGAGTGGTTGCACGATCCGGCCCAAGACTCTCTACGCAGGGCCTTCACCGTCTGGCTCAACCGCGTGCTGCTCCCTCGGCGCCTACCCGAGCTGGAGCTGAGCCAAACCTATGAGCTACAGGAGATGCACACCATGCTGGCTGAACGGGTCAAGCGCTGGACTGCCGAGTGGAAGCAGGAGGGGCTGCGCCAAGGGATCCAACAGGGAATCGAGCAAGGAATAGAACAAGGCAT
>QKFD01000038.1 GCA_003251535.1 Chromatiales bacterium | reverse complement strand
CCCACCTCAGTAGGGACACCCACCTCAGTAGGGACACCCACCTCAGTAGGGACACCCACCTCAGTAGGGACACCCACCTCAGTAGGATTGGGGTCAGATAATTTTTTAAGGGCCTTTCTGGGCCGCTCTTGGGTGGTCTAACGAGGAAGGGCCGGCTTTCCACCGTGCTGTGGCTTGCCCTCCTGGGGCAGGGCGGCCAAGAGGCGCTCTCTGAGCGCTCTTTCCCGGGAAGGGAGGGGCCAGCTACCCCTAGTTGTAAGCGCCTGATAATTCGCCTCTCAGGCGGGCTACAGGGCAGCGCTGAGACGAGATAACCTATTGATATTAATCACCAGTGCCGCGGGCTGCTAATCGATAGGCCGAATTGCGATTACACTGTTCCCCTAGATGGGGCTGTGCCATTTGCGGTGCGGTCCCTCGCCCACTCCACAGCCACCTACCGAGCCCGCCGGATGAGCCCATCATCGCACCGCCTGGAGACCCTGCTGTATGCCGATCAACCCGCCGTCTATATCATCGCCGAGGTGGGTTCCAACCATGGTGGCAGCCTAGAGCAGGCGCTCGCCTATATCGACGCCTGCGCTGCGGCAGGGGTCGATGCAGTCAAGTTTCAGTCGTGGCAGACCGAGCGGCTCCACAATCGGCTCGATCCTGTTACTGACCAGTTGGCAGCGGCCATCCCCATTCTCCAGCGCTACCAGCTGCCGGAGGAGTGGCACCCCACTCTCGCCGCCGCCTGCCAGGCGGCCGGGGTGGCCTTTCTCTCCACCCCCTTTGATCCGCAGCGCGCCCGGTTGCTGCGGACGCTTGATGTGCCGGCCATCAAGATCGCCTCCGGCGATCTCACCTACACCCAGCTGCTCCAAGAGGTGGCCGGTTACTCCCTGCCGATCCTGCTCTCCACCGGCATGGCCGAGTTGGAGGAGGTCGAGCAGGCGCTTGAGACACTTGGGCCAGCCCGCGACCGCGCCGTGCTGCTCCACTGTGTCGGCGCCTATCCGCCGCGCCTGGAGGATGCCCAGCTGCGCTCCCTGCCGGCCCTGGCGACACGTTTTGGTCTGCCGGTGGGTCTCTCCGATCACTATCCCGGCCACACCACGGCGGTGGCGGCGGTGGCGCTGGGGGCGCGGGTCATCGAGAAGCACGTCACCTTCTCCCGTGCCGCAGGCCATCCCGATAGCCCCTTCGCCCTGGAGCTGGATGAGTTGGCGGCGCTGGTGAGGGCGGTGCGGCTCACCGAGCAGGCGTTGGGGGATGGCAGCAAGCGCTGTCGGGAGAGTGAGGTGGGGGGCCGCAGTGGGGGGCGCCGCAGCCTATATTGGCAGGCCGATCTCCCGGCCGGGAGTACCATCAGTGCCGCCCATCTGGCACCGCTACGGCCAGCGGCAGGTGAGTTTGCGCCGGCCGATCTGGATCGGCTGGTGGGTTGTACCACCTGCCGTGCAGTCCGCGCCCACCGATCGGTGGCCCAGGCCGATCTGCTAGAACCCCTGCCGTAGCCCCGAGTCGTCCACCTATGGAACCGATGTTGCTCATCTATACCCGGGCCGATCCCGCTGTGGGTCACGGCCATGCGGTGCGTGCCCTGGCGCTGGCCGAGGCGGCGCGTCGCCGTGGAGTTACCGTACGTTTTGCCGTTGACGATCTCACCGCGGCGGTACTGCGCGGTTACGGCCTACCCGCTGCCGAACTCGGTCCACCTACCACCGCCCAGTGGGTGATCCGCGATCTACCCGGTGGCAGTGACGCGGCGGCGGTCGCCGCCGAGCGGGCAGCTGGCAGCCGGGTTCTGCTTATCGATGACCACGGCCCGGCCCGCTGCCACGCCACCTGGAACAGCGATGCGATGCTCACCCCGGCCCGCGCCGCGAAGTTGCCTCATCCCACTGAGGTCGGCAGCCTCTATGGCCTCGCCTATGTGCCCCTCCGCATCGAAGTGGCCCGTTACGTGGGCCACGCCGTACCAGGCCGGGGGCAGCGGCTGCTGATCGCCCTCGGCGGTGGTTTTGCCCCAGAGCTGCCGACCACCCTATTGACCGCTCTGGCCAACGCCGGTTTGACAGGGGAGTGCCAGCTGCTGCTGCCGGGACCGGCGGCAGATCCGGCACTGCCTGCCGCGGCCCGTCGGCTGCGGGTGACGCCCGTCTGGGGGGTGAGCGATGTGGGGGCGCGCCTGGCGCAGGCCGATCTGGTCATCACTAAGCTCGGCATCACCCTGCTGGAGGCGTTGGCCGTGGGGGTGGGGGCGCTGCTGCTGGAGCCGGGGCCATCCCACCTTCAGGTGGCCACGGCGCTGGCAGAGCACTACCCGAGCCTACCTGTGGAGGAGATGGGCTGCGTCGATCCGGCGGCGATTGAGCGCCTCGCCCAGCGGGCGGTGACCCTGCTGGCCCAGCCGGAGCGGTTGGCGCGCTGGGGGGCCCAGGGGCGGGCCTTGGTGGATGGCGGTGGGGCAACGCGCCTGGTGGAGGTGCTGCTTGGCCCTTGAAGCCGCCACCGGCGGTGGTGCCTCGGCGATACCGCTCCCCTCGCGTTGTCCCCTTTGCGGTGCCGAGTCCTTCTTCCCCATCTGGCACTTTTCCGGTGTGCAGCAGGGGTGCTGTCCGAGCTGTGGCCATGTCTATAGTCGGGTCCCCCCCAGTTGGGTCGTAGACTACGGCCACTTTGGTCAGAACTACTCCCTGGAGTGGCTGCTGGCGCCCGATAACGACCTCTACCACCTTGCCCGCCAGCGGGCGGTCTTAGCCGGGGCCGGGCCAGGGCGGGCGCTGGAGCTGGGGTGTGGCTATGGCCACTTTCTCCATACCCTGGAGCTGGCCGGTTGGAGCGCCGTTGGGGTGGAGCCCTCACGTACCGCCGCCTGTTTTGCCCGCCATCAGCTGGCCGCTACCGTGGTGGAGGGGCTGGCGGGGGAGCTGGCGCTGCCCCCGGGGCCGTTTGATCTCATCGCTGCCTTCCATCTCCTGGAGCACCTGCCTGCGCCGCTGCCACTGTTGCGGCAGCTGCGTGGCCTGCTGGCCCCCGGCGGCCGACTGCTGCTGGCGGTGCCCAACCTGCGTACCCTGCCGGTGGACCTGCATGAGGGGTGGTTTATCGCCCGTGGCCTCCACCGCCACACCTTTCTTCCCGAGACGCTCCACCAGCTGTTGGCCAGTGCAGGCTTCAGCGTGACCCATACCGCCGAGGAGCCGGCGACCCGCCTCTCCCCCAGCAGCTATCGGGTGGTGGCGCAACCGGTGGCGGCGGCGCGTAACGATGATGCCGCCCCGGCCCCCGGTTGCGTCCTGGCGCGGGACTACCACGCCCGTCTGGATCGCGCCTGCCAACAGCTCCATCGCCGCTTCGCTGTGTGGCGCGCCGAGGGGCTGCGGGTGGGGATCTTCGGTGCCGGCCAGCATACCGAGGCACTCCTCGCCCTGGCCCACATCGGTAGCGCCGAGGTGGCACTGCTGCTGGACGACGACCCTGCCCGTCAGGGGCAGCAGCTGGCCGGGATCCCCATCTACACCGCTGCCGGGTTGCGCCGCTGTGATGTGGTAGTCGTCTCCACCCTCGCCGCAGAGGTGTCGCTCTGCGCAAGGTTGCGTCGTGCCTGGCCGCAACTGCCCATCTACGGTATCTATGCCGACCTGCTGCAAGAGAGCCCCCTTTGATGCGCGATCACGTCATTATTGTTGGCGCCAGTGAGCTGGTGCTGCCCGCCTACCGCATTGCCCGCCACGAGCTAGGGCTTGGCACCATCGCCTTCGATCTCAACCCCGCCGCCCCCGCCATGGCAGAGGCGGATCGCGCCGTCACCGTCAGCACCAAAGATGTGGCTGGGGCGGTGGCGGCGGCGCAGGCGCTGGCGGCGGAGCTGCCGGTGCGCGGCGTTTTCACCTGTGGGGCCGATGTGGAGGTGACGGTGGCGGCCATAGCCGAGGCGTTGGCACTGCCCGGGGTGCCGTTGGCGGTGGCCCAGGCGTGTAACGACAAGGTGCTGATGCACCAGCGGCTGGATGCCCTCGGTTTTACCGCCAAGCCGCGCTACGCGGTGGTGACCGCGCCCGCCCAACTACCCGCGGCGCTGGCGGCGGTGGGGTTACCGTGTGTGGTGAAGCCCATCGCCAACTGCGCCTCCCGCGGTGTGCAGCGGGTGGAGAGTGCCGCCGAGCTGGCGGCGGCCTTCGCACTGGCCGCTCAGTTCAACCTAGGGGCAGAGCCGCGGGTGTTGATCGAGCAGGCGCTGGAGGGGAGCAAACATACGGTGGAGATGATCGCCTGGCAGGGGGAGCGTCACCTGCTCTCCATCATCGACACCCACTACATCTCCCCCCGCTGGCCCTGCGAGACCGGCCTCAACACCACCCGTCTCGCGCCCACCCAGCAGCAGCGCGCCTTTGCCTTCGCCTGCGAGGTGGCGGCGCAGATGGGGATCGACTTTGGCGCCCACAAGGTGGATATCAATCTCGATGCCGCCGGCCGCCCCGGTCTCATTGAGTTGACGGCCCGGCTCTCCGGCGGCTTCCACTGCCAATACGCCTCGCCCCTCGCCTTTGGTTCCCACGACATCCGCGCCGCCCTCCGCTTGGCGGTCGGCCAAGGGCTAGAGCACGACGACATCCGCCACCGCTTTGAGCGCGGTAGTGCCGTGCGGGCGGTCTTTCCGCCGCCGGGGCGCATCACCGCGATTGATGGCCTAGCCGCGGCGCGCAACTCACCGGGGGTGGCGGAGGTGTTTGTCTGGTGTCGGCCGGGGGAGCGGGTGGGTCCCTACCACAACTCCGCCGATCGCCCCGCCTTCGTCATCGCCGCTGGGGCCGATACCGACGAGGCGGTGGCCAACGCCGAACGTGGGGTGGCGGCGCTCACCATCAGCACGGAGCCGGAGGTGTGAGCGGTGCCCGACTGCTGGCGGTGAGCCACAACCTCAACCTGGAGGGGGCGCCCATCTATCTGCTCGATATCCTCACCGGCCTGCGGCGGGAGGGGATCGGCAGCGCTACGCTGCTCAACCTCGCCGAGGGGCCAGCCGCCAGCGGTCTAGATCTGGCGGGGATGGCGCTCATCGATCCGCCCTTCCCGCGCCTTTGGTTGCGCAGTGCCGAGCAGATCGAGACCGCCATCGATCACTTGGCGCGCTGGCTGCGGGAGCACTGTTTTGATCTGGTCTGGGCCAATACCTTTGTCGCCTACCCGCTGGTCCACGCCGCCCAGCGTGCCGGGGTGCCCGTGGTGTGGCAGATCCACGAGAGCCAGGCCGATCAGTTTTGGCACGACTATTTAGGCAGCCGTTATCCCCTCGCCCTGGCGGCGATGGCGGCGGCCTCGGCGGTGGTCTTTATGGCCGAGGCGACCCGCGCCCTCTGGCGCCAGCGGTTGGCGGGGGAGGGGGCGTGGCACACCCTCCCCTATGGCCTCGACAGCGCCCGCTTTGCCCGGCGTGGCCAAGGGCAGGGGCGGGCGGCGTGGCGGACCGCCCACGCCATCCCGCAGGAGGCGGTGGTCTGTCTCAATGTTGGCACCCTGCATGAGCGCAAAGGGCAGTGGGATCTCTTGCAGGCGGTGGCGGCCCAGCCTGCCGATAGCCCGCTCATGGCGGTCTGCCTCGGTGACCGCGGCGGTGACTACAGCGATGCCATCCACACCTGGCTCGCCGACCTGCCCGCCGAGCAGCGGGCGCGGATCCGGCTGCTGCCCCTTCAGGCCGAGGTGGGGGATGCCTACGCCGCCGCCGATATGTTTGTCTGCTGCTCCCGCAATGAGAGCTGGCCCCTGGTCATCTTCGAGGCTCTGGCCGTTGGCCTGCCGATCATCTCCACCCCGGTCTTCGGCATTGCCGAGCAGCTGCGTTTCGGCACCGACGCCATCGCCTATCCTCCCGGCGATCACCCGGCCCTCGCCCATGTTCTGGCCCAACTGGCCGGTGTGCCGGAGCAGCGTCAACAGTGGGCCGCCGCGGCGCGCCAGCGCCACGCCATGCTACCCACCAACCCCACCTATGATCGCGCCTACGCCGCCCTCGCCCGCGGGTTGCTGCGGCCGGCGCCAGATAACGATAAGGAGCAGGAGTGACAGCAGAGGCCATCCTAGTGACCGGCGGTGCCGGCTATGTGGGGAGCCACGCCTGCCAGGCGCTGGCCGCCGCCGGCTATCTGCCGGTGGTCTACGACAATCTGAGTGAGGGGCACCACTGGGCCGTGCAGTGGGGGCCGCTGGAGCAGGGCGATATCCGTGATCGCGCACGGCTCGATCAGCTCTTTCGCCGCTATCGCTTCAGTGCCGTGCTTCACTTTGCCGCCCGCGCCTACGTCGGCGAGTCGGTCCAGGATCCCGCCGGTTACTACGATAACAACGTGGTCGGCACCCTCACCTTATTGGCGGCGATGCGCCACCATGCGGTGACTCAGCTGGTCTTCTCCAGCAGCTGCGCCACCTACGGTCTGCCGGAGCGGCTGCCCATCGGTGAGCAGCAGCGCCAGGCCCCTATCAGCCCCTACGGCACCACCAAGCTGATGGTGGAGCAGATCCTGGCCGACTATGCTGCCGCCTATGGCGTCCGCTCGGTGGCGCTGCGCTACTTCAACGCCGCCGGTGCCGATCCGGCGGGGCGCATCGGCGAGCTGCACGCGCCGGAGACCCATCTCATCCCCCTCGCCATTCGCAGCGTGCTCGACCCCGACTTCCAGCTCCAGCTGTTTGGCGATGACTACCCCACCCCCGATGGCAGCGCGGTGCGCGACTACATCCACGTCGTTGATCTGGCGGCGGCCCATGTCGCCGCCCTGCGTTACCTAGCGCAGGGCGGCACCAGTGTTGCCCTCAATCTTGGTACAGGCCTGGGGGTCTCGGTGCGGGAGGTGGTGGCGGCGGTGGAGCGGATCTCCGGTCGGCCGGCCAAGGTGGCCACCGCCCCGCGTCGGCCGGGTGATCCCCCTGAACTCTACGCCGATCCCAGCCGCGCCCAGGCGCTGCTCCAGTGGCGTGCCGAGCGCTCCAGCATCGATGCCATCATCACTGATGCCTGGGCCTGGCAGAGTGGTGAGCGGCTGCGCCAACTCACTGCCCCAGGCGCTCCGGCGCTGGAGCCGTGGTCAGCGCTCCCCTTGAGCGCCCCGCTGGCTGGGCCACGGCGGCGGATCTGCATCGTCAGTACCGAGTTCAACGGCGTCTACCGCAACGGCGGCATCGGCACCGCCCACACCAGCCTGGGGCTGGCGCTGGCCGCTGCTGGCCATCCGGTCACCTTCCTCTACACCCGCGGTAGTGAGTGCGAGAGTGCCACCATCGACCACTGGATAGGGCACTACCGCCAGCTCGGGGTGGAGCTGGTGCCACTGCCGCCAGGGGAGGGGGGTCCGGGCCAACCTGGCTACCTGGTGCGCGCCCAGGCGGTCTACCGCTGGCTGGCCGAGCATGATCGCTTCGACACCATCCACTTCCAAGAGCACGGTGGTATCGGTTACTACGCCCTGGCCGCCAAGCGCTGCGGCGTCGCCTTCGCCCACACCAGCCTGGTGGTCGGCTGTCACAGCTCCAGCCTCTGGATTAGGGAGTGCAACGACGAGCTGCTGGACCAGCCGGCCCTGCTCGATCTCGACTTCATGGAGCGGGAGAGCCTCCGTCTGGCCGATGTCGGCTGGAGTCCGAGCCGCTATCTCGCCCGCTGGATGGTGGCGGCAGGTTGGCAGCTGCCGGCCGCCTTCTACATCCAGCCCTACATCGTCCCCCCCGCCGCCCGCACCGCTCCGGCGTCGGTCGAGGAGGAGGGGGCGCGGCCGGTGAGCGAGCTGGTCTTTTTCGGCCGCCTGGAGACCCGCAAGGGGCTGGAGCTGTTCTGCGATGCGCTTGATCGGCTCGCTCGACGGCCGGCAGCGGCGGCGCTGCGTATCACCTTCCTCGGGCGCCACGCCCAGGTGCGTGGTCAGGCGAGCGGCCCCTATCTGGCGCGCCGAGGAGGGCCGTGGCCCTGGTCGTGGCAGGTGATCGCCGATTACGACCAGCCACAGGCGATGGCCTATCTGCGCCAGCCCGGTCGAGTGGCGGTAATGGCCTCTCCCGCCGACAACTCCCCCAACACCGTCTATGAGTGTCTCGCCGCCGGGATCCCTTTTATCGCCTGCCACAGTGGCGGTATCCCGGAGCTTATCGCCCCCCAGCAGGTGGCCACCACCTGCTTCCCCTTTGACGCCGCGGCGCTGGCGGAGCGGTTGGAGCAACTGGCCCAGGAGGGGCTCGCCCCCGCCCAACCCGCCATCCGCTTTGCTGCCAATGAGGCGGCCTGGGTTGAGTGGCATCAACAGCCCGCCGCCCCCCTGCCGCCTGCGCCGCCGTCGCAGGCGCTGGCGGTGGTCATCCTGTGGGAGCCCGGTGATGGGCTGCCCCGCCTGCTGGCCGATCTGCGCCCGCCGACCGGGCCTCAGCCCCTGCTCCTACTGGTCGCCCCCCCTGATGTAGCGCTGCCACCGGTTGCTGCGGCGGTGGCGCGGTGCGCCCCGCAGGTGCTCCACCAGCAGCTGCCCGCGGCCCCACTGCTACTGCTCCTCGGCTCGGAGACGGAGCTGGCCGAAGATGCCCTCCCGCGGTTGGCCAACGCCATGGTCCAGAGCCAGGCCGATCTCCTGCTACTGACCACCACCGATCCCGATAGCGCCGAGCCGCAACTGCTGCTCGGCGCTGCCCCTGCCAGTGGGCTGCGGACCCCTCTGTGGGGCGATCCCCACGCCCTCTGCCTGCGGCGCGAGACCCTGCTGGCTAGACCATTGACGCAACCGCCTGAGCAGTGGCTGGCCGAGATGGTGCTCAGTGGCCAGCGGCGGCTGGAGCTACTGCCCCTCCCTCTACTCCGTCGGCCGCGCCGGCCGCAGAGCCCACCCGGCCATAGCGCCGCCCAGGCCCAACTCGCGCCCTACAACGCCCAGCTCCCGCTGCCATTACAACCGCTGCTGCGGCTCCTGCATGGGATGCTCAACTCTGCACCGCGCCATGATGGTGTGGCCGGCCTACTGGTGGAGCGCGCCCGTCAGGCCCAATTCGACGCCGCCACCCTCTACGGTGCCGGCGAGTTTTTCGAGCGGCTCCTGCCGCAGTTGGTCGCCGCGGGGATCCGCATCAACGCCGTTGTCGATCGCAAGGCAGCGGCGGGGGAGTATCGCGTCGCGGGTTACACCGTCACCACCCTGGAGCGGGCCGTGGCGGCGGGTGAGCGGCAGTTCATCGTCGCCTCGGCGGCCTTTGTCAAAGAGATCGAGGCGGCCATATTGGCGCAGTGCCCTGCGGCGCGGGTGATCGCCCTGTAAGGCGAGGCGGTGGCCGAGTGGGGCCAGGCCCGCCAGGTGTGGAGGGCGCCCCATTCGGCATAACACGGTCGGTGGTGGGGCGCGTCGCGTATGGGGGGGCAGCGGGGAGGTAGAGAGTGGATGAGATCTTGCGAACCGCAGAACAGATAAGCCGGGCAGCGCATCTAGGACAATATCGTAAAGATGGCCGTCCCTACATGGCGCACGTGGAGGCGGTGGTCGCGCAAGTGGGGGACGATCTGGAGGCACAGGCATTGGCATGGCTGCATGATGTTTTGGAAGATACCTCATATCGCAGGGAGGAGTTGATCGAATTGGGCATCCCCGAGCGCCTGGTTCAGCTCCTGGACCTGTTGACGAAGCGTAGGGAGGAGTCTTATGTCCAATATATTGAGCGGGTGAAGCGCTCTGACGTTGCGATCAAGGTCAAGAAGGCTGACATTATCGCCAATCTGAGCGATCGGCCCGGTAACCAACAGATGGTGAAGCTCTCAAAGGCGTTGATTCAGCTTTGTGATGGTGGGAGGCGTCTGTGAAGGTCTATTCAGCCAGCAGGCCCTCGCTGCCGCTCTTTTGGTCTTCGGGCAGGCGCGATTAAAGGTGTTGCCAAACAGTCGCGGTTCAATGAGACCGTGCGGGCCAAAAGCAATGGGTTCCCGGTAGAGGTAGTGCGTCAGTGTTTAGGGTAGGGGAGTGATATAGAGAGTTCATCGTATTGCTTGAGGATGGAGTGTGTCAGCGATGTCAGACTTAAAAGATCCCAGAGTGTTGTTTGCGGCCGAGAGAACCCTATTGGCCTGGAATAGGACAAGTGTTTCATTGATGGTGTTTGGTTTTGCCATCGAGCGATTTGGTTTGTTTTTGCAGATCTCCGGCAAGGAGGAGGTGAGCCTGTTTCAGCGGCATGTCTCGTTCATTATTGGTGAGTCCTTTGTGCTCTTGTCGGTTTTCATCGCCCTATTCTCCATCTGGCAGCATCGGCGTCTGCTCCGCACCCTGAACTCCGCGGAGATCCCGCCCGGTTATGCGCTGTCTGCGGGCATGATGGTGAACGGTATCATTGGCGTCCTAGGGATTGCCTTGAGTGCGTATCTGGGGAGTAGTTTTCTCTAGGGGCTTTGGGGTTTGGTGAGGTTAGCCCTTGTGTTGGATGAGATGTGGGTTTGAGTCGTTGAGGTTTTGTGACAGGCCGTGCAACGCTGATGGTGATAGATTTAAGAACGAAGGCCCATTGGTATTTGATATTGCTGGCCTTGGTGGGATGTGCAACGGAACCTTGAGTTGCCGCGCGTCCAGCGATCTATTCCGGATAGGGTAATTATCCCGTTGGGCTGGATGGCCCTGTGTGGTGTTCGTCTGCGGATTCGCTGGGCACTCAGGGGCGATGGGCCTCCTCGCCGCCAGTGGGTGCGGGTGCAGGGCAAGGTGGCTGAGAAGGCGCTGTTGATGCGCTAGGCCATTGGTGAATCAGTGGGATGGTAGCCCTTTTCGGCGCTGGAAAAAGAGCCCCGGGGAAGGCCCGGGGCTGAAGCCTGCTTCGCACGGGGCGGAGCCAGGCGGGGAAACCACACCCAAGCCACCGGCCTCTTGGCCGTGACAACGGTGTTGATAGGCAAGCGCGCCAACAATCCGATCTCTTTCGCTACAGCGCTGCGGAGGGGGCGGTGTAGACCCACCCTCATCGATGAGTGGGTCGTTCCGCCGTCTGTTAGGGGCATAGATGCCCCGCATGTGCCCCCTCCGCCTACGTCTCTCTGGGGGGATCACCGCAGTTTGTGGTTGGCGCTCCTGATAAAAGGTCGCGCCGCCTCACCACGGATGCGCCATCTTGGCAGCGGTTGCTGAATTGAAGCTGAATGGCCGCTGATTAGGGGCTTGGGGGAGCGTCGTTGTGGGGGGGGCAGATAGTTATTGGGGCGCCAGGGTTGTCTAGCCGGCCCCTGCCCATCCTTGAGGGAAGGGTCGTCGTCGTCCATGGGGCCAATGTGGGTAGGGCCCCTTTTTCCGTTGGGGAGTCTTGCGCATGAAGCCGTTTTGGAGTGAAAAGCGCCTGGCCGATCTCACACCTGAGGAGTGGGAGGCGTTGTGTGACGGCTGTGGCCGCTGTTGTTTGCATAAGTTGCAGGACGACGAGACGGACGAGGTGTTTTACACCCAAGTAGCCTGCCGTTTTCTCGATCTGGCTACCTGTCGTTGCCGAGCCTACGAGCAGCGGCAGCAGCAGGTGCCCGACTGTTTGGTGCTCACTGCGGACCAACCGGAGGTGTTGCAGTGGATGCCCTCCACTTGTGCCTATCGGCTGCTCGCTGCTGGGGAGCCCCTGCCGGCATGGCATCCGCTGTTGACCGGGCGGGCCGACAGCACGCGAAAGGCGGGCATTGCGGTGAGCGGTTTTGCCTTTTCAGAAGAGGCGTTGTCCGATCCCGATGATCTACAGGACTATGTGATCCGCTGGCCGTAATGGCCTCCACTCACCCTGCGCGGACCGATGGTGACCGTGGACCGACGACCATTCGGATCTCGCGGTGGCCAGCCGACCACGGCCGTATGTGGGTTTTTCCGTGAGGAGTCTCGTAATGAAAAAGTGGGCAGCGGTCTGGCTGAGCGCCTCTCTTACCCCCTGTTTGGCCTACGGCTATGACAATGGTCCCCAGGTGGTGGGGTGTGACTACCGCCTCGGGGCGCAGGCGGGGAGCGATAGCTGTTTGGTGGTTGGCAGTGGCATGGCGCAAGGGATCTCTTGGGTTGTGTTTGAGGTGGCGGGGCGGCGTTATCGGTACTCCGACGCCGCCAGCGAAGTGCTTGAACAGGTGGATAGGGCGGGCGAGGTGTTAGCGACATACCCGGTGCGCAATACCAGCGCACCGTGTCGCCCCGGGGGAGGGGAGGCCGATAGCTATGAGTTGGCTAACGGCGATCAGATCTGCCTCTACTGGTAGCCCCCTATTTTGGGCACGCCGCGATCCCTTAGGCCGAGGGGGCCGGTAACGCGATAATCGCCTCGATCTCAATCTTGAGGTCGTCGGCAAAGAGGGCCGCGACCTGGATAAGCGAGCTGGCGGGCAGATGGGTGCCATAGATCTCGAACAGCGCCTCGCGTAGCTCTGCGATGCGCCCCAGATCAGTGACAAATGCCGTGACCTTAATGAGGCCGTCGAGGCCCGCACCCTCGGCCTCGGCGATGGCGCGGATCTGCTGGAAGATGGCGTGCGCCTGCTGTTCTATGGGGGCCGTTTGGGCGGCGCTACCAAAGGCGGTCAGGCCGGAGAGGTAGAGCGTCTGGCCGTGCCGGACTGCATGGACAAAGGGGCCGACGGGCTCGCCCAGGACGGGGTAATTCTTGCGTTCTAAATCCATAAAGGGCTCCTGCACTACGTTGAGGGACGGGCTTATGACCCGCTCGGGCCAGATGCGCCTCAGCTGAGTTGCCTAGGCGGGTGGGGTAGAGGGCTGGCCGGTTTGGTGTTGTAGGTCTCGCCTACTACCTACACGAGCTTTTCTATCGACGGTGTTTGGGGATACAGCGTGGGGGCACCACTCTCATCGGTGTGCCCTAGGCAGGGGTGGCTCAGTTTCGAGCGGGCCACTCTAGCAGATGGAGATGTCATCTCTCTAGCACGGCGCCATGCGGCGCGGTTGGGGGGCCATGATGGGCGGTTGGGTCGGCACGGATCGGCCGTGTTCAACCCCCCGGTCAGTCCGGCGCCTGGCCGTGCAACTGTGGATTGCGTCGCAGCGGGTCCGCTCTCCTCACTCTCTCCACTGTTTCTCTCAATTGGCAACGTAAGTTGACAAATGAATAACAACAGTAAGGGGAAGCGAATATGGCCTTGCGCACCGCAACAACACGGGCGATCTCCGCCCTGCTATCCACGGCCGCCCTATTGGTAGCCCACAACACGCTGGCGGCGACCTTGACCTCCGACGCCACGGCGACCGCTGCCACCACCCAGAGCACCACCACCCGCGGCACGCCCATCAACGTGGTCTCTTTGGCACAGCTAGGGCGACAGATATTTTTCGATAGCAGTCTCTCCAATCCTGCCGGGCAGTCCTGCGCCTCCTGCCATGATCCGCTCACTGGCTTTGCCGATCCGCGCAGTGGCAATCCCACCTCGCCAGGGGCCTATTCCGGTCGCTTTGGTAACCGCAACGCCCCCTCTTCTGCCTACACCGGTTACATCCCGGCGTTTCAGTTTAACCAGAACCGGCAGGCCTATATCGGTGGCCTATTTCTTGACGGGCGCGCCCTAAATCTTGAGAGCCAGGCCAAGGATCCATTCTTCAATCCGCTGGAGATGAACAATACCGATCTGACCATGTGGGTGACGGCGCTGCGCAACACCTGGTATTCGGCGCAGTTTGATACGGTGTTTGGCAGTGGCGCCTTGGATGACCCGGAGACCGCCCTGGAGCGGGTCGCCGCGGCCTTGGCGGCTTATGAACGCTCCACCGAATCGGCCCCCTTTACCTCTAAATATGATGCCGTGCAGGCGGGTGAGGAGAGCTTTACTACCCAAGAGCTACGGGGGTTCAACCTCTTCTTCGGCACCGCCCGCTGTGCCGACTGCCACAACTCGATACCGCCGGCCGGGGCGCCCGCCACCGATACGCCGCAGGTCTTCTCGGACTTTAGTTTTCAGAACATCGGCGTGCCGGCCAACCCGAATAACCCCTTTTATACCCAGGAGAGTGGTTTCAATCCGGAGGGCAGCGGGTTTGTCGATCTAGGGTTGGGCGGGGCGCTCGACCTCGCCAGTGAGAATGGCAAATTCCGGGTACCGTCACTGCGGAACGTCGCCCTCACCGCCCCCTATATGCACAATGGCCGGTTTGCCACGCTGGCGGAGGTGGTGCAGTTCTACAACACCCGGGATGTCAATCCCGACTTCACCCCAGAGGTGGCCGACAACGTCACCCGCCGTGGTGGGATCGGCAACATGCGCCTGACGGCGGGTGAGATGGCCGCGCTAGTGGCCTTCTTGCAGACCTTGAGCGATCGCTGAACCCTCCCGCGCCGCGGGTGCTCTGTGTATAGAGCGCCCGCGGTTGCTGGCGGCGAGCCGTTTGTCGTGAACCCTACAATGTCCCGCTATCGCCGCCCAGGTATCTTTGCAACTCATTGAAATATATACAAATAGGCCATGGCACGTCCTTTGCTCAACTATTCCGCAAGGAGGTGCCCCATGACCAGCGGTGCGACGACTGAACAAGAGATTCTGGCCCCCACCGAACCCATCCCGGGGTTGTGGGCGCAGTGGCGCGAAGATGTGGGTTGTGTCTTCCAGCGCGATCCGGCGGCGCGTCACGGAGTGGAGGTGTTGATCACCTATCCCGGTGTCCATGCCATCCTCTGGCACCGCCTCTCCCATCGGCTCTGGCAGCGCGGGTTCCGCTTCCTTGCCCGGCTCCTCTCCTATACCTCCCGCACGCTCACCAATGTGGACATCCACCCTGGAGCCACCATTGGGCGCCGTTTCTTCATCGACCATGGATCAGGTGTGGTCATCGGCGAGACGGCGGTGGTGGGGGATGACTGCACCCTCTACCACGGTGTCACTTTAGGTGGGACCTCCTGGAACAAGGGGCGGCGCCACCCTAGTCTTGGTAATCGGGTGTTGGTGGGGGCGGGGGCCAAGGTGCTCGGTCCCATCCAGTTGGGAGACGACGTGCGAGTGGGGGCAAACTCCGTGGTGGTGGAGGATGTGCCGGCCAATCGCACCGTGGTGGGGATCCCCGGCAAGGTGGTGCGGCGGGCGGCCGAACGGCGTACCCACCCCTACGGTATCGATCTCGATCACCACCTCATCCCCGACCCGGTAGGTCGCGCCATCACCTGCCTGGTGGAGCGCATTGCCCATCTGGAGCGAGAGGTGAATCGACTCGGGGGAGACTCCTCCGACTGTAACGGTTGCGACGCTGAGGGGCTGTGCGATGAGCGCGGCCACAAAGGACGCTGAGACCATGGATCTACTCGATTTTGACAACAGCTCACTCTATTTCGACGAACCTTTGGCCGACGAGGTGGACAAGCTGTTGACCGAGGCAGCGGTCGCCTACTCCGAGGGGACCGCCGAACTGCCGCTGCTGCGCGCCCTGCTGCGCGCACCGGAGAGTTTGACGGTATTGGTGGGGCTCTACCGCTTCTACTTCTACCAACACCGCTATCAGGATGCCATTGTGGTGGCGGACCGCGCCTGTGCCCTGGCGGCGCGCACGGTCGGCTTCCCGGCTGAATGGCAGGGCCTCACCGCTGAGCACCTGAGTGGCGCGGTGATCCGTTCCATGGGACTGGTCCGTTTTTACCTATTGGCCTTGAAGGCCGCCGGCTATATCTGTCTGCGGCTGGATCGGATCGAAGAGGGGCGTGCGCGTCTGGCCAAGGTGCGCGAGCTGGACCCGCCGGATCGGCTGGGTGCCGGTGCCCTGTTGGAGGTGATCGACGCCCGTTTTGGTGGCGATCCCCAGCGTGATGCAGCGGCGTAACCGGCCGGGCGTTACACTTTGTTGAAGCGACACTGACCACTCAAACCCCCGCACGAGGAGTACACCATGAGCCTGGAAGAGGATCTCGAAGATCTGGTATCCGCCGAGGATTTCCTCACCTACTTCGGCGTGCCGTTTGACCAATCGGTGGTCCACGTCAACCGATTGCACATCTTGCAGCGTTTTCACGACTACCTCTCCGCCATCCCTCTGCCAGAGGATGAGACAGCCCAGCAGGCGCGTTATGTGGAGTGTTTGACCCGTGCCTACGGCGACTTCGTAAACTCCGACGCGGCGACGGAGAAGGTGTTTAAGGTGTTCCAGCAGGCCGGTCCGCAGACGGTCTTTGTCCCCGTCTCTTCACTCCGTCGAGACGCCTGAGGAGGGCCCTATGCTGCCCCGCTACGACTACGGCCACGCCGTGCGGGTGGTGCGTCATATCCGCAATGACGGCACCTTTCCTGGGATTGCCACCGGCACCCTGCTGGTTCGCCGCGGGAGCGTCGGGTTTGTACGCAATGTCGGCACCTTTTTGCAGGACCAGGTGATCTACGAGGTCCACTTTCTCGACCAGGGACGGGTGGTAGGTTGTCGTGAAGAGGAGTTGATCGACGCCGATGAGGAGTGGATCGACAGCCGCTTCGATACCCGTGACAAGGTGACCACCTCCCACGCCCTGGCAGTGGGTGGCGAGGTGGTGGTGCCGGCGGGCTCTGAGGGGCAGGTGATGCGGGTGATCCGCGATCCGCAGCAGGTGCAATACCACGTACTGTTCGGCAGCCGCATCTTCAGTGTGCCGGAGTCCTCCCTCAGTGCTGTCGATACGGCGGAGAGTGAGGCATGAGCGGCAGTGCTGAAGGGGTGGTGGAGCGCTCTGTTGAGCTGGCGTACCCCCGCCTGAAGACCGCCCTGGCGCTCTATAGCCGGCCCCCGCCGGAGCTATCGCCACCGGAGCTACAGGAGGTGGAGCGTCAGGTTCGGCGTCAGTATGCCCTGGAGCAGCGCATCCTCCAGGCGCCAGAGGCCGCTATGGTGGTGGTGGCGGAGCCCACGGTGCAGGCCGCGGTGGCCAGCATTGCCGCCAAGTATGACAACCGCACGGAGTTTCTGGCGGACCTGGAGCGCAACGGCCTGGATGAGTCGGTGCTGGAGGAGGCGCTGGCTCGGGAGCTGAAGGTGGAGGCGGTGGTGGAGCGGGTCTCCGCCGGTATTGAACCGCCCTCCCTCCAGGATGTGGAGATCTTCTACTACCAGCACCGCGAGCGGTTCCACATCCCGGAGCAGCGCACGGTGCGCCATATCCTCATCACCATCAACCCTGACTACGCCGAGAACAGTCCGGCTGCGGCCCAGCAGCGGATGGCGGAGATCCAGGCGGCCGTTGCCCGTGGCGAGTCGTTTGTTGAACTGGCCCAGCGCCACTCCGAGTGTCCCAGCGCCCTAGAGGGGGGACTCCTCGGCACGGTGACCCCGGGCAAGCTCTTCCCTGAGTTGGAGGCTGCGCTCTTCTCCCTGGAGGAGGGGGCGGTGAGCGGGCCGGTGGAGAGCGAGCTGGGGCTCCATCTCCTCTGGTGCGAGCAGGTGGAGCCGGAGCGGCAGATACCGCTGACCGAGGTGGCAGAGAAGATCCGCGATAGCCTCACCGCCCGGGCGCGGGAGCGGCATCTGCGGCGCTGGCTCGCCAGTCGTAACTAAAAGACCCCTCCCTTCACTCCTGTCCCCGCAATGGGGGGCAGGGGAGGGGCCCGATCCCACCAGGTAGCGCCCCTCTCCCCCTCTGTAGCGCAGTACCGCACCTCACTCGTGGTGGTTGACAGTTGGGCTGTCACCCTGTTGCCCACCCAGTGACAGGTCACTGGGATAGTGCTGGATTCTGTTCTGCCCCTTTTTCCACACGAGCTGTGGATAACTCTGTGGAGCGTTTGGGGGGAGGGGGCGCCGAACCGCATGGTCATTGGGGTTGTATTAAATCGTTCAAAATTTCACCACCCCCACCTCTGCTACGTAAAATCAATCAGTTATATCGTCTATACGTGGGCCTGAAAGGCGGCCTTCGCTCCGCCCCCCGTTGCATGACCGTTGGATGACCGCTGTGTATAGATGCGATCGCAAGGGGCGCGGGGCGGGGCGATCAGTGTCGATGGGCGCTGCGCAGCGGGGCCGGGCGGCTCGCGGGAGCGTTTCTATCTGGTAGAATTACGCCCCCTTCCGAACCGGCGCCGCCGCAATCAAGGCCACCTATGCACTGGGTCGACGTTAGCATTCTGGTCATCATCGCCATCTCCGCTCTCATCAGCCTGTTTCGTGGCTTTACTCGGGAGGTGCTCTCCCTTGCCAGCTGGGTGGTGGCCATCTGGGCCGGGCTCAACTTCAGCCACATCGTAGAGCCGTTGCTGCAACCCCATATCGATGCGCTCACGCCACGTCTGGTAGTGGCTTTTGCTATCGTCTTTTTCGGCACCCTAGTGGTGGCGGCGCTGGTGAACTACCTGATTGTGAAACTCATCCAGCAGACCGGGCTGGGGGGGACGGATCGTGCGGTGGGGATGCTGTTTGGGGTGGCCCGCGGGGTGGCCATTGTGGCGGTGCTGGTGCTGCTGGGTGGTTTGACGCCGATGCCGCGGGATGGCTGGTGGCAGCAGTCGGTGCTGCTGGTCCACTTTGAGCAGCTGGTGCTGTGGGGCACCCAGTATCTGCCGCCGGAGCTGGCGCAGAACGTCAAGTTCTCCTATCCGCCGACCCTCCCACTGGATCCGGCACTGCAACCACAACTGGACCTCCCACTGTCACTCCCAGCGCCGCCCACGGCCCCAGCGGCGCCATCACCATCCCAGCTCCCGACCAGCCCAACCCCGATCCCGTCCGTGCCGAGCGCCGGCTGAAAACCACCCGAGGACCTACGCCCATGTGCGGCATCATCGGCATTGTTGCCAACTCCCCTGTCAATCAGGCCCTCTATGACGGCCTGACGGTGCTCCAGCACCGCGGCCAGGATGCCGCCGGCATCATGACCTGCGACCATGGCCGACTCCATCTACGGAAGGAGAATGGCCTGGTACGGGACGTGTTCCAGTCGGAGCATATGGTGCGGCTGCGCGGCAACATGGGGATTGGCCATGTGCGCTACCCCACCGCCGGCTGCTCCTCCGCCGCTGAAGCGCAGCCGTTCTATGTCAACTCCCCCTATGGCATCGCCCTCGCCCACAACGGCAACCTCACCAACGCCGAGACGCTCAAGGAGGAGGTGTTCCGGGACGACCTGCGCCACATCAATACCAGCTCCGACTCCGAGATCCTGCTCAACGTGCTGGCCCACGAGCTTCAGCGCCACGGCAAGTTGCGTATCGATGAGAGTGACCTATTCGAGGCCGTGGCCGGGGTCCACCGCCGCTGCCGCGGTGCCTACGCGGTGGTGGCCCTGATCCCCAACTACGGCATTGTCGCCTTCCGCGATCCGGCCGGGATTCGGCCGCTGGTGGTGGGGCGGCGCATCACCGAGCAGGGGGCCGACTACGTGGTCGCCTCGGAGAGCGTCACCATCGATGCCCTCGGCTTTGAACTGCTGCGGGATGTGGCGCCAGGGGAGGCGATCTTCTTCGCCAAAGATGGCCATATGCACGCCCGGCAGTGCGCTGAACAGCCGGTGGCCAGCCCCTGCATCTTTGAGTATGTCTACTTCGCCCGGCCTGACTCTATCATCGACGGTATCTCGGTCCACAAGGCGCGCCTGCGTATGGGGGAGAAGCTGGCGAAGAAGATCCAGCGGGTGATGCCGGACCACGATATCGACGTGGTGATCCCCATCCCCGATACCAGCCGCACCGCGGCCCTCCAGCTCTCTTATGAGCTGGGCATCGTCTACCGCGAGGGGTTCATCAAGAACCGCTACATCGGTCGCACCTTCATCATGCCGGGGCAGAAAGAGCGCAAGAAGTCGGTGCGGCAGAAGCTCAACGCCATCGATCTGGAGTTCCGCGGCAAGAATGTTCTGCTGGTGGATGACTCCATTGTGCGCGGCACCACCTCCAAGCAGATTGTGCAGATGGCGCGCGATGCCGGTGCCAACAAGGTCTACTTCGCCTCGGCGGCGCCGCCGGTGCGCTATCCCAATGTCTACGGTATCGACATGCCCACCTCGTTGGAGCTGATAGGTTCCGGGCGGGACGAGACGGACATTGCCCGCGAGATCGGCGCCGACGGCCTCATCTACCAAGATCTGGATGACCTGGTGGATGCCGTGCTGCACAAGCGGAGCCCCTCCATTCGCCGCTTTGACTGCTCGGTATTCAATGGCGAATACGTCACCGGCGATATCACCCCTGAGTATCTGGCCCGCCTAGAGGCGGGGCGCTCCGATGGCGCCAAGATGGCGCGAGAGCGGGAAGAGAACGCCAATATCGATCTCCACAACGACACCTAAACGCCTTTACCTGTCGCCCATTGTGCAAGGAGCCTCGCCATGGCCAGTGAACGCCTGCTCTCGCCCCTCACCCTCGGTCAGCTGGAACTACCTAACCGGGTGGTGATGGCCCCCCTGACCCGCTCACGGGCGGGTCAGCCGGGGGATGTGCCCACCCCTTTGAATGTCGAGTACTACCGCCAGCGGGCGAGTGCCGGACTCATCATCTCCGAGGGGAGTCAGATCACGCCGCAGGGGCAGGGTTACTCCCTCACCCCAGGGATCTATAGCGAGGCCCAAGTGGCCGGCTGGCGTGCCGTCACCGAGGCGGTCCACGCCGCTGGCGGACGGATCTTCATGCAGCTGTGGCATGTCGGGCGCATCTCCCACCACCTACTGCAACCCGAGGCCGGCGCGCCGGTGGCCCCCTCCGCCATCCGCGCCGAGAGCCAGTCGTTTGTGATCAGCGCCGAGGGCGCCACCTTGGTGCCCTGCGATACACCGCGGGCGCTGGGTAGCGACGAGCTACCGCAGCTGGTGGCCGACTACCGCGCCGCGGCGGAGCGGGCCCAGGCGGCCGGTTTCGATGGGGTGGAGATCCACGCCGCCAACGGCTATCTGCTACACCAGTTCCTGGCCACCGGCAGTAACCAGCGCGACGACGCATACGGCGGTTCGCTGGAGCGGCGCGCCCGGTTGCTACTGGAGGTGGTGGATGCGGTGAGTGCGGTGTGGGGCGCGGGCCGGGTTGGGGTGCGTCTCTCCCCCTTCGGCCCCTTCAATGACATCAGCGATAGCGAGGCGCAGCCGATGGCCTTCTATCTGGCCGAGGCGTTGGCCGCCCGCCAGATCGCCTACCTGCACATCAACGAGCAGGTGGCGCTGTCCGATGAGCTGCGCCACGGCGTGCGGCAGCGGTTTGGTGGTGCCATCATCGTGGCCGGTAGTTATGACGCCCCCCGCGCCGAGGCGATCTTGGCGAGTGGTTTGGCCGATGCGGTGGCCTTCGGTCGCCCCTACATCGCCAACCCCGATCTAGTGGCCCGCCTGGCGGCAGAGGCCCCTTGGAATCTGCCCGACGAGAGCACCTTCTACGGCGGCGGCGCGCAGGGCTACACCGACTACCCCACCATGGCCTAGCCACCACACCCCAGCGGCCCTGGCAATAGCGATTGAGCTTTGGGCCGCTCTTTGTAACAATCCAGACTTCTATGGCGCCGATTTGAGTCAGCTTGCGGGCGCCGAATAAATCCGGCTAAAGCGACAGCAGAACGCAGAACCTGCTGTGCGCAAGCTCGGCAGGTTTTTTTTTGCCTCTGCCAAAGGGGGGAGGGCGATGTTCGACTGGGATGCATTCGATTTTGAGACCCGCGCGGTGCGGGCGGGGCAGCAGCGCAGCAATGAGCAGGAGCAGGGGGAGCCCATCTTCACCACCTCCAGCTTTGTCTATGAGACCGCTGCCGAGGCAGCGGCCCGCTTCTCCGGTGAGCTGCCGGGCAATATCTATAGCCGCTTCACCAACCCCACGGTGCGTACCTTCGAGCGGCGCCTGGCGGCCCTGGAGGGGGGCGAGCGCTGTGTCGCCACCGCCTCCGGCATGGCGGCGATCCTCTCCCTCTGCCTGGCGCTGCTGCGCGCTGGCGATGGGATTGTCGCCTCCCGTTCGCTGTTCGGCTCCACCCATCTGCTGTTTGATCGCTATCTCGCCCGTTTCGGCATCACGACCCGCTACGCCGCGCTGGCCGATCTCGACAGCTGGCGCGAGGCGATAGGGCCCACTACCCGCCTGCTCTTTCTGGAGAGCCCCTCCAATCCGCTCCTTGAGGTGGCCGACATCCCGGCGCTCGCAGAGCTGGCCCACCGCCACGGCGCCCTGCTGGTGGTGGACAACTGCGTCATGACCCCGGCCCTCCAACGTCCCCTCGCCCTGGGGGCGGATCTGGTGGTCCACTCCGCCACCAAATATATCGATGGCCAGGGGCGCTGCCTGGGGGGGGCTGTGGTGGGGCGCGAGGAGCTGATGGAGGAGATCTATAGCTTCATGCGTACCGCCGGGCCGACCATGAGCCCGTTTAATGCCTGGGTCTTCACCAAGGGGTTGGAGACCCTCTCGCTGCGGATGCGGGCCCACTGCGAGAGCGCGCTCCTCATCGCCCGCTGGTTGAGCGAGCAGCCGGAGGTGGCGCGGAGCTACTACCCCGGCTTGGCCGACCACCCGCAGCATCGCTTGGCCGTGCGGCAACAGTCAGGCTTTGGCGGATTGGTCAGCTTTGAGCTGGCCGGTGGTCGGGAGGCGGCGTGGGCCTTCATCGACGCCACCCAGCTCCTCTCCATCACGGCCAACCTGGGGGACACCAAGAGCACCATCACCCATCCGGCCACGACTACCCACGGCCGCCTCTCGCCGCAGGATCGGGCCGCTGCGGGGATCGGCGACGGGTTGGTGCGGATCTCGGTGGGGCTGGAGTCGGCCACCGATCTCATCGCTGATCTGGAGCGCGGGCTGCTCGCCTGTCGCCCCTATCTGGAGGAGCGAGGGGATAAATCCGGATAAATCGGGCCACCCACTGGCAGCAGAGGAAAACGGGGCCTGACCCAATATCAACTTGTACGAAAAATGTCAAAAGACTTTTATTGAACCGGCCGTTGCTCCTGGCGTATGCTGGCCTGGGCACGGCCATCCCCGGGATTATGGAACTTATCCGGGTTTGGATTGTCGCCGAGCAGGGCTCCATCGAAGCTGGGCGCGGGGAGAACCCGACACATCGGAGGCGGGGCTGGGATCAAGAGCGCGGGACTGGTCCGGAGGGGGGTACGGCCGGCCACACCGCCAGCGTGCGAGTCGTCGAGAAAATGGCCAAAACGATCTATGTGGGTAACCTGCCGTTCAGCGCCTCTGAAGAGGATGTCCGCGATCTCTTTCAGGTCCATGGAGAGGTGCTGTCTGTGAAGCTCATTACCGACCGGGAAACGGGTCGGCCGCGCGGTTTTGGATTTGTCGATATGGACGACTCCAGCGCCGCTACTGCCATTCGTGAGTTGGATGGCAAAGATTTCGGCGGGCGACCGCTGCGTATCAATGAAGCGAAGGAGCGACCCCGCAGCGGCGGCGGTGGTCGCCCCGCCGCTAGGCGCTGAGTCCCGCTGAAGTTGGAGGGGGAGGCGCCGGGTGGGCCGCCCCCTCTCTCCCCGTCAGCCCCTCTATGCCCTGCTCCCGTGAGCAGCTGCTCGCCTATTATGCCGCGGCCCTGGCTGCGGTGGCTGGGCGTGAGCGGACGCGGTTAGCCCTTGCCCACTCCCCACCGTTTGACCAGACCATCGCCATCGGTAAGGCGGCGGCCGCTATGTTGGCGGGTGCCGGCGATGCCTTGGGGGAGGGGACCGGGAGGCGGCTGCTGATCACCAAGCCCGGTCACCTGGCCCCTATCGATCTGCGGGGTCCCCGCACCACCATCATCGAGGCGGGCCACCCCATCCCCGATGCCGCCAGCCTGGCGGCCGGTGAGCTGCTATTGCAGTGGGTGGCGGAGGCCGCCCCGCAGGCGCGTCTCCTGTTCCTCCTCTCCGGTGGGACCTCTGCCCTGGTGGAGGCCCCGATCGCCGGGGTCACCTTGGCGCTCTGGCAGCAGGTGAATAGCTGGCTGCTGGCCAGCGGCCTGCCCATCACCGCCATCAATCGGGTGCGCAGCGCCCTCTCCCGGATCAAAGGGGGAGGATTGGGCGCACGGCTGGTGGGGCGGACGGTGCGGGTACTGCTGATCTCTGACGTCCCGGGCGATGACCCGGCGGTGATCGGCTCCGGGCCGCTGTGGACCCCCCCGACTACACCACTGCCAGCGCTGCCTGAGTGGATCCAAGCGTTGTTACCAACGGCCGCCCCCGCTGCACCGCCGCACTTCCCCCACGAGATCATCGCCACCAATGCCGCTGCCCGTAGCGCGGCCGCCGCGGCCGCCCGTGCCGCGGGCTGGGCGGTGGTGGATCATGGCGCCGGTCTGCACGCCGAGCTGCCGACGGTAGTGGCGCGCATCGCTGCGGAACTGGACGGTTTGGCCCCTGGACTCCACCTCTGGGGGGGCGAGCCAACGGTGCGTCTGCCCCCTGAGCCGGGGCGCGGTGGACGGGCCCAGACGCTGGCGCTGGGTCTGGCCCAGCACATTGCCGGACGCGCTGATGTGACGATCCTGGTGGCCGGCACCGATGGTAGCGACGGTCCCACCGAGGATGCCGGGGCGCTGGTGGATGGCGGCACCATCGCCCGCGGTCGTCTGGAGGGCGGCGATCCGGCGCAGGCGTTGGCGCAGGCCGATGCCGGCACTTTTCTGGCGGCGAGTGGCGATCTGCTCGCCACCGGCGCCACCGGTACCAACGTGATGGACCTGCTACTGGTGCTGCGCCGCTGAGGCGGCTCAGAGATCGAGCGAGAGCTGGCGTGCGGCGGCATCCGTTGTGGCGCGGTCCCCCCAGAGCCGCTCAGGAAAACCGGAGGTACGGGCCACCACTCGGCTGACCGCCTGCCGCCACACCGCCTCGCTCCCCCACAGCTCCACCGCCGTGCGGGCCCGGGTGACCCCGGTATAGAGCAGTTCTCGGGTGAGGATCCGGTTCTCCTCCTCCGGCAGCAGGAGGAGGCAGCGCTCAAACTCCGAGCCCTGGCTCTTATGGATGGTCATGGCAAAGACGGTCTCATGCTCCGGCAGGCGGTTGATCAGCACCCGCCGTACCCCACCATCGACAGTGGGAAAGAAAACCCGTGGCCGGCCCGCTGCCTCGGCATCGGCCAGCACGAGGCCGATATCGCCGTTGTAGAGGCGGGCGGCGTGGTCGTTACGGGTGATGAGCAGGGGGCGGCCGAGGTAGAAGCGTTCGCTACCGTGGATCAATTCCGCCCGCCGTAACGCCTGCTCCGCCAGCCGATTCACCTCCACCACCCCGGATGGCCCCTCGCGCAGGGCGCAGAGTAGGCGGAAGCGGTTGAAGGCGGCCAACGCCGCCGCCGGTTCACGCTCCTGTAGATAGGCGCGGTAGCCGGTGATCACGGCCTGGCCGATCCACTCCGCCAGGGTGCTGGCGGTGGGTAGCTCGCGCCACACCACATCGGTGAACTGCCCATCTGCCAAGACGGCCAGCGCCTCGTCGGCAGCGCCGCGATTGATCGCCCGCGCCAAGCGGCCGATGCCGCTGGCGGCGCCGAAACGGCGGCTCTCGGTGAGGAATACCAGGCTGTCGGCCAGGGCGCGGCCCTCTCCCCGGTCCGCCGGGGGCTCGCTGCCCAGCTGGTGCAGTTGCCGCCGGAGGGGGGCCGAGTAGCCCGCCCGCAGCGCCCCTTGGCAGATGTCCCCCAACACGCTCCCCGGCTCCACCGAGGCGAGTTGATCCGGATCCCCGAGCAGCACTAGCCGTGCCTGGGGTGGCAGCGCCGCCAGCAGACGGGCCATCAGGGGGAGATCCACCATCGAGACCTCATCCACCACCAGCAGATCGAGATGGAGTGGGTTGTCGGCGTGGTGGCGGGGCCGACCGCCGCCGGGGATGAAGCCGAGCAGCCGGTGGAGGGTCATCGCCTCCTGTGGCAGCTGCTCGCGGATGGCCGGTGGGAGTTGTTCCAGGTGGCCGCGGAGCGACTCCGCCAGACGGGCCGCCGCCTTGCCGGTGGGGGCAGCAAGGAGGATGCGCGGGCGGCGCGGGGCGAGTTCGACACTGAGCGCCAGCAGTCGGGCGACCGTGGTGGTCTTGCCGGTGCCGGGGCCGCCGGCGATCACCGTCAAGCGGCGTAGTTGGGAGAGGGCCGCGGCGAGCCGCTGTCGATCGCCCGCCGCCACCCCGGGGAAGTGGCGTTGCAGACCGGCGCCGAGGGCCGTCAGATCCACCTCTGCCACCGGGGTGGCGAGGGCCAGTAGCTGCTCCGCCACCTGGCGCTCCCAGGCAAAGAAGCGGCCCAGATAGAGCCGATCGGCGGCATCTAGGATGAGCGGGGCGAAGCTCCCCGGTGCCCCCACTGCGGGTGAGGCGCGCAGGGCGGCGCGCCACTCGGCGAGGGGCGGGGCGCTCAGTTCGAGGGCGTACTCCCCCACCACCAGGGGGCGGCCGGCGATGGCGGTCAGGTCGAGGCAGATGTGGCCGGCGCCGGTGGCGGCGCTGGTCAAGGTGGCGGCCAGTTGGAGGGCGGGGGAGGGGTCGCCCACCAGTGCCGCCAGCTCACGGGCAAAGTGGAGATCAAGGTCCCGTAGCTGGCCCTCGCCGCGGGCCCGGGCCAGGGCGGTGGTCAGATTCATGCCGCTTCCCCCCACATCAAGGCGTCCAGTTGGGCGATGAGGTGGGCCGCTGGCCGATCGTAGTAGACACCGCTGCTCGCCCCCCGGGATGGCTCCATACCGCGCAGGAATAGATAGAACACCCCACCGAAGTGGCGCTCATAGTGGTAACCCGGCAGGCGCACGCTGAGGTAGCGGTGCAGCGCCAGGCTGTAGAGCAGGTATTGGAGGTCATAGCGGTGGTGGGCCACGGTCTGCGCCAGGTGATCCGGGGTGTAGGCGTCAAACTGGGCCCCCAGCCAGCTCGATTTGTAGTCCACCACATAGAAGCGGCCCGCGTGTTCAAAGACCAGATCGATGAAACCGCGCATCAACCCGGCCGCGGGTTGAAAGGCGAGGCGCTGATCCTCCGGTTGGAAGGTGCCGAGATCGGCCAGGACCGCCTCCAGCTCCGCCGGGGTGATGGCGGCCATCGGGTAGTGGAACTCCAGCTCATCGAGGCGGCGCTGGCGGGGGATCGCTGCCAGTTTCAGGCCATCGGCAGTGAGTGGTGTAGCCAGCACCTCCCCCAGCCAGTGGCAGAGGGGATCGCTCCACTCTGCCGCCAGGCCGTGGCGGGCGAGCTGGCGCTGGGTCTCGCTGGCGAGATCGGGTCCCTGCTGGCCGGTGAAGTCGATCCGCTCCAGCAGCTGGTGGAGCAGCACCCCGGCCCGCGCCCCTTTGGGAAAGAGGAAGCGCTGCGCCACCTGGCCAGCGGCGCCGCTGCGATCCTCGCTGCCGCTGCCATGGTCGGGTCGCTCCGCCCCCTCGAAGCGGCCCTGGGTGAGGCCGCTGTAGGAGCTGAGGCGCCACTGCCAACGCACGGGCCGCAGTGGTGTGCGGGCCGCCAACGGGTGCGCGGTGACGCTGAGGGGCGGGAGGGGCGGGGCGTCGGCCGGTGGGGCGGTGACAGCGCAACTGGTCGGGTGGGCGGCTGCCACGGCGGCCAGGGGGGCGCGTAGCGCCTCATCTGTCAGTCCGCTGAGACGGGTCGCCAGCCCCTCCACCTCCTCGGTGGCCGCGGCGTGGAGCAGCCAGGCGAGGCCGGAGTGTTCGGCCTCGCGGATCGCCCCCCAGGCAAAGTAGCAGCGGTGGCGGGCGCGGGTGAGGGCGACATAGACCAGCCGCACCTCCTCGGCCAGCCGCTCCCGCTGCGCCAGCTGGCGCTGCTCCGCCGCCGGCAGTAGATGGAGCACGCTCCCGCTGGGGGAGTCGTCGGCGTGGTAGAGCAGCGGACCGCTATTTTTGACTTGGGTGGCCCAGAGGAAGGGGAGCAGGACGATGGGATACTCCAGCCCTTTACTGCGGTGGATGGTGACGATCTTGACCCGCGCCTCGTCGCTCTCCAGCCGTAGCTGCTGCTCCTCGCTGTTGCCGTCGGCGTGCTGGCGCTGCTCGGTTAACCAGCGGATCAGCCGGCCATCGGGGTGGTCGCGGGAGGCGGCCTGGAGTAGCTCCGCCAGCTGGAGGAGATCGGTGAGGCGTCGCTCGCCATCGGTTTGGCTCAGTAGCCGGGCCGGGATCTGCTGCTCGTGCAGTAGCCGCCGGAACATCGCCATGAAGCCGCGTTGTTGCCACTGGGCGAGGTAGTCATGGAACTGGAGCACCCGCTGCTCCCAGGCCGGTTCGTCACGGATCAGCGCCTCCAGCTCGGCACCGCTGAGGCCGATGAGCCCATCGCAGAGGGTCGCCCGCAGCAGCCCCTCGTTGCTGGGGGTGGCGATGGCGGTCAGCAGCCGCAACAGCGCCTCGGCCTCGGCACCGGAGAAGACGCTCTCCCGGCTGTAGTAGACGCTGGCCACACCCTGTCGGCGCAGGGCCTCTTGGATCTGCGCCGCCTCACGGTGGTTACGCACCAGGACGGCGATGTCCCGCGGCTGGAGCGGCTGCGCCCCGATACAGGCCCGACCGGCGCGCCCCAACGCCAGTAGGCGGGCCACCTCGACGGCGGTGGCCTGGGCCAGCTGCGCCCGTGCGCTCTTCTTACTAATCACGCGCTCCTCCCCCCGCTCCAGGAACCAGGCCACTAGGGGCGGCTCGCGGCGGCCGTCAATGGTGAGGGGGCTCTCATCGGCCTGACCGGCCGCCGCCACCGCCTGGAAATCGATGGCCCCGGCGTAGAGAAAGGGGATCTGGCAGCGCTCAAAGAGGGCGTTGACCGCGGTGACCAGATCGGCGGTGGAGCGCCAGTTGGTGGCGAGGGTGTAGCGGGCGGTGGGGGCGGTGGTCCGCTTGGCCTCCATGTAGGTGAAGATGTCGGCGCCACGGAAGCTGTAGATGGCCTGTTTGGGGTCGCCGATGAGGTAGAGGGCGCAGTCGGGGCGGGGGCGGTAGAGGGTGTCGAAGATGCGGAACTGGGCGAGATCCGTGTCCTGGAACTCATCGATCAAGGCCGCCGGGAAGAGGCCGGCGATGCGCGCCGCCAGCACCTCACCACCAGGGGCGAGTAGCGCGGTGTGGAGATCGAGCAGCAGGTCGTCGAAGGCGAGCAGGCCGCGGTCCCGTTTGCGGTGGCTCAGCTCCGCTCGACACCAGGTGATCGCCTCGCAGGTGAGTAGTACCTGCTTGGCGCTGCGCATCTCCCAGAGCTGTTGGCAGCGCTCGAACAGCTCGTGCTGAGGGGGCTGTGCCCCCTTCTTGGCCTTGGCGGCGCTGATGGCCTGGGCCAGGGAGTCGCTGGTGAATAGCTCAAATAGTGGGGGGAGTTGGTAGGGATCCGGCGGCTCGCCCAACCACCCCTCCAGGGCGGCGCACGCCTCATCCCAGCGTGCCGCCGGGTACCCCTTATCTTGGGCTCGGCTGAGGGCAGGGTGTTCGGCCACTAGCTGGGTGATGGCTGCCCCATCCCTCTCCCACAGGGTGGCGATGTGGCTGCGCTGCGCCAACCAGGCCGCTGCATCGCACTGCTCTGCGGCCACCTCCGGTTGTAGGGTCAGATCTGCCTTGCCAAGCCAGGGGCGGATCTCCGCCCCCAGCCCATCGGGGTTGCCCCAGGTGGCCGTCACCAGGGCGGCCAGTCCCGCTCCCGCCTGGTGGAAGCTGCGGCGCCAAAAATCCCGTACTACCTCCGCCAGTAGCTCCGCTTCATCGCTGATGAACTCCAGTTCGAACGGCAGGGCGCTCTCGAAGGCGTTCTCCTGGAGCATCCGTTGGCAGAAGCCGTGGATGGTGAAGATGGCCGCCTCATCGAGGCAGGTGATCTCATCTTGCAGACGACGGGCCGCTGCCGTTCTATCCTCCACGCGGGCGAGGAGGGCGCTGAGCTGGGGGTCATCGCTCTGGCCGCTGCGCAGGGCGGCGAGGGTCTCCCGGAGCCGCTGGCGGATCCGATCACGCAACTCCTCGGTGGCGGCCTTGGTGAAGGTGACCACCAGGATCTGCCGCACCGATAGATCCCGCTCCAGCAGCAGCCGGAGGTAGAGGGTGGCGATGGTGTGGGTTTTGCCGGTGCCGGCGCTCGCCTCGATCAGGCGCATCCCCGTCAGGGGGATGGTGAGGGGATCCAGCGGCAACATAGGAGATGGAGGGATGGTGGCCATGGTGAGTGGTGGTCAAATGGGGGCGCCGCGCCCTCTAACTAAAACACCCCTTGGGTGGTGTCAATCGGTCCAGTGACCGTTCTTGGCGGAACAGTTATTTGTCGGGTTCGTGACAAAGGGCTGCAATGGCGCCTTGGGCCAAACCTTAACGTTATGTTTATACAACGTTTTGACCCATTGGCGCGCCAGTTGCAATTTAGCGAGGGTCAGCCGAGGAGGGTAAGCCCGTGAACCAGCAGGTCATTATCGACGACACCACCCTGCGCGACGGCGAGCAGACCGCCGGCGTTGCCTTTAACCGCGAGGAGAAGCTGGCCATCGCCCGCGCCCTAGATACCCTTGGGGTGCAGGAGCTGGAGGTGGGGATCCCGGCCATGGGGGAGATTGAGCGCGACGAGATCCGCGCCATCGCCGACCTGGGTCTGAAGGCCCGGCTACTGGTCTGGAGCCGGATGCGGGAGGATGACCTACGGCTAGTGGCCGATCTCGGGGTCGATATGGTGGATCTCTCCATCCCGGTCTCTGATCAGCAGATTGCGCACAAACTGGGCAAAGACCGCGCCTTTGTCTTAGCCGCTATCGAACGCCATGTGCAGGAGGCGCGGGCGCTGGGGATCGATGTCGGTGTGGGGGGCGAGGACGCCTCGCGGGCCGATATGGGGTTCCTACAGGAGGTGTTGGCGGTGGCACAACGGGCCGGCGCCCGTCGTTTCCGCTTTGCCGATACCGTGGGCATCCTGGAGCCTTTTACGGTGTTTGAGCGGGTCGGGCAGTTGGTACGCGCTTGCGACATCGAGATCGAGATGCACGCCCATGATGACCTGGGGCTCGCCACGGCCAACACCCTGGCGGCGGTCCGGGCCGGTGCCAGCCACGTCAATACCACCGTCAACGGCCTGGGCGAGCGGGCCGGTAATGCCGCCCTGGAGGAGGTGGTGCTGGGGCTGCGCACCCACTATGGCGCCGCGGAGGGGATCGATATCGCCGCCATCCCCGCCGTCTCCCGTCTGGTGGAGGTGGCCTCGGGGCGGCCGCTGCACTGGCAGAAGAGCGTGGTCGGCCCGGGGGTCTTTACCCACGAGTCGGGGATCCACGTCGATGGGCTGCTCAAGGATCCCCTCAACTATCAGGGGATCGACCCCGCCCTCTTGGGCCGCAGCCACACCCTGGTACTGGGCAAACACTCCGGTACCAACGCCGTTATTCAGGGGTATGCCGATCTCGGTATCAACGTCAGCCGGGAAGATGCGCTGGTGCTGCTGCCCGGGATCCGCGCCTTTGCCACCCGCAACAAGCGCTCTCCCAGTCCATTGGAGCTGGAGGGGTTCTGGCGTTCACTCCATCAGGAGCAGTAACTCTCCCCTCTAAAGGGCGGCGGTGGGGCCTCGCCCCGCCGCCCGCAGGGGGTGCGCTTAAGGGATCAGCGGGATGATGGTGAGGGCGCCATCGCTCCCCAGATAGGCGCCGGTGTCGATGAAGAAGACATTGCCCAGCTGCACCGGCCGGCGCTCTAAAACGATGGTGTGGCCGCAGTAGACCCGCTCGATCCCGACCACTGGGGTTGGGTCGTTGCGGTAGATGCGCCGCCGACTCCAGAGCGCCACCTCCCGTAGATCCCCCTCGCCATTCGTCAAGCCGGTGACAAACTCCTGCCAGGAGAGGTAGGGGGGGACATCGGCATGGACGATCCCCACCAGTCCCGCCTCTGTCTCCACCTCAATGGCATAGGGGAGCTGGGCAAAGGCGCTGCGGAAGGCCTCGCGCACGAGCTGGGGCTGATAGCGCCACCACTCACCGCCATTCAACTCCCACATCTGCCGCACCTCCGGGTCATCCCCCTCCAGGACAAAGGCGTCGTGGTTGCCACGTACCGAGTGGAACCATGGCTCGGCCAGCAGCTCCACCGCCTGCTCCGACTCCGGCCCGCGGTCCACGAGATCGCCGGTGGCAAAGAGGCGATCACGGCTCGGATCAAACTCCAACTCTGCCAACTGCGCGGCCAGCAGGGTGAATTTGCCGTGGAGATCGCCGCAGACAAAGTCGGTGCCGAGGGGATTTCTGGCAAAGCGCTGTACGGGGGAAGCGGACACTACTGGCGTGGAACCTCGGAATAGGGGGGGCGGAGGGGTGGCTTAAACTTCAGGGCAGTGGGATGCACGGTGGGCTCTGGGTCTGCGCTGTCATACCTATATACCAGAAATGGCACCCCGACCCCATGGCCACAAGTGGCCGAGGCGCCCATTGCGGGCGCGGAAGATACGGCATTCCGCCATGGGATGATAGCCTCAATATCCCCGGCTCAGGGACCGTCAATCGTCTCGATTCAGCGCGCTGGTAGGCGGCGACGTAGGGGAGGCGAGGGCTTTTGTATAATGCCGCCCCACGCTGATCGCCCCCCATCGCCCACTAGGTCGTCACCATGCCCCCCCAGTTACTGCGTCCCCCTCCCTTGCTCGTCTCCCGCGCCCCGTTGTCCTCCCGCTGTGGGGAGGTGGCAGGGTGACGCTACCCGTGGAGGCGGTGTTACCGGAGCTGGTTCAGCGGCTGGGAGAGGGGCGCAACGTGGTGCTGGAGGCCCCTCCGGGGGCGGGCAAGACCACCCGCGTGCCGTTGGCGCTGCTGGCGGAAACGTGGCTGCGGGGCCGCTCGATTCTGATGTTAGAACCGCGCCGCTTGGCGGCCCGCGGGGCGGCGGCCCGGTTGGCGGCGCTGCTCGGGGAGCCGCTGGGGCAGACGGTGGGCTTTCGGATCCGGTTTGAGAGCCGGATCGGGCGGCAGACCCGCATTGAGGTGGTCACTGAGGGGATCCTCACCCGCCGGCTACAGCAGGACCCCACCCTAGAGGGGGTGGGCCTAGTCATCTTCGATGAGTTTCATGAGCGCCACCTCCATAGTGATCTGGCCTTGGCGCTCTGTCTGGATGCCCAGAGCGGTCTGCGTGACGACCTCCGTCTGTTGGTGATGTCGGCCACCCTTTATGGGGCGCTGGTGGCCCAACTCATCGACGCCGAGGTGGTGCGTAGCGAGGGGCGCCAATACCCCGTGACCCTTCACCACACCCCGCGTGACCCGGAGGGGCGACCAGAGGCGGTGGTGGCCGCGGGGGTGGTGCGGGCACTGGGCGAACAGCGGGGCGATATCCTCGCCTTTCTGCCCGGTGGTGCGGAGATCCGCCGGGCCCATGATCACCTGCTCCAGCACCCCGCCTGTGCCGGGGTGGCGCTCCACATGCTCTACGGTGATCTGCCGTTTGAGGTCCAGCAACGCGCCATCGAGCCCGATGCCGAGGGGCGGCGTAAGGTGGTCCTGGCCACCCCGATCGCCGAGACCAGCCTCACCATTGAGGGGATCACCACGGTGGTGGATGGGGGCTGGCAGCGCGCCCCCCGTTTCGATCCGCGTACCGGTTTGAGCCATCTGGAGACGCTGCGGGTGAGCCGCGCCTCTGCGGAGCAGCGGGCCGGCCGGGCCGGTCGCCTGCAAGCTGGGGTGGCCTATCGGCTCTGGGGAGAGAACACCCAGCGCGGTCTGCGGCCTTTCAATGAACCGGAGATTGGGGTGGCAGACCTCGCCCCCTTGGCGCTGGAGCTGACGGCCTGGGGGGTCTCCGATCCCGGCCAACTCCGCTGGCTCGATCCCCCCCCGGCCGCCCCCTTGGCCCAGGCGCGAGAGCTGCTGCTGGGGTTGGGGGCGCTGGATGAGGGGGGGCGCATCACCGCCGTTGGCCGCGAGATGGCGGAGTTACCCCTGCATCCCCGCCTGGCCCATATGTTGTTGGAGGGGCGCCGGCTCGGTCTCGCTGCGACCGCCTGCGATATCGCGGCCCTGGTGGCGGAGCGGGACCTGTTCCGTGGTAGTGAGCGGGCTCGACCCTTTGGGGATCGGCTAGAGGCGCTCACCGCCTTCCGTCAGCAGGGACGCGAGGGGGCCCGTCGGTTGGGGGCCGATCCCCACGCCTGCGGCCAAGTGGAGCGCGCCGCCCGGCAGTGGCGCTCGCTGTTACGGCTGGAGCGCCACCGCTCTAGTGAGGTGGATGAGGAGGAGATGGGGCTACTGCTGGCCCTGGCCTACCCCGATCGCATCGCCCGCCTGCGGGAGGGGGGGGATGAGCGCTATCTGCTTAGTTCAGGACGGGGTGCTCGGCTACTACCCCATTCGCCGCTGCGGGGGCGGCCGCTACTGGTGGCCGTGGATCTGGATGGGCAGGGGGAGGAGGCCACGATTCGGCTGGCGGCGCCACTATCACCGGCGCTTATCCGCGAACGCCTAGGGGGGCAGTTGGTGGTGCGTGAGCGGGTTGCCTGGGATGGGCGGGAGCAGGCGGTGGTGGCGCGGCGAGAGGAGTGTTTCGGGGCGCTGGTGCTGGCGAGTAAGCCGTTACCCCAGGTGGATGCGGCGCAGGTACAGCAGGCGATGCTGACTGGGATTGCGGCCCTCGGTGTGGCGGCCCTGCCTTGGGAGGCGGGAGAGGCGCAGCAGCTGCGGGCGCGGGTGGCATCGCTGCGCGCCTGGTTGCCTGAGCAGGGGTGGCCAGATTGGTCCGACGCGGCCCTCCAGGCGTCGCTGGCGGAGTGGCTCGCCCCGTTTCTTCCCGGCATCAGTCGGCGCGAGCAGTTGGCGCGGCTTGATCTGACCTCGATCCTGTTGGCCCAGCTCGACTATCCGCAGCAGCGTCGTCTGGAGGAGTTGGCCCCTACCCACCTCGCGGTGCCGAGCGGGGCGCGTCATCGCTTGGAGTATCGGCTGGAGGGGGTACCGGTGCTGGCGGTCAAACTGCAAGAGCTGTTTGGGTTAGCCGAGACGCCTCGGGTAGCCGCCGGTCGGGTGGCGGTGCTGCTCCATCTGCTCTCTCCTGCCCGCCGGCCGGTCCAGGTGACCCAAGATCTCGCCAATTTTTGGGCGACCACCTACAAGGAGGTGTGCAAAGAGCTAAAAGGGCGCTATCCCAAGCATCCTTGGCCCGATGACCCTTGGTCGGCGCGCCCCACCGCCGCCACCATGCGGCGCCTACGGCAGGAGGGGAGATAAATAGGCCTGTTTTGCCCTAAGGGGGTCTGTGGCGTACATTGAAGAGGTGCCAAGGTCACATTAACGAGACGAATCGTGTCGCTCTCTGCCGTCTCATCGACCCCGCTCTCCGCCTGGATCGCCAGCCTGGCGGTAGGCTCTCCCAGTGCGGCCACTGCTGGGTCGGCCGAGGCCACCCCTGCCACCACCGAGCAGAGCGGGAGCGTTGCGGCTACTGACCAGAGTGGAACCCGTAGTGAGGAGGGCAGTAGTACCACCCCCTCCGCGGAGCAGTTGCGTGAACTGGAGCAGCTGAAGCAGCGCGACCGCGAGGTGCGGGCCCATGAGCTGGCCCATCTGGCCGCCGGGGGACAATATGTGACCCGCGGTGCCAGCTTTACCTACCAGCGTGGTCCAGATGGGCGCAGCTATGCGGTGGGGGGAGAGGTGGGTATCGATACCTCACCCATCCCAGGCGATCCGCAGGCAACGCTACAGAAGGCCAACACCATTCAGCAGGCGGCGCTGGCGCCGCTAGAACCCTCTGGACAAGATCGCAAAGTGGCGGCCAAGGCAGCACGGATGGCGGCGCAGGCGCGCTTGGAGTTGGCCTCTGGAGGCGAGGAGAGTCGTGGTGGTCTACAGGCCATCGCTCGCTATGCCGAAGCTGGGGTTATCCGCGAACCCACCTTCCAAGCCTACGCTTGACCGACAGCACCCGAGAGAGGGAACCCACGGGATCACTTGCATGTCTCCATTCATCGGTTATCCTGCGCGAGCGGAATTCGCCGTGTCCCATACCGGCTGGGAGCCTACCTTTCCTTATCGAGCCATTAAGTTACCCTGCCTACTGGGCCCTTTAACCTTGCGTAATCAAGGGGATTCCCGGCGGTGCGAAGGTAAATGCCAGTCTCTCGGTGGGTGTGAGATAGGCATCCAAGGGGCGATTCGAAAGGGGAAGAGAGCCGCGTTGTTATCAGGGGATTTTATTTGTGTTAATTTCCCCTCTGGCCGCGTGCAGAACCATAAAAAATCTATTTCGCGCCTTCACCTTCCGATGGGAGCTGTTTGATGATCCTCAGACGATTTCTGATTGCACTGTCTGGCGCAATCGGTGCATGTCTCACCACCGCGGCCGCTGCGGGACAGTGGCAAACGGTGCCGGTGCAGGAGAGTCGGGTCGATTCTCGCGTGGTGCTGGGGGGCACCGTGGTACCTACCCGTCAAGTCACCATTGCCGCCCAACTGCCGGGGCGGGTTGAATTCATTGCCGGTGCTGAAGGCGATACCTTCAAGCAAGACACCGTATTGGTCTCCCTGAACGATGATGAGTTGATGGCGCAGCGCCGGGCTGCCCTGGCGCAGATGGGCAATGCCGATGCCGCCATGCGCAACGCCGGGGTGCAGTACACCCGTGAGCTGGTCAACCCATGGTCAAATAATCAGATGCCCGGCATGGGGGTCCCCTCCATGTTTGACAGCTTCTTCACCCGGGGAATGCAGGACTTCATGGGGACCAACAATTCCAATATGGACCGCCACGCCGATCTCGTGGCGCGGGGCGCCGGGGTAGAGCAGGCCCGTAGCGCCTTCTTCCAGGCCCAGTCACAGCTGGATGCCATCGACGCCAAGCTGAAGGACACCAAAGGCTACGCCCCCTTCGACGGCGTGGTCACCGATAAGTTGGTGGAGGTCGGCGACACCGTGCAGCCGGGCCAACCGCTGCTCAAGTATGCCGATATCAACTTCCTCCAAATCCAGGTTGAGGTCCCCTCCCGGCTCATGCTCGCCCTGCGCGAGGGGATGACGGTGCCGGCCCGTCTGGATCTGCGCAACACCATGGTGCAGGCGCGGGTGGCGCGCATCTTCCCGATGGCCGATGCCAAACGCCACACGGTCACCGTGAAGTTCGATCTCCCCACCGAGTCGCCGGCCGCTGCCGGTATGTACGCGGAGGTGAGCGTGCTTGACCCCAACGTCTCTACTCAGTCGCTGCCGGTGGTACCGCTCTCTTCGCTGGTGCGGCGCGGCAGCCTGCCGGCGGTCTATATCGAGCGCGATGATGGTGAAACTGAGATGCGGTTGGTGCGGTTAGGCGAGCAGGTTGGGATGGGGTACATCAGCATCCTGTCCGGGATCCGCACAGGGGAGCGGGTCATCGCTAATCCAACTCCAGGCATGACCTCATCGGCATCGCGGGCGAAGTGACGGGGGGCTAAGCCCACCCATCACTTGGCGACACCACCCTAGGACTTGTACTCGACGGGCCATTCATGAGTCACGACCACGCCAACGGGAACACCACAAAGAATGGTGACTCGCTCGGACTTGCAGGGCGTACTGCCCGCGCTTTTATCCACTCGCCTCTTTCACCGCTACTTTTCTTCGCCATGTTGGCGATGGGGGTGCTCGGGTTACTGCTGACGCCGCGTCAGGAGGACCCGCAGATCTCGGTACCGATGGTCGATGTCTTTGTCAGCTACCCGGGTGCCTCATCGGAGCAGGTAGCGAGCGCGGCCATCGATCCGCTCCAGCGCATCATGAGCGAGATCCCGGGCGTCAAACACGTCTACTCGGCCTCCGCCCACGGCGAAGGCATGGTGACGGTGGAGTTTGATGTGGGCGAGCAGCTGGGCCCCTCCATCGTCAAGGTGCACGACAAGATCCAGTCCCATCTCGACAAGATCCCCCCCGGGGTCTCCATGCCCCTGGTCAAGCCCAAGGGGATCGACGATGTGCCGGTGGTGACCCTGACCCTCTGGTCGGAGGATGTGGATGATGGTGCGTTGCGCACCCTGGGGCTCGATCTGCTACAGAGTTTGAAGCAGATCCCTAACACCGGTCAGGGCTTTGTTGTCGGTGGGCGCGCCGAGCAGGTGCGGGTGGAGGTGATGCCGGAGCGGCTGTCAGGCTATGGGGTGAGCATGGATATGGTGGCCAACACCATCCAGACCGCCAATAGCGAGCAGAAGGCCGGTTCTGCGGAGAGCGGCGACTCCCACTACACCGTCTATACCGGCTCCTTCCTGCACACCGCGGAGGATATTGCCCGGCTGGTGGTATCGGTCAATAACGGCGTGCCGGTCTACGTGCGCGATGTCGCCAATGTCTTCCAGGCGCCAGAAGAGCCCAATCAGGTGGTGAACTTCTACACCGGTCCCGCCTATGGCAGTGAGGTACAAGCCAACGGCGTGCCGGCGGTGACCGTGGCAGTGGCCAAGAAGGAGGGCGCCAACGGCGTCACCGTGGCCAATGCGGTCATCGACAAGGTGGGGGAGCTGAAAGGGCAGATCATCCCCGACAACGTGCATGTCGAGGTGACTCGTAACTACGGAGATACCGCCAACGCCAAGGTCAATGAGCTTATCCTCAAGCTCTTTGTGGCCACGGCCGCCGTTGCTTTCCTGGTGTGGGCGGCCCTTGGCGTGCGGCCCGCCCTCGTGGTGGTGTGCGTCATCCCGGTGGTGATCCTCATCACCGTCTTCTCCGCTTGGATCCTCGGTTTTACTATCGACCGTGTCTCCCTATTCGCCCTCATCTTCTCCATCGGCATCTTGGTGGATGATGCCATTGTGGTGGTGGAGAACATCTATCGGCGCTGGCTGTTGAATGGCGAGACCGATAGCGCGACGGCGGTGGATGCGGTGCGTGAGGTGGGTAACCCCACCATTCTGGCGACCTTTACTGTTATCGCCGCCCTGCTACCGATGGGCTTTGTGAGCGGCATGATGGGGCCCTACATGGCACCTATTCCGGCGCTCGGATCGGTGGCAATGCTCTTCTCGCTGTTGGCCGCCTTCATCTTTGCGCCCTGGCTCACCATGCGTTGGCGCCCCAGCATGGCCTATCTCCAACAGGCGGAGCGCAAGGAGCACTCGCACAACGAGCGGCTGGAGCGGTTCTTCCGCCAGCTGCTGCTGCCGATGATCCGTAATAAGGTCATCGGCTACTCGACCCTCGGCATCATCATTCTGCTCTTCTTCGCCTCCTGCGCCATGTTCTACACCCGGGCGGTGACGGTGAAGATGCTGCCCTATGACAACAAGCCGGAATACTCGGTGGTGGTGGACCTGCCGGAGGGGACGGCACTACCGGTCACCCAGAACCTGATCACCCGCTTGGCGGAGCAGGTGCGGGATATTCCCGAGGTGACGGCCATCCAGACCTACGCCGGTACTGCCCAGCCATTCGACTTCAACGGCATGGTGCGGCACTACTACCTACGAAAAGAGCCGTGGCAGGGGGAGCTGCATATCCAGCTGCTGGATAAAGGGGAACGTGATCGCAGCAGCCACGCCATTGCCGTGGCGAGCCGAGCGCTACTGACTCCCACCGCCCATGCCGCTGGGGCGCGCATCACTATTGTTGAGATGCCGCCGGGGCCGCCGGTGCTGCAATCCATCGTAGCCGAGATCTACGGACCCGATGCCGCCACCCGGCGGGCGGTGGCGCAGAAACTCACCGACTCCTTCGAGCAGGCCCAGGGGGTGGCGGATGTGGACTCCTATATGCAGGAGCCCTACGACGTGTGGCGCTTCGAGGTGGACACCGAGAAGGCGGTGCGCCGTGGGATCTCTGTCGATACCATCAACCGCAACCTCAAGATGGCCATGGGGGGCGAGCGGGTGGGTGATATCAAGCAGGGGACCGTACTTGAACCCACCTACATCGTGGTTCAGGTTCCGTTGGCAACCCGCTCTCAGATCGCCCGTTTGAAAGACCTGCCGGTCATTGCCCGGGATGGTAGCCGGGTACCCCTGACGGAGTTGGGGCAGTTCATCCGCGTCAGCCAGGATCCGATGGTCTACCACAAGGACCTACGGCCAGTAGAGTATGTGGTGGGCGACGCGGTGGGCCGTTATGCCGCTCCCATCTACGGCATGTGGGAGGTAGAGGCGCTGCTGGGTGACTATCACCCCCCTGGTAGCGATCAGTCTCTCTCCGGCAGCTACCTCGGTCCCCCGGACGATGACATCACTCAGAGCGCCTTTGAGTGGACTGGGGAGTGGACCGTCACCTATGAGACCTTCCGCGACATGGGCGCGGCATTTGGGGTGGCGCTGATCCTCATCTACATCCTGGTGGTGTGGGAGTTTGGCAACTTTGTGGTGCCACTGGTCATCATGGCACCTATCCCGTTGACCCTCATCGGTATCATCCCCGGCCACTGGCTGATGGGGGCGGAGTTCACCGCCACCTCGATGATCGGCTTCATCGCCCTGGCTGGCATCATCGTGCGCAACTCCATCCTGCTAGTGGATTTCTCCATGCAGCAGGTGCTGGAGGGGGTGCCGGTGCGGGAGGCGGTTATCCTCTCCTGTAAGGCGAGGACTCGGCCGATCCTCATCACTGCCCTGGCGCTGGTGCTTGGCTCCATGGTCATTCTGGTGGATCCCATCTTCCAGGGCATGGCTATCTCGCTGCTGTTTGGGGTGATGGTGGCCACCCTATTGACCCTGGTGGTGATCCCCTTGGGTTGCATCTCCACCCGCAAATCTTTCTGCCCGGTGGACGCCAACGGCACCTCGCTCTGTGTCGTGGATCCGGAAGATGAGGCGGAGGAGCAGGCCCGCGCCGCCTCGGTCTCCCTTTGGCAGAAGCTTTCCGGGGTATTTCAGCTGTTGGTCATGATTGGTGGGGGGCTGTTGGCCGAGGGGAGCAACGCGCTGAAGGCGCGTCTCCGGCGCTGGTTAGGGGTCGAGGGGGGTGGCAACCGCACCCCTCCGCCGCCAAGTCAGCCACCCACCGGGGGAGCACCAACGCCTGCCGCACCTACCGCCAAAGAGCCGGCGGCCGTGAGTCCCAAGGCCTCCCCGGCACCGGCGCCCCAGCAGGCAACGGAGGAGGGGAGTGCTAAGCCAGCAACGGCAGCGGTGTCGGCGCCTCAGGTGGCTGTGGCGGAGGTCAAACCCACCGCGCCTGCGGTGGCTGCCAGCACCGAGGCACCGCCTACTGCCGTACCTGCTAAGCCGGTCACCACCGCAGCGCTGGAGAGTGCGCCGCAGCCCGTAGCCGAGCCTGAGCCTGTAGAGAGTGCGCCACCGCCCAAGGCTGAGCCTGCGCCGGATACCATGCCAGCGGCTGCACCGGTGGCCATCGCCTCCCCAGCCGTAGTGGCAGAAGAGCCGCCCGCGCTACCACCGGCAGCGGTGGCAGAGACCGCCTCCGTTGCGCCAGAGGTAGCGGCCGATGAGGTGTCTTCTGTGGCACCTGAATTAGGGAACGCAGCTGGGCCAGTACCCGCTGCTGAATCGGTGCTAGATCAGGCCGATACTAAGGAAGAGGTTCGAGCACCAACCGCCGCAACGCGCAGTCCCGCTGCGGTTAGTCAACAGGAGGTCGCCAAGCCGAACGCGAGTCGAGCAGCCGCCCGTGCCACCAAGAAGAAAAAGGTCGTGGCGAGCAAGGGTTCTACTGGACGCGCTAAGACCGCATCAAAGTCGCCAGAGTTGGGGCGCAAGGCTGCACCTGAAGGTGGGCGCAGCAAGCCCAAGCCCAAGGCAGGGCGCCGAGGGATTCGGCTCAAGCCTGGGCTGGCAGCGGATAGCGATGAGAGCGGTAGCGACCAATAACTAAATCGGGGGTGTCCCATGGGAATCGACCGCCGTCTGCTCGGATACGTATTTGTGTTGCTGACTGTTCCACTCTATGCTGCCGAGTCAGAACACCGTCTTCCGTTTTCACCACCGCCGCCGTTTGGACCCTATATGAGTTCGCGGCAGCTACTGCCACCGCTTGATCAGTCTGATCAGGCACTTAATGAGCCAGCGTGGAGCGCCTGGTTCCCCCATAGCTCTGGCCGACCCTATAGCGGCCCTGGTCGCTACTGGGCCCCCTCCCCCTCTGAGCAGATGCCCCACAACCAGCCGTGGTGGGGGCGATCTTCTAGTGAGGACCCTGCCTCAGCGGTGGCCCCTGTAACCAGTGAGCGACCCAACTAGTGACCATTCGCTACCTCAAAACCGGGTTGCTCTCCGCCTCCCTCTTGCTGATGGCAAGTAGCGTTGGGGCGCAGCAGTGGGGTGCCCCGGCTGGCGGAAGTGGTTGGGACTGGAGCGGGGGACGCAGTGATGTTCCCGCGCCCATGGCCCTGCCTCCCGATCCGTGGGGGGGGAGTCCGCAGGAGGGCAGGGGGAGTACCTCATTTCCTCCCCAAATCGGTGGAGGATGGGGGCAACCGCAAGGGGCCAGCGGCAGGGGTTGGGGACAACCGCAAGGGGCCAGTGACTGGCGCGAGCCACCACGGCGTGAGCAGCAGCGGCCATGGTCAGAGGGGCGCGGCAGGCAGCGGACTTGGGGGGATTTGAGTGGTGGCGCCCTCCCACCGGAGCAGAGTTGGCCACGCCCCTATGGGCCATCCAGGCCCTGGGGGAATCAGAATACCCCTGACAGGGCGGCCAATTCGGGTTATGGCAGCACCTACACCGCTCCCACATCCCCGTTACCCGAGGCCGCTATGGCGCCACCGGGGGCGATGCCGTGGGGTGGTGGAGGATACTATCCGGGATACGGGGTCTATCCGGGATATGACAACTTTGGCGTGATGCCGGGCTGGGGTTCGTCTTGGCCCCAGTGGTAGGCGCCGTTTCAAGGATTGCATGGCGGACCCTTGGTGGGCCGCTGGCAAGGAACTTCCCCACCTAGCGTGGGGAGGGGGCATGGACCCACAGGGGTCCCAATCAACGAGGAGGTAACAATATGAAGATGAAGTCTTTCCTGGCTGCCGCCGCCATTGCCGGCGCCGCAATGCTTCCTATGCAGTCGGCTAACGCTTGGTGGGGTCCTGGCTGGGGCGGTCCCGGCTGGGGTGGCAGCAACTGGGGCCCGTTCAGCAACGATGGCTCTGGTGACTTCGATATGAGCTTCAGCGGCCGCGGCCGTGGGTCAGGCTATGGTTACGGCTCTGGCTACGGCAACCCGTACTATGGTGGCTACGGTGGTCCTTACGGCTATGGCCCCTACGGCTATCCCGGTGGCTACGGCCCCTACGGCTATGGCCCCTACGGCTACGGCGCCCCGGTGGCTCCGCAGCAGGGTGCCCCGGCTCAGCCCAGCACCACCAAGTAGTTTTGGTACCGAGGTTGGGGGCGTCTAGGCGCCTCCAACCTCATTGGGCTATTTGTTCGTCGTCCCTGCGTTGACGCCGGTTTGGCACGTTGAGGAGAGCGGTATGAGATTGGCACGTTGGCTTATCGGCGTAGTGGTTGCCGCTCCGCTGGCGGCATCTGCGAGTTGGTTCAACACGCAGTTCTCCGCAGAGACCTATCAGACCCAACCTAACCAGCCGCCCCAGAGCGGCAAACTCTATGTGGGCAAGGCGCGGATGCGCTCTGAAATGACCCACCAGAATCAGACTGCTATCCAGATCCTCGACCCCGAGCAGCAGCGCGGTTACCTGATCTTCCCTGAGCAGCAGGCCTATATGGAGCAGACCTTCTCTGGGGCGATGGGCGCGACCGGGGGGCACGAGTCCGATCCCTGTGCCGGGATGACCGGTGTGCAGTGCCACAATCTCGGCCAGGAGACGCTCAATGGCCGGATGGCGGTGAAGTGGGAGATGGTCGGCGAGGCGTCAGGCCAGCCGGTGCGTGCCCTACAGTGGAACGATGCGGACCACGGCTTTCCCGTGCGGGGCGAGCAGAATGGGAAGGTGATGTTTGAACTGCGCTATCTGGGTGACGAGAGCGTCAATGGGCGTCAGACCGAGAAGTGGGAGTTCAGCCGCAGCGGCAGCGGTGGCGCGCAGATCACGATGACCCGCTGGTATGATCCCCGCCTCAACAATGCAGTGCGGGAAGAGATGGCTGGCGGCTATGTCCGAGAGCTGCGTAATATCCAGGAAGGGCCGCAGCCCGACGCACTGTTCACGGTGCCCGAGGGGTACCGCAAGATCGACCCGCCCGCCGGGCAGTTCCGCCCGCAGGGGGGCGCTCTGCCGTAGGTAGAGGAGGCTTGGCGGCAAGATGATTACAATCGTCGGGAATCTGAAGGGGGGCTCTGGCAAGAGCACGGTTACTTTCAATCTCGCCGTTTGGCTCGCTACGCGGGGGCGGCCGGTAGTAGTTTTCGATCTCGATCCGCAGCGCACCTTGAGTGACGTGGCCGAGGTCCGTCATGAGGAGGCATTCTCCCCTGGTTTCCCAGTGGTCCATGGTGGCACAGACCTCGCTGAGCGGCTGCAAGCGGCCGAAGGCGAGGTGTTGGTGGACGTGGGATCGGCCGATATGGCCTCTATGCGCACCGCCTTGGGATTGGCTCAGCGAGTGGTGATCCCGGTGCCGCCGAGTCAGGCCGATATCTGGTCGACCCAGCGTTTTCTCGGCATTATTGACGAGGCAGTGGTGAGCGCGCGGCCGCAGGTGGTCGCCTTTGTCAATCGCGCGGATACCCACATCGCTATTCGTGAATCGGACGAGGCGGAGGAGGCGCTGCGTGCGCTCTCTGGCGTGGAGGTGATCGACCTACGCCTCTACCAACGCACCGCCTACCGCCGCTCCTTCAGTGAAGGGCTGGGGGTCTTTGAATTAGAACCCAATAGCAAGGCCGCAGCTGAGTTTGAAGCATTTGCATCCATGCTCTACCCCTGAGCTAGGAGGAGATTTTGAAACTGCTCAAGTGGTTGTTCCACCCTTTACACCTGCTGCTCGCTATTATCGCCATCGCTATCTTCGTCAATCGGGATGTGCTGTTTGAGGACGAAGCGGGGGAGGCGGCAGCTCCCGTGGTAGCAGAGGCCGCACCCGTTAGCCACACCCCGGCTGTCGCTGCCACCCATGACGATAGTTCAACTGTCCAGGCCGTGCCAGCGGCGGCCGCTGCGGAGCCTGTGCCAGCGGCCCTGCCGTACCCAATCGCTGCGCCGGTGCTGGCTCCGAGCAGCAGCGAGGCCTCCTCTGAAGGCGCGGCTGGCGAGGTCGCTGCGGCCTCGACAGATGCCGAGACCACCACCGAACCCAAGCAATCAGCCCTCGCTCTGTGGTACAAAGCGCGTCAGCTGGCGTGGGAGGGTAAGTCAGAGCAGGCGGTAGAGGTCTACCAACAGCTCATTGAGCTACGCCCGGACAACTTCGATGTCCATGGCGAGCTGGGTAATGTCTATCTCCAGCTCCATCGGGTTGAGGCGGCCTGCGATGCCTACCAGCGTGCCGCGGTACTATTGCATGAGGCGGGCAATGGCATGATGGCGTGGCACCTCCAACGTGTCATACAGGGGTTGGATCTGGAACGTGGCGAGCGGCTGCGGCGGGTCCTGATGGGTCAAAACTGAGTAGCGAATGCACGCATGTTGTGTGAGGAGTTGTGATTTATGAGCGCGGACAATGGCAAAGAGCAGGAGGCAAGGACGCGCGCTACGAACGTCACTAACATTGCCGGGGCCCCCCCGGTAGGGGGTACGGATCAACACCTGGAGCGCTTTGCGCGTACCTTTGAGGCGAGCGCACGGCGCTGGGAGCTGGTGGTCTACCCCTCTCTGTTTGCCTTTATCGTATTGGCCAGTTACTTCTTCTATCTCATTTATAGCCTGACTACGGATGTTTCTGATCTCTCCCGAAATGTCTCGGCACTGACCGTCAGCATCGACCGCATGGTCAATGATATGGATAACATCACTGGGACCATGCAGGCGGTCTCGCGGGATATGGGGCGAGTGGCCGATGACATGCGCCAAGTCTCCGGCAAGATGGATACCTTGGAGCCGATGCGGGTCAGCATGGACAGCATGAGCCGCGATATCTCCAGCATGAACGACTCAACCCGCTACATGGCCCACAGCGCCGAGCGGATGGATTACCACATTGGTGCTTTGAACCATAACGTTGGACGGCCCATGGGCATGATGAACTCCTTCATGCCTTGGTAGCTGTGCCCTTATTGCCCGGAGCCGATAAAACCCATGTTGCGTAAAGACCTGCCGGTCATCGAAAAGCGTTTGCAGAGCCTAGAGGCGCATCTGCAACAGGAAAATCCCGTTTTGTTGTCGGTGGTGCAGGGGTTCCGGCAGCTCGATAAGGTGGCCTATCGCATGGGGCTGCTCGAACATACCGAGTCCTTTGCGGTGATGATCCCCTGGTGGCCGCTCATCTCCATTCTCGGGACCTTTTCGGCAGGCAAGTCTAGTTTCATCAACTACTACCTCGACTTCCCGCTCCAATCCTCTGGTAATCAGGCGGTGGATGACAAATTCACCGTCATCTGCCATAGCCGCGAACCGCAGGTGAATGTGTTGCCGGGCCTGGCGTTGGATGCGGATCCACGCTTCCCGTTCTACCAAATCAGTGAGGAGATCGATAAGGTCTCCGCCGGCGAAGGGCGGCGTATCGACGCCTATCTCCAGCTCAAGACCTGCCCCTCAGAGCAGCTGTTGGGCAAAATCCTTATCGACTCACCGGGATTTGATGCGGATCAACAGCGCACCTCCACCCTGCGGTTGACCCAACACATCATCGACCTCTCCGATCTGGTGCTGGTCTTCTTCGATGCCCGCCACCCAGAGCCAGGGGCGATGCAGGATACCCTCTCCCACCTGGTGGAGCGGGTGATGCTGCGCGCCGATTCCAATAAGTTCCTCTACATCCTCAACCAGATCGACACCGCTGCCCGGGAAGATAACCCAGAAGAGGTGTTCGGTGCCTGGCAGCGGGCATTGGCGCAGAAGGGGCTGACGGCGGGGCGTTTCTACACCATCTATAACCCCAAGGTGGCCATCCCCATCGAGGATCCGGCCCGCCGTGCCCGCTTTGAGGCCAAGCGAGATACCGATCTGGCGGAGATCCGTCGGCGCATACACCAGGTTGAGGTGGAGCGCGCCTACCGTATCGTCGGGGCCCTGGAGAAGACGGCGCGCGACTTTGAAGAGCGCTGGGTGCCGCTCCTTACCGAGGCGATCCAGCGCTGGCGCAAGCTGGTGCTGATCCTGGATGGGGCGCTGTTTGGTACGCTGTTTGTTGCCTTTGCGGCCTGGAGCATCCAGGCCGGTTGGTGGCAGGGGATCTCCTTTGTGGCCCCCTGGTATCAAGGGATGATGCAGGATCCCATCTGGCTCCTGGTGGGGTTGATGGCGCTGCTAGGGGTGAGTGGTTACCTCCATCTGCTGCTGCGCAAGCTGGCGGCGGGGCGAGTGACCCACTGGATTGCCCAGAAGGCGCGGGATGGGATCGAACGGGCCGGTTTGGTGCGCGCCTTCCAGCGCAACACCGGTGCACTACACTCCATTTTCAGTAAGCGTCCGGCCGGTTGGGGACGGCGCGCCAAGAAGCGGGTGACCGCGATGGTGGCGGAGACTGACCACTTCGTGCAGATGCTGAATGATCGGTTTGCTAATCCATCCGGCCGTTCGGGTGAGGCGAGCGCCAAAGGTGCCACCCCCTCCAAACCGGAGAGCGGGTCGGTTGAGACCGCAGAGCAACAGGGGTCGGACACCTTTGCGCGCTAGGGAAAATGGAGTATCGTCCAAGGTGGTTTTTGCTGGGAGGCCAAAGCCAGCCGTGGTGGATATCCTTCTAGTCGATGATCATGAGTTGGTGCGAACCGCTCTCGTCCGGCTCTTGAATGATGTGCCAGGCATCCATGTGTACGAGCAGGTGGGGAGCGGTGAGGCGGCCATAGAGGCGGTCCGTCGCCGGATGCCTGACGTCGTGCTAATGGACGTCAGTATGCCCGGTATGGGGGGCATTGAGGCCACTCGTCGCCTGACCCAGATCTTTCCATCGATCCGGGTCATTGTGCTCACCGCCCACACCGACGCCCCCTATCCCACCCAGCTGATGCGGGCTGGGGCGGTGGGGTATCTCTCCAAGGACTGTAGTGTCGATGAGATGGTGCTGGCCATTCGGGCCGTGGAGAGGGGGGAGCGCCACATCAGCTCCGGTATTGCCCAGTCGCTGGCGCTGCTATCGCTGGCACCGGAGAGCAGCTCACCGTTTGAGAAGCTCTCGCAGCGGGAGCTACAGGTGCTGATGATGGTGATGCAGGGGGATAAGACCGCCGACATCTCCCAGAAGCTGCGCCTGAGCCCTAAGACCATCAGCACCTACCGGGCCCGGTTGCACGAGAAGCTACAGGTACGCAACGACGCCGAGTTGAGTCGGCTCGCCATGCGCCACGGCCTCTTTACTGAAGGCTCCTGAGTCCACTACCGGTCCGTCCGGCGCGTCCCCGATGAATTTTGATCCCAACTGCCGCCGCTGTCCGCGGCTTGCCCAGTTTCTCACCACCGTCCACAGCCAACATCCAGATTACCACTGTCGGCCGGTGGCCCCCTTTGGGGAGGCCGATCCCCAGCTACTCATTGTTGGGCTGGCGCCGGGGATGCATGGCGCCAATCGCACCGGCCGGCCGTTTACCGGTGACCATGCCGGTATCCTGCTCTACCAGACCCTGCACCGCTTTGGTTTTGCCAGTGCCCCCGAGTCGTTGCACCGTGATGATGGCCTCACCCTAATGGGGTGCCGGATCACCAACGCGGTAAAGTGCCTGCCGCCGGAGAACAAGCCGACGGGTCAGGAGGTGGTGCAGTGCAACCCATTTTTACAGGCAGAGATCGCGGCGCTACGTCCGGGGGCCACTATCCTGGCACTAGGGAATGTCGCCCACGGTGCCGTAGTGCGGGCATTGGGAGAGAAGCTGAGTGCCCACCGCTTTGCCCATGGCGCCTGGCACACCTTGGGCGGCGGGGTGCAGCTGGTGGACTCCTACCACTGTAGCCGTTACAACACCCAGACCCGGCGTCTCACTGAGCCGATGTTCGAGGCGGTCTTCCAGGCCATCCGCCAGCGGCTCGCCTAGGCCGAGCCCCGTCCCTGGGGGAGGGGTAGGGCCCTCCGCACCTTCGAGCCGTCACCATGGAATCGCCCGCACCGTTTGACATCGCCGAGTTCCTCAAGCATCTCACCACGTTGCCGGGGGTCTACCGCATGTTGGATGGGGCAGGCGAGGTGATCTATGTCGGCAAGGCGCGCAATCTAAAAAATCGGGTATCGAGCTACTTTCGGAAGGGGGCGGATCTCACGCCTAAGACCCGTGCCTTGGTGGCGCAGGTGGCCCGCATTGAGGTGACCATCACCTATAACGATGTCGAGGCGTTGCTATTAGAGAACAACCTCATCAAGGCGCTGAAACCGCGCTATAACATCCTGCTGCGGGACGACAAGAGCTACCCCTATATCTTCCTCTCCAAAGAGCGCTTCCCTCGGTTGGCGTTTCACCGCGGCAAACAGACGGCCCGCGGCAGCTACTTTGGTCCCTATCCCAGCGCCTCCGCCGTGCGAGAGAGTCTGAGCCTGTTACAAAAGCTCTTTCCTGTACGCCAGTGTGAAGACGCCTTTTTCCGCAATCGCACCCGTCCCTGCCTGCAATACCAGATCAAACGCTGTAGTGGCCCTTGTGTTGACCTTGTCACCCCGGAGCAATATGCCGAGGAGGTGCGTCACGCCGCCCTCTTTTTAGAGGGCAAAAATGACCAGGTAATTGAGGAGCTGGCGCGCAAGATGGAGGGGGCAGCGCAGGCGCTGGCGTTTGAGCGGGCCGCCCACTACCGCGACCAGATAGCCAACCTCCGCCGCATCCAAGAGCGGCAATACATCACCGGCGATGGTGGCCACCTCGATGTGGTAGCAGGGGCATTGGAGGGCGGTGCGGCCTGTATCCAGGTCTTTTTTATCCGGGGTGGCCGCAATCTGGGTAACAAGGCCTTCTTTCCCCGCAATATCGGCGACTCTGAGCTGCGAGAGGTGTTGGGCGCCTTCCTCGCCCAGTTCTACCTAGAAGGGGCGCAATCCGCGGGAGATGAAAAGGTGATCCCGGGGGAGATCCTGGTAAACGTGGCGCCGGAAGAGCCGGAGGTGCTAGAGCAGGTACTCTCTCAACAGGCGGGGCGGCGCGTGACCCTCACGGCCAAGGTGCGGGGTGATCGCGCCCGTTGGGTCGGGCTGGCGGAGACCAACGCCCGCCACGCCCTCACCGCCCATCTGGCCAGTCGAGCCCACCTTACCGCCCGCTTCGAGGCACTACAGGAGGCGCTGGGGCTGGAGTCACTGCCCCAGCGTATCGAATGTTTCGACATCAGTCACACCATGGGGGAGGCGCCAGTCGCCTCCTGCGTAGTGTTCGATCCCGGTGGACCAGTCAAGTCGGACTATCGTCGCTACAACATTGAGGGGATCACCGGCGGGGATGACTACGCCGCGATGGCACAGGCCCTCACCCGCCGATTTCGCAAGGTGGTGGAGGGGGAGGGCAGCTCCCCAGACCTGCTACTCATCGATGGTGGCAAGGGGCAGGTGGCGGCGGCGGAGCTGGTGTTGGAGGAGATGCAGCTCCGCGGCATGATGCTTTTGGGCGTTGCCAAAGGACCCACCCGTAAGGCCGGCCTCGAACAGCTCATCTTGTCGGGGGGAGGGGGCACCATTATACTCCCCGAGGATTCAGCCGCCCTGCACCTCATCCAGCAGGTACGGGACGAGGCCCATCGCTTTGCCATCACTGGTCATCGTCAGCGGCGGGCCAAGAGCCGGCGAGCCTCGCGCCTGGAAGAGATCCCGGGTCTCGGCCCCAAGCGTCGCCAGGCACTGTTGCGCCAGTTTGGTGGGCTACAAGAGGTGGCCCGGGCCGGGGTCGAGGACCTTGCCGCCGTGCGTGGGATCAGCAGAGAGCTGGCGCAGCGCATCTACGACATCTTTCACCCCGACTAGCTAGCCGACAACCGATGCAGCTCAATATCCCCAACTCCCTGACGCTGCTTCGGCTTTTCCTCATCCCGATCTTCGTCCTTTTCTTCTACCTGCCCCTCACCTGGGGCCATATCGCTGCTGCGGTGATCTTTGCCGTGGCGGCCGCCACCGACTGGTTGGATGGTTATCTGGCCCGTAAGCTGGGGGAGACCACTGCCTTCGGCGCCTTCCTCGATCCGGTGGCGGACAAAGTGATGGTGACCACGGCGCTCATCCTCTTGGTGGAGGGTAATCCCACCGCCTTCTCTGGGATGTGGTTAGCCCTCCCTGCTGCGGTGATTGTCGCCCGGGAGATCACTATCTCTGCATTACGGGAGTGGATGGCCGAAGTAGGGGAGCGAACCGCCGTCGCGGTCAAATTCATTGGTAAGGTGAAAACCAGCGCCCAGATGCTGGCCATCGTGCTCCTACTCTACCGGGAGCCCATCGCCGGCCTCGACACCGCATGGTATGGCTTCATTCTGTTCTACGTGGCCGCGATCTTGACCTTCTGGTCGATGACCGTCTATCTACTGGCGGCCTGGCCAGTATTAGTAGCCCAGCGCGATAATCCGTAAAAAATACGCTGTAGGTGTTGACAGTAAAGCATTAAACGCTAGAATAGCGGGCTTCCGAAAGCGGGAATAGCTCAGTTGGTAGAGCACAACCTTGCCAAGGTTGGGGTCGCGAGTTCGAGTCTCGTTTCCCGCTCCATATATCAACCTCGGACAAAACTGCCCGAGGTTTTTTGTTAGTAGGTTTTTGGCTGGGTGGCAGAGTGGTTATGCAGCGGCCTGCAAAGCCGTGTACCTCGGTTCGATTCCGGGCCTAGCCTCCAAATAAACAAACAGAAACGGCGCCTACAGGGCGCCGTTTCTGTTTCTAGCGTCGCCTAATATCGGTTCACGCCACCGCAAATCGGTGGGGTAAAGGCACCCGTCAATCGGTTTACTGCGTGTGGACGTGGGTCAGGAATGGCGACGAAAAGACAGCGTAATGGGCGCTGGGAGTTCATTGTCAAACCGCGGGCGAGTCGCAAAGATCTCTTCTACTTTTAGGCCAAAGGCCCTGGCTACTACTGTGCTCGCCTTGAGAAACTCCTCGATGCTGGCGTAGTCCCGGATGGGCTACTTGATGAGAGGCCGAAGGCGCTCGCTACTATCGGCCTGGCGCTGCTTGAATACCGTCGCCAGACCCATCTCTCCGCCACTGACAGTGCGATAGTCGATCGCCTCTGGCAGCAGCTTGGCCAGATGCCGGTGGGCATTGACTATGCCTGGGTAGAGGGGTGGGTGGCCAGCCTCAAACGGGAGGCCAATCTCTCTCCTTCCACCATTCGCAAACGGGTTGGTGCCCTGGCTCGCTGCTATGACTGGCTGGTGCGCCGGCATCCTGACTTGGTACCCACCAATCCATTGCGTCTTCTTCCGCGCAGCTATGCAACCTATACCCCTGATGACCAAGCGGCCGCTATCGCTGCCGGCGGCGCCAAAAAAGGGGATATCTCCCGGGACAGGCGTCTCTCGCCAGAGGAGGAGGGGGCCATACGCGAGATCCTGGCGGGGGAGGGGGCGGCCTGATGGGCGTCAGCGTCCTCTCCGGTTAGTATCTGCGCCGGCGTTGTGCCTGCTCTTTGATTTGGCACTGGAGAGCGCGATGCGGCTGCGTGAAATGTTTACCCTCACCTGGGATCAGGTTGATATGGGCAAACGCACCGTATTTCTCGATAAAACGAAGAACGGCGATAAGCGACAGATCCCGCTCTCTTCTGTAGCGTTGCGGTTGTTGGCGGAGTACCGCGCTACCTACGGCGACGCTTATGGCGGACGACTGTTTCCATGGTGGGATGGCTCGTCAGAGCGGCGAGCACTGGAGCGCGTCACATCGCTGCTATCACGGCAGTGGGGTCGGGTGTTTGAACACGCCGGCTGCGAGGCGTTGCGTTTTCATGATCTCAGGCACGAGGCCACGTCGCGGTTCTATGAACGCACGTCACTCACGGACGCGCAGATAGCAAAGATCACCAGCCACAAAGATCCGCGGATGCTCATGCGCTATGCGAACCTACGGGGTTCGAGTCTGGCTGATAAATTATGGTGAAGAGCCGCCCCATTCTTGCGCTGTCATAGATCCGGCAGGGCGGGTGGTTCGCGCCTAGCTCGCTTTAGGGGTGGGAGTGTCTTGGGGGATATGGTTGATGCAGCGGTGATGGTCCTTTCTCTGGCCGCCCGCCGATCAGCGAGTTGCTCCTCGATGCGGCGCTGTACCAAGGCCCGTACCTCATCCTCAGGGATGCACCACGATTTTCCCACCTTCGCTGCGCCCAGCTCGCCGGAGTCAATAAGATCCAACACAGTGGTGCGGTGTGTTTTTAGCACCTCGGCGGCCTCTTCTACGGAGTAGGTGATAAAGGCCATCTATCATTCACCTCTGGGTGTGAGCCCCGTAGGGCGAACCATTGCCCATTGTGGGCATACGCTGGCAACTAAACAGTATGACGCGCACCGTTTATGCTCTCCCGGGCGGTGCTCCACATAGTGTTGCCCTCCCAGTTCTGTGGCATGGGAGTGGGCTTGGGCTTCGCTGTCGTGCAGCTTGATAGCTGACTTTCTACCGGGTTTCATGACGGCCCATGATGCACCAGAATACCACCGATCATCATCCGTACATGGCGCCACATCACCGTGATCTGCCGCCTGGTGCAGGGCAACACGCTGCTCGATAAATTGTTGCCGAATATCGGCCGACCACAGAGGAACCTCAACTCTGGATATTTGGCGCTGAGGGTAACGGATATCACCCTTAGCTTTCACCGCACTCCAGTCTCGGCATAGGTGAACAATCTCCAAGCGCTTGATGGGGTAGCCATTGTGTAAGGCCAACTCGGCAAGCACATTCATCTGCTGTTCCCGCTCGCTTTTCAGTCCATGGATCAGTTCCCAGACAGAGGCAAATTTATAGTCTTGTAACGTCCGTCGAGATAGCGTCATTCGGTCAAACTGACCACCTAATTTCCAACCTTGGATGTCTAAGTACAGTCTTTGCTCAACAATGGCAGAGGGTTCGGCTTGCTCTAAGATCTGATGCATAGCCTTGCCCATCAGCGCCCAGATCATTGAGCTGGCATCTTGCGTAATATCTGGGTTCTGATGGGCCAGAGTGCGGATCTGCGGCGGCCCGATGAGTTCTGCAACTGAAATATGGGATAGGTTGTAATTATTATGCTCAGCTTTGAGCGCCTGAACGATAGCGCCCGGAAGGCCAAATCTATTGGTGATTTTCATGGTGCCTCCTAAAAATATTTGGGCTGAAGTGTCATCCGTAAGAACCGTGGTTATCGGATGAGTTAACGGGGCGACATCTTGGCTGTGGTGCTGTCACGCTTGATTTTGGTGTAACGGTGTATTGGGGACTCCATTTGAGTCTACTTCCCCTATCCATGGCATCGTGGGTGGTCAATGAAGACGTTGCATCAAACGGGGGGGCCATCAGGCGACTAATGCTGCTGTTCCGTCTTTCATGTGCCTCGTCCTGGAGGCGGTAGGTGTACCTGTGGTTGAACGATGCCCATGTATGCGTCGATGAATTAATTATGCGTCATCACATCATGCATGGTCAATACGTCAACGCATTTTTTTTGGGGGGTTGGCGAGCAGGGTGACGAACGGTTAGATAACGCCCCTCATAGTTGAAGGGTTTTTGGTGGAATGAGGTTGCTTTAGCTGATGAGCGCGACGCTCTAAAGCAGGTCGAGAGTTGGCGTAGACGTAAATAATAGTGGTAATTATTTGCGGATGTCTCCCAAGCTTTGTTAGGGAGCGGCAGGCGGGTTAGGAAAGGAGGTCAAGGTCCTGACGAAAGAGTGTGGCTCAGTTATCCTCTGGAGTACGTCCCAAGCAAAGGCGTGGGCGTTGTTAATTCGGGGCTTTTCCGCTACATGCGGTGCTTACTTGGGGGAACGATGAAGCCGACATAGTGCATGATGCGGATCTCATCGCGTTGCAGGGTAAGGCGTGGGTGAGCCTCGTTAATGGAGGCCAACGATACGGCATCGGCACGTTCAAATAGCAGCTCTTTCACCATGCTGCGCCCATCTTTGGTGATCACGAGAACAAACTCACCAGGCACGACAGCGTGGCCTGGCTCTACGACGATAAACCATCCATCCCGGATAGTGGGCGTCATAGAATCGCCTCGCACGCGGATAGAGTAAGCGTTGGGGTCCCTGCTCGGTACATCTATCCACCCGTCCCCGTGCCCTACGGGATGTTCGAGCTCCACCCAGTATCCATCATCTCCAGCTTGGGCAGTGCCCACTACAGGGGCCTGCTTAGGGGGGGCGGTGATGTCAGGTCCAGGTTCTAGCACTGCACCTTCTGTGCCCTGGAACAACGTACCCGCCTCCTCTCCTCGCAACTGGGCCTTAGATACACCGAAGTGGGTGGCAAGTGCTGAGACGGTGCTGTCCTCAGGATCAGAGGTAGTGCCGTTGAGTATGCGGCTGATCGTGGGTTGGGGGATCGCCGTCAATTTTGACAGGGCGGTGGCCGATTTGATGCCCCGTGCCCGCATCAATTCAGCGAGGACAGCGGCAATTCTGGTGCGGGGATAGGTATGCATGTGCGCATTATTACACCATGGGGTTGTGCATGTGAAATGCGCCAGAGAATTATTTTTTAATGCGTCAATGAATTAATTGGTGTGTTGGCTATGAATTGGAAGATGGTAATGGCGTGGTTGATTGTGGCTTAAATGTTAGGGAATGCCATGTTGGCAGAAGCTGGGTTGACTCAGCTGACCCTCAATAGGCGATGCCGCGGGGGGAGCAGCGACCTCCAACACCGGGCTGGGAAGGCCATCCTAAAGCTGTTCGAAAGGCTTCAGTCGGCGCATGACAAAGGGGAGCAAGCGCCTGGAATAGACGATTTTCTACCGTGGATTTCATCCAGAGAGATGAGGGCTCAACCTAAAAAAAGCAAATTCAACTAATGCTACCAGGCTATCTATGTTAATGGACCTCTCTTATTGACGAAAGTGACGGGGAGGCGGTAGAGGGGAGGGGGGGCCGGCCATTCGTGTGCGATATACAGCAAGAGCCAGCGACAGCACGTTTAACGGCAATCTTGGAATTTGCGGCCAATCCGGTGCCACGAATCGAGTTGGTGCGCCGCTCAGCAGTTCTGGAGGCCGGTGTGATCATTGGTATCTCGTCAACGTGGGCGGAAGGAACGGTCACCTTTGCTCTCACCGATGATACTGCGCGACCACTGGCAGGTGCCCAAGTCACGCTGGATGGCGCTATCAGCGGGCGTACAGACATCACCGGGAGCGTGACGCTGATATGCGAGCGCAGTGCCCATGAATTTGAGATGTTGGCGCCAGGGATTACCACAATCCTCGGTGTAATGGTATAGGGTTTGCTTCTGTGCTAGTGGGTGCGGACACATTCCTCACCGAAAGTTAAGGGCTCTCGGATTCGCTCAGGATGATGCTATTTATAGTGGAAGATCGGTGGCGAAAACTGAATGATATCTTTATATGGTTCGGTCTCGTCGGCCTTAAAGGCACTGCGGGTGCCATGCAGGCAGATGCCGCTAGAGTGATCCCGCCAGGATATGGAACGAGAGCCCGGTTTTCGGACGCTTTCCCTGTTTCTACTCCACCGTATGATGGGCGCAAGGAACTAACGCGGGGCGAAATACGAGCCTGCATTTGTCCACAGATAGGCGATATCCGCCCTCTATACGCGATGTGAGCATCTACCGCGAACTATCCAGTCGATGCGTTTTTAGACATCGGGTAGGGTGGTGGTTTTTGGGGTGTCTGCCTAAATATCTTGCATCTTTTCTTCTTTGCACTAGTTTCATGCATGAATCGCCTCTCCATGGAACGCCTTCACGTGAATTCCCAATTCCAGTCACTTCGGGGATGCAGAAGAGTTGGGCACCGGTATAAAAAAATATGACATGGGAGGCGATCACAAAATTAGGGGATCCGTTGGGTACAGCTGTGGGTGTGGGCGCGAGAATGAACTTTATCGTGGGTCAGCGCGCTCGGGGGTCATTGGGTTCCGTGTTTGCACTCCCCCATGCTGGTTGTCTTCGTTCGTCGGGTACACGCTACTCGACTACAAAACGTCGGTGGTCAAGTAGTTCGAACTTTTCGGTGATGTATTCCGCATGCCGTCCCATTTTTTTCAATGTCTGAGGGAGGGGGCATAGAGATGGGATTGTTTGGGGACCCTTCTGTGGTATAGTACTGGCCGCGCTTTCAGTCGGTCGGTAGTGGAATGAAGCGTAACTTACTGATATATATCATGTTCGTTGCCCTGCGAAGCCGGGTGCTTCGGTCCGATTCCGAGGCCTAGCCGGTGTGGGAGTGGGTCATGCCAGCATTAGGGTGGCATGATTTTGGGCTGGCGGTTTTGGGCCAATAGAGGTCTTCGCCACTAGTTTTTGTAGGCTCCAACTCGTGTCCTGGGTTCCTGTCGGGAGGGGCTGTCGCTTTCTTCTCTAAACGGCTAGAATCACGGCCGCTGTCACTGTTTTATCTTGCCCTGGTGATGGAATTGGTAGACATAGCGGACTTAAAATCCGCAGCCTTCGGGCGTGCCGGTTCGAGTCCGGCCCGGGGCACCATCTCACCTCCTCTCCTTAGCTTCTCCTCGCTGCGTTTCCTTGCTGTATGGTGTTGTGTGATGTGTTGACCAAGGCCATGACCTGGGCATGGCTACTGGCGGCCAGTATCGCTCCGCGTTTGGCGTCTCGTGAATGGGCAGGTCATTTCAACTACCGGTAGCGTGCGCTTCTCCGGTAGGGGAGGGAGCCGCTCAGTCGTATTCGCTGTACTCAACTGTGGGATAGTCAGTTTCGATGACCTCTCCCTCTGCACCCACCGTAAACAGGGAGCTGACGGGATAGAGTTCGCCGGTTTCATCATCTTCAATATAGTCGCACTCATCGGTAAATAGCTGTAGGCAGATGTCACGATAGCCTGCACCGTGGAGCACACACACCAGTTGCTCTGCGATATTAAAGCCTTGACTGCCCGCCAGTATGACCATGCGAATCTGGTCTCCTTCAACGGTGGCGTGCTCTTCTATGAGATCCGTTAAGCCCAGCGTCAGCTCCCACAGGGTGGACCAGCAGGGGGTGGTTTGCCCGCGTAGCTGTGTCCAGAGTGCGGTAAACAGCTGGCTACTTTGTTGCCTCTCCGAGTGCCCGCTGAGCTGAGAGTCGTCGAAGGCAAGACCTGCTTTATGGAAGGTCAGAATGAGATTGCAGGTGGGCATGGGAGATCCTCTTTTGAGAAATGGGCAGGGGGGTAGCGAGTCGAGCACTCAGCCACTCGACATGGCTAGTCTCTCGCTTTTTGTCGAGTGAATTGTGCTAGTGGCCTTCAATGGAAAGGGCCTTTGGTCACGTTAGGGGCCGATCTTGATTTTGGTGGGTCGTTTGGCAAAAGAGACATATTGACCATCGTGCTTGCCCCGCTCAAAGATGGCACTAAATTCACAGGTTGTTGGGCTCCCTTCGTAGGTTATCTGTTTCAATCGGCCGGTGGCCTTATGGTAGAAGCGCTGGTTGTCATCGCTCATAAACTCCAGGAGGATGCTTTCGTAGATATCCCCTACGGGCCAGTGCTGGGTGAGAGTGGCCTTGATGTGTACACGTCCCTCCGGTAGAAATAGATTTTTATTGATCTCGATGTCCCGGGCACTTAACGGGCGTTTGGGCTTATCCCCCTCAAATTTCCTCTTGCTGACCCGTTGTCCTTCCAGAAAGTAGTAGTGGCTGCCCCCTTCGTCCCACTGGTCACGAATATGTATCTTCTGCGCGCCGAGTGGGTGGAGGGCAGCGGTAAACCAGACCGGGGGTTCTGAGGTGTATGTGTAGCCGGCGATGGAGAGGACATTTTTCTTCCGCTCGACATGTTCAATGGTGAGGGACTCCTCTGGGCCGGAGGGGGGCTGGGCGGTTGCTTGGAGGGTGTTCAGTGCCTGGGTGAGTTCACCGCCCTGCTCTGCAAGTGATCTCTTGAGCTGGCTCGCAGCGGTCTCGGCCGCCTCTGTGGTGGAAAAAGTGGCCTTGATAATGACCCAAACCTCAGTGGACATTCGATTCCTCCCCTCTCAAATTCGTACGTTGACGTTGCTCCCCGACACCTTGGCGCGCTCCGTGGGGCAGGGCCTCCTGAGTTGCCAGATGACCCATGCCCAGATGGCCCCTACATAGAGTCGCCGCTCCGCTTGCGTCGGAGAGTCGTGGTGGGATAGGGGTGAGTGTGGGCCAGGGAGGGTGTGGGATGCAGTGCCGGAGGTGTCAGGTGCGTGGGCAGCGAGTTGACAAAGCGTCAAGCTGGTGGAGGTCCTCGCTGGTGCCCCAACGGCGTCCAACCGCCGCCTCGGGGGCGCATGTGTCACAATGACTCGCTTAATGGCCGGCCCGCTGGGGCCTTGTCTCTGGTCACTGTGGTGCCGTTAACGAGGGCCTAATCCCCGATGTCCGATGTGGTCTCTGATCTCCCGGTTGTGCTCGTCGTTGACGATGAGATCCGCTCCCAGGAGGTGATCCGCCGCACCTTGAGCGAGGAGTTCGAGGTGTTGACCGTCAGTAGCGCCACCCAGGCGGAGGCGCTGCTGGAGCGGGAGTGGGTACAGATCGTGTTGTGCGACCAGCGGATGCCGGGGACCACCGGCGTTGAATTCCTCTGTCGGGTGCGGGAGCGCTGGCCGGAGATGGTGCGCATGATTATCTCCGGCTACACCGATACCGGTGACATCATCGCCGGCATCAATCAGGCCGGCATCTATCAATACATCACGAAGCCGTGGCAGCCAGAGGCGCTGCTCATCGCCGTGCGTTCGGCGGCAGAGCTGTGGCGGTTACAACATGAGAACCGCCAGCTCACCCTGGAGCTGCGCGCCTCCGCCCCTGTGGTGCGCTCGCAGGTGGCGGAGAAGCGGCAGGAGGCGCGTCGCCACGCCGCCTTTGACACCCTTGCCATGGCCCCAGAGAGCCCCCTGGCGGAGCTGTGTGAGACCGCCCGTCAGGTGGCGCAGTACCACATCCCGCTACTCATCACCGGCGAATCGGGTACCGGCAAGGAGCTGCTGACCCGTGCCATCCACTACGCCAGTCCCCGGGCCGGGCGCGCCTTGGTGGTGGAGAACTGTGCGGCGCTGGCGGACCAGATCCTAGAGAGCGAGCTATTTGGCCACAAGCGGGGGGCCTTCACCGGCGCCTATGAGGATCGGGTGGGTCTGTTCGAGCAGGCCAACGGCGGCACTATTTTTCTCGACGAGATCGGTGAGACCTCACCCACCTTCCAGGTGAAGCTGCTGCGGGTGTTGCAAGAGGTCCGCGTCATCAGCGCCACCAATCGTGACCTACGTGAGGAGGTGCGGCGCGGCCGCTTCCGTGAGGATCTCTACTACCGCCTTGCCGCCTTCACCCTCACTATGCCGCCGCTGCGGGAGCGGGCCAGTGATATCCCCGCCATCGCCCAGCGCATCCTGGCCAAGGCGCAGCTGGAGCTGGGCAAGCGGGCCGATTTCAGCCGTGCGGCGCTCGCTGCGCTCAGCGCCTACCGCTGGCCGGGCAATGTGCGGGAGCTAAACAATGAGATCTACCGCGCCCTTGCGCTCGCCCGTGACCCCACCTTGGGTGCCGAGCTGCTCTCACCCCATGTCCTCCATGCCGCCAGTGACGAGCAGGAGCAACAGGAGATCGATCTGATGAACCGGCTCGACGGGACCCTCAAAGATCGGCTCGATGGCCTGGAGGCGCGCATCATCAAGGCCTGCCTCGCCCGTCACCGCTGGAACAAGAGTCGGGCGGCCAAAGAGTTGGGGCTCTCTCGGGTGGGCCTGCGGGCCAAACTCTCTCGCTATAACTTGGAGCCTGAGGCGTGAGCGGCGAGGCGCCACTCAACCTGCTCTGGCTCCAGTCGGGGGGGTGTGGTGGCTGCACCCTCTCGTTGCTGGGGGCGGAGTGCCCGGATCTGCTACAGGCCCTGGAGGAGAGCAATATTGCGCTGCTCTGGCACCCCTCCCTGGCGGAGGCGACCGGGCAGGAGCTTATCCCGCTGCTGGAGGCGTGTATCGCCGGTGAGCAGCGGCTCGACATCCTCTGTATCGAGGGGGCGATGTTGCGCGGCCCCAACGGTAGCGGTCGCTTCCACCTACTGGCGGGCACCGGCCAGCCGATGACCCGCTGGGTGGCGCGGCTGGCGGCGGTGGCACGCCACACCGTGGCGGTGGGGACCTGCGCCGCCTACGGCGGTATCTCCCGTGGTGAGGACAATCTACTAGATGCCTGCGGCCTCCAGTATGAGGGGGGGGTGGCCGGTGGACTACTGGGGGAGCGCTACCGTAGCGCCGCCGGAGGGGTGGTGGTCAACATCGCTGGCTGTCCTACCCACCCCGACTGGGTGGTGGAGGGGCTGGCGGCCATTGCCCACGGTACCCCCTTAGCGCTGGATGACCTCGGGCGGCCCCGTTTCTATGCCGATCACCTGGTCCACCATGGCTGTCCCCGCAACGAGTACTACGAGTTTAAGGCGAGCGCCCAGGCGCTTTCGGAGTTGGGCTGTCTGATGGAGAACCTCGGCTGCAAAGGGACCCAGGCCCACGCCGACTGCAATCTGCGCTACTGGAACGGCAGCGGCTCCTGCCTGCGCGGCGGTTACCCCTGCATCAACTGCACCGCACCGGAGTTCTCGCTACCCGGACACCCATTCCAGCAGACCCCCAAGGTGGCTGGGATCCCCATTGGCCTGCCCACCGATATGCCCAAGGCGTGGTTTGTCGCCCTGGCCTCGCTCTCCAAGTCGGCCACCCCTAAGCGGGTTCGGCAAAACGCCCATGCCGATCACATCGTGCTGCCGCCCACCTTGGGTCGGCAGAAGCGGTGAACGGCAGTGGGCAGCGGCAACAAGGGGCGGTGAGGACCGCCGGAGAGCGGGGAGGGGTGCGGTGAGTCGGTTGGTGGTGGGCCCGTTCAATCGGGTGGAGGGGGATCTGGAGGTGACCCTGGAGACGGAGGCCGGCCGGGTGCAGGCGGCCTATGTCAACTCGCCGCTATTTCGCGGCTTCGAGCACCTACTCCAGGGGCGCGATCCCCTCGACGCCCTCACCCTGGTGGCGCGGATCTGCGGCATCTGCTCGGTGGCCCACTCCGCCGCCGCCAGTGCCGCCCTCGCCGATGCCATGGGGCTGCTCCCCGCCGCCAATGGCCGGGTGGCGGCCAATCTGGTGCTGGCGGCGGAGAATCTGGCCGATCACCTCACCCACTTCTACCTCTTTTTCATGCCCGACTTTGCCCGGGAGCACTACGCCGACCGGCCGTGGTATCCCCAGGTGGCGGAGCGCTTCCGTGCCCTGACTGGCAGCGGGCAGCGGGAGATGCTGGCGGCCCGCGCCGAGCTGCTCCACCTGGTGGGACAGCTGGCGGGCAAGTGGCCCCACACCTTGGCGCTGCAACCGGGTGGCACCACCCGCGCCCTGGATGCCACCGGACCACTGCGGTTAGCGGGGATCCTCCGCCGCTTCCGCCGCTTTCTGGAGCAGCGGCTATTTGGCGATCGCCTGGAGCGGGTGGCCGAGCTGACGGACGAGGCGGCCCTCTCTCATTGGACCGCCGGCAGTAGGGGCCCGGTGGCCGATTTTCCGCTCTTCCTGGCGGTGGCCGCCGAGCGAGGGCTGGCCGAACTAGGGCGCGGTGGCGGTCTCTTTCTCAGCTTTGGGGCCTACCCCCAAGGGGCGGAGCGGCTGTTTCCCGCCGGAGTGTGGCGGGCGGGGGAGCGCTCCCCCCTCGACCTCAGCCTCATCAGTGAGGACCTCTCCCACGCCTGGCTCGCCGGGCCGGCGGAGCCATTGGCGCCCACTCTCGGGGTGACGGTGCCACTGGAAGAGAAGGCGGGGGCCTACAGCTGGTGCAAGGCGCCGCGCCTCGCCGGACAACCGGCGGAGACCGGGGCGTTGGCCCGCCAGGTGGTGGCGGGCCACCCCTTGGCACTGGGATTGGCGGCGGCGGGGGGCGATGTCTATGCCCGGGTGGTGGCCCGTCTGTTGGAGCTGGCGCTACTGGTGCCGCAGATGGAGCGCTGGGTCGATCAGCTGGAGGCGGGGGCCCCCTACTGCCAGCAGGGTCGCGTGCCGGCAGAGGCGAGCGGGGTGGGGTTGGTGGAGGCGGCCCGGGGCAGCCTAGGCCACTGGCTCACGGTGAAGGGGGGGCGTATCGCCCGCTATCAGATCATCGCCCCCACCACCTGGAACTTCTCCCCGCGGGACGCCAGCGGCACCCCCGGCCCGCTGGAGCAGGCGCTGGTGGGGACCCCCATCGAGCCTGGGGTGGTGGTACCGCTGGCGGTGCAGCATGTGGTGCGCTCGTTCGACCCCTGCATGGTCTGCACCGTCCACTAAGCCGGCCCGGTCTCAGGGGGCGTCCGGTGCGCTCGGCCGTATCCGCTCCAACCACATCAGGGTGGCGCCGATCACCGCCGCCGGCATGACGAAGAAGTTGAGCAGCGGCACCATGGTGGCGAGCAGGGTGGCAGCGCCAAAGCCGAGCACCAGCAGCCGCTTCTCCCGCAGCTTGGCACGCACTTCTTTCCCCTTCAGACCGTGGTTACTCATCGGGTAGTCGGAGTACTCCACCGCCAGCATCCAGACGCTGAAGAGGGTCCAGAAGAGCGGGGCGGCCAGATTGATAAGTGGGACCCAGAACAGCAGCAGCAGCGGGACGGCCCAGGCGGCAAAGTAGGTGAGCTTGCCCAGTTCATCCCAGAGGATGGCGGGGATCGCCTTCACCATCTCATTAAAGCGGGCCGCATCGGGGGCCGGTAGCCCCCCCTGCTGCCGCTCCACCGCCTCCGCCAGCAGACCATTGAAGGGCGCCCCGATGAGGTTGGCGATGATGGTGAAGGTGAAGAAGACGATCCCCACCACCACCAGGGCGAACACCAGCCAGAGCAGCCAGGCCAACCACTCCAGCCAACCGGGCAGATCGGGCATCAGGCTATGGACCAGTTGGTCAAACTCACCCACTGCCAGCCAGATCAGCAGGGAGAAGACCAGGACATTGACCAGCAGCGGTAGCGCCACGAAGCGGCGCAGACCGGGCCGACCAAGGGACATGAAGCCTCGCAGGAAGTAACCGGCTCCGGTGAGGGGGTTATTGCGCATAGGATCTCCTTGCTATGACTGGGGGCCAACGGCGGGCGACCACGCCTTGGGTCGGGTCATGCCATCTGCGCGCGACACCGCCCGTTCCGCGGTGAGGGGAGGGCGCGGCCGACAACGGCAGGGTGGCGCGCCCATATTAGTGGGGTAGATCGCCTTTTGTGGCAGCGGGGGGACCGCCCGCCAGCAGTGTCAACGGGGGCGAGGTGTGGGCCCCTGCCAGCGCCAGGAGCGCGCTACCGTAGGCCGCCTCTTGATGGGCTGGCGTCGCCAGCGGCACCGCCAATAGGCGGGCGCGGATGGCGCTCCAGGTGGGGTTGGCGGCGCCCCCGCCGACGCTATAGATAGTACTGGGCGGCGGTGCCCCCAGCTCGGTCAGCCGTTGGTAGGCCAGGCGCTCGATCTGGCTGATCCCCTCCAGCAACCCCTGAAGGAAGCGGCTCGGCTCCGCCGGGCGGGGGGTGAGGCGGGGGGCCATGGCGGGATCGGCGATGGGGAAGCGCTCACCGGGGCCTGGGAGCGGGTAGTAGTCGAGATCGGTCGGGTGCTGGGGGTCGATCTCGGCACTCAACTGGGCGATCTCGGCATCGGAGAAGAACTGCCGCAGCACCGCTCCGCCGCTACTTGAGCCGCCCCCCACCAGCCAGCGGCCCCGGTAGGGCTGGCTATAGACGCCAAACTCCGGGGCAAAGACCGGGCTGTCGCTCACCACCTTGGTCACCAAGGTAGAGCCGAGCGAGGTGACCGCCTCACCGGGCGCTGTCACCCCGGTGGCGAGGATGGCGGCAGTGCTGTCGGAGCTACCGGCCACCAGCTGGGGGGGTGAGGCCATCCCCCAGCGGGCCGCCAGATTGGGGTCGAGTCGGCCGACGGGGGCGCCGGCGGCCACCACCCGTGGTAGTAGCCGTGGGTCGAGGCCGAGCTGCTGGAGCCAGTTGGGCCAGCGGCGGGCGAGGGGGTCGTAACCGAGCTTGAGGGCGTTGTTCTCATCCACCACCGCCGTCGCGCCCAGCCGGCCGTAGATGAAATCGGCCTGGGTGGCCACCCGCTGGGCCGTGTCGTAGCGCTGGGCAAGCAGCCAGAACGCCTTGGCGAGGCTGGAGGCGGCGCCATGGGCGGCCGACTCACGGGGGGCGAAGCGGGCGATGAGCTGGGCCGCCACGCTGGCACGGTGGTCGTTGTACATCAGGCCGGGGCTGACTGGCACCCCGGCCCCATCCAGCAGCAGCACCGTGCCGGAGGTGGCATCCAGCGCCAGGGCGGCGCTCGCGCCGAGCGGGCAGCCGTGGGCTAGGGCATCCATGGCGGCCACCACCGCCTCCCACCACAACTCGGGATCCTGCTCCACCGTCGCGCCGCTGCGCAGGGGGGGCGGGAGGGATACCCGCGACTCCCCCACCAGCTGGCCGTTGCCGTCAAGGGCGACGGCGCGGCAGCCGGAGGTACCGAGATCGACGCCAATATAGAGTGGTTTCACCCGCACTAATCCTGTGCGCCAGCGGCCATCACGGTAGCACTACCGGCGGTGCCGGCTGCCAACCGGCAGCGCGGTGCTCCACCACCACGTTGGTGTAGATGCCGCCGCGCACGTTGAAGCGGCCGGTGATGCGCATGAAGCGGGGTTGGCAGGCCGCCACCAGGTCATCCAGGAGGCGGTTGGTGACCGCCTCGTGGAACGCCCCCTCATCACGGTAGGACCACATGTAAAGTTTGAGCGACTTCAGCTCAACGCAGAGGCCATCGGGGATATAGTCCAGCAGGATGGTGGCAAAGTCGGGTTGCCCGGTTTTGGGGCACAGACAGGTGAACTCCGGCACCTCCATGTGGATGACATAATCCCGTTCCGGATGAGGATTTTCAAAGGTTTCCAGTGACTTACTAGGCTGGCTAGGCATGGGATGCGCTCTGTGTTAGCTTTGCGGCCCGGAATTCTAGGAGCCGGGCGGGCGTGGGACAATCCCATAGTTTGCCACGCCTGAGCCCCCAGCGAGCCCAAGATGCGTCTCTCCAAGATCAAATTGGCTGGCTTCAAGTCGTTCGTTGACCCCACCACCATCCCGCTGCCGGGCAATCTGACAGGGATCGTGGGGCCGAACGGCTGTGGCAAGTCCAACACTATTGATGCCGTGCGTTGGGTCATGGGCGAAAGCTCCGCCAAGAACCTGCGTGGCGACTCGATGACCGATGTCATCTTCAACGGTTCCAGCTCACGCAAGCCGGTGGGGCAGGCCTCTATCGAGCTTATCTTTGACAACTCCGATGCCACCCTGGGGGGGCAGTGGGCCACCTATGCGGAGATCGCCCTCAAGCGAGTGGTGACCCGCGATGGCGGCTCCAGTTACTACCTCAACAACGCCCGCTGCCGCCGCCGCGATATCACCGACATCTTCCTCGGCACCGGCCTCGGGCCGCGCAGCTACGCCATCATCGAGCAGGGGACCATCTCCCGCCTCATCGAGGCGCGGCCGGAGGAGCTGCGGGTCTTCCTGGAGGAGGCGGCGGGGATCTCCAAGTACAAAGAGCGGCGGCGTGAGACCGAAAATCGGATGCGCCACACGCGGGAGAACTTAGATCGCCTCAACGACCTGCGGGAGGAGCTGGAGAAGCAGCTCGCCCACCTCCAGCGCCAGGCGCGCACCGCCGAGCGCTTCAAAGAGCTGAAGGCGGAGGAGCGCCAGTTCCGTGGGCAGATGCTGGCGCTGCGCTGGCAGGGGCTCGACCGCGACACCAATACGCGGGAGGCGGCCATCCGTGAGTTTGCCGTCCAACTGGAGGCGGAGATCTCGCGCCAGCGGGCCGCGGAGGCGGAGATCGAGCGGCTGCGAGAGGCGCACGGCGAGGCCACCGAAAGCTTCAACCGGGTACAGGGGGACTTCTACGGGGTAGGGGCCGACATCGCCCGTCTGGAGCAGGGGATCCAGCACGCCCGTGAGCGACGCTCGCAGCAGCGTGGTGACCTCGCCCAGCTGGAGCGCACCTTCAATGAGGCGCAGCACCTCAGCGAGAGCGACCAGGCGCGCATCGACCAGCTGCGCCAACTGTTGGCAGAGGGGGAGCCGGCCCACGCCGCCGCCGAGGAGGCGGTGGCCCTCTCGGCCGCCACCCTGGCCGAGGCGGAGGAGGCGATGCACGACTGGCAGGGGCGTTGGGACGACCTCAGCCAGCGCGCCGCCGAGCCGAGCCGGGTGGCCCACAGCGAGCAGGCGCGCTTGCAGCAGCTGGAGCAGCAGCAGCTCCAGTTGAGCCAGCGGTTGTTGCGCTTCAAGGAGGAGCAGCGCCAGCTGGAGACCGGCCCGCTGGAGGAGGAGATCGCCCTGCTGGTGGAGCAGCTGGCCGAGGCGGAGCTGACCTCGGCCGAACAGCAGGAGGCGCTCGATCAACTCATTCAGCGGCTGATGGCCCAGCGCGAGACCAACGGCCAGTTGGCCACCGAGCTGGATCGACTGCGTACCCAGCTCCAGCACCACCGCGGCCGTCACGCCTCCCTGGAGGCGTTACAGCAGGCGGCCCTGGGCAAGCGGCCCGGTGCCGTCTCCGCCTTCCTGGAGCAGCACGGCCTGGCCGATGCCCAGCGCCTCGCCCAGGGGCTGACGGTGGAGGCGGGTTGGGAGCGGGCGGTGGAGACGGTGCTAGGGGATCACCTGGAGGCGGTCTGTGTCGCCGGACTCGATCCGGTGGTGGAGCTGCTGGCGGGGCTGGAGCACGGCACCCTGACCCTGTTTGATACCGACCCCACCACTCCCCCGCTGGCGGCCGCGGAGTTGGCCAACCCGCTCGCCTCCCGGGTCACCGCCAACTGGCCGCTGGCGTCACTGCTGGCGGGGGTCTACGGCGTGGAGGGGCTGGCGGAGGCGCTGGCACTACGGCCGCGTCTGGCCGGCCACGAATCGGTCATCACCCGTGATGGCCTCTGGCTGGGCCCCAACTGGCTGCGCCTGGCGCGTGACGCCGATGAGCACGCCGGGGTGCTCCACCGCGAGCAGGAGCTGCGCGAACTGGGCGATGCCATCGCCACCCTGGAGGCGGAGGTGAGCAACACCGCCAGCGCGGTGGAGGAGGGGCGGAGCCAACTCAAGCAGCTGGAGGAGGGGCGCGAGGGGGGCCAGCGGCGGGTCAATGAGGCGCAGCGGGCGGTGGGGGAGCGCAAGGCGCAGCTCACCGGCAAGCAGGCGCGGCTCGACCAGCTGCGCCAGCGGCGCGATCGCCTGCTACACGACATCGAAGAGGCGGAGCGCCAGCACGACCAGCTGAGCGAGGAGATCGAGATCAGCCGCGAGCGGCTCGCCGAGGCGCTGCTGCTGATGGAGGAGCTGGCGGAGCTGCGTGAACAGCTGAGCGGTGAGCGCGAGGATCGACGTGAGGAGCTGGAGCAGGCGCGGCGCCAGAGCCGCAGTGAGCGCGAGGCGCTGCACGCCCTGGCGCTACGGATCCAGGGGGCCCGTACCGAACTGACCGCCACTGAGCAGGGACGGGAGCGGGTGGCGCTTCAGCTGGAGGAGCTGGCAGAGCGGCGCGAGCTGTTGGCCGTGGCGCTGGAGGAGGGGGCGGCGCCGCTGGCGGAGATGGAGGAGGAGCTGGCGGAGCAGCTGGAGCGGCGTTCGGCGGTGGAGCTGCGCCTGACCGAGGCGCGGCGCAAGGTGGGCGAGGTGGACCACACCATCCGCCAACAGGAGCAGCAGCGCGCCACCGCCGAGCGCCAGGCGCAGGAGGTGCGCGCCAAGGTGGAGGAGGCGAAACTGCGCTGGCAGGAGCTGTCAGTGCGACGGCAGACGGTGTTGGAGCAGCTGACCGAGGCGGAGCAGTCGCTCCCAGAGCTGCTGGCCGAGCTGCCGGAGGGGGCCAACGAGAAGGCGTGGGAGACACGGCTGGAGGAGCTGGCGACCCGCATTGCGCGGCTCGGCCCCATCAACCTGGCCGCCATCGATGAGTACGAGCAGCAGGCGGAGCGCAAACACTATCTCGATGCCCAGCACGGCGACCTCACCGAGGCGCTGGAGACCCTGGAGGAGGCGATCCGCAAGATCGACCGCGAGACCCGCACCCGCTTCAAAGAGACCTTCGATCGGGTCAACAGCGGCCTCCAGGAGAAGTTCCCCCGGCTATTTGGCGGCGGTCACGCCTATCTGGAGCTGACCGGCGAGGACCTGCTGGATACCGGCGTCACCGTCATGGCGCGGCCACCAGGCAAGCGTAATAGCACCATCCACCTGCTCTCCGGCGGGGAGAAGGCGCTCACCGCGGTGGCGATGGTATTTGCCATTTTCGAGCTCAATCCGTCACCCTTCTGTATGCTCGACGAGGTGGACGCCCCGCTCGACGAGGCCAATGTCGGCCGCTTCTGCGACCTGGTGCGGCAGATGTCAGAGCGGGTGCAATTTATTTTCATCACGCACAATAAGGCCACCATGGAGCTTGCCAACAACCTGATTGGTGTCACCATGCACGAGCCTGGAGTCTCCCGCATCGTGGCGGTGGACGTGGAAGAGGCGGTCGAATTGGCCGCGGTGGGTGGATAGAGAACTATGGATTCGTTGCGACTCATACTCATCATCTTGGGTGTTCTCATCGTAGCCGGCATCTACCTCTGGACGCGCCAGCGGGCCCGTTCCGCCAGCGAACTCTCCGAAGACCTGCTCTCCTCGCCGCTGAGCGAGCACCGGGACGAGTGGGATGTGATCCCGGTGGTACGGGCCCCGGCCGAGCCGCTCCCTGGGGCCTCCCAGGAGCGGGCGC
>QKFD01000089.1 GCA_003251535.1 Chromatiales bacterium | reverse complement strand
TTGGCGGTGTAGCAGAGATCCGCCAACGGCTCCTCGCCCTGCGCCAGCCGCTCGCGGTAGCGCCCCACCAACTCCAGCAGCGCCGGCCGGCTCTTGGCCGATAGCGCCAGCAGGTGGCGCGGCCGCTCCTGGGCCAGCGGCGGCCGCTCGCTCGGCAGCGGTGCCTCCTCGACGATGACGTGGGCGTTGGTGCCGCTGAAACCGAATGAACTCACCCCGGCCCGCCGCGGCCGCTCACCCCGCGGCCAGGGCCGCGCCGCGTGGTTCACCTGGATGGGCCACTGCCCCCAAGGGATGTGGCTACTTGGCTGGGGGCAGTTGAGATGGGCCGGCAGCACCTCATGTTGGAGCGCCAGCACCACCTTGATGAGGCCGGCGATACCGGCCGCCGCCTCCAGATGGCCAATATTGGTCTTCACCGAACCGATGAGCAGCGGTGCCGTCGCCTCCCGCCCCGCACCATAGACCTCCGCCAGCGCCCCCACCTCGATGGGATCCCCGAGCGGCGTGCCGGTACCGTGGGCCTCGACATAATCGACCTGCCCAGGCTCGACCGCGGCGTTGGCCAACGCCTGGCGGATCACCGCCACCTGGGCCGGCCCGCTCGGCACGGTGAGGCCACCGCTCGCCCCATCTTGATTGACCGCCCCGCCGCGGAGCAGGGCCAGGATGCGATCACCGGCGGCCTCGGCATCGGAGAGACGCTTCAGCACCAGTACCCCACACCCCTCACCCCGACCGTAGCCATCGGCCCGCTGATCGAAGGTCTTGCAGCGTCCATCCCGCGCCAACATGTGCGCCTGGGAGGCGACAATAAAGCCACCCGGCGAGAGGTAGAGCCCCACGCCACCGGCCAGCGCCATGTCGCTCTCACCGCGCCGCAGGCTCTCCAGTGCCAAGGAGAGCGCCACCAGGGAGGAGGAGCAGGCGGTATCCACCACCAGCGCCGGCCCGTTGACCCCCAGGGTGTAGGCGAGGCGCCCGGCGATGACGCTACAGGCGTTGCCGACCCCCGAATATTCGGTCAAGGCGTCGAAGGCGCAGCCGTTGATGTACTCGGCGTCACTGGTGCCGATGAAGACCCCGGTCTTGCTGCCGGCGATCCGACTCGGCGCATAGCCGGCCCGCTCCAGCGCCTCCCAGCTGCACTCCAGCAGCAGCCGCTGCTTGGGATCCATGTAGATCGCCTCGCGCGGCGAGATGCCGAAGAAACCCGGCTCAAAGCGATCCACCTGGTCGAGAAAACCGCCATGGCGGGTGTACATCTTGCCGGGCAGATCGGCCTCTTCCGCATAGAGGGCGGCCATGTCCCAGCGATCGGTGGGCATCTCACCGATGGCATCGATCCCCTGCTCCAACAGCTGCCAATAGGCCTGCGGCGACGCCACCCCGCCGGGGAAACGGCAGCCGATGCCGACAATGGCGATCGCCTCCTGGCGCCGCGCCTTGAACCCATCCAGCTCCGCCTGTAGCGCCTTGATCTTCAGCAGCGCCTTTTTGGTTGGCGATAGCGGCTCTGAGCCCACTACTTCCATTTGTACGCTCTCTCCCATGACGGCTCAGTTCCTTACGGTCAAGTTTCGAGTTCTTGCAGTAGCAGCGCCTCGGCCTCTTGCTCCGAGAGCGCCTCCACCTCGGCCCGCAGCTGCTCCAATCGATCCGGCTCCGCCTCGGCGGCCGCCGACTCCAGCGGCAGCCGCAACACCTCATCGGCCAGATAGTCGGTCAGCGCTTGGAGGGTGGGACGATCAAACAGCAGGGTGGGCAGCAGGGTGCAGCCCAGTGAGATTTGCAGCCGATTCTTCAGCTCCACCGCCATCAGCGAGTCGAGTCCCAGATCGAACAGCCGCTCCTGCGCCCCGATGGCCTCCACTGAGGCCATGCCGAGGACGCGGGCGATCTGGCCGCGCAGGTGGGCGGCGAGGTGGGGACGCCGCTCGGCCATCGGCAACAGCTCCAGCTCCGCCACAAAGCGGCTGCCCTGTGCCGAGGTGGCGGAGGGCGCCGGGCGCTGCTGGCTGAAAAAGCCCTGCTGCGCCCCCGGCAGGGTTTGCAGCAGCCGCCCCCAATCGGCCTCCAGGACCATGGCGTAGGCGATCTGGGGGAGCTGGAGCAGCCGCTCTAGGGCGGCCAGGGCCGCGGTCGGGGAGAGTAGCCGCATCCCTGTTTCTGTGACCCGACCCTGCGCCCCGCCCCGCGCCACCATCCCCACCTCGGCCCAGGCACCCCAGCCGATGCTGAGCCCCGCCAACCCCTGTTGTTGGCGCCAGGCCATCAAGGCGTCCAGGTAGGCGTTGGCCGCCGCATAGGCCCCTTGACCGGCCCCCCCCAGCTCCTGCGCGGCGATGGAGGAGAAGCAGACAAACAGCTCCAGCGGTCGCGCTGCCGTCAGCTGATGGAGCTGCCAGGCGCCGCTCACCTTCGGCGCCAGCGCCTGGCGGAGGCTCGCCTCGTCGTGCTCCAACAGCGGGCCATAGCCGGGATTACCGGCGGCGTGGAAGAGGCCGAGCAGCGGCAGCCCATCGCCCTCCAGCTGGGTCAACAGCTGCCCCAGGGCCGCGCCATCGGTGACATCGACACAGTGGGTGGTGACCTGGGCACCCGCCCCCCGCCACTGCGCGATGCGCTCCGCCACCTCCGGTGTGGGGGGCCGGCGACCGAGCAGGGCGAGGTGCTGCGCCCCCTGCGCCAGCAGCCACTGCGCCACCAGTAGACCGAGGTCGCCGAGGCCACCGGTCACCAGGTAGCGGCCGGCAGCGTGGATCGCCGCCGACGCCCGCTCCTCCGCCAGGGTCACCACCACCTTGCCGACATTGCGCCCCTGGGCCAGGTGGCGGAACGCCTCTGCCACCGCCGGGGCGGCAAATGGCCGGGTGGCGGGGGGGATCAGGGCGCCCGTCTCGAACAGCTCGGCCAACTCCCCTAGCAGATCGGCATAGAGCGGCGGCTCCAGCAACAGCAGCTCGCTCAGGTCAAAGGGGAGATAGCGGACATCGGGGCGGTAGCTGGCGACCTGCTGGGGTGTCCAGACATCCCGCCGCCCCAGCTCAATGAAACGGCCCCCCGGCGCCAGCACATCGAGCCCCTTGGCTACGTAGTCGCCGGTGAAGGTGTTGAGCACCACATCGACCCCGCGGCCGGCGGTGGCGGCCAACAGCTCGGCGGCAAAGTCGAGGTTGCGGGAGTTCAGCACCTGCCGCACCCCCTGTTGTTGCAACCGCTCCCACTTCGGCGGGCTGGCGGTGGCGTAGACCACCGCCCCGGCGCGCAACGCCAGTTGCAGTGCCGCTTGGCCGATCCCGCCGGCCGCGGCGTGGATCAGGATGCTCTCCCCCGCCTGGAGTTGGGCCAGTCGGTGCAGCCCGTAGAGGGCGGTCATGAAGACGGTGGGGACCCCCGCCGCCTCGGCAAAAGTGAGGCAATGCGGCTTGGCCAGCAGCTGTTCGGCGGCGACCACGAGGTGGCTCGCCATACTGCCGGGGGCGATCCCAAACACCTCATCCCCCGGTCGCCAGCGCTCCACGCCGGCCCCCACCGCCTGCACCACCCCGGCAAACTCCAGCCCAAAGCCGAGCGCCTGCGGGTCGGCCGGCACCGCCTCCGGCATCACCCCTAGGGCGAAGACCGTCTCCTTAAAATTGAGGCCGCTGGCGTGGACCGCCACCTCCAGCTCACCGGGGCCGGGCGGCCGCCGCTGCAAGGGGGCCAGGTGGAGGTTCTCCAACGTGCCATAGGCGCTGATGGCGACCCGGAACGGCCCACTGGGCCAGCCGCCGGCCTCCGTGACTAGCGGCTGCAAGCGGGCGACCTGGCGCTCAGCGCCGCGATAGGCGAGCTGTAGCTCGTCAGCGGCGCTGCCAAACGCCGCCATTAGCCGCTGCGCCGCCAGGGGCGGCGGCGCCCCCGCCTCGATATCGACCCGCCGGCAGTGGAGGGCCGGCAGCTCGTTGGCGATCACCCCACCGAGCGCCCACAGCGGTCGCTGGCCGGGGTCGATCACCTCCGCCGCCACCGCATGGGCCTGACGGGTCACCAGCCAGAGGGCGCGGGCCTGTGGTACACCCCGCCGAGCGAGCGCCTGGATCAGCTGGATCACCCCACCACTGGCGGCCAGTGGCAGGGCGAGCGGGTCGGCGGCGCCATCCGCAGGCGCATCGAGCCCCCACAGATAGACCATGCTGGCCACCTCCGGCGCCCAACGCTGCCCCGCCAACCACTCCGCCAAGCTGGCCGCCGAGGCCGCCTGCACGGCCGGGTAGGGAGAGGCCGCCGGTGGCGCCGTGCGGTAGATGAGATAGGGCTCACCGCCCCCGGCGGCCAGCTGCTGCGCCAAGGCGCAGCCGACACCGGCGGCATCGGCCAGGATCAACCACACCCCGCGGTAGACCTCCGCCGCCGCCGCCTCTTCCGGCTGAGGCTGCCAGGCAACGCGGTAGAGCCAGTCGTCGATGGGCGCCGCCACCGCCGGGGCAACGGGCCGCGCCAACTGCACCCCCCGCAGCTCGGCAACGGGATCGCCCGCCTCACTCCAGAGGGTGATATCCAGGCCAGCTGCCCCTGCCCGCCGCACCACACCCAGCAGATGCGGGGGCACGGGCCGGTAGAGGGTCAGCTCGGCGATGGCCGTGGGGAGCAGGACGCCGTGGGTGTCGGCCAGCTCACTGGCGGCCAGTAGGGCGGCATCCAGCAGCGGCGGGGGGAGGAGGTAAGGCTCGGTCTCCAGCGCCCCCGGCGAGGGGGATGTGAGACGGGCAACCAGCACCTCCGCGCTGCGCTGGAGGCCGGTGATGGCGTAGGGCGGGGCATGGCCCACCCCCTGCTGCTCGGCGCGCCGATAGAGATCCGCCGCCGCCGCCGCCGCCAGCTCAGAGGCCGGCAGTTGCGGTGCCTGGTCCGGCAAGATCGCCCCCTCGGCGACGGCGGCCAGCTCACCACAGGCGTGCAGAGTGGTCTGCTGTTGCTCGGCCAGCGGGGCGCTGTAGATCTCCCAACGCCAGCGCCCCTCCGCCAGCGGCCGCACCACCGTTTGCAACACCAGCGTCTGGCCCTCGCTCAGCGCCAGGGGCTGCGGAAACTCCACCCGGCTCAAGCGCGGCCGCAACGCCGTCAGGGTATGGCGGGCGGCGGCCAGCGCCATCTCGCTGAGGGCGGCCTCGGACAGGGTCGTGACGCCCCCGAGCTGGCGCGCCACCGCCAGGGGCGGGGTGATGAGGGAGCGGTAGTGGATCGCCGATACCGGCTCGCCCGCCAGCCAGAGCCGCTCCCCCAGCAGTGGGTGGAGGGAGGCCGCAGCGGCGGTGCTGGTGGGCGGGCGCTGACCCGGGTTGGTCTCCAGCCAGTAGCGTTGGCGCTGGAAGGGGTAGGTGGGGAGCACCACCCGGCGGCGGGCATAGGGGCGGTCAAAACCGGCCCAGTCGATCGCCACGCCCGCCTCATAGAGCCGGCCCAGACTCTCCAGCAGCTGGGGCCACGCCTCGCGGCC
>QKFD01000023.1 GCA_003251535.1 Chromatiales bacterium | reverse complement strand
GTGGGATGTGGGCATGTAAATGTAGGTCGGGTGAGCGCAGCGTAACCCGACAACCCTCCGCAGGATTACAACCCTACGCCACCCCCATCATCGCCTCCCAAACACACTATAAAAACCCAACTGCGGTGGTTGATGAAAGGTAGTGCCGAAGTGCAGATTGTCGGGTTACGCTGCGCTAACCCGACCTACGAAGGGTGGGATATGGGCATGTAAATGTAGATCAGGTGAGCGCAGCGTAACCCGACAAACCCTCCGCAGGAGCACAACCCTACGCCACCCCCATACCCTATAAATAGAGACCACGATGGTCATCCATAAATTCACGAACTGTAGCCGCCGTCTGTGATGGCAACACCTGAAGCAGAAAATGGGGGGCAGGAAACACCACCGTCGTGGTGGTGGGGATAAAAGAAGTAATCAGCTGCGATGCTGCCTTGGGAACAATGCGATCTTCGGCGGCGCGGAGATAGAGCAGCGGAACATTGACGCGCGGCAATGAGGCGGACACATCAATAGATAGTGCTGCACGCGCACGGGCTCGAAGCACCGCAGGGGAGACCTGTGCAAGCGACTTGGCCAATAAGCGACGGAGCCTGGCAGATGAGAAGCGTCCGAGCACAAAGAAACTGAGGAGTGCTATAGGCAATATCGCTATCGGCGCAATGGACAAGAGTGGTCGCAGGACTGAAAGCCGTGGCCGGGGGTTGCGTGCGAAAGAGCAACACAAGATGAGCCCAAGCAAGCCGGGTGGTTGTGAGGCTGCGATAGCGATCGCAATGGGTCCAGAAAAAGATTCGCCAAGCAAAAAGAACGGCTGCTCTTTCGGTAGAAAGGTACGGGCGATAGAAATGAGTTCAGTGTAGCCAAGGACGGTATGGGTGGGGTAGGGCACGACAATGATATTTACATCTGAAGCGAAACCGTGGATAAAGTCTGAAAAAGGCCATCCTGTGCCGTCAAGGCCAGGCAATAGGATCAAAGTCATCATTGGGTGTGGGGCTCATGGCTGGGTCGCAAGACGGTTTGTATTCTGGTATTTTGAGGCCTTTGGTCGAATTCAGCATCATTGCTTGCATAAGTGGCATGGTGGGTCGCGCACGTGCAGTGACTTATCTTCCTATTCTTGCTGAGGAGTCCGCCGGTCTACAGGTTAATTTGATTACGAATCATCGGCGCGGCTTGTCTGTGATAATGATCGTTCCAACAGTGGTGTGCTATCTCAGAACGAGCCGGCTATGGCAGAATGGGTACGATCAATGATTAGCCCTCCTCAATTTCAATGAACCCTTCCTTTGGTAGCTGGCTTTTTGAAACCCCTCTCAGAAGGTAGGCTTCTTGCTCTATTAGTTCGATGGTTCTTCTTAGTAGCCACTCTTTGGTGGCCTCTGCCGCTAGCCGCGACCCATCGGATCCAATGATCGATACCTTGAGCACTCTTCTTGCAGGCATATGGGTCGGTTCGGGGACCACGACCACCGTGCCATGATTGGGGATTTCAAAATACTCAATGATTTTCTGTCGCACGGAACCGCGCCCCTCGGACCCATTTAAAGCCCTTGCCAAAGCAAGGCATACTCGGACACTTGTATACCCTCCCCATGCCCTATCTGATGGCTATCCTACCAAAGCCCAGGCGGGCGCATCAGGAGACGCCCATCCGCGCAGCAGGGGTGAGGCCATCCTGTCACCATTCACGCACAAGAGGCCATGCTGCGCTGGCCTTGCGACATCGGCAACAAACTCCAAGGGGCCGGGCCGGGTTGCGCGAACGGACCGCTATCGAACGCGGACTGGCCCACGTCTGCCGCTGACAGGGGCCCCGCGCCAGACCGCCTGCATCGTCAACCCGCCGACCGCCACAAGGCTTGCAGTGGCGATCTGGCTTTACCGGTTCAGTGATCTAGGCAGGGGAGCGAGAAGGGCGGCGAGCCGCCGCTGTGGCCCACACCCGGGTGAGGCAGATCGGGCGGAGCCGTTCGCTGGTGGCAGGGATAGGGGGCCTGCCGGGTCTGGAGCCCGGATCAGTGAAAGGGGCTTTTCATCTATCTACCTTTCGTCTACCTTAACTACTTGCCCGCTGCCAAAGGACGCTGCCTGATGGACCGCCCGCTCAAGTTTTTCGTCAGCTACGCCAGAGACGACCAACCCCAGGTGGATCAGCTGCTGCGGCTGCTGGGCCCACGCCTCAGTATCGCCAACGGCTTCGATTTCACCACCTGGCTGGACCGCAGCATCGTGGTGGGAAACCAGTGGCGACAGGAGATCGAGGCGGCCATGGTGGGCTGCGATGCCGGCCTGCTGCTGCTCTCCCCCGCCTTCTTCCACAGCCACTTCATCACCGCCGAAGAGCTGCCCCACTTCCTCGAAACCACCGCCGCGGGCCTGCGGATCAAGAAGCCGGTGGTCCCGGTGGGCCTGAAGCCGATCCCGCTGGATGGCAGCGCCCGGTTGCGGGGCATCGAGCAGCTCCAGATCTTCCGCGACAGACAGGCGCGCTGGTTCAGCGAGGCCCGCGGCCACCTCCGCGAGCGGTGGGTGGATGAACTCACCGCCGCCATCATCGCCAAGTTCACCGCCACCGCCGGGGGTACGCCGTGAGCCCCCCCCTCGTCCCGGCCCCGCGGGCGGCGGTGCAGGCCCTGGCGCGCCGGCTCTCCGCGGGCGGGGCGCTCGCCCCCAAGGCGGCGGAGCGCCTGGACCTGCTCATCGAACTGATGGACGATGGCGGCTACATCAACTACGCCGCCGCCTACCACCGGCTCTTTCCCGACCACACCAAGGGCCGCGAGGAGAAGGGCAGGGCGGACAAGGCCTTCAACAAATTCCGGGAGACCCTGCGCGTCAGCGCGGCGGGCGAAGCGGTACTGCTGGAGCTGCGGGTCGATCAGCACCGCACCGCCGATCCGGCCCAGCGGCGGTTCTGGTTTGTCGCGGAGGACGATATGGATGCGCGGGAGGCGCGGGTGGCCCACTTTGTCGAAGGGGTCACCCAGGGGGTGACCGAATATCCCCAGGAGCAGCGGATCCGGGTGCGCGACGATGGGCTGGTCTATCTGCTCATCTACGCCGCCGCCGATCGGGAGGAGGCGCAACGGCTGCACGAGCGGTTCAAGGTACAGCTCGGCGCGCACGGCTACCAGTGGACCGCCCTAGAGTGGGAACAGGTGCCGCTGGGCGAGCACACCGATACGGTCCGCGAAGCCTATCTGCAACAGGCGGAGCTGCTGCTGCTGTGCGTCAGCCCGGACCTGGTGGCCGAACTCAAGCGCCCCGGCTCCGAGCTGGCCCGTCTGCTCGCAGGCCGCAACCCCCCGCAGCTCCCGCTCACCCTCTCTCCGGTGAGCGAAGCCCAGCTGGAGGGGACACTGCTCCACGGGCGCCGGCTATTCGCCGATAGCAAGCGCAAGTGCTGGCGGGAGACGGCCCCCAACAAGCGGGACGGCTGGATCGCGGCGGTGGTGGAGCAGCTGTTGAGCCGGCTTGGGCTATCCACCGATAGCTGGGATCCACTGCTCTTCTTCACCGAACAGGCGCTGCAATTCACCGGTTACCCCGGGGATCTGTACGTAGAGCCCCACCTGAAACCCCACACCGCCCAACAAGGCCGCGCCGCCCTGCCTTTTCTGTTGGAGTGGCTGCGCAACCCGCAGGGGGAGCCCTTCTGTGCCATCTTCGGCGAGCTGGGCATGGGCAAGACCACCCTCACCCAACGCCTGACCCGGGAGCTGCTGACACTGCGCCCGGACCATCCCGACCTCCCCCTCCCCATCTACCTCGATCTGCGGGGCGTCAACACCCTCCCCTGGGAGTGGGAGCGGGGGGCGCCGCCGCTGGAGCAGATGCTGGCCCACCTCATCGAGACCGCCTACAACCTGCCGGCCGGCAGCCAGCGTCCCAGCGTGGAGGATATCCGCCAGCTGGCGCAGCGGCAGCGGGGCCTGGTGATCTGGGACGGTTTGGACGAGGTGATGAACCGCCTCACACCCCACCAGTGCGATCTCTTCATCGGGCAGCTCTGGGGCATCCTGCCGCCCGCCGTCACCCGCCCCACTGCCGGCGAGCGCCCGGAGGGGGCCGGGCGACTGGTGATGACCTGCCGCAGCCACTTCTTCCAGACCCTGAAGGGGCAGATCGCCGCCCTCTCCGGCCGCCAGCGGGAGATCGTCAAGGAGAGCGACTACCTCTGGGTCACCCTGCTCCCCTTCGGCGGCGGACAGGTAGAGAGCTACTTCCGCCAGGTGTTTGCCAACCACCCCCCCCAGGCGGAGCGTGCCATCCGTATGCTGGATGAGATCCACGACCTGCGGGAGCTGGCGAGCCGCCCCTACAACCTCCAGCTGATCCAGCAGCAGGTGGAGCGCCTGGAGGCGATCCAGCGAGAGGGCAAGCGAGTGGATGTGGCCGACCTCTATGAGGGGATGGTGGAGGCGTGGCTTGAGCGCGATCACCCGAAACACCGCCTCAACCGCGAGCACAAACTGCTGCTGATGGAACGGCTGGCGCTACGGCTCTGGCGGCAACAGGAAAAGGGGCTGGAGTATCAAGAGCTGGAGAACTGGCTGCTGGATGAACTGCTGGCCAATCCGCGCTGGCAGCTGGTCTACAGCTCCTATTTCAACCAGGACAACCGCAGCGACATCCTCCAGGAGGACCTGCGCAACGCCACCTTCCTGGTGCGCCAGGGGGAGGCGCAGTTCCGCTTCGCCCACACCTCGCAGATGGAGTTCTTTCTGGCCCGCGCCCTCCACCGGGCGCTGCTGGAGGAGCCGCGGGAGGGGGCGTGGGGCGGCTGGACGCTACCGCTACCGAGCCCCGAGACCCTCGACTTCCTCGGCGGGCTCATCGCCAAGCGGCAGACCGCAAAGTGCCTGGAGGGGCTGGCGGCGCTACGCGGCCGCTACCGACCGCGGGCCAGCGAACTGGCCCTCGCCTATGCCCAGCGGGCCTACGGGCAGGGGATGCCGGGGGCGGACTTTGCCGGCTTCCAGCTGCAAGGGGCGGAGCTGCGGTCTCTGCGGCTGGAGGCGCGGGAGGGGGCGCCGATGGGCTGGCAGGGGGCGGACCTGAGCGGGGCGGATCTGGACGGGGGGCGGTTTGTCGGCCTCGACCTCAGCGGGGCCCGCCTGGATGGGGCCAATCTCGCCCGCACCCTGTTCGACCGCTGCCGGCTGGGGCAGGGCTCGGCCCGGCGCTGCGATCTCACCGGGGCGGTCTTCCACCACTGCGAGGCCCACCATGCCGATTTTGGCGCCAGCCGGTTGTGGCACACCCAGTGGCTCTCGGAGCCGCCGCCGCCGGGCCTAGCGGCGGCCCACCCCCCTGAGCTGCTGCGGTCACGGGCCGCGCCACTGCCCCCCCACCCCCACCCCGTGACTGCCTGCGGCCACCTAAGTAGCGCGACCTGCACCGTCGCCGACCCCCAAGGCCGCTGGCTCGCTTCCGCTGGCTACGATAACACCGTCCGCCTATGGGACCCCCTCTCCGCTCGCTGCATCGCTACCCTAGAGGGGCATCAAGACTCAGTCCGCGCCCTCGCCGTCGACCCCCAAGGCCGCTGGCTCGCTTCCGCTGGCAGAGATAACACCGTCCGCC
>QKFD01000087.1 GCA_003251535.1 Chromatiales bacterium | reverse complement strand
TCTGAATGGGGCTGGCAGTATCTGTTTGTGGGCAACCGGATTGCGACCGATCCCCGCTCGGGCGAGCGTCGGCGCCACCATGTGGATGAAAGCGCAGTACAGAAGGCGGTTCGGCGGGCGGTGATCGAGGCCGGCATCCAGACACCGACCAGCTGCCACACGCTGCGACACTCGTTCGCTACGCACCTGTTGGAGCGTGGCGCCGATATCCGCACCGTTCAGGAGCAGCTTGGCCATGCGGATGTGCGCACCACCCAAATCTATACCCATGTCCTCAATCGGGGCGGACGGGCAGTAGTGAGCCCTTTGGGCGCGGTGCTTGGTTTGGCACCGGGGTGAGGCGCGCCCGCGCAGCACGCCCCCTTCCATCCGGCGAGGCAAGGGGCCGCGGTGTGCTTGTTGTCGATTCCGTCTGTCCAAATGGGTGATCGCTCGGGCGAGGTGACGGGATTGTGGCGGGCGTTCGCCTGTTTCGGCAACCAGAACAAATATGCTCTGGCCCTATTGATTCTGCCCGCCTATCCGGGAGGTGAGGCCGCGGGGCGCTCTAACCACCATGCCTTACGCCGAACGGACAAACCTCTTCACCGTCGAGGGATTGGACTCCGGGTCTCCCTCAACTCGGTGCCTTAAGGGGGGCGCAGTGGCGTTGGGCTTCCTTCGTCAGCCCAACCCACGGATTTTAACCCTGGGCGTAGTGGCGCTCTACCCACTCCCGGTAGCTGCCATCCATGACCGCCCGCCACCACGCCTCGTGGGTGAGGTACCAGTCTAGGGTCTTCTCAATGCCGGTCTCGAAGCTCTCGGCCGGTTGGTAGCCCAGTTCGTTGCGGGCGCGGGTGGCGTCGATGGCGTAGCGGCGGTCGTGGCCAGGGCGGTCGGTGACGTAGGTGATCAGCTCTTCGCTACGGCCCCCCCCTGCCGCTGGGGCGGCGGGGAAGCGTTCGGCCAGGCTGGGGTCACGGCCGAAGCGCTGGTCCAGCAGGCGGCAGATCAGTTGGACGATATCGATGTTGGCCCACTCATTGTTGCCGCCGATGTTGTAGGTCTCGCCGCGCCGACCGTGGGTGATCACCCCATCGATGCCGACGCAGTGGTCCTCCACATAGAGCCAGTCGCGGATGTTGCGGCCGTCGCCGTAGATGGGGAGCGACCGCCCCTCCAGCATGTTGAGCAGCATCAGTGGGATGAGCTTCTCTGGAAACTGGTAGGGGCCGTAGTTGTTGGAGCAGTTGCTGGTGGTGACCGGCAGGCCGTAGGTGTGGTGGTAGGCGCGCACCAGGTGATCGGAGGCGGCCTTGCTGGCGGAGTAGGGGGAGTTGGGGGCGTAGGGGGTCTGCTCGGTGAAGGGGGGATCGTCGCTCGCCAGGGAGCCGTAGACCTCATCGGTGGAGACGTGGTGGAACAGGACTGGGCGGTCGATCCGCTTCTCCTCCAGCCACACCTTGCGCGCCGCCTGGAGCAGGACGTGGGTGCCCACCACGTTGGTGTCGATGAACGCCTCGGGGCCGTGGATGGAGCGGTCAACATGGGACTCGGCGGCGAAGTGGACCAGTAGGTCGATGTCGGCATCGGCCAGTAGCTGCTCCATCAGCTCGCCATCGCGGATATCACCGTGGACGAAGCGGAAGCGCTCGTTGGCCATCGCCCCATCCAGGTTGTTGATGTTGCCGGCGTAGGTGAGGGCGTCTAGCGCCACCACCCGGTCGGCGGGGTGGCGGGCCAGCCAGTAGTGGACAAAGTTGGCGCCGATGAAGCCGGCAGCGCCGGTGATGAGTAGATTAGCCATGGGCGATCTCCTTCAGCATCTCCCGCAGGGCGACCCGCCAGTGGCAGGCGCTCACGCCGAAGTCGCGCCAGGCGTCGCTCTTGTCGAGCACGCTGTAGGCGGGGCGCTGGGCCGGGGTGGGGTAGTCGGTGGTGGCGATGGGTTGGATGGGGATGGCGCGTGTCAGTAGGCCGAGCGCCAGCGCCTCCTCCTGGATCGCCACGGCGAAGTCATACCAGCTCGCCACCCCGGCGTCGGTCCAGTGGTAGATCCCGCTCAGCTCTGGCCGCTGGGCTGCCCCCCACACCGCCTCGGCCAGGGTGCGGGCCCAGGTGGGGGTCCCCACCTGATCGGCCACTACCCCCAGCCGCTCCCGCTCCGCCATCAGCCGCAGCATGGTCTTGACGAAGTTGACGTTGTGGCGCGAGTAGAGCCAGGCGGTGCGGATGATCAGCACCTGGCCATCGGTCAGTTCAATGGCGTTGCGCTCCCCCTCATATTTGCTGGTGCCGTAGATACCGAGCGGGGTGCAGCGGTCGGCGGGGGCGTAGGGGGTGGAGTGGCTGCCGTCGAAGACATAATCGGTGGAGATCTGGATGAGCCGCGCCCCCAGTTCGGCGCTGGCCACCGCCAAGAACTCCACCGCCTGGGCATTGATGGCGAAGGCGCGATCGGCATCCTCCTCCGCCCTATCGACCGCGGTGTAGGCGGCGGCGTTGATGACCAGATCGGGCCTCCCACCAGAGATGGCGGCGAAGACCGCCTCCTCGTCGGTGATGTCGAGCCCCGCTTGGTCGTGGGCGGTCACCTCTATCCCTGGCGGCACGCACTGCAATAGCTCACGGCCGAGCTGTCCGCCCGCGCCGGTGATGAGTACCCGCATGGAAATCCCCCGTTGAAGATCGAAATGGTTTGGAGGGGTCGTCCCTCCCGGTCTGGCCTCGGGCCAGACCTACTCTGATTCTGCTGCCTCCACCGCCGGCCAACCCGCCTCCAGGCGCTCCAGGAAGGTCGCCTCGTCCAGCACCGGGACCCCGAGCTGCTCGGCCTTGGCCAGTTTGGAGCCGGCATCACTCCCGGCGATGACGAGGGCGGTCTTTTTCGAGACACTGCTGGCCACCTTGGCCCCCAGCGCCTCCAACCGCTCTTTGGCCTCATCGCGCCCCATGCTGCTTAGGGTGCCGGTCAGCACGACGCTCATGCCCGCCAGCGGCTGCGCCTCCCGCGGCGCCACCTCGATGGCCGGCCACTGCACCCCGGCGGCGATCAGCTGCTCCATTACCTGGCGGTTGTGCGCCTCGGCGAAGAAGAGGTGGATGCTCTCCGCCACCACCGGCCCCACGTCGGGCACCTGTTGCAGCGCCTCCAGCGAGGCGTTGCTGATCGCCTCCAGGGTGCCGAAGTGGCGCGCCAGGGCCTGGGCGGTCGCCTCCCCGACGTTGGGGATGCCGAGGGCGTGGAGGAAGCGGGGCAATGTGGTATCGCGGCTGCGCTCGATGGCGGCCAGCAGGTTGGCGGCCGACTTCTCCGCCATGCGCGGCAGGGCCGCCAACTGGTCCGCCGCCAGCCGATAGATATCGGCCACGGTGGTGATGTGGCCCCCCTCCACCAGCTGATCCACCAGCTTCTCCCCCAGCCCCTCGATATCCATCGCCCGGCGCGAGGCGAAGTGGCGTATCGCCTCCTTGCGCTGGGCGGGGCAGAAGAGGCCGCCGGTGCAGCGGTAGTCCACCTCGCCATCGAGCCGCACCACCTCCGAGCCGCACTCGGGGCAGTGGCTGGGGAAGACAAAGGGGTGGGCATCGGCGGGGCGCAGCGACTCCACCACCCCCACCACCTCCGGGATCACATCACCGGCCCGCCGCACGATCACGGTATCGCCGATGAGCAGCCCCTTGCGCTCAATCTCATCCTGGTTGTGGAGCGAGGCCTGGGAGACGGTCACCCCCCCCACGGAGATCGGCTCTAGCCGCGCCACCGGCGTCAGGCGGCCGGTGCGGCTGACGTTGACGATGATGTCGTTCAGCCGGGTCATCTCCTCCTGGGCCGGGAATTTGTGGGCCACCGCCCAGCGCGGGGCGCGGGAGACGAAGCCCATCACCTCCTGCTGGGCGAGGAGATCGAGCTTGTAGACCACGCCGTCGATGTCATAGGGCAGCGCGGCACGGCGCCCTCCCAGCTCGCGGTAGTAGGCGAGGCACCCCTCCGCCCCCTCGACCCGCCGCGCCTCTGGCGAGACCGGCAAGCCCCACTGTCGCAGCTGCTCCAGGATGGCGAAGTGGCTGTCGGGCAGCGGCCCCCCCTCCACCTTGCCCACCCCATAACAGAAGAGGGTCAACGGCCGCTCGGCGCTCACCCGCGGGTCCTTCTGCCGCAGGCTGCCGGCGGCGGCGTTGCGCGGATTGGCGAAGGGGCGCTCCCCCCGCTGCAACTGGCGACGATTGAGATCGGCCAGGCCGGCGTGGGTCATGTAGACCTCGCCCCGCACCTCCAGCAGCGCCGGCCAACCGCTGCCACTCAAGGCGGCGGGGAGGACGGTGATGGTGCGGGCGTTGTGGGTCACATCCTCGCCGGTGGTGCCGTCGCCGCGGGTGGCGGCCCGCACCAGCCGCCCCTCACGGTAGAGCAGGCTGACGGCGAGGCCATCCATCTTCGGTTCGGCGGTGTAGATGAGCCCCTCGACCGCCAATCGCTCGCGGATGCGGCGATCAAAGTCATACACCTCTTGGTCGTCGAAGGCGTTGGCCAGCGATAGCATTGGCAGCTCATGCAGCACCTCGGCGAAGGCCCGCTGCGCCTCCCCGCCCACCCGCTGGGTGGGGGAGTCGGCGGTGAGCAGCTGCGGGTGGTCGCGCTCGATGGCCTGCAACTCGCGGAATAGGCGATCGAACTCGGCGTCGGGGACCTCCGGCGCATCGAGGACGTAGTAGCAGTAGTTGTGGTGTTCAAGGAGTTGGCGCAGCTCGGCGGCGCGCTGGGCGGCGGCCTGGGGATCGGAGAGGCTCATGCGGCAGAGTGCTGGTGTAAGGAGAAAGGGGCCCTGCACCACGATGAGGCAGGGGTGGGCTGAGGGCGGCGGGAGGGCCGCCCGCAACAGGGCGTCACGGCTGGGCCGGCAGCCGCGCCGCCTGCTGCCGCAGTTCGTTGATGGCGCGCTCGGTGAGCGGGCGGCGGGTCAGGTCGCACACCCGTCCACCCAACTCGGCGGCGATGCGCCGCGCCGTCTCTAGCATGATGTCGAAGGCGGCGCCGCCCGCCACCGGCCCCGGCAGCTGCATGAACATCGCCAGTCCCGGGGTGCGCAGGGCGGTGATGTTGTCGGGATCGAAGGTGCCGGGGTTGAGCACGTTGGCGAGGCTGAAGACCGCCTGCCCACTGCGGGGATCGCTCCAGTGATAGACGTTCATCTCACCAAACTGGAGCTTGGCCGCAGCCATGGCGTCGCGCACCAGGGCGCCGATGAACTGGTCACCGGTGGGGGCCATCACGGTCATCACCACCAGCATCTCCTCGTGGAGTGCGTCGGTCTCCGGCGGCGCCTCTGGCTCGGCCACCTCGGGGTTGGTGGCGGACGGCTGGGTGGCTGGCTCCGTGGCCCGCTCCTCCCAGACCGGCTCCCGCCGCTCCGGGACCTTGGCCACCTCATCTAGCCGCCGCCCATCCCCCCAGCTTGGTTCGGCCCGCTCCGCGGCTTCGCCCTTTTTGGCTTGGGGGGGCTTGGAGGGGGTGACCCCCTCCGCCGCCGCCTCGGGGGGTGGCGTCTGCCGCAGACCGGCGAGGGCGGCAAAGGGATCGGGTTCAGCAGCGGCGGCGGGGGGCGGCGCCCGCTCCTGGGAGGCCCC
>QKFD01000104.1 GCA_003251535.1 Chromatiales bacterium | reverse complement strand
GTCAGGGTGGTACGTTCAAGGCGTGTCATTCGAATTCTCCTGGGTTCGCAGCCGGAGAAACTACCTGACAACGCCCCTCTTACCTACCCCCTCCCTCGGCTGTCCTCGCCACAGAACTGTAAGGCGGGGGTGACCAGTCCCAGCCTATCGATGCCGACAGAGTGTGTGGAGAGAAGTGAATTACGCTGAAAAACATCTACGACAAGCGGCCACTCCCGGTGTTCGGCGATAGCCAAGTGCCTGATAAGCGGCTTTGAGACGATGGGCCGCGCCGACTATTCCCTTGAAGGGGCTCTCAAAGGGAGTGGTTAGGTAGTGCCACTGCTCCTGCTCGATCCCTAGCCGTTGCAGAATGGGCGGGAGTTGATGAGAGATGGCGCCGCGCTTATTCTCCGGGGGATAGGACATTTGACGTTGATGAGCCTGTGTTTGGGGCATCGCTGGTGAGGCACACATGGGCCACCTCTGAGGAGGTGAAGGAGGGGGTGGATGGGATTGACGATGTGCCGGGTTGGTGTTGTGTGGTGAATTCGATGAGAGGATTGAGTGATATTTATAGTGGTGAGTTTGTTCGTTTGGTCGTGTATTTTGATAACTATGGCTAGACTGTTTTCGTGGTGTAGGAGGCAGTTTTTTGGGATTTCAAAGAGATCGGCCAGCTACCCGTGCCGCACCCAACCATGTGCCGGAGTGGCGCCCCCCTGCCGGGACATCCGTCGATGAGGTCCGCTCCATTCCGTTACCCAGTACCCTCTGCGGACCGTGCATCGCGGTGCCGACTGGTGCGGTGGTGATCGTCGTCTCCCTGGAGGTGATGCAGCAGCGGGTGGCAGCCAAGCCCACGCAGTGGTGCACAGAGAGCGAGCGGATGGCGTTGATTGACGGCGAGCGCGCGGAGGTGTTGATGGCGGCGCTCTCTGAGTCACTGGAGTGCCATGGTTGTCGTTTGGCGGAGAGCGCTCATCTCGGAGAGGCCGCCTATCTGTTATTGCGCGAGATTGAGTGCGGTGGCGCCGTGGTCAAGGTGTTGGCGACGGGTGAGGCGCTCTCTTCGGTTGAGATCCACTACGTTGGCCTCTGTTGCGAGCCCAACTGTGGTCGGGGGGATATTCATGTGCACTGGCACGGGGAACGTGCACCGTTTCTCAGTGTGAATTGGTGGGTGGCGTGAGCGCCCGCCTCTGGCCGCTAGTGGTTCAGGTTAGGAGCCTATCTGCATGACTGAGTCAGTGAATCCTCTCGCCTCCTCCGCGGGGCCCGCTCCAGAGCGCCCCAAGCTCTATCGAGGGACCGCCGATCTACGGCGCTTGTTGCGACCTTTCAAGAGTTATGAGGAGGAGCGGGCCGACTACGAGCACTGCCTCCATTACGACGGTGAGCACGGCGTGCCAGCGGGTAGTTATATCGAACCAATGCAGCATATGCAGGCGATTTTGCACTATCTCGATCTGAAACTGGCGGCTGCGTATAGCCCCTCTAGCGGGGGGCCTCCCCCCGAGTTTGTCTGTTCCAGTGAGGCTACTCTCAGCGATGAAGAGAGGGCGACATTGCGGCGTCTCAACACCTGGTTACTGCATAGAGAGCGTCCTTGAGGCGACTATTGGCCGTGGTCATTGGGGCGGTGGGGCCGGATCCGTTTGCGCATGGCCCGCAACGATCTCTTCAATGACCCGCTGACGGTGTGTTCTCTGCGTGGGCGGCTCGGCCCATCGCGCCGACTACCATGGCACTCCCTCCGGTACGGTGGCCATCGCGGCTGACGCCGCATAGGCCGATCTACCGGTGACGCCCCTCGACGCTGGCCGCGCCGCGGGGGAGGGGAGACGCTCTCGATGGCCCTGCCGGTGCTAACCGGTGACCTGCGGCCGCGCCGCTGGCCTGGGTCTCCTGCGGCATGGCCCACCCCCGCCGCCGTCTGCCCTAGGGGTATCTGCGGCGGTGGGTGGGCGGGGGATTAGTGGAGCTGCTGGGAGCTGCACTGTTGGGCGTGGAGCATCCGTTGTAACCGCTCCAGCTGTCTATCCACCCGGGTCCGCATCTGCTCTACCACCTCCAGTAGTTGCGGGTCCTTGTGACCGCTCCAAGCGGCGATGAGGAGTCGCAGCTCGGCGATCTCCTGGACCAACTCCCTGATCTCAACTGCCATGTTCTCCCCCTCCTGTGGCAGTAATAGACAGCCATTGGTGTAAACCATAGTGTCGTTCAGGTGGGCTCGCTCTTGGTGCAGGGAGGGGCGATGGCGTCGGCCTCCCTGGCTGCGGACAGGGGGCGGCCGGTGCTGCTGCCCCTCTGTCAAGGTGCGGCGATCGGCCTTGAATTGGCCGATTGCCCATCACTGTGCAACGTCAGCGGTAGACCATGGCGTTGCGGCGGCGGTTCCCGCTGGCCCCGGATAGGGCTACAATCGCGCTTCCTTTCCGAGTCCAATTCCCTGTTTCGACAAAAGGTTATGGCGCTTTCAAGCTCCTACAATGCCGATGCCATCGAGGTCCTCGCGGGTCTGGAGCCGGTGCGCAAGCGGCCTGGTATGTATACCCAGACCGAACGTCCCAACCACCTCGCCCAGGAGGTGATTGACAACTCCGTGGATGAGGCGGTGGCCGGTTTTGCCCGCAATATCCGCGTCATCCTGCACGAGGATGGCTCTCTCTCGGTGGAGGATGATGGCCGCGGGATGCCGGTGGATCTCCACCCCACGGAGGGGCTGCCTGGGGTGGAGGTGATCCTGACCAAGCTCCATGCCGGCGGTAAGTTCTCCAACAAGAGCTACCAGTTCTCCGGTGGCCTGCATGGGGTGGGGGTGTCGGTGGTCAACGCCCTCTCGCGCCGGCTGGATGTGTGGGTCCGGCGCGATGGGCAGGAGCACCACATCGCCTTCGAGGATGGTCAGCGGGTGGTGCCGCTGAGTGTCGTGGGGGAGGTGGCGCGACGTACCAGCGGCACCACCGTCCGCTTCTGGCCCGATGCCCAGTTTTTTGACAGCCCCAAGTTCTCCCTCCCGCGCCTCAAGCACCTGCTGCGGGCCAAGGCGGTGCTCTGCCCTGGTCTGCGTATCCGCTTCCTGGAGGAGGCAACCAAGGAGCAGGAGGAGTGGTTCTACGAGGATGGTCTGCGCGACTATCTGGTGGATGAGCTACAGGGGACCGAGACCCTGCCGGAGGAGCCGTTCCTCGGCCGCATGAGCGGCGAGCGGGAGGCGGCGGAGTGGGCGGTGGTGTGGTTGCCGGAGGGGGGCGAGGGGGTGAGCGAGAGCTACGTCAATCTCATCCCTACCCAGCAGGGTGGCACCCATGTCAACGGTCTGCGTACCGGCCTCACCGAGGCGGTGCGGGAGTTCTGCGAGTTCCGCGATCTGCTGCCGCGTGGAGTCAAACTCGCCCCGGAGGATGTCTGGGATAAGGTCTCCTACATCCTCTCGGTGAAGCTGCAAGAGCCGCAGTTCTCCGGTCAGACCAAGGAGCGTCTCTCCTCCCGCGAGTGCGCCGCTTTTGTCGCCGGGGTGGTGAAGGATGCCTTCTCGCTCTGGCTCAACCAGCACACCGATATCGCCCAGAAGATCACCGAGCTGGCCATCAGTGCCGCCCAGAGTCGGCTGCGGGCCGGCAAGCGGGTGGAGCGCAAGAAGGTGACCGCCGGCCCCGCCCTGCCGGGTAAGCTGGCCGACTGCACCGCCCAGGACCCTGCGCGGGCCGAGCTGTTTCTGGTGGAGGGGGACTCCGCCGGCGGCAGTGCCAAACAGGCGCGGGACAAGGAGTTCCAGGCCATCATGCCGCTGCGCGGCAAGATCTTGAACACCTGGGAGGTGGACCCGGCGGAGGTGCTTGGGTCGCAGGAGGTACACGATATCGCCGTGGCCATCGGTGTCGATCCCGGCTCCTGCAACCTGGAGGGGCTGCGCTACGCCAAGGTGTGCGTGCTGGCCGATGCCGACTCCGACGGCGCCCACATCGCCACCCTGCTGTGCGCCCTGTTCCTCAAACACTTCCGTCCGCTGGTGGCGGCCGGCCATATCTTCATCGCCATGCCACCGCTGTTCCGCATCGATGTGGGCAAGGAGGTCTACTACGCCCTGGATGAGGGGGAGCGGCAGGGGATCTTGGATCGCCTGAAGGCGGAGAAGAAAAACGCCAAACCGGTGATCACCCGCTTCAAGGGGCTGGGGGAGATGAATCCCCTACAGCTGCGTGAGACCACCCTCGACCCCGACACCCGCCGTCTGGTGCAGCTCACCATCGAGGAAGATGACGATACCGACCGCCTGATGGATATGCTGCTGGCCAAACGACGCTCTAGCGAGCGGCGGGCGTGGCTGGAGGAGAAGGGCGATCTGGCGGAGGTATAAGGGGTTATGGGCGTGGTGCTGACTCCGCTACACGGCGGGACCATCCGGATCGACGGCCTGCTCGACGAGGGGCAGGGGGCGCTGTTTGCCGCGCTGTTGGCGACACTCCCGACCCAGGAGGCGCTGGAGCTGGAGCTGGCCGGCCTGGAGGTGGAGCGCCCTGCTGAGCTGGTGACGGCGGTGGCGGCACTGCGCCAGCTGGCCCAGCGCTGCGGGCAAATCCGGCTGCGGGCAGCCCCCCAGCTGCTTGCCCACAATCTCTATCGCATCGGCGCCTTGGCGCAGATCCAGCTGCTCGACCCTCGACAGGAGGAGCCCTATGGTTGAGCCCAAGGCCGGTGTTGACCGGCAACACTTCCAGCTGACGGCCGTGGCGCCGGTGCGCGCCATCGATCTGCTGGCAACCGAGACCGGCCTCTCCCGCAGCGAGCTGAAACGGGCGATGAATGCCGGGGCGGTGTGGCTCCAGCGGCAGGGGCGGAAGCGGTTGCGGCGGGCGACGGCGGAGCTGCGCAGCGGCGAGCGGATCGACCTCTTCTATGACCCCAAGCTGCTCGCCGCCGCCGTGCCAAAGGCGGAGCTGGTGGCCGATGAGCGGGGCTACAGCCTCTGGTATAAACCGCCGGGGTTGGTGGCCCAGGGGAGCGACTGGGGCGATCAGCTCTCGCTCCTGCGGCAGGTGGAGCAGCGCCTCAATCGGCCGACGCTGCTGGTACACCGTATCGACCGTGAGGCGGCGGGGCTGATGGTGGTGGCCCATGATCGGCAAAACGCCGCGGCGCTGAGCCGGCTCTTCTCCGGTGATGGTGTGCAGAAGCGCTATCGGATCGAGATATTGGGCGACATCGCGGCCAGCCACGGCGCCAGCGGGGTGGTGGAGACCCCCTTGGATGGGCGGCGGGCGGTGACCCGTTGGCAGTTGGTCAGCCACGACTCGCAGCAGCAGCGCTCCATTTTGGAGGTGGCCATCGACACCGGGCGCTACCACCAGATCCGGCGCCACATGGCGGGGATCGGCCACCCGGTGATGGGGGATCCGCGGTATGGCCAGGGCAACAAGAATCGGGAGGGGTTGCGGCTGTTGGCGGTGGCGCTGGCCTTCCGCTGCCCCCGCAGCGGCCAAGTGCGGCAGTTTGAACTGAGTCCAGCCCGGATCCCGTTTTAGCTCCAGAAGTGGCCCTCTCCCTCGTCGCTAGGGGGGGCGTCACCCGCAGAGACAGATGATTCGCCTTGTCTGCGGTCATATGGCAGACCTAAAATCTCCGGCTAACTCTCATTCCAGGAGTCGTGCCGTTGAGCCATTCCCCAGACCATGAGTTTGCCCTCCGCGCGCGGGAGATCGGCGAGGCTGGCCGTTTCCTCTATGAGCGTGGCTGGGTCCCCGCCACCAGCGGCAACTTCTCTGCGCGGCTTGGGGATGGGAAGATCGCCATCACCGTCTCCGGGCGCAACAAGGGGGCGTTGAGCGCCGACGACATCATGCTGATCGACGCCGAGGGGCAGCCGCTCACCGTCGGCAAGCGCTCCTCTGCCGAGACCCTGCTCCACACCGGCATCTACCGCCGTTTTCCGGCCGTGGGGGCGGTGCTCCACACCCACTCGATGAACGCCACCCTGCTGTCGCGCCAGTTCGGCCACGCCCTCACCTTGGCAGGCTATGAGCTGCTGAAGGCGTTTCAGGGGATAGAGACCCACGATACCCAGATGGTGGTACCCATCTTTCCCAACGATCAGGAGATCCCTCGGCTCCAGGGGCAGGTGGATGAGTGGTTGGATCAGCAGACGGCGCCGGTATTTGGCTACCTCATTGCCGGCCATGGGCTCTACGTCTGGGGTACCAGCGTCGCCGATGCCCTGCGCCATCTGGAGGCGTTTGAATTCCTGTTTCAATGCGAGCTGCACGCTCAGAGGATGACCCACGCATGAGCAGACTGGAGATCTTCGATCAACAGGGGAAGGCGGCTGCCGATCCCCTCCTGGACCACGCCGCCATCGCCACCGAGCTGGCCGCCCTAGGCGTCCGCTTTGAGCGTTGGCAAGCCGATCGGCCGTTGACCCCAGCGGCGGATCAGACCGAGGTGTTGGCCGCCTACGCCCGACAGGTGGAGGCGTTGAACGGCGAGTACGGTTTTCAGTCGGTGGATGTGATGAGCCTGCGGCCCGATCACCCGCAGGCGGCGGAGCTGCGGGGTAAGTTTTTGGATGAGCATATCCATGGCGACTTCGAGGTGCGCTTCTTTGTCGATGGCAGCGGGCTGTTTTATCTCCACCCCGGGGAGCAGGTCTATCTGGTGTTGTGCGAGGCGGGGGACCTCATCTCGGTACCGGCCAAGGTGCCCCACTGGTTTGACATGGGGAGCCATCCCAACTTCAAGTGCATCCGCTTCTTCACCATCCCGGATGGCTGGTTGGCCGACTTCACCGGCAGCGGTATCAGCGCCCACTTCCCTGACTTTGATCGCTTTGTGGGGGTGGCATGATCAAGGCCATTCTGACCGATATTGAAGGCACCACCTCCTCGCTCTCATTCGTCAAGGAGGTGCTGTTTCCCTACTCCCGCGATCGCATGAAGCGCTTCATCGCCGAGCATGGCGACAACGCCGAGGTGGCGCGTTTGCTGGAGGAGGTACAGGCGACCATCCACCGCCGGCTGGCCCGGGAGGCAGTGGCCGAGCTGCTGGTGCAGTGGATCGATGAGGATCGCAAGATCACCCCGCTCAAGGCGTTGCAGGGGCTCATCTGGGAGGCCGGTTATCGCAACGGCGATTTCCACGGCCATATCTATGAGGATGCGAAGCGCCAGCTCCAGGCGTGGCACCAGCGCGGCCTCAAGCTCTATGTCTTCTCCTCCGGCTCGGTCTTTGCTCAGAAGCTGCTGTTCGGCCACACCGAGTATGGCGACCTTACCCCGCTCTTCAGCGACTACTTTGACACCAATGTCGGGGCCAAGAAGGATCCGACCGCCTATCAATCCATCTCCACCCTGATCGGCCTCTCACCCCATGAGGTGCTGTTCCTGTCCGATATCAAAGAGGAGCTGGATGCCGCCCGCCAGGTGGGGATGTTCACCGCTTGGCTGATGCGCGAGGGGGCGATCGACCCCGATGCGGTCCATCGGCAGGTGCGCTCCTTCGACGATATCAGCGTCTGAACCGCCCCCCCTCAGCGCTCCTTTAACTCGCCGCCAGCGGCGGCCGGGTTGCGATCACCACCGCCCGCTGTGGTGCCGGGTGACCCTCCACGGTGCGTTCCGGCGCCGTGGGATCGAGGAAGTCACTCAACGACTCAAACCGCATCCACGGCGTGGCGCGCTGCTCACCCGGCAGCGTGGCCACCTGATCGACACAGCGCGGCGCGACAAAACCGGCCGCGGCCACCCACTGGAGCAGCAGTGCGACGGCCGGGATGGCGTGGACATTCTTCATCTTGGCGTAGCGCCCCGGCGGATCGAGCTGGCCCGTCATGTCGGGGGGGAGCACCAGGGTCTCCAACACCAGCTGACCACCCGGACGCAGGGCGGCATACAGCTCCGCCAGATGGCGCTCTGGGTCGCGTCGGTGGTAGAGCACCCCCATGGAGAAGACGGTATCGAAGGCGGCCAACTCGCCGGGTAGCGCCTCCATCGTGGTGGGGATGAAGTGGAACTGCTCTGCGCCGAGGTAGCGGCGTAGGGCGAGGAACTGGGCGAAGTAGATCAGCGTCGGATCGATCCCCACCACCTCGGCCGCCCCCGCCCCCACCATGCGCCAGCCGTAGTAGCCGTTACCGCAGCCCACATCGAGGATCCGCTGGCCCGCCAAAGGGGCAAGGTGGGGGGCGACCCGCGCCCACTTCCAATCGGAGCGCCACTCGGCGTCGATGGCGACCCCGTGCAGCAGGAATGGCCCTTTGCGCCACGGGTGGAAGCGCTGCAACGCCTCTGCCAACGCCGCCTGCTCCGCGGCGGCGAGCGGGGGCTGGCGGGTGGGGCTGGGTTGATCGAGCCGGCAGGGGCCGGCCGGGGTCTGCGGCAGGGCCTCCAGGGCGGCCTGCCACTCGGCCTGCCGCCCATGTCGTAGTACCAGCTGACGGGCTTGCTCCGCCAAGCCCTCGGCGCTGGTGGCGAGGGGGCCGTGGGCGAGGCGGGTCGGGAGGGAGGCGAGGTAGTCGAGCATCGGCAGTGGGGGCGTGGTTAGGGGGCGAAGGCGGCAAAGGCGGCGAAGTTGAAGCAGCGCAACCAGCAGTAGGTGGTGGTGAAACCGGCCGTGGCGAGGCGGCTGCGGTGCTCTGCCTCTGACTCCGGCAGTAAGACCCGCTCCAGGGCGGCACGCTTCTGGGCCACCTCCAGCTCTGAATAGCCGTTGGCTCGCTTGAAGGCGAGCTGCATCCGCTCTTGGAACGCCTGCTCGGCGGCATCGGGGTAGGTCAGCTTCTCCGCCAGCAGCAAGACTCCGCCAGGGCGCAGGCCGGCGCGGATGCGGCTGAGGAGGGCGAGGCGCTGCTCCCGCGGTACGAACTGGAGAGTAAAGTTGAGCACCACCACCGACGCATCGCGGATCATCACATCCCGGATATCGGCACAGACCAGCGACACCTGGGCGCCTGCCGTCGGCTCCTCGGCGAGTACGGCGCGACAGCGCTCCACCATCGGCCAGGCGTTATCGACGGCGACGATGGTGGTGTCGGCGGTCTGGATCTGGCGGCGCAGCGAGAGGGTGGTGGCCCCCAAGGAGCTGCCCAGGTCGTAGCAGCGGCTGCCCGGTTGGGCGTAGTGGCTGGCGATGAGGCCGCTCCAGGCGATCACCTCGGCGTAGCCGGGGACGGAGCGGCGGATCATGTCGGGGAAGACCTGGGCGACCCGCTGATCGAAGGCGAAATCCGCGATCAGCGGCTGGCTTTCGGCGTAGATAGAGTCGCGCTGTGACATGGGGGGCTGGGGATTGTGGCGGGTGGCGATTTTACCATCGGCGGCCGAGGCGGTGCGTCTGCTCTATTGGAGTGGATCGGGATCTTGCGCAGAATCACCCCCCCAACTTCAATGACCGAGGATATCTCCTATGAAGCGTGTGACCGCCGCCCTGCTTGCTGCCTTCATCTCGCTCCCCGGCAGCGTCCTGGCCGACGATGTGACCGACCAGATCAACGAAGCGCTCCGTGCCTACCAGGCCAAGGACCTGGAGATGGCGGTGACCGCCCTTGATGCCGCCTCTACCCTCATCCGCCAGCAGCGCGCCGCCGGTATGGCGGATCTACTGCCGCCGCCGTTGGCGGGTTGGGTCTCCGAGGAGGAGGACACCACCACCGCCGCCAACGCCAATATGTTGGGAGGGGGCATCAACGCCGAGCGGGTCTACCGCCAGCAGGGGGATGACTATCGGGAGGTGCGGGTGAATATCAGCGGTGAGTCGATGCTGGTGCAGAGCATGGGGATGCTATTTGGCAACCCGATGTTCATGGGGGGGAGTGAACAGAAACTGGTGGTGATCGACGGCCGCAAGGTGATCCAAAACAGCGCGGAGGGTTCGTTGACGACGCTGGTAAATAACAAGGCGCTGGTGGTGGTGAGCGGCTCCAGCAACGACCCGACGACGGTGGCGGCGGTGAAGAGCTACTTCAAGGCGATCAACTTTACCCAGTTGGAGGCGATGCTGAAGTAGTCCCTGGCGGGCGGCCCCGGAGGCGGGTGACTCCCTCCAGGGGCCGTTGCCCTGACACCGCCTCAGTCGGGATCGATCTCCAGACTCATGCGTGCCAGCTCCGCCTTGATCTGGTGGCTGAACTTGGCGTACTCCCCCTTGCAGAGCAGCTCCCGCGCCTGCTCCTTGTCCCCCGTATCCACCAGGCGGATCACCTCGCCCGCGCAGCGGTGAAACTGTTTATGGGTCTCCTTTAAGCCGGGGAATTTGGGGTGCTGACCATACCGCTCGCCACCGGTACCGTAGATCCATTTGCCCAGCAGACACTGATCATCCCGGCAGACCACCTCAGAATCGAGGTTCTCCTGACTCGTGCCGTCGATATAGGCCTCCAACCGGATCTTCCAGCGGACATGGGCCTCGATAGCATTCATGAAGTTCATATCTTCCCCGCAGTTCGGATTGTCCCCACTCATCGGTCTCGCTCCTCCAGGTGGTTAGGAGCCGCTGGCCAGGCCCGGCAGCGTGCTGTTGTTATGTTGGAAGAACCTAAGTCAGGTGGTGAGGAGTGTCAACGCAAAGAAAAATTTACATCTCTTTTTGTAAGCCGTAGAGCTGTTCAATCTCCGCCGGCCAGAGGGATTCATCAATGGTCTCTAATACCATTGGGATCTCCTCAAAGCGGGGGTCATTCATGATATAGCGAAATACTGATAGTCCCAGTTTGCCCTGGCCGATGCTGTGGTGGCGATCGACCCGCGCCCCTAGATCGGGTTTGGAGTCGTTGAGGTGCATCCCCCGCAGATAGGAGAACCCCACCACGCGGTCAAACTCGGCGAAGGTGGCCTCGCACGCCTCCTCGGTGCGCAGGTCGTAGCCGGCGACAAAGGTGTGGCAGGTGTCGAGACAGATCCCTACGCGGCTGCGATCCTCCACTTGATTGATGATCTCGGCCAGATGTTCAAAGCGCCAGCCCAGGTTGCTCCCCTGGCCGGCGGTGTTCTCAATGACCGCTACCACGCCGGTGGTCTGGGCCAGGGCCCAGTTGATGGAGTCGGCAATGGTGGCCAGACATTGGGCCTCGCTGCTCTTATCCAAGTGGGAGCCGGGATGAAAGTTGAGCAGCCGTAGGCCGAGCTGTTGGCAGCGTTGTAGCTCATCGAGAAAGGCGTCGCGGGACTTGGCCAGGGCCGCCGCCTCCGGGTGACCCAGATTGATGAGATAGCTGTCGTGGGGCAGCACATGCTCGGGGGCGATGTTGACGGCGGCGAGGTTCTCTTGGAAGGCGCTGATCTGCTCCTCGGTGAGCGGCTTGGCGCTCCACTGGCGCTGATTCTTGGTGAACAGGGCGAAGGCGCGGGCGCCGATCTTCTGCGCGTTGAGGGGGGCGTTCTGTACGCCGCCGGCGGCGCTGACATGGGCTCCAATACGTTTCATGGTGGGATCCGTTGGCTGCAAAAAAAGTGGGGGCGCCGGGCGCGACTGGCCGGCCGCCGTGGGGGAGTTACGGGAGCAGGGACGGTAACTGCCAGGTGGGGCGCAGGGTGGCGGCCAGCGTGGGGGCGTGGCGGGCGAGACCACTCGCCACCAGGGCGCTGTCGATCCCCACGCCATGGGCGCCGCGGATATCGGTGGCCAGTTGGTCTCCCACCATCACGGCATCGCGGCTGCCAACCCGCTCCAGCGCCACCTCAAAGAGGGGGGCGTAGGGCTTGCCCAGGCGGATAAAACGCGGCGCCTCGGCGCCGTAGCGCTCTGCCAAGATGGTCTCGAAGAGGCTGGCCATGCCGCCGGCGGTGAGGCCAAAGGCGTCGGGGCCGCGTGGGTAGATGAGATCGGGATTGCACACCACCAGGTGGAGCGGTCGGCCGGCATCTAGCCGTCGCAGCATCAGGCTGAGGGTGTGGTCAAACTGCTCCAGAAGCGGATAGCCCTTCTCGTCTGCCACCACCACCACCTCGGCATCACACCCCGCAGTGGGGGGGACCAACTCCATCCCCGCCGCCCGGGCAAAGGCCTGGGAGCCCGCCGGACCCAGGACCAGGGTGGTGGCACCGGTGAGCTGCTGGGCCTGGAAGTAGGGGGCGAGCAGCATCCCGGAACTTAAGATGCGCTCCTCCGGGATGGCCAGGCCACAGGCGGCATAGAGCTGGACGCTCTCCCCTGGTAGCCGGCTGGCGGAGTTGGTGAGGATGCAGTAGGGGCGCCCCTCGGCGTTGAGGCGGTCGATGAGCGCGACGGCGCCGGGGAGGGCGCCTTGGTCATCGAGGAGGACGCCAAAGGCGTCGAATAGGAGCGCTGAGTAGCGTTGGAGTAGGGCGGTAATCGTGGTGACGGGGCTGTTCATGGCCGGCAAGTATACCTAAAGCACGGTTTGATCCCGATCGCCCGGCGAGGGTGGTTCGCTAAGGGAGGTGTCACGCTGGGGTCATGCCAGGGGGCCACAGTAGAGTAGGGACTCTCCTTGTGAGGGTCCCGTCGCCACTTCGTTCTGACTCACAATTAAGGAGCTGGCATTGATGAGTAATGTGACTCCCCTGTCTACCGTTGCCCCTCCCCCCTCCACTACGCAAGAGGCGCTGTTGGCGGTGATCCGCCGCGCCAAATCCTCCCACATCCGCTGGCGCGCCTATGCCCAGGGGTTGGTGGCCGGGGTCCCCGTCAGTGATGACGTCGCCCCGGTGCAGCATATCGACTGCCAATTTGGCCATTGGTACTACGGCGAAGGACAGCGCTGGCTCGGTCACCTCTCGATCTTTCAGGACATCCAGGGACCCCATGAACTGCTGCATCTGGTCTATGCCCAGATCCACCGGCTGGTGGAGCATCGGCGCCATGAGGAGGCGGCATGGAAGTTAGAGGAGTTGGTGGGGATCTCCAAGACCTTAATTGAGCAATTAGACCTGCTGGAGCAGGAGGTACACGCGCTGGTTTGATGATCAGCCGCCTGCGGGGCCAGCCGGGCCCCGCAGGCCACCTTCCTGTTACATCCTGCTGTTTGCCACCCCCTTTTTCCATTGCTGTAGGCCACGAAGGCGCCCGGGTTGCGTCACGTGCTTGCCTTTTCTTGCGGCTGTGTTGTCATGTCGGCTCTCACTGCCGACCTCTGGCGGCGGACCGCCCTGTGCGGTTGTGCCAGGCGGCACTACTGTTAGCCATTGATGAAAGGGGCCACCATGGGGCAGCACTACCTCACCCGTCTGTTCGAACCTACCTCGGTCGCTATCTTCGGCGCCAGTGAGCGCGAAGGGGCAGTCGGTGCCTTGGTGTTGCGCAACATGCTGGAGGGGCAGTTTCGCGGGCCGGTCTACGCCATCAATCCCAAACGGGAGACGGTGCAGGGGCTGCGCGCCTATCCCGATCTGGCAGCGGTGGAGGCGCCGGTTGACCTCGCCGTGATCGCCACCCCCGCCGCCACGGTGCCGGGCATCATCGAGCAGTGTGGCGAGTATGGGGTGAAGGGGGCGGTGATCCTCTCGGCCGGTTTCCGCGAGGCGGGGGCGGAGGGTCGGCGCCTGGAGCAGGCGGTGTTGGAGAATGCCCGCCGCTACGGCCTGCGCTTCATCGGTCCCAACTGTCTCGGCATCATGCGGCCCGGTCTCGGGCTCAATGTCACCTTCAACAAGGGGCAGGCGTTGGCGGGCAAGACGGCGTTGGTCTCGCAGTCGGGCGCCATCTGCACCGCGGTGTTGGATTGGGCGGCCGCCAACCAGGTGGGCTTCTCCACCGTCATCTCCACCGGCATCTCGGCCGATCTCGATTTTGGTGAGATCCTCGACTATCTGGTGTCGGACCGCGAGACCGAGAGCATCCTGCTCTATATAGAAGGTATCCACGATGCGCGCTCCTTTGTCAGCGGGGTGCGCGCCGCGGCGCGGGTCAAGCCGGTGATTGCCCTTAAGGTGGGGCGCCACGCCGCCGGCTCCAAGGCGGCGCAGTCCCACACCGGGGCGCTAGTGGGGGCGGATGACGTCTTCGACGCCGCCCTCAGTCGGGCGGGGGTGGTGCGTGGCCTGCGCATCAGCCACCTATTCGCCGCCGCCAGCACCCTCGCCGCCCGCTATCGTACCCAGGGGGATCGCCTCGCCATCGTCACCAATGGCGGCGGTCCGGGGGTGATGGCTACTGACCGGGCCGCTGATCTCCATATCCGCATCGCCGAGCTGGCCCCCACCACCCTGGAGCGGCTCAATAGTGCCCTGCCCGCCACCTGGTCCCACGCCAATCCGGTGGATGTGATCGGTGACGCCGGTCCCGAACGCTATGCCCACGCCCTGGCGGCCTGTCTGGACGACAAGGGGGTCGATGGGGTGCTGGTGATTTTGACACCGCAGGCGATGACCGCCCCCACCGAGGTGGCGGAGGCGGTGATCCAGGTGGCCAAACGGCAGAAGAAGCCGGTGCTCACCTGTTGGATGGGGGAGGTGCAGGTCGCCGAGGGGCGGGAGCAGTTGGCCCAGGCGGGGCTGCCCACTTTTGAGACGCCGGAGGCGGCGGTGCAGGCGTTCGCCTTTCTCAATAGCCACTACCAGAACCAGCAGTTGCTACTCCAGACCCCCGGCTCCATGTCCCGCCACCAACCGCCGGATGTCGATGGGGCGCGCATGATTATCGAGGGGGCGCTGGCGGAGGGGCGGCGGGTGCTGTCGGAGACCGAATCCAAGGCGCTGTTGGGGGCGTTTCAGATCCGCACCGCCCAGGCGGTGGTGGTGCGCTCCCCCAATGAGGCACTGGTGCAGGCGGAGTCGATCGGTTTCCCGGTGGTGATGAAGATCAACTCCCCCGATATCACCCACAAGTCCGACGCCGGCGGCGTCCGCCTGGGCATCAGTAATGCCCAGGCGGTGCGCACCGCCTACAACGAGGTGGTGGCGGCGGTGCGGCGTCACCGTCCCGAGGCGCGTATCGATGGAGTCACCATCCAACCGATGCTACGTCGCCCCAACGGCCGCGAGCTGCTGGTGGGGATCTTCTCGGATCCCCTGTTTGGCCCAGTCATCACCTTTGCCGCCGGTGGCACCGCGGTGGAGGTGATGGGGGATCGGGCGGTGGCCCTGCCGCCCCTCAACCGCTTTCTGGCGCGGGATATCATCGCCCGCACCCGCGTCTCCCGGATGCTGAAGGCGTTTCGCCACATGCCACCCGCCGATACCGAGGCGGTGGTGGATGTACTGATGCGGGTCTCGGAGATGGCCTGCGAGCTGCCGTGGATCAGTGAGCTGGATATCAATCCACTCATTGTCGATGAGAGCGGGGCGGTGGCGGTGGACTCCCGGGTGGTGGTGGACTACCACACCGCCGCCCGGGAGCGCTATGCCCATATGGCCATCTACCCCTACCCGGTCCATCTGGTCACCACCTGGCAGCTGCCGGATGGCACCGATCTCGTCATCCGCCCCATCCGGCCGGAGGATGCGGAGATGGAGCAGGCCTTTGTGCGTGGTCTGTCGGAGCGGGCCAAGTATTTCCGCTTCATGCAGACCATCGATGAGCTGACCCCTGCGATGTTGGCCCGCTTTACCCAGATCGACTACGACCGCGAGATGGCCTTTGTCGGGGTCTCCTTGGATGGGGGGCTGGAGGTGCAGGTGGGGGTGGCCCGCTATGTCATCAATCCTGATGGGCGTAGCTGCGAGTTTGCGGTGGCAGTGACCGATCAATGGCAGGGGAGGGGGATCGGCCACCGTCTGATGGAGCAGCTGATGGAGGCGGCGCGCGATAAGGGGCTGGAGACCATCGAGGGGGAGATCCTGGCCAATAACCACGAGATGCTGGCGCTGGCCCGGTCGCTACGTTTCTCCATCCACACCGCCGAGGAGGATGCCACGGTTAAGCGGGCGGTGCGGCGGCTGTAGGGTGGGTGTCCCTCTGCGGGTCGTCCCTCTGCGGGTCGTCGGTTTGAGCGGCCGATTGCACGGGGCATAGAGGGCGCCCGGCCCGGCCTCTTTGGCGCTACCCCCATCCCACGTTGGCCGCGAGCGGTGGGCCTGGCCAGATTGCCACCCCCCTCCCGGCGGGAGTAGGGGTGGTTGACGGTACACCGGCAGACTCCCTTATGATGATGGGCCTGCCCACACCCTATCCATCATGCAGCCCTCTCTCTCGACCACCATCGGTCCGATGCGCGTTACCGTTGCCGACAGCCGGCGGGAGCGCTGTCGCGCCCTGGTGGGTCTGTTGACCGAATTGGGCCTAGAGGCCACTGGGGTCCATGGCGCCCACCAGCTCTATCGCCACCTCTTTGCTCACCCCTGTGACCTAGTTCTGCTGGACACCGAGCTGCCCGATGAGGATGGCCTGGCGGTGGCTCGCTATCTGCGGCGCCACTCGCGGCTTGGCATCGCCATGATCTCCAGTAGCGAGGATGCCGCGGATCGGCTGCGGGGGTTAGCGGAGGGGGCGGACGCCTATCTGGTGCGGCCGCTGGAACCTGAGGTGGTGGCGGCGACTCTTATCAGTCTGGGACGGCGGGTGAAGAGTACCCCCCAGCCGACGGCCCCCCGCTGGCAGCTGCTTCGGGATGGTTGGCAGCTGGCGGCCCCCGATGGGCAGACGGTGGAGCTGACAACGGCGGAGCGTACCGTGATGAGCCGGTTGTTGGAGTCGCCCGAGGGGGAGCCGGTGGAGCGGGACTGTTTTATCGCCGATCTGAGCGATGGCATCGAGGTGTTCGATAACCACCGCTTGGAGATGATCTTTTACCGCCTGCGCCGCAAGGTGCGGGAGAGGATTGGCCGCGATCTGCCGCTGCGCAGTATCCGTAGTCGCGGCTACCTCTTCCACACCCAAGATTGAGTCCGCCACCCCCCCCTTTTCTGGCGCCGCTGTCAGGTTAGGGGCGGCCGTTGGTCACGCTTTATCTAGGCTACCTCTCGTCGGGGTCATGGTCCGCCGTTAGAGCTGATCAAACAACCAGTGATCTAGCGCGACTTGATTCACCTTTTGCGCCGCCGGATGCTGTCTGTTTCACCACATCTGTTAACTCACCGAAGAGAGAAAATCTGACCCCTAATAACAGTAGTGTCGGTGATGTAAAACAGGGGTCAGGGTTCGTCTGAGGCATTTGTTTATTTATTTAATAATCAATCTATTATCTGTCCATACAGCGAGCTTAAGAGGGCTGTAAGATTTAGTGAGCTTAAGTGCGTATCCGTGATTGTCTCACCGCCAGGCGAAACGCTAGGGTGCGGCGTCACCGCTATTCACAGGCCGTGATTAGCGTCCCTTAAGCAATCCTTAGCACGAGGAAGAGCAGCTATGTCTTGCAGCCATTCGCAACCACCCGCGTGGTCCGACTCCTCTCCACCGCCCCGGCGTCGCAAGTATCAACTTGGGGCACTGTTTGGGCTGCTGGCCCTTCCTCTAGTAGCCCACGCCTCGGTGGACGTGGTGGTCAACGTGACCGACAACCCCGACCCCATTGTGGCGGGGGGCAATCTCACCTACACCATCACCTTGGACAATAACGGTAGCACCGGTGCTACCAATGTCGCCTTCGATACCAACGACCTCTCTGCCGACGGCACTCTGGTGTCGGTGAGCCCGTCGGTGGGCAGCTGTAACTCCAGCTGGCCCGTCTCCTGCTCCATCGGCTCGATGGCGGCGGGTGAAAACATTAGTGTCGCCCTGGTGATGCAGCCGCAGACGGTGGGCACCATCAATCTGTCGGTTACCTCCACCAGCACGGAGGCCGATACCGACTCCACCAACAACACCAATATCAGCCAGGCCACGACCGTCACCGCAGGTGCCGATCTCGCCACTACGCTCACCGCCAGTGCCAGCCCCATCGTGGCCGGCGAGACGGTGGACTACCTGCTGACGGTGACCAATAACGGGCCGAGTAACGCCACCGGCTCCATCACGGTGACCGGCACCCTGCCGCCCGGGGTGACTTACGTCAGCAACGATGGTGCCTCGGGTTGGAGCTGTAGCCACAACGCAGGGGTGGTGACCGCGGTCTACACCGGCACCCTCACCCCGGCCCAGGCGACCTCCACCCTCCACATCACTGTGCGGCCTGATGCAGTGGGAGGGAGTACCGTCACCTATGCGATGTCAGCCCAGCCCTCCACCGGTACGCCTGATCCCGATCAGAACAACAATACCGATGTGGTTGACGTGGCGGTGGATCCGGGTAGCGATGTCTCCATCGACAAGACCCCTAACTCCGCCTCACCGCTACAGGGGACCGATCAGACCTTTACCCTCACCGCCCGCTACAACGGTGGTGATCAGCCGACCAACATCATCGTCACCGACACCCTGACCCCCGACTGGAGCTACGTCTCCCACTCGGCAGGCAGCGGCTGGAGTTGTGACTTTGGGGTGACCACACCCAACACCCTCACCTGCTCCCGGCCAGGTCCGGAGTCAACGGTGGGTAACCTACCCGCCATCACCCTCACCGCCACTGCGGTGAACGCCAACCCGTCCGCCAGCAATACCGCGACGGTGACGGCCGATGGCAGCGACCCCAATCCGAGCAACAACAGCGACACCTCCAGCTTCAATATCCAGGTGCCGACCGCCGACCTGCGGCTCACCAAGAGCGCCAACCCGGTGGCGGTGAGTGAGGGGCAGAATGTCACCTATACCCTCGCGGTACGTAACCTAGGGCCGGCCGCCCAGACCGGTACGGTGCGGATCACCGACACCCTGCCGTTGGGCTTCACCCTGGTCTCTGCCTCCGGTAGCGGCTGGAGCTGCACCGATGACGCCAGCAACCCGCTCACCGTGACCTGTGATCGCTCCGGTCTGGCCGCCAACACCACCTCTACGGTGACCCTGGTGGCGACGGTGCCGGCAGGCGCCTCCGGCAGCATGGTCAACAACGCCACGGTCTCCTGTAACGGCGTCTGCCTGACCGACCCCAACAACACCAACGACAGCAGCTCTGCCGCCATCTCCACCACCCTGTCAGGGGATAGCGCCGATCTCGCTATCGTCAAGACGGTAGTGGGCCCGGATCCGGTGCAGGCGGGTGATGTCCTCACCTATCTGCTCACCGTCAACAACAGCGGCCCGGCCGATGCCACCAATGTCATCGTCACCGATAGCCTCTCCAACTACACCGGTACCCCCACTGCCACCCCCAGCCAGGGGAGTTGCAGCTTCTCCAGCAGCACCTTCACCTGTAACTTGGGTACGGTGCTCAACGGCGGTTCGGCCACTGTGCAGATCGCGGTGCGTCCCACCTCCTCCGGGAGCCGCAGCAACACCGGCTCGGTCTACTCCCAAGATATCGGCGATCCCAACACCGGCGACAACAGCAGCTCCACCAGCTCCACCGTCAATCCCGATGCCGATCTCCAGGTCACCGTCGCCTCCAGCGGCACCCTGGTGGCTGGCACCCCGCTCACCTATGTCTTCACGGTGCGCAACAATGGCCCCTCGCCGGCCACGACGGTTGAGCTGTTGACCGATCTGCTGCCGCCCAATGTCGATTTCGTCTCTGTGACGGCCAGTAGTGGCGGTACCTGTAACCATCCGGTCAACCCCATTTGTAGTTGGAGCAGCATCGGCAATGGTGTGACCCGCACGGTGACCTTGGTGGTGCGTCCGCGGCTGCCGGGTGATCTCACCTTTGGTGGCAGCGTCAGCTCCGCCGTTGATGACCGCAACTCGGCCAATGACAGCGCCAGCGTGACGGATACCTTGACCGATCCGGAGCTGGACCTGCTCATCAACGTCTCCGATAGCCCCGACCCGGTGCCGACTGGCGGTAGCGTCACCTACACCGTGCGTGGCACCAACAACGGTCCCTCCACCGCAACCGCGGCCTTCATCACCGATACCCCGCCTGTGGGTCTGACGGTGACCATGGTCAACCAGGGGACGATCTACGACAGTGGCAACACGCCGCTGCGTACCTTCGACTGTACCTGTAGTGGTGGTAGCGACTGGTCGCTGTGCGACAACTCCACTCCAGTGGACTGCCCGCTGGGGGATCTCAACACCGGTGACTACGCCGAGTTCACCGTGGTGATGACCACGCCGGTGGCTGGGGTCTACACCAACAACGCGGCGATCAGCTCGGTCGAGACCATCGCCGGCTACGAGGCCAACACCGCCAACAACGTCACCAACGAGAACACCACCTTCAAGGTGCCGGCTGACCTCGCCGTCACCAAGTTGGTGAGCAACTCGACCCCGGTGCATGGTGCCAATGTCACCTTCACCATCACGGTGCAGAACCAGGGTCCAGGCGACGCCGGTAGCGTCATCATCACCGATCTGCTGCCGGACGGTTACAGCTTTGTCAGCTCCAACCCCTCGGTTGGGACCTACAACAGCGGTAGCGGGGTGTGGGACATCGGTGTGCTGGATAACGGTCACAGCGCGACCTTGCAGATCGTCGCCACGGTGCTCTCCAGTGGTAGCTACACCAATACGGCGACGGTGACCGGCTCTAGCGTGCCGGACCCGGATCCGGGTAACAACAGCGATAGCGCTACCACCACGCCTACCAGCCAGGCCCCGCCGACCGTGGCCAAGGCGTTCAACCCCACCACCATCGTGCCGGGTGATAGCTCCACCCTGACGGTGACGTTGGGCAACAGCAACCCCATCGACATCACCCTCTCTGCCCTCTTCACCGATACCCTGCCGGCTGGGATAACGGTGACCAACCCGGCCGTTGTTGGCGGGAGCTGCCCCGGTGCCGTAACGGCCGTGGCGGGTGCGGGGAGCGTGAGTTACGCCAATGGCGCCACCATCCCGGCTGGGGGGTGCACCATCACCGTGGATGTGACCGGTAACACCACCGGTGACTACGTCAACTCCATCCCGATTGGGGGGCTCCAGACCAGCGCGGGGCAGAACGCCGCGCCGGCCGAGGCAACGCTGTCGATCGTCTCCACGCCGACGGTGGTCAAGGCCTTCAGCCCAACGGAGATCCCGGTGGATGGCAGCTCCACGCTCACCATCACCTTCGGTAACGGCAACCCGGGTGACATCACCCTCACCGCTGATCTGGTAGATAACCTGCCGGCGGGGACCCTCGTGGCCAACCCGGCCAATCTGGGCGGCAGCTGTGCCGGGGCGGTGAGTGCAGTGGCCGGTGGTAGCAGTGTCACCTATCCCAGCGGGGCGACCATCCCCAACGGGGGCTGCACCATCACCCTGAGCGTCACCTCCAGTACCGCTGGCAGCTATCTGAATAGCATTGCGGCGGGGGCCCTTCAGACCAGCGCTGGTAACAATGTCAGCGGCACTGAGGCGACCTTGTTGGTGCTGGCGCCGCCCTCAGTGGGTAAGGGCTTCAATCCGAGCACGGTGCGTATTGGCATCGGTACGGAGCTGACGCTCTCGCTCGGCAACACCAACGCCGGTGATGCCACCCTGACCGCGCCCTTCACCGATAGCCTGCCGGCCAGCCTCACCGTGGCCGATCCCAACAACCTGAGTGGTAGCTGTGACCTCGGTTCGGTCACCGCTGTCCCGGGTAGCAGTGAGATCGTCTACGCCAGTGGTGCGACCATTCCGGCCGGTGGCTGCACCATCGTGGTGACGGTGGTGGGCTCCAGCAATGGAGACTTCACCAACTCCATCGCCGCGGGGGCCTTGGTGACCGATGTCGGTGTCAGTGTTGACCCGGCGGAGGCGACCCTCACGGTTGACCCGCTGCTGTTGGCGCCGCAGGGGACCAAGACGGTCTCTGTCCAGTGGCCGATCCTCACCTGGCGCATCGTCTGGATTAACAACCAGAACGCTGAGTCACTGCGGGTGCGGATGTGGGACCCGATCCCGGATGGCACCCAATACGTCGCTGGCAGCGTCACCTGCGAGGCCACAGGGGCCTCGACGGTGACCGCTTGCAACTTCGAGTCGGGTGAGAATCGGGTCGTCTACGAGGGTGTGGTGGCCTCCGATAGCGGGGCTGCCGATGAAGATGCCGCCAACAATGAGGTGGTGATCACCCTGAAAACGATACTGAACCCGGGGGTCACCGAGGCCTCCAATGTGGCAGAGCTGCATTGGGATGCCAATCAAGATGGTGACATCGAGAGCGATGCTGTTGACGGTCAGGTTGCCGTCACTGCCTCGGCGCTGTTCAACGCCTCGCTGATGGGGATCCCCCTGATGCCGCCGCTGCTGTTCGTCGCCATGGCGGCGGGCCTGCTGGGCTGGGGTCTGCGGCGTATCGATAAGGAGTAAACTAAGACGCTGGTTGCGGGCGGCGTGGGCTCTCCGGCCCCGCCGCCCGTATTTTCTACGGGCCACTTGAGCAAGCTGAGGCGAGGCCGATGACCCGCGATCCCAAACGTCGTTTCTTCTTCCTATTTGTGCTCATCACCAGCGGTCTGCTCGTACTGGAGCTGCTGGCCCCTATCCACCGCGCCGTCGTGCTGCCGTGGACCGCCCTGTTGGCCAAATTCTGTGCCAGCCTGGTTACCCTGCTGGACCCCAACGCCTACGCCTACCAGAACATACTCTTCAACTCCCAGAGCAACTTTGGGGTGGCGATTCTCCCCGGCTGTAACGGGGTGGAGGCGATGGTGGTGCTGTTTGCGGCCGTGATGGCCTTTCCTTCGGCATCACTGTGGGAGAAGGTGGTTGGTTTCCTGGTAGGCTCGCTGGTGGTGCAGGCGCTCAATGTGGTGCGCATCATCAGCCTCTACTATCTGGGTCAATGGCACCTTGAGGTGTTTGAGTGGGCCCATCTCTACCTCTGGCCGATCCTCATCATGCTCGATGTCTTTGTTGTCTGGATCTTCTGGACCCGCTCGGTGGCGCGCCGTCGTGCCGCAGCGTGATCCGCTCGTCTCCCTGCTGCTGCGCAGCGTCGGTTGGTTGATACCCTGCTTCGCCCTCTGGTGGGTCGCGGCCAACTTCCTCTCGGCTCCACCCGGCTGGTTGGCGGTGGGGGTGCTGGAGCACGGTTTCGGCCGTTTTGTGCACCACGCCTCCATGGATGGCCATCTGCTAGAGGTGACCACCCGCCTGCGTCCGGCCCCTCAGCCGGGCCAGCTGCCGCCGCCACCCATCGCCTTTGAGCGTGATCTGCTCCAATACTCCATGGGGCTACCGCTCTTCATCGCCCTGATGCTGGCCGCCCGGGGGCGGGGGATGGTGCGACAACTGCTCTGGGGCACCCTGATCCTGATCCTGTTGCAGGCGCTCGGGGCGGTGCTCTATACCCTGGTGAAGATCGCCGAGCTATTGGGTCCCACCATGATCGCCAACATCGGTCAGGAGGCGTGGATGTGGCGTTGGAACCTCATCGCCAGTGCCCACCAGCTGAGTAACCTCATCATTCCCAGCCTGGCGCCGTTGGTGCTGTGGGGCTGGTACAACCGCGGCCTTATCTGGCCCCAAGGGGCCGCCGACGAAGCAGCGGCCGACCAGTCGTAGGGGTGGTGGGGTGCTCCAGTCTCCTCTCGTTTTGCTAGAACACTTTAATTCTTCAACGGCTGATTCGAACCTGGTTAAGTCTAGTAACCTATTGCTCCATAAGGAAAAGATGAAAATGAAGGGGTGGCCTAGGCTGGGGTTGGCCGGTGCTCTTCTGTTACCGGCAACGGTCCTGGCCAATACGGCGATTCCAGGAACACTCATCTGGTTTGGGGGCATGATGACGGTGGCCCCTTGGCAGTGGGTGAGTGCGTGCATGGTGATGTGCATCGCTGTCGAAGGGGCGATCTATCGCTACCTACAGCTCTTCTCCAAACCCTTCTTGGTGAGTGGTGTGCTGAATCTGCTCTCATTGCTGCTCGGCATTCCCCTGGCTTTAGTCGGGGTCATCGATCCCTCTTGGTTTCTCCTGCCCACCCTACTCTCGGCATTGAGCGAGGGTTTTTTGGCGCGGCATCTGCCACGGTTGTTCAAGGCCCAGGCCGCTAGAGAGATCGGGCGGGGCGAGATGTATGGCCGGGTCCTGCTGGCCAATCTAGTTTCGAACTTCATTATGTTCGGATATTTGTTTGTCGCCTTTTTCAAGGCGCAGTGGCCGTCGTCATAGAGGTGAGCGGCGGGGATTGACCTACTGGTAGCGGGGGGATGGCGGCGCCCGCGGCGGTAGGGAGGGGGTAAGCGATGAAATTTAGCGCGGGCTTTACAAAATAGGGCTGGCCATTGGGCGATGGTTGACCTAGAGTAACCCAGCGGCAGATGCCGACATGGTTTGCTGAAAGCAGTACCCGCCTGGCTACGCTCAATCTCCCATCTCGCTCGCTGCCGCATCCATCCCATTTTCAAATTATGCAAGGTCAAATCATCATGGCATCAGGTACTGTGAAGTGGTTCAACGACGCTAAGGGCTTCGGTTTCATCACCCAGGACAACGGCGGCCCCGACGTCTTCGCCCACTTCAGCGCCATTCAGGGTAACGGCTTCCGCACGTTGGCAGAGGGGGCCGCGGTCACCTTCGACGTGGTGAACGGTCCCAAGGGGCTGCAGGCAAGCAACATCGTCGTTAAGTAAGACCCTCCCCTAGCCCCGGGCCCCAGCCGCCCCATTCCAGGTGGCGGCTGGGGTTCTGTATGGGGTTCCCGATCATCGGGATTGCGGCTGTGGCGGGGGGCTCCAGGGGGCGCTAAGGCCGCTCTGGAGTGTGCCCCCCACCCAACGCCATCCGTGTGCGCAACACCTCTCTCCAACTCCCTCAGCTGGACTCAAGCGGCCCCTCTGCCGCGTTGGATCGGCGTCTCTCTACAACCGTGGGGGGACTACTGGGAGGCCTCGCCCAGTCGCTTGAGGGCAGCCGGGTCTAATAGTTCGATACGGCCGCGGTGGAGCCTAAGCAGGCCGGCCCGCTCAAACTCCTTCAACTGACGACTCACCACCTCGCGGGCGGTGCCGAGATCGGCCGCCAGCTGTTGATGGGTCTGGCGCAGTTCGCCCCCCTCGGCCAGCTCCAGCAGGCGCTGGGCAAGGCGGCGATCCAGACGGCCGAAGGCCACCTCCTCCACCAGTAGGATGAGATCGGCCAGTCGCTGGCCATAGGCGGCAAAGACAAACTCCCGAAAGCGGGGCGACTCAGCCAAGCCGCGGTGGAAGGCAGCAAACGGGATCACCGCTGCGGTGACCTCGCTCTCGGTGATCCCCTCTGCTGGGTAGTGGTCGTTGGCCATCAGGCAGGAGGTGGTGAGGACACAAGACTGTCCCCCCTGGACCCGATAGAGGGTGATCTCGCGGCCATTCTCGGCAATCTTCTGTACCCGCACCGAGCCGGCCAACACCAGCATATAGGCCCGGCAGGGATCACCGCTCCGAAACACGCTGGCGGCGGCGGGTAGGGTGACCACACGGGTGGCTGCCAGCGCCGCCACACCTGCCGCATCGGTGAGGCAGGCGAGGTCAGGGAACTGCTCAAGCCACTGGGGGGGCGTGGTGGCCACGTCTCTCTACCCGCCTCGCATCGTCAGAGGGGTTAGTCGCGGCTGGCGCAACGCTGGGCCGCGGCCACCCGTTTGAGGTAGGCGTCGCGGGCGATGGCGACATCCTCCAGGAAGTGGGGCAGCTCGGAGAGCAGCAGTGCCTGCGGGCCATCCACCAAGGCGGTGGGGGGATCGGGATGGAAGTCCACCAAGATCATGTTGGCGCCGGCGATCACCCCTTGGGCCGTGACGTGGAAGATGTCCTGTAGGCCGTCAGGGGCGTAGGTACGCACCCCCACCGAGTGGGAGGGATCGATGCAGACCGGCATCCGCGTCAGCCGTTTGACCACCGGGACATGGGAGAAATCGACAAAGTTACGGTGCGGATCACCCATGTTGGTCTTCATGCCGCGCAGGCCGAATACCACTTTGTGGTTCCCCTCTGAGGCGAGGTACTCGGCCGCATTGAGCGACTCCTCCAGGGTGATGCCAAAGCCCCGCTTCAGCAGCACCGGGAACTCCCGCTGCCGTCCGGCCTGCTTCAGCAGCTCAAAGTTCTGGGTGTTGCGGGTACCGATCTGCAACATCACGCCCGTGGGGTGGCCCGTGGCGTGCAGCGCCTGCTGGATCTCTTCGATATGGCTCTCATGGGTCACCTCCATGGCGATCACCTGGATGCCATACTTACCCGCCAGCTCGAACACATAGGGTAGGCAGTTTTTACCGTGTCCCTGGAAGGCGTAGGGGTTGGTGCGCGGTTTGTAGGCCCCCATGCGGGTGCAGACCTGGCCGTGGGCCTGGAGCGCCTGCATCATCTGCTCGACATGTTCCGGGGTGTCCACGGCACAGAGGCCGGCAAAGACGTTGAGGCTGTCCTGGCCGAAGTGCACGCCGTTGTACTCAAAGCTGGTGGAGCGCTGCTCATCTTTGTGGCGGCCGAGGATGCGGTACTCCGCGGAGATCCGCACCACGCGCTCTACGCCCGGCAGGGTAGCGACATCCGCGGCATCGACCTGCTGGGTCTTGCCGATCAGATAGAGTTCGGTGAGCACCTGTTGGCTGCCCAACTCCTCGTGGATCCGTATCTGGATGTTGGGCAACTTCTCCAGGTAGGCCATGATGCCGCGGAACTCCGCGGAGTCACGGGTGATCTCAGGCTGTAGGATAACAATCATGGTTGGCTCGCATGGCGACAGGCGCGGTTATTGTGGTCACATCCGCTGCCTGAAAAAAGCCCGATGTGCCCCCGGGCGCGGAAACAGGGCGGTGGCTAGGGCCCCGTTCTCTCAGTCGCGGTAACGCCGTTGCAGATCTGGGTAGGCATCAATGCGCCGATCGCGCAGGAACGGCCAGATGCGGCGGACCGCCTCGGAGCGGCCGAGATCCAGTTCGGTGACCAGCACCTCCGCCGTCTCGCCCGCCTGGGTGATGAACTCCCCTTGGGGTCCGGCCACGAAACTGGCGCCCCAAAACTGGATCCCGCTGCCACCGGCCGGATCCGGCTCGTGGCCAACCCGATTGCAGGCCAGTACCGGTAAACCGTTGGCCACGGCGTGGCCGCGCTGGACGGTGATCCACGCCTCCCGTTGGCGCATCTGCTCCTCACGCTCATCCCGCGGGTCCCAGCCAATGGCGGTGGGGTAGAGCAGCAGCTCGGCCCCCGCCAGGGCCATCAACCGCGCCGCTTCTGGATACCACTGGTCCCAACAGACCAGTACCCCCAACCGGCCCACGGAGGTGTCGATGGGGGTGAAGCCGAGGTCGCCCGGGGTGAAGTAGAACTTCTCGTAGTAACCGGGGTCGTCTGGGATGTGCATCTTGCGGTAACGGCCAGCGAGGGTGCCATCCCGCTCTAGCACCACGGCGGTGTTGTGATAGAGGCCAGCGGCGCGCCGTTCAAACAGTGAGGCGACGATGACCACCCCCAGCTCCTTGGCCAGGGCCCCGAGGGTCTCGGTGGTGGGGCCGGGGATCGACTCCGCTTTATCGAAGCGGGCGGTCTCTTCGGTCTGGCAGAAGTAGACGCCGGTGTGTAGCTCCTGTAGTAACACCAGGCGTGCCCCCCGCTCGGCCGCTTCACGCACACCGAGGAGGGTGGCGGAGAGGTTGGCCTCCCGGTCTTCGCTACAGGTGTGTTGAACCAGGCCGACGGTGAGGGTGCGGTTGTGCATGGCCGCTGCTCCGGGATCGAGGGGTTGGGAGGTTGTGGCGCGGGTCAAACTTAGCGTAGCGGGTTGCGGACCCGGCTGACCGGCGCGCAAAGGTGCCTGCTTTAGCGGACCTGCGGGGGCGCTGTTGCCGCCCTCCGCAGGGCATCACCGAGAGAGCCACCCTATCAGGCTGGGAGCTGCATCGTGATGCAGTGCAAGCTCCCGTATTGGAAGATGAGGGGGTAGCAGTCGATGGGGATGATCTCCCGTTCCGGGAAGCACTCTGCCAGGCGAGCGAGGGCGATCTCATCGTTGGGGTCCCGGTAGGTAGGCACCAGTACCGCGCCATTGATGATGAGGAAGTTGGCATAGGTGGCCGGTAGTCGCCGCCCACTCTTCTCATCCCGGATGGCCGCCGGCAGCGGTAACGGAACCAACTTGTAGGGACGCCCCTCCAGGGTGGAGAAGTGGCTCAACTCCTCCGCCATCGCCTTGAGTGGGAGGTAGTGGGAGTCGGTTGGGTCGTCACAGCTGACGTAGGCAATGGTGTTGGGATCGCAGAAGCGGGCGAGGGTATCGATGTGCCCATCGGTGTCATCCCCCTCCAGGGAGCCCTGCTCCAGCCAGAGGACCCGCTCCACCCCCAGCAGCTCGCCTAGCATATGCTCCAGCTGACTCCGGCCGAGCTGCGGATTGCGCTCTGGTGACAGCAGGCAGAGGCTGGTGGTGAGCAGGCTACCGCGCCCATCCACCTCAATGCTCCCCCCCTCCAGCACCAGGTTGATCAACTCCCGCCCTACCTCACCGTAGGCACCGAGGTCATGCAGGCGGTGGGTGACCTGATCATCCTGTTCATGGGCATACTTGTTGCCCCAGCCGTTGAAGCGGAAGTCGAGCAGGCGCCGGTGGTGCTCATGGTCGAACACCGTGATGGGGCCGTGGTCCCGGGCCCAGGTGTCGTTGGAGGGGACGATAAACAGGCGTACCCGTGCCATATCGGCACCGGCCTCAGTCAGCTTGGCCGTCAGCTCCTGACGGTGGGCCTCATCGAAGCAGCAGACGATCAACCCCTGCCGGGCACTCACTGCACGGGCGATGGCGAGGAAGACGGGTTCCACCTCGGTCAGCCAGGGGAGCCAGTCGCCATGGCGATGGGGCCAGGTGAGCTGCACGGCCTCCTGCGGTGCCCACTCAGGGGGTAGACAGAACTGGGATTGCATTGACATAGGCGGGCTTGGGGGCTCAGGGCATGTCGGTCAGACGGGCCGGCTTGCTGCCCGCTGGCGGTGCGCTGCGGGGGGCACTACCGGCCGGCATATCGGTCAAACGGGCTGGTTTGCCCGGTGCCTCCACGGCGGCGGTGGCCCGCTCTCCACGCTGGTCTACGGAGTGGACAACCAGGTTGCGCTCAAAGTAGACAGTGTAGTTTGGATAGACCCAACGGGTGATGGGCGGATGCCCCACGGCGGGTAACTTCCGTAGCGGTTGGCCAAAGTGCCGGAGCACCCCCTGCATACTCATGCCACGGCTTGGCTTTTGATAAACTGTCCCGCTGCGCGCCTGGGCACTGCTGGCTGACATGTCAAGCTCTTCGGCTGCGGTTGCCCCACAGCTGAGGGCAAGCACAGCGGCAACGGCAAGATTGACTAGGCGCATCTTCCGACTCCTTGGCGGGTTTCGACGTGCGGGCAAATATACTGCAAGCTGGCGTGTCTGCATAACCCGCCCCGGCCATCCACGGGACCAGCGGTCATGATCCGCCCCGTGTCGATGGGTTTCTTTCCCCCTGTTTCGGCCTGTCCGTTCATGCAGAGATCCCTCTTTTCCCATCGCCCCTATTGGGCCCACCGCTTTGGCATCGCCCCTTTTCTGCCCATGTCGCGGGCGGAGATGGAGACACTTGGGTGGGATAGCTGCGATGTGGTTTTGGTGACCGGCGATGCCTATATCGACCACCCCAGCTTCGGGATGGCACTCGTCGGGCGTCTGTTGGAGGCCCATGGCTTTCGGGTGGGCATCATCAGCCAACCCGATTGGCACAGCGCCGAGCCGTTTAAGTGCCTTGGTCAACCCAATCTCTATTTCGGCGTGACCGCCGGCAATATGGATTCGATGGTTAACCGCTATACCGCTGATCGCAAACCGCGGAGTGACGATGCTTACTCCCCTGGTGGGGTTGGGGGGCTGCGCCCGGATCGGGCGGCGCTGGTCTATGCCCAGCGCTGTCGGGAGGCGTTCAAAGAGGTGCCCGTGGTGCTCGGCGGGATCGAGGCCAGCCTGCGCCGGCTGGCCCACTATGATTACTGGTCCGATACCGTGCGCCGCTCCATCCTGGTGGATGCCAAGGCGGATATCCTGCTGTTTGGCAACGCCGAACGGGCACTGGTGGAGCTGACCCACCGCTTGGCGGCGGGGGAGCCGCTGGCCCAGATCACCGATCTGCGGGGCACCGCCTTCCTGCGGCGCGAGGTGCCAGAGGGTTGGCAGGTGGCGGATGGCAGCGATCCTGAACGACCGGATCGGCCGGGGGCGGCGGATCCCCAGCGGAGCGTACTGCGCTTGCCGGCCTACGAGGCAGTCAAAGCGGATCCCGTGCTCTACGCCCATACCTCGCGCCTGTTCCATCTGGAGACCAATCCCGGTAACGCCCGCGCCTTGATCCAGGCCCACGCTGATCGTGAGTTGTGGGTCAATCCTCCCCCTATCCCGCTCACCACGGCGGAGCTGGATCGGGTCTATGAACTGCCCTATGCCCGCTCGCCCCACCCAACCTATGGGGCGGCGAAGATCCCCGCTTGGGAGATGATCCGTTTCTCGGTCAACATCATGCGGGGCTGTTTTGGCGGATGTACCTTCTGCTCCATCACAGAGCATGAGGGGCGCATTATTCAAAGTCGTTCTGAGGGCTCCATCCTGCGGGAGATCGAGGAGCTGCGCGATAAGACCGCTGGGTTTACCGGTATCGTCTCCGATCTGGGGGGACCCACCGCCAATATGTATCGCATGGCGTGCAAGGATCCGCGGGTCGAGGCGCTCTGTCGCCGACTCTCCTGTGTCTACCCCGATATCTGCCCACGGCTCGATACCGATCACTCTGCCCTAGTGCAGCTCTATCGCCACGCTCGGGAGCTACCGGGCATTAAAAAGATCTTGATCGGCTCCGGGGTGCGCTACGACCTGGCGGTTCGTTCACCGGAATATATCCGGGAGTTGGCGGCCTATCACACCGGTGGTTATCTCAAGATCGCCCCGGAACATACCGAGCCCGGCCCGCTCAGTCTGATGATGAAACCGGGCATGGCCACTTATGACCGCTTCAAGGCGCTGTTTGAGCAGGCCACGCGGGCGGCCGGTAAGGAGCAGTATCTCATCCCCTATTTTATTGCTGCCCACCCCGGCACGACCGATGAGGATATGCTTCAGCTCGCCCTCTGGCTAAAACGCAACGGCTTCCGTCTTGATCAGGTCCAGACCTTTCTGCCGTCACCCATGGCGCTTGCTACCACCATGTACCACACCGGGCGCAATCCACTGCGGCGGGTGCGTCAGAGCGCGGCACCCATCCCCGTGCCCAAAGGGCTTAAGGTGCGGCGGCTGCATAAAGCCTTCTTACGCTACCATGACGCGGAGAATTGGCCACTGCTGCGGGAGACACTCAAAAGTATGGGGCGTGCCGATCTCATCGGGAATGGCAAGCGCCATCTTGTCCCCGCCTGGCAGCCCGCTAGCTCGCGGGGGCCCGCCCCTGTGGCCCGTCGCGGGCCGCCCCCCCAAACCCCGCGCCCGCCCCGGCGGCGCAGATAACCCCGCTGCCCAGCGTGGTCCACCCGCGAGGGGGCCATTGAAGCGCGGTCGGGGAGTAGATATTTAGAACTAAACTCAAATTATCACCGGCGAGGCTCTCCCCCCATGGTCTATGTCGAATCCAAGGTCCCCAGCTCCGGTGTGCCCAAGGCCGCGCCAGAGCGGCGGGCCCTGCTCGATGGTTTGACGGCCCACCTCTCCCCCGAGGCGGCCGCCGTGATTGCCCGCGCCTTTGACCTCTCCGCGACCGCTCACCAGCAGCAACGGCGCGCCTCCGGCGAGCCCTATCTCACCCACGCCGTGGCGGTGGCCGACATCTTGGCCAGCCTCCGGATGGATCACGAGACCATCGCCGCCGCCATTCTCCATGATGTGGTAGAGGATACCGGCGTCACCTTGGAGCAGGTGGCGGAGACCTGTGGTCCAGAGGTGGCCCACCTGGTGGATGGGGTCACCAAGATGAAGGTGATCCAGGAGTACCAGGAGCCCAGCGGCGAGAAGAGCAAGGAGGAGAAGAAGGACGAGAAGCGGAAAGAGGAGATGCGGGCGGAGAGTCTGCGCAAGTTGCTGTTGGCCATGGCTGAAGATGTGCGGGTGGTGCTCATCAAACTGGCCGATCGGCTGCATAACATGCGCACCTTGGTCCACCTCGATGGCGAGCGGCAGCGGCGTATTGCCCGGGAGACCCTCGATATCTATGCGCCGCTGGCCAACCGGCTGGGGATCTGGCAGGTGAAGTGGGAGTTGGAGGACCTCTCCTTCCGCTATTTGGAGCCGGCCACCTATCGAGAGGTGGCCCAGTTCCTCGATGAGCGGCGGGTCGATCGCCAGCGCTATATCGATACGGTGATCGCCACCTTGCAGGAGAAGTTGAACGAGACGGGTATCACCAACGCCTCAGTCAAAGGGCGCCCCAAACACATCTACTCCATCTGGAAGAAGATGAAGCGGAAGGGGATCGGCTTTCATGAGCTATTTGATGTCCGTGCGGTGCGCCTATTGGTGGACTCTGTGGCCGATTGCTATCACGCCTTGGGGGTGGTGCATGGGCTTTGGCGCCACATTCCGCGGGAGTTCGATGACTACATTGCAACCCCCAAGGAGAATATGTATCAGTCGATTCACACCGCCGTGGTCGGTCCGGAAGGTAAGACCTTAGAGGTGCAGATCCGTACCTATGACATGGATCGCCACGCCGAATTGGGGGTGGCCGCCCACTGGAAGTATAAGGAGGGGGGCAAAAAGGCAGATCGTGACTTCGATCAGAAGATCGCCTGGCTGCGCCAGCTATTCGAGTGGAGTGGGGAGGAGGGCAATGCGGGTGACTTTATTGATCGCTTCAAATCAGAGGTCTTTCAGGACCGTGTCTATGTCTTGACCCCGCGTGGTGAGGTTATTGATCTCCCCCTGGGGGCTACGCCACTCGACTTTGCCTACTACATCCACACCGATGTCGGCCATCGCTGTCGGGGGGCCAAGGTCAATGGCCGTATCGTGCCCCTCAGCCATGAGTTGAAGAGCGGTGAGCAGGTGGAGGTGTTGACCACCAAACACGGTGGCCCAAGCCGGGATTGGATGAATGCCCATACCGGTTATATCAAAACCTCCCGTGCCCTCTCTAAGGTGCGGCATTGGTTCAAGTCCCAAGACCAGCAGCAAAATATGGAGGCGGGGCGCGCTCTGTTGGAGCGGGAGCTGCATCGCTTGGGGGTTGATAGTTATGCCCCAGAGAAGCTCTCCGGGCTCCTGGGTTTCAATGCCACCGACGAGTTTCTCATCTCCTTAGGACGGGGAGATGTGACCCAGACCCAGATTGCTGGCGCCATCCATAAGTGGATCGAGCCGCCGTCGCGGGATATCGCTGAGATCCCGGTGAGCGAGCCCACGAGTCAACGGGGTATCGGTAGCGATATCACGGTGGGAGGGGTGGATGACCTGATGGTGACCATGGCCAAGTGTTGTCAGCCGGCACCTGGCGATCCGGTGATTGGTTACATCACACGGGGACGCGGTGTGGCAATCCACCGGCGCGACTGCCCCAACATTGTCAGCGCCGACGCCGATAAGCGGGCGCGGCTCATCGATGTAGAGTGGGGCGGAGGTGAGCAGCAGACCTACCAGGTCGATATCGAGGTGTTGGCCATCGATCGCTCTGGTTTACTGCGGGACATCACGGCGGTGTTGGGGAATGAGAAGATCAATGTGGTCGCGGTGGAGACCAAGAGCGATCTCCAGCACCACACCGCCCGTATGCTGCTGACCCTGGAGATAGTGAATACCGATCAGCTGGCTCGGTTGCTGAATCGTATTGGTCAGCTCCCCAACATCATTGAGACCCGGCGCCGCGCCACCCATTGATAATCCGCTCTCTATAGCGACGAATAGCTGATGATCTATCCACAACCGCTGCTCCCCGCCACCTTGGTACGGCGTTATAAACGGTTCCTCGCCGATGTGATCATGCCTGACGGTAGCGAGTTGACCGTCCATACCCCCAACACCGGCAGTATGTTTGGTTGCGCCGAACCGGGTAGTCGCATCTGGTTGCGGGACGTGGCCAACCCCAAACGTAAATATCGCTACGCCTGGGAGATCAGCGAGACCGCCACGGGGGTGTTGGTGGGGGTCAATACCGGGCTCACCAACCACCTGGTGGCAGAGGCGATAGCCGATGGGACTATCCGTGAGCTGGCGGGATATCCCCAGATCCGGCGGGAGGTCCCCTACGGTAGTGAGCGCAGTCGTATCGATCTGCTGTTGGAGGGCGAGGCCGGGAGCTGTCATGTAGAGGTGAAGAATGTGACCACCTGCGACAGCGATGGCTTCGGTTGGTTCCCTGATGCAGTCACCACCCGCGGCAGTAAACATCTGCGGGAGTTGATGGGGGTGGTGGCCGCTGGAGGGCGGGGGGTGATCTTCTACTGTGTCCAGCGGGGGGATGCCCAGCGCGTGCGGCCGGCAGATGAGGTGGATCCTGTCTATGGCCGGACCTTGCGCGAGGCCATGGCCGCCGGGGTGGAGGCGCTGGCCTACCGGGCGGAGGTCTCGCCTGATGGGATCCGGCTGGTGACGCCGCTGCCGGTGATCTGTCCGTGAGTAAAGATAGGATATGGGGCGGGCGGCGGGCGAGCCTTTTTCATGCCGTTGTGGTTTAATGCCGCGCCATGTTCAGACCCCTCCCACTCTACATCGGGCTGCGTTATACCCGCGCCAAGCGGCGCAACCATTTCATCTCCTTTATTTCGCTGATCTCCATGTTCGGCATCGCCCTGGGGGTGATGGCGCTCATTACCGTGCTGTCGGTGATGAATGGCTTTGAACAGGAGCTGCGCACGCGCATCTTGGGGATGACCGCCCACGCTACCATCAACGGCTATCTGCGACCGCTCACCGAGTGGCGCGAGGCCCAGGCCTATGCGCTGAAGAACCCAGAAGTAGTGGCTGCCGCCCCCTTTATCCAACAGGAGGGGATGCTGACCCTGGGTCAACAGGTGAGTGGCACTGTGCTGCGCGGGATCCTGCCGGAGGAGGAGCGGCAGGTGGCCGACATCCACGAAAAGATGCGGACCGGAAGCCTGGAGGCGCTGAAACCGGGGGAGTTCGGCATCATCCTTGGAATCGATCTAGCTCGTCGCCTCGGTGCCAGCATGGGGGATAAGGTGACCGTGGTGACCCCCACCGCCAACGTCACCCCAGCCGGGATCCTGCCGCGGTTAAAGCGGTTCACCGTGGTAGGGGTATTCGAGGCGGGGATGTACGAGTACGACAGTGCCCTGGCCCTTATCCATCTGGCCGATGCCCAGGTGCTGTTTCGCATGGGGGAGGGGGTGACCGGGGTACGGCTCAAATTGAATGACCTATTCCGCGCCCCCTTTGTCAGTCGCCAGCTGGCCCAGGGGCTCAATGATGTCTTTCTGGTGAGCGACTGGACCATGCAGCACGCCAACTTCTTCCGGGCCGTACGCACCGAGAAGACGGTGATGTTTGTCATTCTGACGCTGATTGTGGCCGTGGCCGCCTTCAACATCGTCTCCACCCTGGTGATGACCGTGACCGATAAGGAGAGTGACATCGCTATCCTGCGGACCCTGGGGGCAACACCGGCCACCATCATGCGTATCTTCATGGTGCAGGGGACGCTGATCGGCTTTATCGGCACCCTGTTGGGGGTCGTTGGCGGGGTGGCTTTGGCCCTCAATGTCAATGGCATTGTCTCTACCATCGAGCAGCTGTTCCATGTCCAGTTTATGCCGGCCAATGTTTACTACATCAATGAGTTGCCCTCTCAGTTGGAGCTATTTGATGTCCTGCGCATTGGTGGTGTTGCCTTCGTAATCAGCATGTTGGCCACCCTCTATCCTGCATGGCGGGCCTCCCGTACCCAGCCGGCAGAGGCGCTGCGCTATGAGTAGTGGGGCCGTGGTGAGCTGTGCTGGCCTAACTAAACGGTTTAGTGAGGCAGGCAGTACCGTGGAGGTGCTGGATGGCGTTGAACTGGCCATCGCCCAGGGGGAGCGGGTGGCCGTGGTGGGCGCCTCCGGCTCTGGCAAGAGCACCTTGCTACACCTCTTGGGGGGACTCGATCTACCGACGGCGGGTTGGGTTGAGGTGGCAGGTCAGCGTATGGATCAGCTGGATGAGGCGGCGCGGGGCCGTTTACGCAACGCGGCCCTTGGTTTCATCTACCAGTTTCACCACCTACTGCCAGAGTTCTCGGCCCTTGAGAACGTGGCCATGCCGCTGTTTATTCGTGGTGACCGGCCAGAGCAGGCCGTGGCGCAGGCGCAAGGGATATTGGAGCGGGTGGGTCTTGGCCACCGTCTGCGCCATAAACCGGGCCAGTTGTCGGGGGGAGAGCGGCAGAGGGCCGCCATTGCCCGCGCCCTGGTGACGGCACCCAAGTGCGTGCTGGCCGATGAACCCACGGGCAATCTCGATCACCACACCGCTGAGCGGGTATATGAGTTGATGTTGGAGCTGAACCGTGAGTTAGGCACCAGTTTTGTCGTGGTGACCCATGACCATCAGTTGGCGGCGCGGATGGATAGGGTGCTGAGGTTGGAGAATGGGCGCTTTGCTCTGGAGAACGGCTGGGGAGAGGGGGCCGGGGGGCGAGCGGACGCCTGAACGGAGGGTCCGCTCGGTGGCGCGGCGATCACCAGAACTTCTTGAACCAGCGCTTTTTAACGCCGTTTTTCACCAGGTGGGGGACATACTTCTTGTCCACCTTATTGATGTGGTCGAATAGCCAATCCTTGAGGAACATGAGCAGGTCCATGCCGACCCGATCGTCGCCGGCCTTAAATTGACCCTGGTACTCCGTCACCTTGTGGACAATGCGATCGTGGATCGCCTTGTGGGCATCGTAATCCGGGTACTCGAACATCCGCATCAGGCACTCTTCCACCGCAAAATGGACTTTGGTGTAGTCCACCAGCTTGTTCAGCACCTCTTCGACCTGCTCCCGGTTGTCCTTGATCGCCAGTGCCTTATACATTTCATTGATGAATTCGACCAAACATTTATGCTGTTCGTCGATCTCCTGGATATCGACACTGTACTCATCTTTCCAAACGACCATCGTCATGGTTGCGTCTCCTAAAGGCGTAGCAGAAAGGGATCATTATTGGGATAGGCGGCGTTTCAATACGCCTATTGAACAGGGCTATTGTTCTCGAAGCCGTGGCAAGCTGCAAGCCGATGGGGGGCGTGTTGGTGACTTTAGGTACAGCATGGTTAAGCTATTTTTAACCTATGTGTCTAATTTGTCTCCCAGGTGGTAGGCGGGCGGATGTGAGAGCGATCACAGTGTTTCTTTGAACGATTCGCTATAACCGGCCCATAATGCGTGGAAACTCACTGCTTCCCATCGGGATCTCCGGAGACTGGGAATAATCATGGTTACGCCTAACGTCATCCCTCTTAAGCCGAGCTCTGGAGGCGGCAACTGCTTGAATTCCCAATTCCTTGCCGCCCTTCGTAACTGTCATAACCAGGTGCAACAACAGCTCGAACCGCTCCTCCAGCGGATGTTCGAGAGTGCCGATGACACCCTCTTTGCCTACTCCAATAAGGCAGAAAACCCCTCCCAACAGAGCGCTTACTTCGACGCCATGCGGGACCTCCGCCTGCGACGGCGGGAGATGATCGATCGCTTCAACCAGCAGATGGGGCTGGCCTACCGGCGTTTCGAGAAGGGCGATCTAGGGAGTAGCGATGGGCCGGGGGCTGGGGGAGAGAGCGGCTTAGAGCTTGATAGCCTGCGTCTCGTGGATGAATCGGAGCTAGAGGAGTCGCTGGCCGTCAAAGGCATGGCGGAGAAGACCCGGAGCGCCTTTGGCCAGGAGCTGTTTGGTCTGGAGCAGCGGCTTGGCCACTGTTTCGAGGTACAAGAGCTGAAGGATGAGGCCAACCCCTTTGGACCGGAGGCGATCGTCGAGTCGTTTCGGAAGGGTGTGGAGGTGCTCGAAACCAAGCTCGAAGTCAAACTGATCGTCTACAAATTGTTCGAGCGCGCCGTACTCGCCCAGTTGGGGGCGGTCTACCGTGACGCCAATACCCTGCTGATGGAGGCGGGTATCCTGCCCCGCTTGAAGAGCCAGGTCTCCGCCCCCTCTGGTCAGCGGGCCGGCGCCGGGCAGCGGGCAGGGGGGAGCGCTGGAGGGGAGGCGGCCGCGGCCGCCGGTGGGGCAGCGGCGCCCGCCGAAGGGGGGGGCGGTGGTGTTCTGGCTGGTGAGGAGGCAGGCTTCTTAGGGGCGGTACATGAACTCCTGGCCCAGGCGCGCTCCACGGTGGGCTGGGAGCCGTTGCCAGTGAGCCCCAATGGCACGGGTGATCCTGGCGAACTGTTGCGCGCCCTCTCCGGTGTCCAGTTTGGTGGCGGCGCCGCTGGGGCCTTGGATCAACCCCTGCCTCAAGGGATGGAGTTGCGGCAGTTACTGGGCAATATGCTCGGTAGCGAGAACATCGGTTTGGGGCACCGTGAGGCCGATGTCATCGATCTAGTCTCGATGATGTTTGAGTTCATTTTGGATGATGAGGATGTGCCCGATTCGCTCAAGGCACTCATCGGTCGTTTACAGATCCCTTATATCAAGGTGGCGCTGGTCGATCGTGAGTTTTTTGCCCGCAAGAGCCATCCGGCCCGCCGTCTATTAAATGAATTGGCCCGCGCCGGCTTAGGACTGGAGCCAGAGGCGCGCGCTGAAACCAGCCCGCTGTTGGGGCGCATAAAAGATGTGGTCCACCGCATCGTGGCGGAGTTTGCCGATGATGTGGAGCTGTTCCAGGAGCTGCTGGGGCAGTTTACCGACTACCTTAACCAGGAAGCAGAGACAGAGCGTGCGGCGGCTGACGAGCAGCTGAAGGCCCACCGCCTGCGGGAAGAGCGGGAGCGGACCCGGCAGGAGGTTCAACGCCTGGTGGATAAGGCACTTTCGGAGCTGACGGCGCCGGAGACGGTGGCTGAGGTGCTGAAGGGGCCCTGGGTGGAGGTGTTGACTGAAACCCGTATTCAGGACGGCGAGGGGGCGCTCTGGCGCGATAGAGTCGGCTTTATCGACGATCTAGTGTGGTCAGTACGCCCCCGACGCTCAGCGGGCGAGCGCCAAGTGCTGGCCCGTAATCTACCCAAATTATTGCGGCGGCTGGCGCAGGGGCTCGATCTCCTGGGTTACTCGATGGAGGATCGTAAGGCCATCCTCAAGGTCTTAGAACCGTTCCATCTCGCCAGTCTGCGTGGGGAGTCGCCGGCGCCGGCCCCCGCCTCCGTCCCAGCCAAGGAGAAGCGTACCCCGGTGAAGAGTCCTACCCCTACGCCCGCTGTGCCTGCGGCAAGCGCAGCCACTCCCACTCCCCAAGCAAAAGTATCGGTCGAACCACCCAAGACAGAGCCAGTACCGCCCACGTTGACGGATGACACCAAGAAGGGCGGCATGTTCGATGAAGCGATCTCCGCGATGGAGGGGCAGCTGGCCGATCTACAAAGGCTAGAGGATATGCTCTCCGAAGAGCCCGATATCCCCCATGAGGAGTTTGTGCCGCTGGAGGAGGAGCTTGAGCCAGAGGTGGAGGTGGAACCTGAATTCCTCGATATGGCGCGGGCGCTCACCGTGGGGACTTGGGTGGAGTTCTCTGGAATGGAGGGAAGCAAGCGGGCCAAACTGGCCTGGAAGAGTGACCTGCTGGGGGACTTCACCTTCGTCAATTGGAAATTCCAAGTGGTGGCAGAGCGGAGCACGGCCAGTTTGGGTGTTGAATTTAGAGACGGTCTAGTCCGTGTGATAGAGGATGTTCCTGTGCTCGATCGCGCCCTGGATGCCGTGCTCAATCGGCTCCGCGGACACGGCGCTTCAGCCTGAAATAAAAGCAGTTTTTCGCAAGCCCGCCCCGGCTAACGCCCGGGCGGGCTTTTCTTTTTCGGGGATGGGGAGCCAGAGGCATACACCATTTCGTTTGGTGCGCATGGGTCAGACCAATTTGATTTTGGAGCACGAGAGTTGGCATAGAAATGAACTGAAATATATAATTCGCTCGTCGGGCAAGCGCTGGCCTAGGATTGGCAGGTGCGCAGGGGTCCGACGGTAAAAAACAATACCGGGCAGTTTTGATTCCTGGAATTCGAATTCACTTGAGGCGACACTATGGCTAAACGTACGAGCAACAAACCGATTGAGCAGCTCTCTGCACAGGAACTCTATGAACTCGCCAAACTGCGTGAGCAGGAAGAGGCCGAGGCCCAGCGGGAGGAGAATCGCGCCCGCCAGGATGAACTGAGAGATCGTCGTCGTGAATTGACGGCACAGTATAAGAAAGACATCGCGGCGTTGGATCGTGAGCTGCGCGCCCTGGGGGGACGCCCCCGTGGACGGGCAGCCGGTCGTGGCCGCGGTGGCAGCTTGACTGACAAGGTGCTGGAGTTGGTGGCGCGTGCAGGCACCATCAGCACCAAGGAACTGAAAGTGGCGTTGGAGAAAGAGGGGATGGACACCACCAACATGGGCCAAACCCTGGCTTATCTCAAGCGCAATGGGAAGGTGATAGCACCCTCCCGCGCGACGTACGCCGTCGCGGAATAAAGGCGGTAGTCACAAAACAAAAAAGGGCGCCCCCGTTGGGGGCGCCCTTTTTTATTGCAAGGCTTACGCTTTACTTAGCGGTGGTGCTGTCCGCTGGCTGGCGGATACCTCGTGCCTGTCGCCGCCGATTGAGATGGCGAACGATATGGAGGCGCCAGAGGGCGCGGATGGTGAGGTATCCCGCGAGGGAGGCCGACGTTCCCATCACCAAGCAGCCTAGCAAAAATGGTTTCCAGATCGTCGCGGCCTCGTGGGCCAACCACTCGGGGGTCATGCTGAAATCGAGCGGATGTGCCGGTATCCCCAACAACCAGGCACCCAGTTTGTAAGCGGCATAAAAGACCGGTGGCATTGTAATGGGATTGGTGAGCCAGACCAGCGCGACCGAGATGGGTAAATTGACACGGACGATAATGGCCCCCGCGGCCGCCAGCAACATCTGAAAGGGCACCGGCACAAAGGCCATGAATAACCCGACCGAGAAGGCCCCCGCGGCCGAACGGCGATTGAGATGCCAGAGATTGGGATCGTGTAGCAGCCGACCGAAAAGCTGCAAATGCTTGTGGTTCTTGAGCGTGTGGTGATCGGGTAGGTAGCGTCTCAGCAGCTTCTTCGGCATTCTCGTAGCTCGCGTGGCGGTCAGTGCGCCATTTTGTGACATCAAAGGTTAAGAATTCATGTATTCAGGGACGATTGCCTTCCTTTTGGGGATCGCCGCGCTGTTGGCCCTGCCCACCCTGCCCGAGCCCTTGGCCCTGATCCTGGGTGGCCTCCTGGCCACTCTCTTACTCTTCCGCTTGCGCCACAGCCATCCAGTGCGGTGGCTGGTTTGGGCAACCGTTGGGGCGTTATGGGCGCTATGGCACGCTCAAGGGGTGGTGTCAATACCAATCCCGAGCGAGTGGGAGGGGCGGGAGATGACGGTAGAAGGCTATATCGACTCCCTGCCTGATGTCGATAACTACCGCACTCGCTTCGAGTTTTTGGCGACTGCCCGTGTCGAACAGGGGCACCCCCTGGCAGGTCCCGGCCTGCTCCGTCTGGCCTGGTACGACGCTGCCCCGACACTCCAGCCAGGGCAGTGGTGGCGGCTGCGGGTAAAGCTCAAGCGCCCCCATGGTTTTGCCAATCCCGGTGGGTTCGACTACGAGGGGTGGTTGCTTCGCCACGGGATCGCTGCCACCGGCTATGTGCGCGGCGGGGAGGTGCTACCGCGCCCCCCAACAGCGGGTATTGACCGTTGGCGAGCAGCCTTACGGGCCGGTCTACCGACCGACACCCCCTTGGGGGGGATCATGGCGGCACTGGCGGTGGGGGATCGGAGTGGTATTGATGCCGCCCAGTGGGACCTGCTGGCCGCCACCGGTACCACCCACCTCATGGCCATTTCGGGGCTCCATATCGGTATGGTGGCCCTGCTCGCCTTTGCCACCACCCGCCGGGTGTGGCGCTGGTGGCCGGGCTTGGCACTCCACCTACCGGCACCCCGGATAGCGGCTCTGGCGGCCTTCCTGGCCGCGCTGGGGTACGCCCTACTGGCGGGCTTCTCAATACCTACCCAACGCGCCCTGGTGATGCTGGCCGTGGGGCTGGGGGCGGTCACCCTGGGACGGGAGATCCGGCCGAGTCGGGCCTTGGCCGGGGCGTTGCTGGCGGTGCTTATCTACGATCCCCTGGCGGTGATGGAGCCCGGTTTCTGGCTCTCGTTTGGCGCCGTAGCCGCCCTTCTACTGAGTAGTGCTGGGCGTAGTGGGCGGCCGCGGTGGTGGTTGCAGTGGGGGCGTAGCCAGTGGTGGGTGACCTTGGGGATGCTCCCTATCATGGCGCTCCTCTTTGGGCGGATGCCATTGAGTGCGCCGTTGGCCAATCTCCTGGCCATCCCTTGGGTTGGCTTTGTGGTGGTCCCTCTGTTGCTGTTAGCCACCCTGGTGAATGCACTACTGCCGTCCGTGGGAGGGGTTCTGCTGAGCCTGGCCGAGCAGGCGCTGGTGCCCATCTGGTGGTGGTTGGAGCAGGTGGCAGCGCTGCCGCTCGGCTGGTGGATACTCACACCACCGCCGTGGACCCTGCTGCTGGCCCTACCCGCCCTGTTGTGGCTATTGGCGCCACAGGGCTGGCCGGCGCGTTGGCTGGGGTGGCCACTGCTGGCGCCTCTGTTGTTGCTGCGGCCGCCTACCCCCAACCCAGGTGAGTTGTGGCTGACCGTGCTGGATGTGGGGCAGGGGCTGGCGGCGGTGGTACGTACCGAGCACCATCTGCTGGTGTTTGACACCGGGCCGGCCTTTGCCGAGTTGGACGCTGGCCGTATGGTGGTCGCCCCCTACCTGCGCCACCTGGGGCTTCAGCAGGCCGATATGCTCATCGTCAGCCATGGCGACAACGATCACTCAGGGGGCGCCGAATCGCTATTAGCGACGGTAGCGTTTGGTGCTGTACGGACCGGTCCACTGGCGTTGCCAGGGCGCTATCCCGGCTGTCGGCAGGGGGAGCGCTGGCAGTGGGATGGGGTGAGGTTTGAGATCCTCAACCCAGCGGGAGGGGATGGTGGGAGTGAGAATGACCGCTCCTGTGTCCTACGGGTGGCCGCGGCGGGTGGCAGTGTGTTGCTGGCGGCCGACATAGAGGCGGCGGGGGAGGCGGCCCTCATGGCCCGTGCCGGGCAGCGCCTGACCGCGACCGCCCTGGTGGTGCCCCACCATGGCAGCCGCAGCTCCTCTAGCGCTGCCTTCGTGACCCGAGTCCAGCCGCGCTATGCCGTTTTTTCAGTGGGTTATCGCAACCGCTGGGGCTTTCCTGCGCCGCAGGTGGTGGCCCGTTATCAGGCCCAGGGGAGCCAGCTGCTGCGCACGGATGAGGCGGGTGCTATCACGTTGCTGCTGCCGGTGGTAGGGGCACCGCAGGTGAGTTCTTACCGCAGGGCGCCACGGCGTTGGTGGCAGGAGCCAGAGGCTTGCTCTGGTTCGCTTTTCGCTTCCACCCCAGTTTGCTAGAGTGATGCCCGATTTTTATAACTGGGTGGATCTCACAGTGCTGGAAATGGTCCTTGCCGGCGGGTGGCTGATGTATCCCATCCTGCTCTCCTCTGTCATCGCCCTCGCCATCATCGCCGAGCGATTTTGGACGTTGCGTCGGGATAAGGTTGTCCCCCCCAAGCTGGTGCTTCAGGTGTGGCAGATGTATAAAGCGCGCCAGCTGGACGAGCGCCGTATTGATGCGGTGCGCAGCGGTTCGCCCCTGGGGCGGGTGCTGGCGGCGGGGCTGGTCAACATGCACCACTCCCGCGAGGTGATGAAGGAGTCTATCGAGGAGTCGGGGCGACAGGTGGTGCTGGAGCTGGAGCGGTTTCTCAATACCCTGGGTACCATCGCCGCCATCTCCCCTTTGCTTGGCCTGCTCGGTACCGTCACTGGCATGATCAAGGCGTTTGCCGCCATCACCGATGCCGGGGTTGGGAATCCCAAGATCCTCGCCGGCGGGGTGGCCGAGGCCCTCATCACTACGGCCGCTGGCCTGGCGGTCGCCATCGTTGCCCTGGTCTTCTATCGCTACTTCCAAGGCAAGGTGGATGCCATGGTGCTGAAGATGGAGGAGGAGGCGCTGAAGATGGTGGAGGTGATCCACGGTGAGCGCGAGCGCGACCCGCTGGAGGCCGCCTGATGCGGCTGCAACGGCATCGGCGGCGGGATCCCGAGGTCAACATGACGCCGCTTATCGACGTTGTGTTGACCCTCATCATCTTCTTCATGGTCTCCACCACCTTCAATCGTCAGGGCGAGATCGAGCTGGAATTGCCAGAGGCAGATGCTAGCGAGGTGCAGGCCGAGCGGGTGCAGCTGGATATCACCATCGATGCCAAGGGGCGTTACTACGTCAACCAGCAAGAGGTTATCAACACCCAGCCAGAGACGCTGAAACGGGCCATCGGCGAGGCGCTAGAGGGGGGGACGCAGCCTATCGTTGTCCTGAGTGCCGATCGCCTGACCCCGCACCAGGCGGTCATCACTGCCATGGATGTGGCCCGCCAGCTCGGGCTCACCCAGCTCACCTTTGCCACCACCAATCCCCCCGACGCCCCCTGATGACCAACGTCGTCTCCGATAGCTCGGCGTTGGTCATCTACCGCCGACTGCTAGGTTATGTCCGGCCCCACTGGCGCGCCTTTCTGATCAGCCTGCTCTCGCTCGCCGCCGTGGCGGGGGCGGAGACCAGCTTTGCTGCGCTGATGAAACCGATGCTGGATGGCTCCTTCATCGAGCGGGACCCGGAGGTTATCCGGTGGGTACCGCTGGCCATCATCGTCCTCTTCCTGGTCCATGGGGGGGCCTCCTACCTCTCCGCCTACTGGATGAACTGGATCGCCCGCAGCGTCATCAAGCGGCTGCGCAGCGAGATGTTTGACCACCTGCTGCGCCTCCCAGTGAGCTTTTTTGACCTCACCGCCGCCGGCACACTGCTCTCCAAACTGGTCTATGACGTGGAACAGGTCGCCCGCGCCGCCAGTGAGGTGGTGAGTAACTTGGTGAGGGATCTCCTCACGGTGGTGGGCCTGCTCGCCTGGATGGTCTACATCAACTGGATGTTGGCGCTGGTGCTGCTGCTGGGCACGCCGGTGATCGCCCTGGTGATTAACCGTATCAGCCGCAGCTTCCGCCGTTACAGCCGGCGCATCCAGGACTCCATGGGGGATGTCACGCGCATCGCCGAGGAGACCATCGAGGGATTGCGGGTGGTGAAGACCTTCGGCGGCGAGGGGTACGAGCGGGAGCGGTTTGAGCAGGCCAATGAGCGCAACCGGGCCCTCAATATGCGGATGGAGACGGCCTCCGCCGCCAGCGTGCCGGTGGTGCAGCTGGTGGCTGCCGTCGGGGCAGCCGGGGTGATCTACGTTGCCACCCTGCCCACCATCTTGGCGCAGTTGACGGTGGGGAGCTTCGTCTCCTTTGTTGCCGCCATGATGATGCTGCTGGGGCCGGTCAAGCGGCTAACCAAGGTCAATGCCACGCTGATGCGGGGGATCTCGGCGGCGGAGAGCGTCTTTCAGTTCATCGACCTGCCACCCGAGTGGGATGAAGGGGAGGGGCGCTGTGGTCGGGTCCGGGGTGACGTGGAGTATCGAGAGGTCTCCTTCGCCTATGACCCCCAAAAGGGCCCGGTGCTGGATCGGATCTCGTTCCGCGCCGAACCGGGGCGCACCATCGCCTTCGTCGGCGGCTCGGGGGGGGGGAAGTCAACTTTGGCCAGCCTGCTGCCGCGTTTCTATGATGTCAGCGCCGGTCAGATCCTGTTGGATGGCCGCGACATCCGCGAACTGAGTCTCGTGGAGCTGCGCGACCAATTTGCCCTGGTCAGTCAGCACATCGTCCTCTTCAACGACACCATCGCCAACAACATCGCCTATGGCCGCCTGCGGGGGGCCAGCCGCTCGGCCATTGAGCAGGCGGCCGCGGCGGCCCACGCCATGGAGTTTATCCAAGAGCTGCCGGCCGGGCTCGATACGGTGGTGGGGGATAACGGTGTTCTCCTCTCCGGCGGCCAACGTCAGCGGATCGCCATCGCCCGAGCGCTGCTTAAGGATGCACCGGTACTGATCTTGGATGAGGCGACTTCGGCCCTGGATACGGAGTCGGAGCGCCATTTCCAGGCGGCACTGGAGCGGTTGATGGAGGGGCGTACCACCCTGGTGATCGCCCACCGTCTCTCCACTATCGAGCGGGCCGATCGCATTGTCGTCATCGAGCGTGGCCAAGTGGTGGAGAGTGGCTCTCACGCCGAGCTGCTCACCCATAACGGCCGTTATGCCCAGCTCTATCGCATGTCTACCCATAGCGGTGTGGTGGAGGCGTAGCGGGTGGGGCACAGGGGGGCGGATACGGGTCGTAGTGGCTGGGATCTCCCCTGGGGACGCCCCCCTCGGCTGAGGCGTGCGGCATGAGTCTCGGCCAGGGGTTCCAGGGCTGGGTCGAACACAACTGGTACCAGGGCGGCCCCCTGGCCCAAGGGCTGCGACCGCTGGCCGGGCTCTTCTGTGCGGTGGCGCGTGGGCGCCGTCTCGCCTATCGGCGCGGCCTGCTGCGCTCTGTGCGCTTGCCGGTGCCGGTGGTGGTGGTGGGCAACCTCACCGTGGGAGGGGCCGGCAAGACGCCGCTGGTGATTCGGCTGGCCCAACTGTTTAAGGCGCAGGGATTCCGTCCGGGGGTGGTGAGCCGTGGTTACGGTGGGGTGGCCGAGGTGTGGCCGCAGCCGGTGGACTTCACCAGCGATCCGGTCCAGGTGGGGGATGAGCCGGTACTCATCGCCACCGCCACCGGCTGCCCAGTGGCGGTGGCACCGGATCGGCCAGCGGCCGCTCAGCTACTGCTGGAGCGCCACGGCTGTGATCTCATCATTGCCGACGATGGGCTCCAGCACTACCGCCTGGCCCGTGATATCGAGATCGCCGTGCTGGATGGTGGGCGCCGTTTAGGTAACGGCTACTGCCTACCGGCGGGGCCGCTGCGGGAACCGCCGGGGCGCTTGGCCACGGTTGACCTGACGGTGGCCAACGGCAGCCCTCTAGCAGGGGAGTTTGGGATGGAGCTGGTGCTGGGGGAGGCGGTGCGACTCGACGGCAGCGCACGTCTACCACTCGCTGAGTTCACCGCCAACCCGGTCCACGCCGTGGCAGGGATTGGTCATCCCCCCCGCTTTTTTACCGCCCTGCGGGCATCTGGCCTCACCGTAATTGAGCACCCCTTCCCCGATCACCACCCCTACCATCCAGAAGAGCTGCTGTTCGGTGACCCACTGCCGGTGCTGCTCACCGGCAAGGATGCCGTAAAATGCCGCGACTTCTATCAACCCCAGCTATGGCAGGTGCCGGTGACGGCAGTGCTGTCGGCCGAATTCGAGGCGCGGCTGTTGGCCCTGCTACACTCTCTCCGCCCATAACGCTGCGCCGGCGAGCCAAGACGAGGTATGTGATGGACAAAAAGCTGTTGGAGATCCTGGTCTGCCCCCTTTGCAAGGGGCCGCTGGTCTACCTGAAAGAGCGGGCAGAGCTGGTATGCAAGGCCGATCGCCTCGCCTACCCCATTCGGGACGATATCCCGGTCATGCTGGAGGAGGAGGCGCGCCAGCTGGGGCCCGACGAGGAGATCTAGGATGACCACCCCCTTTCGGGTGGTCATCCCGGCTCGGTTCGGTGCCACTCGGCTGCCTGGTAAGCCGCTGCTGCCCATCGCTGGCCGGCCGATGTTGGCCCACGTCCACGCCCGGGCACTGGAGAGCGGTGCCGAAGAGGTGGTGATCGCCACCGATGATGAACGGATCCGGGTAGCGGCGGAGGGCTTTGGCGCTACCGTGGTCATGACCTCGGCCAACCACCGATCGGGTACCGATCGCCTGGCGGAGGTGGCGGCCGGCCGTGGCTGGGCACCGCAGACCATTGTGGTCAATCTACAAGGGGATGAGCCGCTCATGCCGCCGCGGCTCATCGGCCAGGTGGCGGAGCTGTTGGCGTGCGCCCCGGATGCCGCCATGGGAACCCTCTGCACCCCTATCGAGAGTGCCGAGGAGTTGGCCGATCCCAACGCCGTTAAAGTGGTCGTAGACAGTGCCGGCTACGCCCTCTATTTCAGTCGTGCCCCTATCCCTTGGGATCGGGAGCAGTTCACTACGACCACCCCGCCAACGGCCGGGCTCCACTTCCGCCACCTTGGGCTCTACGCCTACCGCGCCGGTTTTCTCGCCCGCTATGCCCAATTGACACCGGCCTCACTGGAGCAGCTGGAGTCGCTGGAGCAGCTGCGGGTGTTGTGGCACGGCGAGCGGATCCGCATCGCCCAGGCGCTGGAGCTGCCCGGGGCTGGGGTGGATACGGCGGCCGATCTGGAGCGGGTCCGTGCTTGGCTGGAGGGCCACGCAGGTCTACCGCACTGAGCCACGCCAGCAGGGAGGGGGCATGGGGTCTCTAGACGAACTGCTGCGTCACCACCACCTGTTCAGTGCCTTGGATGAGGGGCAGCTGGCGGCGGTGGCGGCGGCCAGCCGACTACAACATCTCAGCGACGGTGATCTGCTCTTCTCGCAGGGCCAGGCGGCCGATCGTTTCTACCTAGTGCGCCACGGACAGGTGAAACTGTTTCGCCTCGCCCCCGATGGGCAGGAGAAGGTGATAGAGGTGGTCTCGCCGGGCCAGAGCTTCGCCGAGGCGGTGATGTTCATGCAGGGGGAGCGCTATCCGGTGGCGGCCCAGGCGCTGGGGTCGGCGGAGGTATTGGCCGTGGAGAGCCGCGCCTTTCTTGGGGTGCTGCGCAGTTCATCAGAGTCGTGCCTGCGGCTCCTGGCCGGGCTCTCTGTGCGGCTCCATGAACGGCTGAAGGAGATCGAGACGGTGACCCTACAGAATGCGACGCTGCGCCTCGCCAACTACCTGTTGAATCTGGGAGAGCAGCAGGGGGAGCAGATCACCTTACCGGCGGCCAAGCATATCATCGCCTCCCAACTCGCCATCCAGCCGGAGACCCTCTCCCGTATCTTGGGAAATCTCGCCAGCAACGGCATCATCCGCGTCAAGGGACTGGCCATCACCATTTTGGACCGGACGCGGCTACGTTCTATCTCTTGAGAGGCGACGGCGGTGTTGCTGGGGAGGGGGACGTCACCCCCACTCCAGCAGGGGTGACGTCCAGGGGGGAGATTACTGGGTGAGGGCCTGGACCGCCTCGGCGGTGGTCAGTACACCATTGGCGATCATGCCGTAGTTGACCAGTGCGGCCTTATAGGCGTCAGCGCCGGGGGCGGCTACCGCGTCCTTGACCACGTAGACCTTGAAGCCATTCTCCATCAGGGCCCGCATGTGGGAGTCAACGCAGAGGTTGGCCACCATGCCGCCCAGGACCACGGTGTCGATCCCGCGGCTGCGCAGCTGATAGATGAGGTCATTGCTCTCCGGCCCATACATCTTGTGCGGGGCGACTACAACGGTCTTACCGTCGAAGATGTACTGCTTGTAGGGCTCGTAGAAGTCGGCCCCTGAACCCTCAAACCCTTTCGGATCGCTCAGGCTGGTGCGGTGCAGTGCCTTCATATCCAGCAGCTGCCGCTGGAGGGCGCCGGCGTTGGCCCAGTTGTTGTCCAGGGCGGTGTAGACCAGCGGATCCACTGCCAGGGTGACGTCCGCCTTCTTAGAGGTCTTCATCAGCGCCTTGATGTTTTCGATGGTGTTCAGCTCTTTCAGGTTGTCGGCCAGGAGCTTGTAGAGCTTGCCATCTTCACGCAGGAAGTCGTTCTGCGGATCGGTGATGAGGACGGCGGTGCGGGCCTTATCCAGGGTCGGCACGCCTTCAGCGCTGGCAGTCAGGGGGGAGAGCGCAGCGGAAAGGGAGAAGAGCAGGGCAGCAACAGCTTTCTTCACGATGAACCTCACAGTGCTTGTGTGGATAGTCGACTCTGGTGCAGACGGTGGCCAGATCGAACCGGGACTCAAGCCGGCCGAACTCCTTGGCATCCTTGGACCAGATCCATTGCCGCCTTAGCGGTAGGCGGCGCGGGGATTCTAGGGGGCCTGGGAGGGGGGTTATGTAGCAATAGTCACGTAAAGGCTAGGGGCGCTGCTCGGGGGGGTACCTGTGAAGCCTGTGTGAGGGGGGGGCGTGAGGTCGGGGGAGTGGGTGGTGGCGGGGTTTAGATCACCCCGGCCCGCAGTAAATCGTGCATGTTGATGGCGCCACAGACGCTGCCATCCTCCCGCACCACCGGCAGGGCGTTGACGCGCCGTGCCTCCATGAGGTTCAGCGCCTCAACTGCCAGCAGCTCAGGGGGGATGGTGACGCAGTGGCGGGTCATCACCTCGTCGATGGTGATCTGCTGGATGTGGACCTCGCCGTGGTCCAGCAGCCGGCGGAGATCGCCATCGGTGAAGATCCCGGCAATGGCCCCGTGGGGATCCACGACAATGGTCATACCCAGCCCCTTGCGAGAGATCTCCACCAGGGCGTCAGCCAGGCGGCTACCCAAGGGGGTGGTAGGGATCCGCTCGCCGCTGTGCATCACCTCGTCAATGCGTAGTAATAACCGACGCCCCAGCCGGCCACCGGGATGGGAGAGGGCGAACTCTTCAGCGGTGAAGCCGCGTGCCTCCAGTAGGGCCACCGCTAAGGCATCCCCCATTGCTAGGGTCGCGGTGGTACTGGCCGTGGGGGCCAACCCTAGGGGGCACGCCTCCTGCGCCACACTGACATCGATATGGACCGTGGCGGCACGGGCCAGACGGGATGTGGGGTTACCTGTGAGGGCCACCAGCGGTACCCCGAGGCGCTTGATGAGGGGCAGCAGGGTGACCAACTCATCGGTCTCACCGGAGTTGGAGAGGGCGAGGAGCAGGTCCTTGCGGGTGATCATCCCCAGGTCACCGTGGCTCGCCTCCCCCGGGTGGACGAAGAAGGCCGGGGTGCCGGTGCTGGCGAGGGTGGCGGCGATCTTGCTGCCGATATGGCCCGATTTGCCCATACCACTGACCACCACCCGCCCCTCACAACCGAGCATCAGGCCGCAGGCGGTGGCGAACTCGGGACCGATGCGCCCACGTAGCGCCTCCACCGCCTGTGCCTCGGTGGCAAGGACGGCACGGCCCAAGGCGATAAAGCGCTCTGTCTCGTCAGCAGTGATCGCGGAGTTGGGTAGGGGCTGCGGCATGGCGCCGGAGGGATCACGCTGCGGGATAACCAATCTCCTGTAACTTGGCCGCCAGGGTGGCGCGGTCCAGCGCGGGGCCGCTGACGACCACCTTGCCGCTCTCGATGGTCACCTCTACCGCGCTCACTCCCGGTAACGCGCCCAGCTGGGTCTGGATGTTCTGGACGCAGCCGCCACACTTGACGTTCTTTACCATGAACTCTTCATTCGGCATGGGACAGCTCTCCTTACGGTTGGCCGGCGGGAGGGGCGGGTTGGGCGGCATCCTCCTCCAGGATCCGGTCGAAGTCGTCCAGTTCGGAGGTGGGGGGGTGGCCGTCGTACACCAGATTCTCCCGGCGCTGGAGATAGGACTCACGAATGAATATATAGGGGTCGATGGCCGCCTGATCCACCATACGGCTGGCCTGCAACAGGCTGGCACGGGTGTCGATGCCGCGTACGGCGACGGCCGTCCAACGGGTGTCGGGGTGGACATCGGCCTGGTAGATCGGATCGAGGTAGATGCCATCCACCGCCAGACCACCACTATCGCGGATGGAGCTGGGACCCAGGATCGGCAGTATCAGATAGGGGCCGGCGGGGATTCCCCAGTAGCCGAGGGTCTGGCCGAAATCTTCGTAGTGTTTGGGGAAATCCATGGGGGTGGCGACATCGATCAATCCACCTAAGCCGACGGTGGTATTGAAGGTGATGCGGCCGAGGTCGGAGGCGGCCTGCTTGAGTTTGAACTGGAGGAGGTCGTTGACCAGTACCACCACATCATTCAAGTTGCCAAAAAAGTTACTGATGCCGGTGTTGATGGGGCCCGGCATGTTCTCCTCGTAGGTCTCCGCCACTGGGCGCATGACGGCTCGGTCGAGTTGATCATTGAACTCGAACATGGCCCGGTTGTAACCCTCCAGCGGATCCCGCTGGTCGGCCGTTGGATTGCTGGCGCAACCCGTAGCAAGGGTCAGGAGGCTCAAGATGAGGGTGAGACGGGGATAACGGCCAAACATACTTCTCATTTCCTTAAGGTTGTTGCTCAGCGTGCCTCAGTTTTGCGGGCACCACAGCGGACGCAGCGCCAGGCGGTGACCAGTTTGCCCAGATGGACGTCAAAGGGGCGTTCTGGTAGCAGCTCCCATTTGTGGAAGCCGTTGCGGCACAAGCTCTTACCCTTATTGCGGGTCTGTGCGGATGGCTTTTTAAAAGGCACTACGTCACCCATGGGGTACCTCGCAAGCGGGGGTAAAGTGCGCGAGACCGCCCATTCTACCCACCCGATTCAACCTGGAATAGGTGGCTCATATGGCAATAAGGTGACCATTTACTGGGTCACCTAGCCTAGGATCCCGAGCCACCGTGTGCCGGTGCCGCAGGCAAGAGTAGACTGTTCGGCCTATTCGAGGAAGTGGCTCATGTGGACCAGCGCCCTAGGTTATGCCCATCCGGCTTGGTTGGGTTCCTTCTATCCAGAGGACCTACCTCCAGAGTGGATGCTTACCTACTATGCCAACGAGTTTGCCGCGCTACTCCTGCCTGCGTCAGAGTGGAGGGCGCCGGCTATCGACTCGTGGTTGGCCGACACCCAGCCAGGTTTTCGCTTCTTTTTGGAGTGGTCACCCGGGGATGATCTGGCCGCGGTAGTTGCCGTCGCCCAGGCATTGGGAGAGCGCTGTGGTGGTGTGGTGGCTCCGGGACCGTTGGCATTGCCCTCGGACCTCCCCCTGGGTTGTCCTCTGGGGGTGGCGGGAGGCACCTTTCCGGTGGCGCGCTGGCCGGGGGCGCTGGAGCCGCGGCCCCTGCGGGCGCTCATTGAACAGCTCGGTCCAACGGGGCTACTGGTGGTGGAGGGGGAGCCTCCGACACTAGAGGTGTTACGAGGGGCACGCACCGTAGCGGAACTACTAGGGGTGTGACTGGCAGTGCTGAGTAAGTATTTACACTCTTTTGGAGAATTGGCTGGGGTAGGTGGGGATGGCTTGATCTTTTTACATTTTCTATGCGCCTATGGCGCATGTGCCCCGTTGACTGTCGCAGTCAACTCACCCAGACTTGGCGGCTCTCTCCCCCCTATCTGCATCCGTCGTCTTACCTGAAGGAGCACCTTTGGCGATGTCACGCCCTGAGGAACATCTGGTCCGAATTCGCGATCTGCACTTTAGCCGCGGTCACCGGAAGATCTTCGATGGCGTTGATCTTGACATCCGTCGTGGCTCCGTCACCGCCATTATGGGCCCCTCCGGGACCGGTAAGACGACGCTGCTCAAGCTCATCGGGGGCCAGCTGAGACCTGACGCCGGCACTATTGAGGTGGCGGGGGAGCAGGTGCAGCGCCTCTCCCGCAGCCGGCTCTATGAGCTGCGCAAACGGATGGGGATGCTGTTTCAGAGCGGTGCCCTGTTTACCGACCTGAACCTCTACGACAACGTCGCCTTCCCGTTGCGGGAGCACACCCGGCTACCGGAGGCGATGGTGCGCGATCTGGTCCTGATGAAGTTGGAGGCAGTGGGGCTGCGCGGCGCGCGCGACCTGATGCCGAGCGAGCTCTCCGGTGGCATGGCGCGGCGTGCGGCATTGGCGCGGGCCATCGCCCTGGACCCCACCATGATCATGTATGACGAGCCATTCACCGGCCAGGACCCCATCTCCATGGGGGTGCTGGTGAAGCTCATCCGGCTGCTAAACGACGCCCTGGGCCTGACCAGCATCATCGTCTCCCACGACGTCAAGGAGACCGCCGCCATCTCCGATTACATCTATCTCATCGCCCAGGGGCGGATTGTTGCCCACGGTACGCCCGCGGATCTGGAGCGCTCCGATTCCGCTTGGGCACAGCAGTTCCTCAACGCCGAGCCGGATGGCCCGGTGCCCTTCCACTATCCAGCGGCCCCCTTTGGCGAGGACCTGCTGGCGGGCCGCGAGTCGCGGCAGGGGGGGCGGTGATGGAGTGGCTCGCCGGACTCGGCCATAGTGCGCTCTCCTTTTTCCAGCGCTTGGGGCGCGGCCATCTACTCTTCTTTGCCATCCTCCAGGGGCTGCCGGGGATGGTGTTGCGCCCTGGACTGGTGGTGCAGCAGGTCTACGCGGTGGGGGTGCTGTCACTCATCATCATCGTCGTCTCTGGGCTGTTCGTCGGCATGGTGCTGGGGCTCCAGGGTTACAACACCCTGGTCGATTTTGGTGCCGAGCAGTCCCTCGGCTCAGTGGTGGCCCTGACGCTGGTGCGCGAGTTGGGGCCAGTGGTGACGGCCCTGTTATTCGCCGGCCGCGCCGGCTCGGCGCTCACCGCCGAGATTGGTCTGATGAAGGCCACCGAGCAGCTCTCCGGCATGGAGATGATGGCAGTGGACCCCGTGCGGCGGGTACTGGCCCCGCGTTTTCTGGCCGGCTTCCTCTCCCTCCCTGTGCTCGCCGCCATCTTCAGCGCGGTGGGGGTGTGGGGGGGGTACTTCGTCGGTGTCGGGCTGCTGGGGGTGGATGATGGCGCCTACTGGTCGCAGATGCAGGCGGCTACCGATTTCCGTGATGATGTGTGGAATGGGGTGATTAAGAGCCTGGTGTTTGGTGTGGTCGCCACCTGGATCGCCCTGTTCGAGGGCTACGACGCGATACCCACATCGGAAGGGGTGAGTCGGGCCACCACCCGCACTGTGGTCCATACTTCGCTGGCGGTCCTGGGGCTCGATTTCGTGCTCACCGCCCTGATGTTCGGAGAGTGATGCATGATGAAGTCTCGCACCGTTGAGATCTGGGTGGGCCTGTTTGTGGCCGCTGGCCTCGCCGCGCTATTTGTGTTGGCGATGCAGGTGAGTAATCTGACCTTGGTCGATGATGAGGGCTATCCGCTGACCGCCCGCTTCGACAATATCGCCGGGCTCAAGGTCCGTGCCCCGGTGACGGTTGGCGGGGTGCGCATCGGGCGGGTGACCGCCATCGACTATGACCCACGCACCTTCCAGGCGGTGGTGACCCTGCGCATCCAGGCACGCTTTAACCAGCTGCCGGAGGATACCGGTGCCTCTATCCTGACCTCCGGTCTGTTGGGGGAGAAGTATGTTGGGCTGGAGCCGGGTGGCGCGGAGGAGGTGCTGGCTCCGGGGGGCAGCATTGCCATTACCCAGTCCTCCCTGATCTTGGAGCAGCTCATTGGCAAGTTCCTCTTTAGCAAGGCGTCGGAGGAGAAATGAAACGGCTCTTCTTGTTACTGGTTTTTGGGTTGAGTCTGTTGCCGCCGGCCGTGTGGGCAGAGGATGCCCAGCAGGCGCAGACCATGGTGCAGGAGACGACCCAGCAGGTGACCGCACGCCTCAAGTCGGAGCGGGCCCAGCTGGAGGAGAATCCCGATCTCATCTATCCGCTGGTCCAGGACCTCATCCTGCCCCACTTCGATTTCGAGCGGATGTCCCGTTGGGTGTTGGGGCGCCACTGGCGTAGTGCCGACGCAACCCAGCAGCAGGAGTTTATCGGCCAGTTCCGTAGTCTGCTGGTGCGCACCTACGCCAAGGCACTGTTGGAGTACACCGACCAATCCATCGACATGCTGCCGCTACGCCCAGGCGAGCGGCCGGATCGCGCTACGGTGCGGACCGAGGTGAAGCAGTCGGGGGGGTATGCGGTGGCCATCAACTATGAACTTTACCTCGGTAGTGATGGCTGGAAGGTCTATGACATCAGCGTCGATGGCATCAGCCTAGTGACCAACTATCGCGCCAGCTTCAATGAAGAGATCCAGAAGGGGGGGATGGGCGGCCTGCTGACCCATCTCGCCGAGCTTAACGCCCGCAAGGGAGAGGGCGGGGCGTGAGTGAGGAGAGCCACTTTGAGGCGGTTGGCGAGGGGCGTTTCCGCCTAGTGGGGGAGCTTACCTTCGCCACCGTCATGGCCCTGTGGCGCGAGGGGACCGCGCAGCTGACTGGTGGGGATGGCCCACTGACGGTGGATCTTGGGCAGGTGGAGCGGGCCGATAGCGCCGGTCTGGCCCTGCTCATCGAGTGGACCCGCGAGGCGGAACGGGCCAAGCGGCCCATCCAGTTTCACAATGTCCCGCGGCAGATGCGGGAGATAGCCCGGGTGAGTAGCCTCGACGGGATCCTCCCCTTCGCTTAACCCTCCTTCACCGCTACTGCGCCCCTCCCTTAAGGCCGCTAGGGGAGGGGGCCGACCGGCCACCCTTTCTTCCACTGTGGTTCCCTCCAATTCGACCCCGGTGGCTGCCTACACCTGGCATCGCGGAGCGGGTATCATTGCCCGTTCTATCCATCCAATACGAGTGGAGCCGATGCAACCAGCCGAGGTCCAACAGCTCATCGAAGCCGGCCTGCCGGGGTGTCAGATCGACGTCACCGGAGACGGGAGCCATTTTGATATCGTGGTGGTGGGCGAGCTATTCGCCGGCAAGGGGCCCGTGGTGCGCCAACAGGCGATCTACGCCACCATCACCGATGCCATCACCTCCGGCGCCATTCACGCGGTCAATATCAAGGCCTATACCCCTGATGAGTGGGAGACGGCGCGAAAGCTCCGCATTTCCCAGTGACCGGATCCCCTGACGTGGACAAATTGGTGATCACTGGCGGTAACCCCTTACAGGGTGAGATCCGCATCTCCGGCGCCAAGAATGCCGCCCTACCCATCCTAGCGGCCACCCTGCTGGCCGATGGTCCGGTGACGGTGTGTAACGTCCCGCACCTACAGGACGTTACCACCACCATGGAGCTACTCGGCAACATGGGGGTCCACCTCACGGTGGACGAGAAGCTCAACACCGAGGTAGACGCCCGCACTATCCGCTCCTTCGTTGCCCCCTACGAGCTGGTGAAGACCATGCGCGCCTCCATCCTGGTGCTGGGGCCGCTCCTGGCCCGCTACGGCCGGGCGGAGGTCTCGCTGCCGGGGGGCTGCGCCATCGGTTCGCGGCCGGTCAACCTGCACATCTCTGGACTGCGCGCCATGGGGGCCGATATCCGGGTGGAGAACGGCTACATCAAGGCCACCGCCTCCCGCCTGACCGGCGCCAAGTTGGTGATGGACCTCATCACCGTCACCGGCACCGAGAACCTGATGATGGCCGCCGCCCTGGCCAAGGGGACCTCGGTGATCGAGAACGCCGCCCGCGAGCCGGAGGTGGTGGACCTGGCCAACTGTCTCAACGCCCTGGGCGCCAAGGTGTATGGGGCCGGGACCGATACCATCACCATCGAGGGGGTGGATAGCCTCTCCGCCGGGACCTACTCCGTGTTGCCGGATCGGATCGAGACCGGTACCTATCTAGTGGCCGCCGCCATCTCTGGTGGGCGCGTCAAACTGAAGGATACCCGTCCGGATCTGCTGGATGCCGTGCTCATCAAGTTGCGCGAGGCGGGGGCGGAGATTGAGGTAGGACCCGACTGGATTGTGCTGGATATGAAGGGGCAGCGGCCCATGGCGGTGGATGTCTATACCGCCCCCTATCCTGCCTTCCCCACCGATATGCAGGCGCAGTTCACCGCCCTCAACTGCGTTGCCCGCGGTGCCGCCGCTATCACTGAAACGGTGTTCGAGAACCGCTTCATGCATGTGCATGAACTCCAGCGCATGGGGGCCGATATCCGGCTGGAGGGCAATAATGCCTTCATCCGTGGTGTCGAGCGGCTCACCGCTGCGCCGGTGATGGCCACCGATCTGCGTGCCTCCGCCAGCCTGGTGCTGGCTGGACTGGTGGCAGAAGGGGATACCATCGTCGATCGCATCTACCATATCGACCGCGGCTATGAGTGCATCGAAGAGAAGCTCCAGCAGCTGGGGGCCCGCATCCGCCGGTTGCCAGCGAGACACTTCGAACGGTCCAACGGGAGTGACGCATGAGTGACACCTTGACCATCGCCCTCTCCAAAGGGCGCATCTTCAAGGATACCCTGCCCCTGCTGGCCCACGCCGGCATCGAACCGCTGGATGACCCGGAGAAGAGCCGTAAGCTCATCCTGGACACCAATCGGCCCGAGGTGAAGCTGGTGATCATCCGTGCAGCCGATGTGCCCACCTTTGTCGAGTATGGCGCGGCCGATCTCGGCGTCACCGGCAAGGATGTGCTGTTGGAGCATGGCGGTAACGGGCTCTATGAGCCGCTGGATCTGGAGATTGCCCGCTGTCGGTTGATGGTGGCGGGTCACCCCGACCGCCCGCTGCCGCGGCGGCCGCGCATCGCCACCAAATACACCACCATCACCCGCGACTACTACGCCCGCCAGGGGCGGCAGGTGGAGATCATCAAGCTCTACGGCTCCATGGAGTTGGCGCCGCTGGTGGGACTGGCCGATCGCATTGTGGATCTGGTGGAGACTGGCAACACCCTCAAGGCCAATGGCCTGGTGCCGCTGGAGCACATTATGGATATCAGCTCGCGGCTCGTGGTCAATAAAGGCTCGATGAAGATGAAACATGCGCCGGTGCGCGCCTTTATCGAGCAGATGGCCGAGGCGGTGGGCGGGCGCCGTTCGGCGGCGTAGACCACGCGCCTGCCACCCCCTTTTTTTCCGCTTTTTTGAGAGAGTAACCGATGGCCGCAATCACCCGCCTGGACAGTCGCCAAGCCGATTTTGATGCAGCACTCGCCCGCCTCATTGCCTGGGAGGCGGTCTCCGATGAGAAGGTGCAGAGCACCGTGCGAGAGATCCTGCACGCCGTGCGTAGTCGCGGTGATGCCGCGGTGGTGGAGTACACCAACCGCTTTGATCGCATGAGCGTCGCCTCTATGGCGGAGCTGACGATCCCCGCCGCCCGTTTGCAGGAGGCGCTCCAGCGTATCTCACCGGAGCAGCGTCAGGCGTTGGAGATCTCCGCTCAGCGGGTGCGTAGTTACCACGAGCATCAGAAGAGCGAATCCTGGAGCTATGTGGAGGCGGATGGCACCCTGCTGGGTCAGCAGGTGACGCCGCTGGATCGCGCCGGGCTCTATGTCCCTGGCGGTAAGGCGGCCTACCCCTCATCGGTCTTGATGAACGCTATTCCGGCCAAGGTGGCGGGGGTGGCGGAGCTGGTGATGGTGGTGCCCACCCCCGGCGGCGAGATGAATGAGTTGGTGCTGGCGGCGGCGGCGGTGGCGGGGGTCGATAAGGTGTTCGCCGTCGGCGGCGCCCAGGCGGTGGCGGCAATGGCCTATGGCACGGAGAGCGTGCCGCAGGTGGATAAGATTGTCGGCCCCGGCAACATCTTTGTGGCCACTGCCAAGGGGATGGTCTTTGGTACCGTCGGCATCGACATGATCGCCGGTCCTTCGGAGATCCTGGTGATCTGCGATGGCGAGACCGATGCCGATTGGATCGCCATGGACCTCTTCTCCCAGGCAGAGCACGATCAGGATGCCCAACCGATCCTGGTCACCCCCGATGCCGCCTTCGCCGATGCGGTGGCCGCTGCTATCGATCGCCTGCTGCCGACCATGGAGCGCAGCGAGATCATCGAGCGCTCATTGGCGGATCGCGCTGCCCTGATCGTAGTGCGGGACATGGAGGAGGCCATCGCGGTTGCCAACACCATCGCCCCCGAGCACTTGGAGCTATCGGTGGCCGATCCCCAGGCCCTGGTGGGCAAGATCCGCCACGCCGGCGCCATCTTTATGGGGCGCTACACCGCCGAGGCGGTGGGTGACTACTGCGCCGGCCCCAACCATGTGCTGCCCACCTCGCGCACCGCCCGCTTCTCCTCGCCGCTTGGGGTGTATGACTTCCAAAAGCGCTCCAGCCTCATCATGTGTTCAGCGGCAGGGGCCTCTAGCCTCGGCAGGACCGCCTCGGTGTTGGCCCGCGGCGAGGGGCTCACGGCCCACGCCCGTTCAGCGGAGTATCGCATCACCGAATAGACCGCCCCCCGGCGGGCAGTCAGCTGCCCGCCGGTCTCAGGTATCGCGTACCCGATCGAAGTAGCGGGCGCGGTAGATGAGCCGGTGGGTGGCGCCGGGGTCATCGAAACCGGTCCGGTCGTGTAGCACGTTGTTGCAGATGAGCCCCATCCCCGGCTCCAGGCGGGCCCGCAGCTTGCCCGCTAACTCCCCCTCTAAGAGTGCCTCTAGGCGCGCTGCCGCGGCGGCGGGCGCCCCTGCGTGCCACTGGATATTGCGCTTGCGCGCCGTATAGCGCATGTGCAGACAGCCATCCTGCTGGATAGAGAAGACTGGCCCAGCCCGCTCACCCCGCTCACCACCATCCCCTTCAGTGCCAGGTGGGATGGTCATCGCCGCTGGATCCATCAGGGCTCGAATCAGCTCGGGATCCTCATCGCGCAGGGCGATGTAGACCAGCTCATGATCGAGGAGACCGTTGTCGCCACCACTGCCCGCGCTCTGCACGCAGTGGAGGATGATGGCGCGGATCTGTCGCTCGGGGGTGTTGTAGTAGCCGTCGGTGTGCCAACGGATGGGGCGATTGGTGTAGGGGATGTAGTGGGGGTGCTCGCCATGCGGATTGACGGTGAGGGAGGTGATGCCGTCGTCATCCGCCAAGTAGTTGCTATCGAGGTGGGCGAGGCCGAACTGGAGGCCAAGGGCGCGTGGGATCTGTTTATCCGCTTGAGTCGCCGTGTCGCTGGCGTAGATGGCCATGTTGTAGTGGCGTAGGCGCTGGTGCAGTGCGGCATACTCGCTGTCCGTCAGATGGCGCGGATCGGCCACGGTGACCACGAGGTCATCGGCACTGGCGGGGCGGTGGGCCAGCTTCTGTTCACGCCAGGCGCGGTAGGCGCTGGGTTGATCGAGATCGAAGGGGTTGGGTTGGCTCATCGCATCGGCTCCGAAGGGGGAGAGAGTGGCAGTTAACCCGCTCCAGGCGCCCGATGCAAATGGGGCGCGATGATTGCCATCGCGCCCCGTACGGCTCCCCACCTACACAACAACTCTAACCACTTCAACCCACGATATAGCGCTCCGGATCGAGCCCCCAATCGGCCCACGATTCGTAGCCAACAATGCGATCACCTCCGCCATGGCCCACGGGGCGGGAGAGATCGATCTCCCGGGGGGCGATGTGGGCACGGGAGCGGGTGGAGTAGAAGACCCGTACCGTCGGGGCGAGCAGGCTGCCCTCGTGCTGCTCCACCACCACCCCCAGGCGACCGCTCTCCAGCAGGACCAGACTACCGGCAGGGTAGATCCCCACCGTGCGGACAAAGGCATGGACCAGCTTCTCATTAAAGTGAAACTTGCCCCACTCCAGCATCTTGCGCAGCGCTGCGGAGGGCTCCATCCCCTTGTGATAGACCCGGTTGGAGGTGATGGCATCGTAGACATCGACGATGGCCGCCATCTGACCCCAGGGGGCGATGGCGTCGCCCGCTAACCCCTCGGGATAGCCGCTGCCGTCATAACGTTCGTGGTGTTGGAGTGCCACATGGACCGCCCGCGGATCGATACCACCGGTCTGCGCCAGGATCTCCCGGCTGTGATCGACATGGCCCTTCATGATGGCGAACTCGACGTCGGTCAGTCGCCCCGGTTTGTTCAGGATCTCATCCGGCACCCGCGTCTTGCCCACGTCGTGCAGCAGGCCGCCCAGGCCGATGAGCTGGAGATCGGCGCGACTAAACCCTTGGCTGCGTGCAAAGGCGATCAACAGCGCACTGACGCTGACGGAGTGGAGGAAGGTGTAGTCATCCTTATCCTTGAGCCGGGTTAGGCAGATAAGGGCATCTTGGTTGCGCAGGATGGAGTCGGTCATGCGCTCCACCAGCGGCTCTAACCGCTCCACCTCGATCTGGCGTCCGAGCCGCGCATCCTGCATCACCTCGGTGACGATCTGGGCCGCCTCCCGCAGGATGGTACCGGCCCGCGCCATCTCCTCTCCTGGGGTGGTGCGCTCTGGTAGCTCGGGGGCGTCGTTGGCGATCTGTTGGAGCTGCTGCTCCAGCGCGGAGTTGACCTCTGCCGAGGTGGGGGCGTTGGGTAGATCCAGTCCGCGGCGGGTGTCGATATAGACCTCACGGATGCCGAGGGTGCCGATCTTGTGGACCGTTTCGCGGTTCTCAATGGTGAAGCGGCTGGTGACAAAGGGGTGATTTAACCAACCGCAGTTGAGGTCATGGATATACATGCCGGGCAGCAGTTGGTCGATCGTGACCCGTTTGATCCCGCCCATACCGCTCATTGCCTGCGAAGAGAGTGTCATTGGAGTAGACCGTCGGCGCCATCGTTATTGGTGGAGGGCGACAGTGGTGCGCCTCACCGCCTGTCGTTGGTCACCGGGTGGTCGGGGCCGACCGCTCCGGGGATGAGAGAAAATTAGCGGAGCGCAGGCGGAGCCAACAACTAGGCCGCTGCCTAGTGGACTAGGCATTCCCCTAGGTCTGTCAGCATGGGGCGAGGATGGGGCAGGGGCGCCGCAGAGGGGCGCCCCTGCCC